>NZ_JBASCU010000001.1:0-3628 GCF_049651805.1 Pseudolysinimonas sp.
TCCTCGTCCATTGTGCCGAGAGCTGGGGTGATGAGTCCGGCGATGGGCGTGGTGGGCTGGCGCACGCGCCCGGCACCGTTCGTTCGGGTCAGGGCTCGGATCACGCGTTCGTGGAGCACTGCGGCCAAGTCGTCCGCGTCGTCGAGCGGGCGTGAGGTGACGAGCGCGCGCAGCAGGCGATCCGCGTCGTACCCGTCCGCTTCGGCGCGACGCAGCTCGGCACCGAGCGCGCCGAACGCGGTCGACCCGATGGCGGCGTCGGCTTCTGCCTCGGGGACCTGGGTGGCTCGCAGGAGGGCTTCCCATCTCGGTTGCTGTGCGGCGGAGGCGATGGTCTCGTACTCGGCGGCGAGTTGTGCGACCGAGCCCCAGGTGTCCTGCTCGGCGGCGATCATCTGGCGGGCGGAGAGTTCCGCGCCGACGTGCTGGAGCACCCCGGCGAGCACCTTGCGCGCCGCGACCGCGGCGGTGTCCTGGGTGGGCGGGTGGATGTGGTCGTCGTCGGGGCGGTTGATCGAGACGTAGGCGGTGTTGCCGAGTCGGCCGCGGGTCATGGCGACGTAGAAGTTCTCTCGCGTCGCGCCGGGCTCGACAAGGGTATGCCCGGTCTCGACCGTGACCCCTTGCGCCCGGTACGCGGTGACGGCGTAGCCGAGTTCGACATGCTCGGCGACGTACTCGACCGGGAGGCGCACGCTCGCGCCCCAGCGCCGTCCGGCGGGTCGCACCCGCAGCGACCCGTCGGCGCCGATGGCGGTGATCGTCCACCGGCTGCCGTTGCGCACCCATCCGCGCCCGGCGCGCAGCGCGCGGTCGTTGCGGCGGGTGATGATCGCGTCCCCGATGGATGCCTCGGTGCCGTCGTGCAGCCGTACCTCGGCGCGGGCGTCGACCACCTCGGCGAGTATGAGGTCGGCGCGGGCGCGCTGGTTCAGCGTGGTGACCACCGTGCTCGACTCGGCGATGAGGACGCTCGCCAGCCCGGCTGCCCGGTCGCGCTGCCATGCGGCGTAGGCGGCGTCGGCCATGCGCTCGGATTCGCCCGCGCGGATGCGGCCGTGCGCTTGGTAGGTGTCGATGGCCTCGACACGACCGTTGCGCAGGTCGAGCGTGGCGTCCTTCTCCCAGGCCGCGGCGATGCGGCGCACGTCGGTCAGCTCGGGCACGTCCTCACGGTCGGCGACGAGCATCCCGAACGCTCCCCCGGCATCGACGGACTGGAGCTCGGCGGGGTCGCCCACGAGCAGCACCTTCGCCCCGGCGTCGGCTGCGATGCGCACGAGCCGGTCGAGGGCGAGCGTCCCGGCGAGCGATGCCTCGTCCACGATCACGAGCTGCCCGGCGGCGAATCCCATGCCGTGGTCGCGGTAGGTCTGCCACCACTTCGCGGTGTTCTCCGTCGGGATGCCCAGGTCACCGGCCAGCACCTCGGCCGCGACCGCGGACGGTGCCAGGCCGACGACCGAGCCGTGCCCGTGCTCAGCCTCCCACGCGCGGCGCAACGCGCACAGCGCGGTGGTCTTGCCCGCCCCCGCGGGGCCGACGAGCAGGTCGAGCCGTCGCCCGCGCTGCCGCGAACGAGTGGGATGCGATCATCGTCACGCAGGGCGCATTCGCCAAAGTCCCGCTGCGCGCATCGACCCAAGAGCAGTACATCCGCGGGCAGGTGGAGAACGTGCGGCGAGTGCTGGACGAGGCGACCGGCGAGCAGCGGCTGAGCGTCAAGCGCATCCAGCGCAAGCTCCTGGCGATGGAGAACAAGCTCAAGGAGCGCACCGATACCGACCGCGACCGCGGTGTCTGCTTCGAGGACACCGGCATCGACTACGTCATCGTCGACGAGATGCACATGTACAAGAACCTCGCCACGGAGTCGAACATCCGCGACGCCGCCATCGAGGGTTCGGATCGTGCGAGCGACCTGCACATGAAGCTCGAATACCTTCGCTCGGCAGGACGCGAGCGGGTCGTGACCGCGGCGACCGCGACGCCCATCTCGAACTCGATCACCGAAACCTACGTCATGCAGCGATACCTGCGGCCCGACGTGCTGGAGTCGGCGGGGGTCGGCGCGTTCGATGCGTGGGCGGCGACGTTCGGCGAGCTGGTCACACAGATGGAGATCTCGCCGACGGGCAGCACGTTCCGCATGAAGACCCGCTTCGCCCGGTTCCAGAACGGGCAGGAGCTGCTTCGGATGTGGTCGGTGTTCGCCGACGTGAAGACCGCCGACGACCTCGACCTGCCCGTGCCCGCGCTCGTGCAGCGCGACGACGGCAGCCGCGCGCCCTCCACCGTGCCGGTGCAGCCGACCGTCGAGCTGGAGCAGTACGTCGCTTCCCTTGCCGAGCGCGCCGAGAAGGTCGCCACCCGCCAGGTGCGGCCGGACGAAGACAACATGCTCCTGATCGCCACCGACGGGCGCAAGGCCGCGCTCGACATCCGCATGGTCATCCCCCACGACCCCTCCGGCCCGAGCAAGGTCGACGTCGCCGCCGACGCGATCCACCGCATCTGGGAGCGCACCCGCGACAACGAGTACCTCGACACGGTGACCGGGCAGCCCTCCACGATGCGCGGGTCGCTCCAGCTCGTGTTCTCCGACATCGGCATCCCGAACCAGGACAGGTGGAACGCCTACGACGAGCTGCGGCAGCAGCTCGTGCAACGCGGTATCCCAGCCGAGCAGATCAGGTACATGCACGAGGCGAAGACCGACGTGGAGAAGGCTCGCCTGTTCGCCGCAGCCCGCGCCGGCCACGTCGCCGTGCTCCTCGGATCGACGGAGAAGATGGGCGTCGGCACGAACGTCCAGGCGCGCGCCATCGCGCTGCACCACCTGGACTGCCCGTGGCGGCCCTCCGACATCGCGCAGCGCGACGGGCGCATCATGCGGCAGGGCAACCAGAACGAGGAAGTGGCGATCGTCCGCTACGTCACCGAGCGTTCCTTCGACTCCTACATGTGGCAGACCGTCGAACGGAAGGCCGCGTCATTCGCCCAGATCCTGCGCGGCAAGATCAACGCCCGCGAGATCGAGGAGATCGACACCTCCGCGCTGTCAGCAGCCGAAGCCAAAGCCATCGCCTCCGGCAACCCGCTCCTGCTGGAGCACTCCGTCATCCTCAACGAAGTGAACCGGCTGCGCCGCCTCCAGCGCGCTCATGAACGCAACGAGGACATGCTCGTCCACACCGGAAACCGCGCCCGGTCAGCCGCCGAGCGCGCCGCCGCGGACATTCGCGGGTTGGAAACCGCTGCCCCACGGATGACCGACACGAGCGGCGACAGGTTCCGCATCACGCTCGGCGCGCGCGACTACGACTCCCGCGGCGAAGCCGCCCACGCCCTCGCCGCGTGGATGGGCGGCTCCGGGCTGAAGTGGCTGCCGCGGTACGGGCACAAGGACTTCGGGATCATCGGCCGCATCTCCGGCTTCGACATCCA
This sequence comes from Pseudolysinimonas sp., assembly GCF_049651805.1. Classification (GTDB taxonomy): domain Bacteria; phylum Actinomycetota; class Actinomycetes; order Actinomycetales; family Microbacteriaceae; genus Pseudolysinimonas_A. The sequence continues at coordinate 3,448 of NZ_JBASCU010000001.1, forward strand.
CGTCGAGGCCCGCTCCGGGCTCGCCGCCCTCGATGTGACCGTCTCCCTACCCGAGGTGCCCCGCTCCGGGTTCACGATGCCGAAGGAGTCGTTCCTGGACGCCGGGCTCGGACTCGTGCAGCGCATCGAGAACCGCGTCAGCGGCATCCCCTCCCTCCTCGACCAGGCCCGCGAAGACCTG
>NZ_JBASCU010000002.1:0-18089 GCF_049651805.1 Pseudolysinimonas sp.
GCCACCCGCCGCTCGGCGGGGGCGGGTCGTCGGCCGACTCGATGCGCAGGCGATCCGGCAGCAGCGACAGCACCGCCGCGACCCCGATCGCGAGCAGGGTGAACGCGAGCGCGCGCCAGAAGGTTCCGGCATCCACCGCGCCGCCGGCCGCACCGACGATGACGAGCGACCCGAACGAGCGGGCGACGCCGAGCGCGCCGACCACGACCACGAGCACCGCGAGGATGTCGCCGGCCGCCGCGACTCGCAGCACGAAGGCGCGATCCTCTGGCCGACCCGACGGAATCGGCTTTCCGAGCTTGCGTGGCCGCATCATCAGCCACAGCTCGAGCGCGCCCGACACCAACACGATGCCGCCCGTCACGACCAGGAACACCGTGAGCGGCGCCGCGTCGATGTGATCGCGCAAGGGACCTGCGGCGTAGATCAGCGCCGTGACGAGCACGATCAGGAACGGCAGCATCCAGAGCACGTAGCGCCGACCCGGCCACGCGCCACGCGCCGTCTCGGGGGTCGTCGCGCCGTAGACGCGCGGTTCGCCCGCCCCGCCGCGACCGCGCACGTGGGTCTCCCAGTAGAGCTGCGCCCGCTTTCGGCCGAGCAGGAACGAGGCTCCCGCGAGCGCGAGAATCGCGACCATCGCGGAAGCGAAGTGCCCGTAGCCCTGCGCGGTGTCGGCCCAGGCGCGCTCGACGTCGGGCAACTGCTCGAGCAGCTCGTGCCACGGGGGGAGCAATGACAACGCCGTGAGCACCACGACCACGACCAGGGAGAGCCGCTGCGCGTATACGGCGTCCCAGCCTCGCCGCAGCATCGCCCGCACGTCACCGCGAAACTGCGAAAGCAACAGGAACGACAGCGCGAGCAACCCGGTGGCGGCGAACTTGACGGTCGCCGCCCCCGCGATCGCCCACTGCAGGGCGAGCGGGAAGGGGTCATGAGCTGCGAGCACTCCCGCCGCGACGCCGAGCAGCGCATCCTCCCCGACGTCGGCGGTCAACAGGATCAGCCAGGCGACGAGCGCCCGCCATCTCGCCCGGCGCCGCACCACCTCGTCGTCGGTGAGCTCCGTCGTCGCCGTGACCGGCGGCATCCATCGGGCGATGCCCCGCGCGATCAGGTGACTGTAGAGGCCGATGAACGCGAGGTCGAGCAGCAGGTACAGCAGGATCGCCGCCCACGGGCTCGCCGGGATGACGGGGTCGGCTCCGGTGGTGGCGGCCCAGCCCTCCCACCCGCCGATGCGGGTCAGCGCGAGCGGACCGGTCATCCCGAGGATCGACAGGGTGTTGCTCTGGGTGCCCGGGAATTGACCGGCGACCCGGTCGACCTCCTCGAAGGCGAGGAACAGCACGACGAGGGCGACCAGCACGACCGGGTTCGACCGCACCCGCACCCCGACCGCGTGCATCAGATTCGACACTTGCCTCCCTGCGGCTCGTTGCGGGTCAGGGTACCCCTGCGGTGGTTGGCGGGGATAGGCTGACCGCACAATCGAACATCGGGCCGCACGCGATGCGGGAGAGTCTGCCCCGCGGGTGCAGACACCGAAGGAGCAAGCCTCCCCGCCAATCTCTCAGGTACACGTACCGCATCGCACAAGGCCACTCTGGAAAGCGCCCCCACGCGGAGCGCGGGGGCGGGTCGAGTAGCGTCCGGCAAGGCCGGGCGCGTGCCGAGACCTCCCGCACAGCGTGGAAGCCGCCGTAGGTGAAAACCCGTTCGCGGGTGAAACTCTCAGGCACAAATGACAGAGGGGGAGTTCTCACCACTGAAATCGATGGAGAACTCCGTGTCCGACTCTCAATCCCGCCTCTCACCGCTCGACGACGTGCACGTCGCGGCGGGTGCGGCATTCACCGACTTCGCCGGCTGGAAGATGCCGGTGCGCTACGGCTCCGACCTCGCCGAGCACGAGACGGTGCGCACCGCGGCGGGGCTGTTCGACCTGAGCCACATGGCGGAGTTCCTGGTCGGCGGCACGCACGCGGCGGCATTCCTCGACTACGCCCTCGCCGGGCAGGCGTCGGCGATCACGCCCGGCCGCGCGAAGTACTCGCTGCTGCTGGCGGAGGATGGCGGCATCCTCGACGACCTCGTCGTCTACCGTCTCGACGACGAGCGCTTCTGGGTGGTCGCGAACGCCGCCAACCACGACATCGTTGCGGCGGCCCTCGCCGAACGTCGCGCCGACTTCGATGTCGCGGTCACCGACGAGACCGACCGTTCAGCACTGTGCGCGGTTCAGGGCCCGCGGTCGCTGGAGGTGCTGAGTCGACTCGAAACGATCATTCTTCCTGATCCGCGCACGTTGGACGGCATCCCGTATTACGGCATCGTCGAAGGCCGGTACGGAGACGTGAGGGTGCTCGTCGCCCGCACGGGCTACACCGGCGAAGACGGTTTCGAGCTCTACCTGGATGCCGCCGCAGCGCCCGCGCTGTGGAACGACCTCGTGGCGGCCGGCGCGGTGGCGTGCGGACTCGCCGCCCGCGACACCCTGCGTCTCGAGGCCGGGATGCCGCTCTACGGTCACGAACTCTCGACCGAGACCCAGCCGGTGCAGGCCGGCATCGGCCGCGTCGTCGCCCTCGGCAAGCCCGGCGACTTCGTCGGTCGCGCTGCCGTCGAATCCGGGCCGCCGGAGGGCGCGCGGGTGCTCGTCGGCCTGACCGCCGAGGGCAAGCGCGCCGGCCGGGCGGGCTACCCCGTGCTGCGCGACGGCGTGCCGGTCGGCGAGGTCACGAGCGGTGCGCTCTCACCGACCCTCGGCATCCCGATCGCGATGGCGTACGTCGATCCCGACGCGGCCGAAATCGGCACCGACCTCGCCCTGGATGTTCGCGGCACGGCGATCCCCGCCCGTGTCGTTCCGCTTCCCTTCTATTCACGAAAGGCCCTCTCATGACCGAAGTGCACTCCACGCCGGGCACCTACTTCACCAAAGACCACGAGTGGCTCACCGTCGACGGCGATGTCGCGACGGTCGGCATCACCACCTACGCGGCCGACAAGCTCGGCGATGTCGTCTACGTCGACCTGCCCGCCGTCGGCGCGTCGGTCGCCGCGGGCAAGGTCGTCGGCGAGATCGAGTCGACCAAGTCGGTCGGCGAGCTGTTCGCCCCCGTCGACGGCGAGGTCGTGGAACGCAACGACGCGGTCGTCGACGACCCGTCGATGGTCAACGCCGACCCGATGGGCGCGGCGTGGCTGATCAAGGTGAAGTTCACCGAGCTGCCCGCGCTGCTGTCGGCGGCCGAGTACGAGGAGCTGACGCAGGGATGACGCTCTTCGCCGACCGACACATCGGTACGGATTCCGCGTCGCAGCAGATCATGCTGCAGGCGATCGGGTACGCCGGTGTCGACGAGCTGATGGATGCCGCGGTGCCGTCCGGCATCCGGGCCACCGCCGCGCTCTCCCTCCCCGAAGCGCGGTCGGAGCGCGAGGCACTCGCCGACCTCCGCGTGCTCGCCGGACGCAACCGCGTGCGCCGCAGCATGATCGGGCTCGGCTATCACGGCACCATCACGCCCGCGGTCATCCAGCGGAATGTGCTCGAGAACCCCTCGTGGTACACCGCGTACACGCCCTACCAGCCCGAGATCTCGCAGGGCCGGCTCGAGGCGCTGATCAACTTCCAGACGATGATCGCCGACCTCACCGGGCTCGCCACGGCCAACGCGTCGATGCTCGACGAGGCCACCGCGGTGGTCGAGGGGATGCTGCTCGCCCGCCGGGCGTCAGGGTCGGCATCCAACGTCTTCCTGGTCGATAGCGACGCCCTGCCGCAAACGCTACGCCTGCTCGCGCACCGCGCCGAGCCCCTCGGTATCACCCTCGAAATCGTCGACTTCGCCGGTCTCGACACGTCGCCTTCGGCGACTACTCGACCACCGATGGAGGCGTTCGGCGCGTTCATCCAGTACCCCGGAGCGTCGGGTCGCGTGTGGGATCCGCGCGCCGTCATCGAGTCGGTGCACGCGGCCGGCGGTCTCGTCGTCGCCGCGGCCGACCTGCTCGCCCTCACCCTGCTCGCATCCCCGGGCGAGCTCGGCGCCGATGTCGCGGTCGGCACCAGCCAGCGCTTCGGCGTGCCGATGGGCTTCGGCGGCCCGCACGCCGGCTACCTCGCCGTGAAGGCCGGACTCGAGCGGCAGATGCCGGGTCGTCTCGTCGGCGTCTCGGTGGATGCCGACCGCCACCCCGCCTACCGCCTCTCGCTGCAGACGCGGGAGCAGCACATCCGCCGCGAGAAGGCGACGAGCAACATCTGCACAGCTCAAGTGCTGCTCGCCGTCATGGCGTCGATGTACGCGGTCTACCACGGGGCGTCGGGCCTCAAGTCGATCGCGCACCAGGTGAACCGGCTGACCCGGCTGATGGCGGATGCCCTCGGCGACGCGGTCGTGCACGCCGACTACTTCGACACGCTGCTGGTGAATACCCCGGATGCCGCTGCCGTCGTCGCCGAGGCGGCGGAGCGCGGTTACCTGCTGCGCCTCGTCGACGACACCCACGTCGCCGTGTCGCTCGACGAGACGACGACGGCGCACGACGTCGAGACGGTGCTCGGCGCGTTCGGCGTCGACACGCAGCTCGGGTTCAAGCCCGCGGCGGTCGGAGTGCCCGAGTCGCTCGTGCGCACCTCGCGATACCTCGAGCATCCGGTGTTCTCGGCCCACCGGTCGGAGACGACGATGATGCGCTACCTCAAGCACCTCGCCGACAAGGACTACGCGCTCGACCGAGGCATGATTCCGCTCGGCTCGTGCACGATGAAGCTCAACGCCGCGACCGAGATGGCCGCCGTCACCTGGCCGGAGTTCGCCGACATCCATCCCTTCGCCCCGGAGGCCGACACCGAGGGCTACCGCGACCTCATCGCGCAACTCGAGGGCTGGCTCGCCGAGCTCACCGGATACGACGCCGTCTCGCTGCAGCCGAACGCCGGGTCGCAGGGCGAACTCGCGGGGCTGCTCGCGATCCGCGGTTACCACCGCGCGAACGGCGACGACAGCCGCACGGTGTGTCTCATCCCGTCGTCGGCCCACGGCACCAACGCGGCATCCGCCGTGCTCGCCGGCATGAAGGTCGTCGTCGTCGCCTGCGACACCGACGGCAACGTCGACCTCGACGACCTCCGGGCGAAGATCGAGCTCCACGCCGCAGAGCTCGCGGCGCTGATGGTCACCTACCCCTCGACGCACGGTGTGTACGAGCACAAGATCCTTGAGATGACCAAGGCCGTCCACGACGCGGGCGGGCAGGTGTACATCGACGGCGCCAACCTCAACGCGCTGCTCGGGTACGCGCGCTTCGGCGACATCGGCGGAGACGTCTCGCACCTCAACCTGCACAAGACGTTCTGCATCCCGCACGGCGGGGGCGGCCCGGGTGTCGGCCCCGTCGCGGCGAAGGCGCACCTCGCGCCCTACCTGCCGCGCGGGGAGGAGAACCCGGTGAGCGCTGCGCCGTACGGCAGCCCCAGCATCCTGCCGATCTCGTGGGCGTACGTGCGCATGATGGGACCCGACGGGCTCACCCGGGCCACGGGAGCCGCCGTGCTCGCCGCCAACTACGTCGCCGCCCGGCTGCGGGAGCACTTCCCCGTGCTCTATGCGGGCGAGAACGGGCTCGTCGCGCACGAGTGCATCCTCGACCTGCGCCCCCTGCGCGACGCGACCGGGGTCACCGTCGACGACGTCGCCAAACGGCTCATCGACTACGGCTTCCACGCCCCGACCATGTCGTTCCCGGTCGCCGGCACCCTCATGGTCGAACCGACGGAGAGCGAAGACCTCGGCGAGATCGACCGCTTCATCGACGCGATGATCGCCATCAAGGCCGAAGCGGATGCCGTGGGTCGCGGCGAGTGGGACGCGGCCGACAACCCACTGGTCAACGCCCCGCACACCGCTGAGTCGGTGATCGCGGGGGAGTGGACGCACCCCTACCCGAGAGAACTCGCCGTCTATCCGGCGCCGGGGCAGATCCCCTCGAAGTACTGGCCTCCGGTGCGGCGCATCGACCAGGCGTACGGCGACCGCAACCTGATGTGCGCGTGCCCGCCGATCGAGGCGTTCGCCTGACCTCGGTGGTCGAGTAGCCGCGCAGCGGCGTGTCGAGACCCACGCGGCAGGTCTCGACACGCGCCCTCCGGGCGCTACTCGACCACAGAGAGTCGGGGCGTAGCTTAGGCACGTGAAACTTCTCGCGGCGTTTCGGGCTTCGCGGCGGCAGCCGTGGCTTCAGGTCGCGAAGTCGGCGATCTCGACGATTCTCGCGTGGCTCGTCGCGGGGGCGCTGTTTCCGGCGCACCTCCCGGTGTTCGCCGCGATCGCGGCGCTGCTCGTGGTGCAACCGAGCCTCAACCAGTCGGTCGCGAAGGCGATCGAGCGGTCGGTGGGGGTCGTCGCCGGAGTCGTGGTGGCATCCGCGCTCGCGCTCGCTTTCGGGCAGACGACGTGGGTGATCCTCGTCGCGATCGCGGCGGCTCTGCTGATCGCCTGGCTGCTCAAGATGACGACCGGCACGTCGAACCAGGTCGCGATCAGCGCGCTGCTCGTGCTCGGGCTCGGGGCGGCGACGCCGAGCTACGCCGTCGATCGGGTGCTCGAGACGATCATCGGCGCGGTGATCGGGTTCCTCGTGAACCTGGCTCTCGTGCCACCCGTCGCGTTGCTGCCCGCGAGTCGCGCGGTCGACGGGCTCGGCGACGAGATCGCGGCATCGCTCGAGCGGCTCTCCGGCGCTCTCGCCGCGCCCCAGACGCCGCAACAACTCGAAGAGCTGATGATCACCGCGCGGCTGATGCGGCCGATGGTGGTGTCTGCGGACGCAGCGTTGACGGCGGCGGCCGAGTCGCTGACCTTGAACCCGCGCGGCCGACGGCGACGCGACGAGTTGGAGCGGCTGGAGGCGACCCTGCGGCGTTTCTCGCCGATCGTCACCCAGGTGATCGGCATGACCCGCGCGGTCTACGACCGGCACGACGATGGGCTTGCCGCCGAGCCCGCGGTGCGGGCGATCGCCGAGCAGTTGCGCCGGGCCGCGCACGATGTGCGCCGCGCGACGCGTCGAGCCGTCGCCGACCCGGCGGAGCCGCCGACAGAGTCGCTCCCCGCACTCACCGCACCCCTCGCGATCGGAGTGCCCGCGTCGGAGCATTGGATCCTGATCGGGTTCCTGCTCGAAGACCTGCGCCGCATCCACGAGGCCCTCAGCGACGACCCGGCGCCGTGACGACGCATCGCTTACCGTGAGGGCCATGCTCCGACTCGTGCGCCGCGGCTACGCGGAGACCGTGGGCGCGCTGACGCTCATCGTCGTCGTGGTCGCCGTCGCGTGGTTCGCGATCGGGGGCTACCTCGGCTACATCCTGATCGGCCGGCCGTCGGACCGCACCCGGCACCTGTGGCCCTTCACCGTTCTCCCAGTACCTCTATGCGCGCCAGCACCGGTCGTCGCGGGTACCCGAGGTCGGTGAGCAGCTCCCCGATTTCCCGCTGCTCGCGGCGCGGTTCGACGTCCCGATGGACTTCTTCATCGACACCGACGGCGAGGCGGCGCGCGCCCGCGACCTCGTACGGGCCGGCGGGGTACCGGTGATCTACGGATCGGCTAAGCGGGCGGCGCGAACAGCTCCGGCCACGCGCTCGCCGCAGCGGGTGCTCCCACGAAGACGACGGAGTTGATCGCGAAGTGGGTGACGACGAACGGGATCACCCGGCGCTCTGAGCCACGCGTGTAGAGCCAGCCGAACACGACGCCCATCGCGAAGTTCGCGACGAAAGCGCCGTAGCCCTGATACAGGTGATAGGTGCCGCGGATGGCGGCCGAGGTGAGGATGATCGCCCACCGCCCGAAGCGGAGGTCACCCAGGCGGGCGAACAGGTAGCCGATCATGATCACCTCCTCCTGGATGCCGGCGCGCGCCGCGGTGAGCAGCAGCACCGGGATTGTCCACCACTGTTCGGTGAGGTTCGAGGCGTCGATGCCCACGCCGATACCGAGGGCGCGTCCGGCGAGGAAGACCCCGAGGCCGCCGATGCCGATCGGCAGGGCGAGGCCGAACCCGAACAGCGTGTCGCGAACCGGATGCCGCGCGTCGATGCCGAGTCGGCCGAGGTGGGGGCGCGTGGCGCTCCAAAGCAAAAAGCACACGAGAGCGACCGGGAACAGGTCGGAGGCGATGCCGAGCAGCTGGTAGAGCAGGTCGAAGAGCGGCCGGGAGTCGCGACTCGGCACGATCGTCGCGGTCTGCTGCGCGAGCGGCTTCTCGAAGGTCGCGCGATTGATGAGGGTGACGATCGAGTAGAGCGCCGACATCCCGAGCGAGACGCCGAGCACGATGACGATCTCGGCGACGATGCGCCCTCTCACCAGTGCCGTCGGCGTTGGTGCCGTCACGCGACAGGCCGCGGCATCGCGCACGCCGGCGTGCCGCCGGGAAGCCGGTGGCGGAATCGCGCGATCAACGCGTAGGCGACCGCCGCAGCCCACGAGAACGGGGGAGTGACGAGCAGATGCCCGAGGAACCTCCACCGTGCCGGACGCTGGCGACGCAGGAGTGCGGCCACCGCGGCATGCCCGCGAAAGCGCTCACCGTCGGTCACCAGCCACACGTAATGGGTGACGTCGTGGTGGCTCAAACCGAGCGATTCGTGGTCGATCCACTGCGAGGGCTGCGACTCGGGAAAGGCGGGCAGCACCCGTTCGAGGCGGCGGACCCAGGTTGTACAAAAGGCACAATCGCCGTCGAAAACGAGTAGGGACGTCGGCTGTGCCACATCTCCATGCTACGTGGGGCCAGCTCGGACGTTAAGCGGAACGCTTTCGGCCTGATTGCAGGAAATCTGCGTCACGCGCCCGTTTCGTGCAAGATCCTGGCGTAGGCGCAGGAATCCTCAGACCGCGTTTCCACCTTGTAACGATTCCTCTCACAAGTTTTGACCCGCGCTCTCCGCGTATCTAGGGTCGGAGATATCCGGCGTGGCACGTCGGGGTCCGCCGTTGTGCCACGCCTCTCATTGCACAGGAGGAACATTGCGTATTCGCAGATTCGGCGCCGCAGGCGTTGCGATCGCGGCCGCTGCTCTCGTTCTCGCAGGCTGCAGCACTCCGCAGTCCGAGGTCGTAGAAGACAGCACGGTCACCGTCGCGTGGAACCAGCCGTTCTACTCGTACAACGGCAACACGTCGTTCGGTAACGCCACCGCGAACAACAACATCATCTATTCGACCAACTCGTGGTTCAACTACTACAACAACGTTCCGGAGCTCGTTCAGGACACGTCGTTCGGTAGCTACGAGCTCGTGTCGGAAGATCCGCTCACGGTCACCTACACGGTGAACGAGGGCGTCAAGTGGAGCGACGGCACCGCCGTCGATGCCGCCGACCTTCTGCTGGTGTGGGCCGCGAACTCGGGTGTACTGAACACCCCCGATTTCGACCCGTCCGACTTCACCGACCCCGAAACGGGCGAGTTCACCGAGGACTTCCCGACCGACGTCGTGTTCTTCGACGGCGCGATCGGTGCGGGCCTCGAGAAGGTTGGCTCGCTGCCCGAGGTGGGCGACGACGGTCGTTCGATCACCCTCGTCTACGACGAGCTGTTCGTCGACTGGGAGCTCGCATTCCCGCAGGGCCTTCCGGCGCACGTCGTCGCGAAGAACGCTCTGGGCCTCGACGACAACGCCGAAGCCAAGACAGCCCTCATCGAAGCCATCCAGGACAACGACGCCGAGGCACTCGCCGCGATCTCGTCGTTCTGGAACAGCGGTTTCAACTTCTCGGAGATGCCGTCCGACCCCGAGCTCGTGCTCGCCACCGGCCCGTACATGATCACCGACTTCGTCGCTGACCAGTACATCGAGCTGTCGGCGAACCCGGAGTACACGGGTGACCACACGCCGCAGGTTGAGACCATCACGGTGCGCTTCATCCCCGACCCGCTCGCGGCCGTCCAGGCGCTCGAGAACGGCGAGGTGGATGTGATCCAGCCTCAGGCGACGGCCGACGTGGCCGACGCGCTCGCCGCGATCGACGGCATCACCGTCCTTGGCGGTTACGAGGGCACGTATGAGCACATCGATCTTCAGTTCGACAACTCCAAGAACGGTCACTTCAACAACCCGCTCATCCGTGAGGCGTTCTTGAAGACCGTTCCGCGTCAGCAGATCGTCGAGACCCTCATCAAGCCGCTTCAGCCCGACGCCGAGGTGCGCAACTCGCAGCTCTTCCTGCCGGGTGCCGATGGCTATGACGAGACCGTCGAAAACAACGGGATGGCCGAGAACTTCGGCGAGGTCGACATCGAGGGCGCCAAGGCACTGCTCGCCGAGGCCGGCGTCACCAACCCCGAGGTCTGCATCCTGTACGCGACCAACAACCCGCGCCGCGTGAACGAGTTCGCGCTCATCCAGGCGAGCGCGAACCAGGCCGGGTTCAACGTGACGGACTGCGGCTCTCCGCAGTGGGGTGGCCTGCTCGGCACCGCCGGCGCGTATGACGCGACCTTCTTCGGATGGCAGTCGACGAGCCTCGGTGTGACGAACGCTTCGGCGAACTACATCACCGGCGGCATCAACAACCTCAACTTCTACAGCAACCCTGAGGTTGACGAGCTGCTCGGTCAGCTCGACGTCACGTTCGACGCCGAGGAGCAGATCGAAATCCAGCTGCAGATCGACAAGCTGCTGATGGACGACTTCTACGGTCTGACGATCTTCCAGTTCCCGTCGACGGCGGCCTACAGCGACCGGGTGGCGAACATCGACCCGTCCACGCTCGCGCCGTCGATCTTCTGGAATGTCTGGGAGTGGGAGCCCACGGAGAGCAACGTCGTCGAGGAGTAATCCTTCGACCTCGGAGTAATCTCTCCTGATCCACACCGGGCGCTGAGGCTTCTCGCCTCAGCGCCCGGTACTGGGCCCCCTCAAGATCGGAATCCGGCTTCATGGCCTCATTCGTCGTGCGGCGACTGATCGCATCGGTCCTCGTCTTCCTCGCCGCTACGTACCTCATGTACAACCTGGTCGCCTTCTCGGGCGACCCGCTCGAAGAACTGAAGCAGGGCAACGCTCCGAACAAGGAGCAGCTCATCGCGTCGCGCATCAAGTTGCTGGACCTCGACGTGCCGCCACCGCTGCGTTACTTCCTCTGGATCGGTCGCATCTTCGGGATCAACAGTTCGAAGGGGTTCTTCAATCTCGGCGTCAGCGTCGAAGGCCGAGATGTCAACGCGATGCTGGGCCAGGCGCTCGGCTCGACCCTGCAGCTCGTCACGATCGCCACGATTGTCGCGATCATCCTCGGCATCATCGTCGGCATCACGACGGCGCTGCGCCAATACAGCGGCTACGACTACAGCGTCACGTTCATCTCGTTCCTGTTTTTCTCGTTGCCGATCTTCTGGGTCGCCGTGCTGCTCAAGCAGTACCTCGCGATCGGACTCAACGACTTCCTGCAAGACAATCCACAACTGCCCTGGTGGTTCATCGCCATCGGAGCGCTCCTCAGTGGGCTCCTCTGGGGCTCGATCCTGCCCGGCACCTGGCGACGCAAGGTCATCACTTTCTTCATCGCCGCAGGTGCGGCGGCAGCGGTCGGCCTGTACATGAACCTCGCCGACTGGTTCACCTACCCGCATCTGGGCATCGTGGGAGTCGGGATCACCGCGATCACGGCGGGGGTCGGCATCCCGGCGATCGTCACGGGGCTGCAGAACAAGCGGGCGCTGCGCACCGGCCTCATCGTCGCCGGCATCGGGCTCGCGATCTACGCACCGTTCATGTACTGGCTGTCCTATTTCGTGACCGAGGTCTGGATGCTGGTGGGCCTCGCGATTCTCGCGGTGGTCGTCGGCGGCGCCGTCGGCTACCTGCTCGGCGGCGACGACAAGCGCCCGATCATCCGCGTCGGGGCGATCGTGGCGTTCATCGTGTCGTTTGTGATCGCGGTGGACCGGTTCATGTGGGTGTGGGACAACTATTCCGCTTCGGGTCGCATCCGCGACCGGCCGATCGCGACGATCGGTTCGGCGACCCCCGGGCTCGAGGGCTCGGTCTGGGTGCACGGCGTCGACGTCTTCACGCACCTGCTGCTGCCGACCGTCGCGCTGATCCTGGTCTCGTTCGCGACCTACACCCGTTATTCGCGTGCGAGCCTGCTCGAGGTCATGAACTCCGACTACATCCGCACGGCCCGCGCCAAGGGGCTCACCGAGCGGGCCGTCGTCGTGCGGCACGCCTTCCGCAACGCGCTGATTCCGATCGCGACCATCGTCGCATTCGACATCGGCGGAATTGTCGGCGGCGCGGTGATCACCGAGCGGGTCTTCGCCTTCACCGGGATGGGACAGTTGTTCGTCAACGGCCTCGACAACGTGGATCCCAATCCGGTGATGGCCTTCTTCCTCGTGGTGGGCTTCCTCGCCATCCTCTTCAACCTGCTCGCCGACCTTGTGTACGCGGCGCTCGACCCCCGGATCCGGGTGACTTGATGACCTACTCCGTGCCGCCCGGCGGCGAAGAACTCGACCACCCGATCGAGGCCGAGAACGCGATCGAACTCAAAGAGATCGAGGGCCTCTCGCAGGCCCAGATCGTGCGTCGCCGGTTCTTCCGGCACAAGGGCGCGATGATCTCGATCTTCGTGCTGGCGTTCATCATCGTTCTCGCCTTCAGCTCCGTCGGCTTCGACGTGATGGGGTTCAAGACTCCGGGGTGGTGGATGTGGACCTGGACGCAGATCCCGGAAGTACTGGATCGCGGACGGCCGACCCTGTCGCTGATTCCCGAGTGGCTCGGCGGCAGCGGCTTCCGCATCGGTGAGCACCCGTTCGGTCAAGACGAGGTGGGCCGCGACATCTTCGCGCTCACGATGCGCGGCACCCAGCAGTCGCTCATGATCCTGGTCGTCGTCGGAATCGTCGCGACGGTGATCGGCACGACGCTCGGCGCGCTCAGCGGGTATTACCGCAAGTGGGTCGACCCGGTGATCATGCGGTTTACCGACATCGTCATCACCATTCCGCTGATCGTCGTCGGCGCCGTGCTGGGTCGCACGTTCGGCGAACTCGGCGCCCTGGTGCTCGCGGTGATCATCGGTCTCTTCACCTGGACCGGACTCGCCCGCCTGGTGCGAGCCGAGTTCCTCAGTCTGCGGGAGCGCGAGTTCGTCGACGCCGCCCGGGTCGCCGGAGCGAGTGATCGTCGCATCATGTTCCGGCACATCCTGCCGAACTCGATCGGCGTCATCATCGTCAACGCGACGCTGTTGATGGCCGCTGCGATCCTGCTCGAGGCCGCGCTGTCGTTCCTCGGCTACGGCGTGCAGTCGCCCGACACGTCGCTCGGCAAGATCATCTCCGACAATCAGGCCGCGTTCTCGACCCGCCCGTGGCTGTTCTGGTGGCCGGGCCTCTTTATCATCGCGATCGCCCTGTGCATCAACTTCGTCGGCGACGGGCTGCGCGATGCGTTCGACCCGCGGCAGAAGCGGGTGCCCAGCGACCGCGCGCTGCGCACGGCCGCAGCGCGGCTGGACCGGGGCCGTCACAACGACGCCGTCGAGCGTGAGGGCCTCTGATGCGGCTAGAGCACAACGCTGAGGGCGGTCGCAGCCGCGAGCACTGCGCAGGTCACGATGAGGGTCAGGTGCGGAACGCGTCGCGATCCCGTACCCGTTCCGGGCTGGTCGAGCAGACCGTCGTCGCGCAGCTCCTCCCAGTGGGTGCGGATGACGTGAGCGATCGCGCCGCTCGGAGTCGACAGCGCGTCGCCGGGCCGGATACTCGCGCCGGCCGCTCGGGCGCTCGACGCGGTGCGGGTCACGTCGCCGCGCGTCGTGCCGATGATCGAGTAGCGACCCGGGGCCGGGCTCGCCCAGGCCGACACGGTGCCGCGATCGGTCTCGAGCGCGAGAGCCCATTTGGTGTCGATCCGGCGGATCGCCGCCCACGGCACGTGGTGCGTCGAGAAGACGTTGCGGATTTCGATCTCGTCGGCCCGCACGCTGACGCTGGGAAGCCAAAATGCAGCGAAGACCAGCGTCACGGTCAAGCCGATCGGCGCCACCGAGCGCAGCGCGAACAGCGGGTCGCCCGCGACGACGCTGGACGCGATCGCCCCGACGCCGAGTACGGCGATCACGATCGACAGGATGCGGCCGAAAAGCGGCCGGTACGTCGTCTCTGGGAATCGCACGCTTTGATCATTTCAGAAGGCACTGACTTGTCAGACGCCACCGAGGAGTCACGATGAACGCCGCGACGCCGGCCGACGGTCCCGCCGACACCCGGAAGGCCGCCGAGAATGTGCTCGAGGTCATCGGCCTCGGGGTCGACTTCTGGGTCGACGGCCAGTTCTATCCCGCCGCCAAGGACCTCAACTACACGGTGCGCCGCGGCGAGGTGCTCGCGATCGTCGGTGAGTCGGGCTCGGGCAAGAGCTCGAGCTCGATGGCGCTGCTGGGTCTCCTGCCGCAGAACTCGAGGGTCAGCGGCTCGATCAAGCTGCTCGGGCGCGAGCTGCAGGGCATCCCCGAGTCGGAGCTGCGCAAGGTACGTGGCAACTCGATCGCGGTGATCTTCCAGGAGCCGATGACGGCGCTCAACCCCGTGTACACCGTCGGTTTCCAGATCACCGAGGCGTTGCGGTCGCACTTCGAGCTCTCGCTCGACACCGCGCGTGAGCGTGCGGTCGAGCTGCTGCGCATGGTGGAGATCCCCGACCCCGAGCGCTCGTTCCACAAGTACCCCCACCAGCTCTCGGGCGGTCAGCGGCAGCGGGCGATGATCGCGCAGTCGATCTCGTGCGATCCCGTGCTGCTCATCGCCGACGAGCCGACCACCGCGCTCGACGTGACCGTGCAGGCCGAGATCCTCGATCTGTTGCGCAACCTGCACCGCCGCCTCGACTCGGCGATCATCCTGATCACCCACGACATGGGCGTCGTCGCCGACCTCGCCGACCGGGTCATGGTGATGAAGGACGGCGTCGCGGTCGAGCACGGCAGCGCCGACGAGATCTTCAACCGTCCCCAGCATCCCTACACCCAGTCCCTGCTCGCCTCGGTGCCGCATCTCGGTACCGCGGGGCCGACCGTCAACGAGACGATGGAGGCGGCGCGCGGCCCGGTGGAGCCGATTCTGCGATTCGAGAACGTCTCGATCGAGTACCCCAAGCGGGGTCGGGTGCCTGCCTTCCGCGCGGTCGAGAACATCGACCTTGAGGTATATCCGGGCGAGATCGTCGGCCTGGTGGGTGAGTCCGGATCGGGCAAGACCACGCTCGGGCGCGCGGCCGTCGGCCTGTTGCCGGTCGCCGAGGGCAAGCTCACCGTCGTCGGCACCGACATCTCGGATGCGTCGTTCAAGGATCTGCGCCCCATCCGCCGCCGCACCGGCATCGTCTTCCAAGACCCCGGATCGTCGCTCAATCCCCGCATGCCGATCGGGCAATCGATCGGGGAGCCGCTGCTGCTCGCCGGCGAGGCGAAGGGTGCCGAGCTCGACCGCCGCGTCGAGACGCTGCTCGACCAGGTCGAGCTGCCCCGGTCGTACCGCAACCGCTACCCGCACGAACTCTCCGGCGGTCAGCGTCAGCGGGTCGGCATCGCGCGCGCACTCGCACTCGCACCCGAGCTGCTGGTGGCCGACGAACCGACCAGCGCCCTCGATGTGTCGGTGCAGGCGCGCTTCCTCGAGCTGCTGCAGGGGCTGCAGGAGCAATTGCAGTTCGCCTGCCTGTTCGTCAGCCATGACCTCGCCGTCGTCGACCTGCTCGCGCACCGTATCGCCGTGATGCACCGCGGCCGGATCGTCGAGCAGGGCACGCGCGACGAGATCCTGCGCAGCCCGAAAGACCCGTACACGCAGCGGCTCATCTCCGCGGTCCCCGTCCCGGATCCCGAGGAACAGCGCCGCCGGCGCGAGTCCCGTCGCGCGTCCTGAGCGCTGCTCATAGGCTGAGCGGATGACGATCCGGCTCGCGCGTGCACGCTCACGTGCGGCGCAGCGGGTCGTCATCGCCCGCGCTCGCGGCACGAGCCCGGCTGCTGCTCGCGGACGAGCCGACGGGCCAGCTCGACAGCGAGACCGCGGCATCCATCATGCGTCTGTTGCGCAGCCTCGTCGACGCGACGGGCCTCGCTGCCGTCGTGTCGACGCACGACCCACGGGTGGCCGCGTTCGCCGACCGCGTGCTCGAGATGCATGACGGACGGATCGTTCCCGCCGCCGTGGGGAAGCGTCCCGTAGGCTCGAAGGGATGACTCTGCACCCGCCGAGGACGGCGCTCCGGATCACGGGAGTCGCCGCCGTCGCCGCCGCACTGCTGCTTAGCGGTTGCACCACCTCGACGGTCGTCGAAGGCAGCACGGTCGGGGTGGCGGTGCCCGAGCCGTTCACGTCGCTCAACCCGGCGACGTCGTTCGGCCGTTCCAGCGCGACGAACGCCGACGTCGCCTGGCTCACGGGCGGGGCGTTCGCCTACTACGACGACGCCTACCGCCTGGTCGAGGACTCGTCCTTCGGCACAGCGGAGGTCGTCGCCGAAGACCCGCTGACGGTGCGCTACCAGATGGCGGCCGATGCCCGGTGGTCCGACGGAACGCCGATCGACGCGGCCGACCTGCTGCTCGCCTGGGCCGCCGACTCGGGCGTGCTCAACACCCCCGACTTCGACGACGCCGACTACGTCGCCCCCGAGACGGGTCGCTTCACCGACGACTTCCCTGACGATGTCGTCTACTTCGACGGCCGCATCGGCGCGGGCCTGGAACTCGCCACCCAGACTCCGCAACTCGGCGACGACGGCCGCACCCTGTTCGTGCGCTTCGACGAGTACGTGCCCACCTGGCAGACGCTGCTCAGCCCCGGCATCCCGGCGCACGTGCTGCAGACGCTCGCAACCGAACGCGACTACGAGGATGCCGACAGCGCCAAAGACGATCTGGTCGCCGCCATCCTCGACGGCGAGACCGACGCACTCGCGGCCCTCTCCCGCACCTGGAACGACGCGTACAACATCGACGAGACCGGCGGCGACCGCACACCGGAGGACGCGACGCTCCTGCTCTCCGCGGGACCGTACGCCGTGACCGCGATCGACGCCGCCGGGGTCACGTTGGGCGCCAACCCGCAGTATCGGGGTGCGCGGCGGCCCACGATCGAGACGATCCGGGTGAGGTTCTCGCCCGACCCGCTCGAGACGGTCGGGCTGCTCCGCGACGGCGAAGTCGACATCGCGACCGCCGAACCCACGGAGGAGACCGCCGCCGCGCTGCTCGAGGTCGACGGGGTGAGCGTCGTCGCCGGCACCGACAGCCGCATCGAGCACCTCGACCTGCAGTTCGCCGACGGTCGTACGGATGTCTTCGCCGACCCGCTCGTGCGCCAGGCGTTCCTGCACGTCGTGCCGCGGCAGCAGATCCTCGACGAGTTGGTGACGCCGGTGCAGCCGGATGCCGTGCTGCTCGACTCCTTCCTGCTGCGCCCGGGCGCCGACGGCTACGCCGACGGGATCGCCGACAACGGGTCGGCCGACTACGCCGCGACGGACGTCGACGCCGCCGTCGACCTGCTCGCCGAGGCCGGGGTGACCGCCCCGACCGTGTGCCTGCTCTTCGACCCCGCGAGCGAGCCTCGGAAGCAGCAGTTCGAGCTCATCCGCGACAGCGCCGCCCGCGCCGGGTTCACCGTCACCGACTGCTCGAGCCCCGACTGGCAGGGCCTCCTCGGGGTCGCCGGTGCCTACGACGCCGCACTCTTCGCCTGGGACACCACCCGTCTCGGCCCGGGCGCCGCCGGTGCCATCTTCCGCAGCGACTCCGCCCTCGCCAACTTCAACCGCTACAACAACCCCGACGTCGACGCCCTCGTCGACGAACTCGCCCGAGCCACCGACCCCGGCGAACAGGCCCGCCTCGCCGCCGAGATCGACACCCACCTCTTCGAGGACGCCTACGGCCTCCCCCTTTACGCCTACCCCACCCTCACCGCCATCAGCGGCGACGTCACCAACGTGACCCGTAGCCCACTGGCACGTGGGGTGTTCTGGAACGCTTGGATGTGGGCGCCGGC
>NZ_JBASCU010000003.1:0-34718 GCF_049651805.1 Pseudolysinimonas sp.
ACCGACCCCCCTCCTGGTGCGAAGCCCACCACGCCCTCGAATGGGACAACGGCGGCCCCACCGACATCGCCAACGGTGTCTTGCTGTGCCGCTTCCACCACATGCTCACCCACAACATGGGCTGGACCATCCGACCACCCGACACCCCCAACGGGAAATGGCTCATGCACCCACCACCCGGCCGACCCGGCAACCACAAACCCCTCGAACTCACCAGCAAGAACCCCCTCCACCGAAAGCCCTGAACCCAGGCCCCAGGGGAGAGCTCCGCCTCGGCGGAGAGGTGGGTCAAGTGCTACCGCAGGAGGCATATCGCGTCACGATGGCTGAAACCCGCGCGCGGGTGTCAGCCCCTGCCCGCCAAACTGAGCACGTGAAACAGCAGGGGCGGATCGGGTTGCCGTCAGCATCCGCCCTCTACGTCGCCGCAGTGCTCGGCACCGGCATCCTCGTGCTGCCCGGCCTCGCCGCCGATACCGCCGGGCCGGCGTCGATCCTCGCGGTGGCGATCGTGTTCGTGATCTCGATCCCTCTCGCCGG
This sequence comes from Pseudolysinimonas sp., assembly GCF_049651805.1. Taxonomy (GTDB): domain Bacteria; phylum Actinomycetota; class Actinomycetes; order Actinomycetales; family Microbacteriaceae; genus Pseudolysinimonas_A. Next base: position 541 of record NZ_JBASCU010000003.1, read on the forward strand.
AACTTTCGCGGCGCTCGCCGCGAGGTTCCCGGATGCCGGGGGAGTGGCGACGTTCGTGCGGCTCGCGCTCGGCCGAACCGCCGCCCGGATGACCGGCTACTGGTTCTTCTTCGGCTGCGGCTTCGGCGCTCCCGTCGTCGCGTCGCTCGGCGGCGAGTACCTCGCTGCGGTCGTCGGCCTGCCGCGCGAGTGGATCGGGCCGGTGGGCGCCGCTTTCCTCGTCGTCGCGATCGGCCTGGCCTGGATCGGCCTTCGGGTCAGCAGCGGCGTGCAGCTGGGACTGAGCGCGCTGCTCGTCGTCGTGGTCGTGATCGTCGTGGCGAGTGCCGTGCCCGCCGCGCAGCCCGCGAATCTCGAGCCGTTCCTGCCACGGCTGGGCGGGTGTCGCGCTCGCGATCAGCCTGTTCGTGTGGGCTTTCGCCGGCTGGGAGGCGATCACGCACTGGGCGAGCGAGTTCAAGAACCCGCGCCGCACCTTGCCACTCGCGACGGCGATCGCGGTCGTCGTCGTCGGGGTCGCCTACCTCGCTCTCCAGATCGCGACGGTCATGGTCAGTGGGGCGCAGGGCGGCAGCAGCCTCGTGCCGCTCATCGACCTCGTCGCCGTGACCCTTCCCGGGTTCGGCCCGGCGATCGTCGCCGGCATCGCGGTCATCGTCGTGCTCGGGGTGCTCAACGTGTACATCCCCGCGTTCGGCAACCTCGCCGCGTCCCTCGGCCGCGACGGCGACCTGCCGCGCTGGTTCGCCCCGGGAGCCGCGGGCGGGGAGGTACCGCGCCGCGGGCTGCTGCTCACCGCCGTGATCTGCCTCGGCTACACCGCCATCCGGTTCGCGTTCGACCTCGACCTGAAGGTGTTCATTCTCATCCACACCTCGTCGATGGTCGCCGTCTACCTGCTCGGAGTGATCGCCGCCGTGCGGCTGCTCGAGCGCTTCAGCGTCGGCTGGTGGATGGCCGTCCTGTCGGTGCTGCTCGTCGGTGGGCTCGTGCTTCTCGCCGGCGCTAACCTGCTCATTCCGGCGATACTCGCCATCGTGGCGCTCGTCGTCACCGTCGTCACCGTCGTCACCCGTAAGGAGGAGGTTCGTGCCTGAATATCGTGCCCACTTCGACGCTCGCATCGGGTTCGCCAACGGCGGAGGTCTCACAGCCGAGGGCTTCCGCCTCGATCTCCCAACAGGCGAAGAGACTCTAGAGCAGATCGGCGCCCTGTTCGTGCGTCACCTCGGTCTCGCCATGGTCGGGTCGATCGACCTCGAGAACCTTCGCATCGTCGAGGAGGCGCACAAGGGATCGCGCGGTATCGACACGCCCGGGTCGGATGCGCCGAGCCGCGTGGTCGATCTCAGCCACGTCATCCACGAGGGCCTCATCACCTACCCGGGGCTTCCGGCGCCGCAGTTCAGCCCGTTTTTGACCCGGGAGGACTCGCGGGCGAAGTACGCCTCCGGCACCGAGTTCGCGATGGACATCATCACGATGATCGGCAACACCGGCACCTACCTCGACAGCCCGTTCCACCGCTACGGCGACGGTGCCGACCTCGCCGGGCTCGACCTGACCACCCTCGTCGACCTGCCGACCGAGGTGTTCCACCTCACCGACCTGACGACCCGCGGCATCCCGGTCGGGGTGTTCCTCGACCGCGACCTGCGCGGCACCGCCGTGCTGCTGCACACGGGATGGGACCGGCACTTCGGCACGCCCGAGTACCTGCGCGGTGCGCCGTTCCTCGAGGCGGCGGCGGTCGACCACCTGATCGCCCAGGGCGTCACCCTCGTCGGCATCGACTCGCTCAACATCGACGACACCGAATCGGGCGGCGAGCGGCCGGCCCACACCGGGCTGCTCGGTGCCGGCATCCACGTGGTCGAGCACCTCACCCGGCTCGGCGACCTGCCGGCGCGGGGTGCGCGGTTCACCGCCGCGCCGCCGGCAGTGCGTGACTTCGGCACCTTCCCGGTGCGGGCGTTCGCGGTGATCTCCGGCATCCAGAATTAGCCTCGGCGGCCTACCCCCAGTTCGGGTCGAACCCCTCGACCCAGAAACGATGGGTCCCCTATCGTTTCGCTGTGAATTCGAGCAGCGGGCAAACGGGTGCGGTAGCGAACGTCGACATCGCACGCCTCGAGAAGTTGGTCGTCCGGATGCAGGAGAGCTTGCCGGGGCTGCTCGCGACTGACATCTGGATCGCCGAAACCGGCGTGTCGATCGCCGCAATCAACGGTCAACCGGTGGCCACCAAGTTGTTCAACACGCTCACCACCGATCTCAGCGACGCGCTCGCAACGTCGGGTTTCCCGGTGATCAACCGCTACTACCTGCTCGAACTCGAGGGCGATCTGGCGAGCCTGGTCATCCGGCACGGCGATGACCTGCGCCAGGGCGTGTTGTTCGACACCCGCTACACCAACATCGGCACGATGCTCGCCCTCGGGCTGCCGATGGCGCAGCGCGGGGTCGAAGAGGCGCGCACCGCAGACTGAGCGGCCGGCATCGCGGCCCGGCAGGGGGCACCCGCAGCCAGCTAGGGTCGAGAACCGTGACCCACCCCGGCGACGCACTCTCACGCTCCTCGCGCGTGCTCTACGTCGTCGTGCTCGGTGCGCTCGTCGCCCTCGGGCCGTTCACGATCGACCTCTACCTGCCGGCCTTCCCGGTCGTCGCCGCCGAGTTCGCCGGGTCGGAGTCGCTGATCCAGCTCACGCTGACCGCGACCATGATCGGCTTCGGACTGGGGCAGCTCGTCGTGGGACCGTGGAGCGATACCGTCGGACGTCGCGTACCGCTGATCCTCGCCACGACGGTGCATGTCGGAGCGAGCCTCGGGGTCGCCTTCTCGCCCGACATCACCTGGCTGCTCGTCTTCCGCGTGCTGCAGGGGGTGGGCGCGGCGGGCGGAGGCGTCGTCGCGATGGCGACCGTGCGCGACCTGTTCGGCGGGCAGCCCTTGGTGCGGATGCTGTCGCGGCTCGCGCTCGTCACGAGCCTCGCGCCGATCCTCGCGCCGGTGATCGGGTCGCAGTTGCTCGTGGTGCTCGACTGGCGCGGCCTCTTCGTGGCTCTCGCCGGCTACGGCGTCGCGGTCGTCGTGCTCGCGTCGACGCTCATCGCCGAGACCCTCCCGCCGGAACGCCGCCGGGTGCGGGGCCACAGCACGACCGCGCAGCGCTATCGCGCGGTGCTGTCCGATCGCGTCTTCATCGGGGTCGCGCTCATCGCCGGGCTCATGTTCTCGGGCCTGTTCGCCTACCTGTCGGCGTCGTCGTTCCTGTTCCAAGACGTGTACGGCTTCGACGCTCAGCAGTACGGCATCTTGTTCGCCGTCAACTCGATCGGCCTCGCGGTCTCGTCGCAGGTCGCCTCACGGCTGATGCGCCGGTTCGCGCCCCCGCGCATCCTCGCGGTGTCGTTGCCGCTCATGGCGCTCGCCGGGTTCACCGCCGCCGCCGCTGCGGTCCTCGACCTCGGCCTGGCCCCGATCGTGGCGAGCACCTTCGTGTTCCTCAGCTCCGCGGGCCTGAGTTTCCCGTGCATCCAGGTGACCGCGCTCGCCCCGCACGGTGCCGAGGCCGGCACGGCTGCCGCGCTGCTCGGCGCGATCAACTTCGGGCTGGCGAGCCTCTCTGCGCCGATCGTCGGCGTGTTCGGTACCGAGACGGCGATCCCGATGGGCCTGGGGATGGGCGTCCTGCTCACCGTCGCGACCGCCCTGCTCTGGATCGTCGTGCGTCCGTTGCGGGCGAAACGCATCGGCGACGAACCGGCCGAACTCGCGGTCGCCGCGCACTGACCCCGGCGGCTGTCGCCCTGCGGGGACGGATGCCGCGACACGCCGTCGACACGCCGCGCGGAGTCGGGATGGTCCCCGGAGGGCGACAGCTCCGTGCTCTACATTCTGTCGGGTGCCGGCGGCTACCGTGGAGGGATGGAGCCAGGCGCCGCCCTTCGCGAGCCGCCGTGGCGGCGGATCGCCGGGATCGCCGCCGCCTCCGCGATGGTCGCCGTGCTCGTGCTGGGGTTGCTCGTGCGCATCGACGCGGTCGCCGACGAGGTCGACGGCGAGTGGATGGAGGAGGTGCTGGAGCTTCGCGGTCCGCTCTGGGAGGCGATCTCGCGCGTGTTCGACTTCATCGGCGGGGGGTGGTTCGCGGTCTGGCTCGTGCCGGTTGCCGTCGCGGTGCTCTTCCTGATCGCCCGGCGTCCGTGGGCGGCAGCGGTCTTCGTGGTCGTCTCGGCGCTGAGTGCGGGCCTGGTTCAGGCGCTGAAGGTGCTCTTCGGGCGGGCTCGGCCCGACGACATCCTTCTCGATCTCACGAGCGGGGCCTACCCGTCGGGCCACGCCGCCAACGCTGCAACGGTGGCTGTGCTGCTCGCGTTGCTCGTGCCGCGCTGGTGGATCGCGCTCCTCGGTACCGGGTACGTCGTGCTGATGGCGCTCAGCCGCACCTACCTCGGCGCCCACTGGTTGAGCGACACCGTCGGCGGCGCGTTGCTCGGGGCATCCGTTGCGCTGGCCGCATGGGCGGCGTTGGCGCCGCTGCTTCGTCGCGAACGTGCGCGCTCACCCGCTAGCGTCGGCACATGAGAATCCTGCTCGTCGGCGCCGGCGGGGTGGGCGATGCGATTGCGAAGATCGCCGCCCGCCGTGACTTCTTCGAAACCCTGGTCGTGAGCGACTACGACCTCTCCCGTGCGGAGCGCACGATTGCCTGGGTGGCGGCCAAGCACGGCGATCAGGGCGGCCGGTTCGTCGCTGCGCGGATCGACGCCTCCGACCCCTCGTCGGTGGAAGCGGTGGCGCGCGAACACGGCGTGACCCACGTGATGAACGCCGTCGAACCGAAGTTCGTGCCGACGATCTTCGCCGGGGCTCTCGCCGCCGGAGCCGACTATCTCGACATGGCGATGAGCCTGTCGGAGCCGCATCCCGACGACCCCTACGCGCTCACCGGGGTCAAGCTCGGCGACGACCAGTTCGCCCAAGCCGGCGACTGGGAGAAGGCCGGTCGGCTCGCCCTCGTCGGGATGGGCGTCGAGCCCGGGCTCTCTGACGTGTTCGCCCGCTACGCCGCCGACGAGCTGTTCTCGTCGATCGACGAGCTGGGAGTGCGCGACGGGGCCAACCTGGTCGTGCGTGACGAGAACGGCGACGAGATCTTCGCTCCGTCGTTCAGCATCTGGACGACGATCGAGGAGTGCCTCAACCCTCCCGTCGTCTGGGAGAAGGACAGGGGCTGGTTCACCACCCCGCCGTTCTCGGAGCCTGAGGTCTTCGACTTCCCCGAAGGCATCGGCGCCGTCGAGTGCGTCAACGTCGAGCACGAAGAGGTGCTGCTCATGCCGCGCTGGGTCGACGCGAAACGCGTCACCTTCAAGTACGGGCTCGGCGACGAGTTCATCGGCATCCTCAAGACCCTGCACCAACTGCACCTCGATTCGACCGTGCCGATCCGGGTGCGGTCGGCGAACGGGCCCGTCGAGGTGGCGCCCCGGGATGTCGTCGCCGCCGCGCTGCCCGACCCCGCGAGCCTCGGCCCGCGCATGACCGGCAAGACGTGCGCCGGGCTGTGGGTCACCGGTACCGGAAAGGACGGGAAGCCCCGCGAGGTGTACCTGTACCACGTCAGCGACAACGAGTGGACGATGGCCGAGTACGAGAGCCAGTGCGTCGTGTGGCAGACCGCGTTCAACCCGGTGATCGCCCTCGAGCTGTTGAGCGCAGGCGTGTGGAGCGGCACGGGGGTGCTCGGCCCGGAGGCGTTCGCCGCCGGGCCGTTCCTGGAGCTGATGGCGAAGGCCGAAGCCGGTGGCGGCTACGGGCAGCCGTGGGGACTCGAAGACCGCTGATGACGAGCCCCGCGGCGGGTGAAGGTGTTCGACCCGCCGCGGAGCCGGCTATTCGATCAGCCGTGGCTACTGGATCCCCTCTTTGATCAGACGCCACTGCTGAGCCGTCGCACCGTTGCTTGGCCATTGCTGGGCAATCGCGCCGTCGCTCGTGGAACCCCCAGTGATCTCGAGCAGCTTCGAGCTGTTCTGGTTGCTGAGCGTCCACCAGCCTCCGCTCGTTGCGAAGTTCCAACGTTGTGTCGCATGCCCGGTCGCGCCCCATTGCACGGCATCCGTGCCGTCGGCCGTCGATGCCGAAGGGATCTCCAGGAGCTTCCCGCTGTTGAGGTTTACCACGATGTATCCGCCCGACGCCGCTGTCAACGTCCACACCTGGGTGGGGTTGCCCGTCAGGCCCCACTGACCGACGGCTGCGCCGTCGGTGGTGAGGGCGCTGAGCACTTCGAGCAGCTTGCCGCTCGCGCGGTTCACGATCCGGAACTGCGGATCGAGCGCCGTCGAGGGCCGGTAGACGTGCAGCGTGTCGATCTCGGCGAACGATGTCGCCTTGCTGAATCGCACGGTGTTGGTGCCCGCGTTGAGCGATACCGACAGTTGCGCCCACTGGTACCGGCCCCAGTCGACTGTCTTCGGGTAGGTGATCGCGGTCGACCCGCCCCCGTTGACGCTCACGTCGTGGGTGCTGTTGGCTCCCGTCCCGTTCGCGTACCTGACATTGAGTGTGTAGGTCGCGGCCGAGGGAACGCGCACGGTGAACTGCACGTAGTCGCCGCTGTCGTTGATGTTGCCGATCTTCGACCCGTTGGAGGCCTGCACATGGCTGACGACCGACACGCTGTTGAGCGTTGCGAGTTCGGCCTCGTACTGTTGCGCGTCGAGCGGGACCGACCCGACCCGCACGTCGTTGTACGTCGTCACCAGGTTCTCGACGTTCGTGGCCTGGTACAAGGTGCGGCCGTCGACCGAGTAGTCGATTCCCTGGGCGAAACCGGAGAAGTTGCCGCCTTGCGTGTCGCTCGCGTCGTACGTCACCGCCATCGGCAGTCGCTCCCACGGCCCTTCACCGAGGTTGTAGTTGACGTAGTAGTTCTGGCCGCCGTCGATGACGCCGCCCGAGGTGAGCGACCACTTCGCGGCGACGACGACCATTCCCCGGGGCCCGCCGCTGGGCACCCACTTCACGTACGGGGACGACCCGATGCTGCGCCCGTTGGCGAGGGCGATCTGAGTACCGAGACTCGTCGTGGTGCCCCAGTTGAGGCCATCGTTCGAGATCTTGAAGTAGACCGGGGCAGTGTTGAGCGACTGGCTCGGTCGGTTGACGACCTCCCAGGTGCCGAGGTAGCGGCCGTCGGGCAACTTGGTGACGGTGATCATCCCGGGCCTGTCGCTGGAGTTGTTGGGCGCCGAGACGTTGACGAGCGAGCCCCAGGTCTGACCGCCGTCGGTGGATCGGCGATACGAAACGGCCTGCAGGACGCCGTTCGCCTTCTGCCGTTCGTCGGAGAAGTAGGCGACGAGCCCACCCGAGCCATCGATGGCGAGTGACGGTTCCCAGACGGTGGTCGTCGTCGACGTCGGGCTGGGGTCGTAGACGGCGGGGCCGCCCGTATCGATGGTGCTCACGAACGACCAGGACGTGCCCTGGTTGGTGCTCTTGTAGAGAACCAAGCGGCTGCTGGAGCGGTCCTCCGGCATGATCATCCCGGCGAGCAGGATCGTGCCGGCCGCGAGGTTGCCGGTCGTCTGGGTGACCTCGAACAGGAACGGCTGCGACGTGCGGGTCAGTGTGGGGAACTGCAGGCTGGGGTTGACGTCGGCGACCTTGGTCCACGACGCACCGTCGTTGCTGCTGCGCCAGATCGGGTATACCTGCACGCCGTTCTGGAGCACGAGCTGGTCGTAGGTGACGAGTTGCGTCCCGTTACTGGCCCCGCTGTTCTTCAGCACGATGATCTTGGCGTACGTCGTGCCGGCGGGCGCGCCGCCCTCGGGGTTGAACGAGGTGCCGGCGGCGGGAGAGTAGACGAGGGCGCCATTGCCGGTCGTGACCGCGTGGGCTGGCGCCAAGGCTGGGAAGCCGCTCAGCGCGAGCGCGGCTGCGGCGAGGAGGGTGATCGCCGGGCGGGTGATTCGTTCGAGTGCGGTGTTCCGCGGCCGGCTGCCGACGGGTGAGGGTGTCATTTCGGTCGTCTCCTCGGTTAGGTGGGGCGGGAACCGAGTCGGGAGATTCGCGGCGCATCGTTCGCGCACGGTCGGGTGTCGCGGTCGTGGACCGCTCCTGTGGTGATCGGCGGCGCCGGAGATCCTCCGTCGTCGGGGTCCGGTAGTACAACGTTGTAAACACCGTGTCGCTACAACGTTGTAACGTGGACCTGGGTTGACCGTACGCGTCCGCGGAGGATCGTGTCAAGCAGCTTCGCGGAACAGCGACGGCTGCGGTTACGGTGGGGGGATGACGCCCACCCTGCGCGATGTCGCCGAACTCGCCGGGGTGTCGTTCAAGACCGTGTCGAACGTCATCCACGACCATCCGCACGTCTCCGAAGCGACGCGGTCGCGGGTTCTCGCAGCAATCGATCAGCTGGGCTATCGCCCGAACCTCACGGCCCGCACGCTGCGCTCGGGCCGGACCGGCGCGATCGGGCTCGCGGTTCCGGAGCTGAGCCTCGCGTACTTCGCCGAGCTCGCCGACGAGGTCATCACGGTCGCCGATCGGCACGAAATGGTCGTGCTCATCGAACAGACAGGCGGCGATCCCGATCGCGAACGCGAGGCGCTCACCGGCCCCCGTCGCCAGCTCACCGACGGGCTGCTCTTCAGCCCGCTCGGGTTGGGCAACGACGACGCCGACGCGCTCGACGTCGACTTTCCGCTCGTCCTGCTCGGCGAGCGGATCTTCGGCGGACCCGTGGACCACGTCACGATGGAGAACGTCGCGGGGGCTGCGGCGGCGACGCGCCATCTGCTCGACCTCGGCCGGCGCCGCATCGCGGTGCTCGGCGCCCACACCGGCGAGGTGATCGGGTCGGCCGGGCTGCGTCTCGAGGGCTATCGGAAGGCGCTCGCGGATGCGGGAGTGCCCTTCGACGACGCCCTCATCGTGGACGCGGGGCCGTGGCACCGGTCGAACGGCGCGGAGGCGATGCGCAACCTGCTCGCGCGAGGTACCTCGTTCGACGCCATCTTCGCGCTCAACGACGAGCTCGCTCTCGGGGCGTTGCGGGTGCTCGGCGAGAGCGGGATCCGGGTGCCGGCAGACGTCGCGATCATCGGGTTCGATGACGTGGACGAGGGCCGCTACTCGTTCCCGAGCCTCAGCACGGTGGACCCCGGTCGCCGGGAAATCGCCAGGCTCGCGGTCGAAACGCTTCTCGGCGTGATCGCGGCCGGGGATGCCCGTTCCCCGCGGCGCGAACTCCGCAGCGCGTTCCGCATCCTGCAGCGTGAGTCCACGACTCTCTGATCGTCGGCTTGACAGTGTGGCCGAGAATGCGCATGATGTCGTTTACAACGTTGTAAATGGCGGCGTACGACCACGTCGAACGCCCAGTGCAGACAGAGCAGTCCCGCATCCACCAAGCAAAGGAACAACCCGCTTATGAAACTCTCACCGCTTGTCGCGGGCGTCGGCATCCTCGCCGTCGCCCTTACTGCCACCGGCTGCACGGCCGGTCCCTCGAGCGACGGACCCGTCGAGCTCACCTTCTGGCACGGCTACACGGAAGCCGACGGAGATGTGCTCGAGCAGATCGTCGCCGATTTCAACGAGTCGCAGGACGGCATCGTCGTGACGACGGAGATCAACCCGTGGGCCGTCATCGACGACACCCTCCTCCCCGCGCTCTCGGCCGGCAACGGCCCGGACATCGTCGCGATGCCTGCCGAGCGGCTTCCGGTCTACGCCGATCGGGGAGCGTTCGTCGCCCTTGACGACTTCTACGCCGACCCGGCCAACAACGCCAGCGACGTCAACCCGGGTGCGGTCGATATGGTCACCGTCGGCGGCACCGCCTACGGCGTGCCCACCGGCTTCGTGCCGCTCGCCGTCTACTACAACAAGGCTCTCTTCGCGGCGGCCGGCATCACCGAGCCGCCCGCGACCTGGGACGAGTGGGTCGCGACCGCCGAAGCGCTGACGGTCGACGCGAATGCCGACGGCACGCCCGAGCAGTACGGCGTCGTCCTTCCGGACCACGCGACGGTCGCCAACGGACTGTGGCCCTCACTGTTCTACGGCAACGGAGGTGACATCGTCGAAGGCGGCGACACCGCCGTGATCGACTCGCCCGAGAACCTTGAGACCCTACAGTTCTGGCAGGACGCGATCGCGAACGACAAGATCTCGCCGACCGGCGTCGACGGCATCGAGGCGGACGGCATCTTCAGCGCCGGCCAGGCCGCGATGACCATCGGTGGCCCCTGGATGGTCTTCATCGCCGCCGACAACGGCATCGACTACGGCATCGCACCGATCCCCGCCGGGCCGGAGGCTCAGGCCGCGTCGGCGATCGGCGTCTCGATGGCGATCACCGACACGGATGACGACGCCAAGGCCGCCGCCGCTCAGGAGTTCTTCGCGTACTTCCTGAACGACGAGAACTCGGTCGCCTGGTCGCTCGGCTCCGGCTGGCCTCCGCTGCGCACGAGCATCTCGGCCGACGCGGTCGCCGAGAACCCGACCGTGGCAGCGCTGACCGCGCAGGCTCAGTTCGGGCGTCCGCTCCTGCCGGGCGTTGTGCAGAGCGTCGACGTGCTCACCGCGGTCGACGAGCTCACGCAGCGGGCGATGGCGGGCGAGGACATCGCCACGCTACTCGCCGAAGCCCAGGAGAAGATCCAGGCCGCTCTCGACGACTGACCCCGTCGGGAGGCCGGAGGCGACCCGACCGGTCGTCTTCGGCCTCCCCCTTGCCCCGAGTCCGCCACGCGGACCACGATGCGAACACCAGCCGATGGAAGGAGGAACCCGATGACCAGCACCACCGCACGCCGCTACCGCCCGCCGGCTCCGCTCGGCGGCCGCCGGACCTCCCGCTCGAGCCAGCGGCGGCGCAATATCACCGCCCTCGCCTTCCTCACCCCCGCCCTCGTCGTGCTCGGCGCTTTCGTCGCGTGGCCGATGTTGTCGGCGCTGCGGCTGTCGTTCACCGACGCCAGCGGCTTCGGCCAGGAGGAGTTCGTCGGACTCGACAACTACGTCACGGTATTCACCGACGCCGACGTCCGCGACGCGATGCTCAACACCCTCTGGTACACCGTGCTGTTCACGCCGGTCGCCGTGGCCGTCGCCCTCGTGCTCGCGCTCGCCCTCAACCACCCGCGGCTGCCGTTCCGGTCGTTCTTCCGCACGGCGCTCTTTCTGCCGTTCATCGTCTCGCTCGCGGTCGCGGCGATCGCCTGGAGCTACCTCATCGATCCGCAGGTCGGCCTGCTCAACCACTGGCTGAGCGGCGCCGGAATCCGGCTCGGGAACGTTCTCGAAGATCCCCTGCTCGCCATGCCCGCAGTCGCGTTCGTCGCGGTCTGGAAGAACTTCGGGTTCTATCTGGTGATCTTCCTCGCCGGTCTTCAAGACATCCCCGGTTCGCTCTACGAAGCCGCTCGCGTCGACGGAGCGGGGCCGTGGACGCGATTCAGCAACATCACGATGCCGCTGTTGTCGAACACGCTCGCGTTCGTGCTGATCTTCGCGATGATCGCCGCGCTGCAGGCGTTCGACCAGATCTACGTCATGACCGGCGGCGGCCCCTATGGGCACACTCAGACGATCGTCATGGAGATCTACGAGTCGGGCTTCCGCCGACTGGAGATCGGCTTCGCGTCGGCGCTCTCCTACGTGTTGCTCGCCGCCACCTTGCTGCTGAGCATCGTGCAGTTCGTCTTCTTCGGCCGCCGTGAGAAGGATGCGCAGTGATCGCCACCCGACGCCGCCTCCGCCCCTCGACCGTTCTGTTGACCGTCGCGCTCGCGGTGACGACAGCTGCCGTGCTGCTGCCCTTCGCGATCATCGTCTTCACCGCGTTCAAGCCGGTCGCCGAAGTGAACGCGTTCCCCCCGACGCTCGTGCCCGAGCAATGGACCCTCGCCAACCTAGAGCGCATCCTGACCGAGCTTCCATTCCTGAGGCTGACGCTCAACAGCTTCCTCTTCGCCGGCGGGGTGACGGTGTTCGCGCTCGCCTTCGACTCGCTCGCCGCCTACGCGCTCGCCCGCATCGACTTCACCGGTCAGCGCGCGCTGCTCATCTCCATCATCGCGAGCCTGATGATTCCCTTCCAGGCCACCCTCATCCCGGTGTACCAACTGGTGAGCGACCTCGGCTGGGTCAACACCTTCGCGGGACTGATCGCGCCGCGCGCCGCCGACGCCTTCGGGATCTTCTTCCTGCGGCAGTTCTTCCTGGCGCTCCCGCGCGACCTCGACTCCGCCGCGCGCATCGACGGGGCTTCCGAGTTCCGCGTGTTCCGGAGCGTCGTCCTGCCTAACGCCGTGCCCGCGCTGCTCACCCTGGCGATCTTCATCTTCGTCAACAACTGGAACGACCTGCTCTGGCCGCTCATCTTCACGACCTCGCGGGAGATGGGGACGATCACCTCCGGGTTGACCTTGCTGACCGGACCGGGCGGCATCATCCCGTACGGCGTCATGATGGCCGGCTCGCTCATCGCGGTGTTCCCGCTGGTGGTGGCGTTCCTGCTCGTGCAGCGGCGGTTCATCGAGAGCATCGCGACGACGGGCCTGAAATGACGAGGGTGCTGACATGACGACTCCCTGGTTCCGCGACGGCGGATTGCATTTCGCGCTCGGCATCGAGAACACCTTCGTGCCACAAGAGCGTCCGGGTGAACGCGCGATCGACGAGTACGAGCTCACCCGGCACTACGAGCACTGGCACACCGACCTCGGGCTCGTCGCCGAGGCGGGAGCCGAGCTGCTGCGCTACGGCATTCCGTGGCACCGCATCGCACCCGAGCCGGGTGTCTGGCAGTGGTCGTGGCTCGACGACGTGATGGACCGTCTCGCCGAACTCGGCATCAGCCCGATCGTCGACCTGTTGCACTACGGAACGCCGATCTGGCTGGAGCGCGAGTTTGCGAACCCCGACTATCCGCAGCATGTCGCGGAGTACGCGACGCGCGTCGCCGAGCGGTATGCGGCGCACGTCACCGACTACACACCCGTCAACGAGCCGATGATCCACGCCCTGTTCTCGGGCGAGTACGCCTATTGGCCCCCTTACCTCAGCGGCACGACGGGCTTGGTGCGGATGGTGGAACGCCTCGCCCGCGGCTTCGTGCTCACGCAGAACGGCATCCGGGACGTGCTCGGGGACCGCGCGGTCTTCGTGCACGTGGATGCCGGCTTCCGCTACGTCGGCGACATCGAGCCCGACGAGCATCGCGACCACGCGAGACGGCTGCACGCGCAGACCCACCTCGTCGAGGACCTCGTCACGGGTCGGGTCGACGCCGCGCACGAGCTCACGGCGTTCCTCCTCGAGAACGGGATGACGGACGACGACCTCACCTGGTTCGCCGAGCGTCCGACTCCGCCTGACGTCATGGGCGTCAACTACTACCCGCGGCACTCCACCGAAGTCTTCGAGGCGGGTGTCCACCACGGCGGAGGCTTCGGCGACCCGCGTCCCACGCGCGACGACGGTGTCGCCGGACTCGAAGAGGTGCTGCGGCGCGCCGCCGAGCGCTACCAGGTTCCCGTCATGCTCACCGAGACCTGCGTGACCGGAACCGTGACGGAACGGCTCGAGTGGCTCGACGCGTCGGTCGCGACCCTGCACCGGATGCGCGCCGCCAGCGTCGACGTCGTCGGCTACACCTGGTGGCCCGTGTTCGACATGTACGAGTGGACCTATCGGCACTCGACGGCGCCGCGCGAAGCCCACCGCCTGTCGATGGGGCTGTGGCGTCTCGTCGAACGAGACGGCGATCTCGACCGCGTGCCCACTCCGCTTGTCGCCTGGTTCCGCGATCACGCCACCGACCCCGCCGCCCGCGCGGCGACCCACCCTGGAAACGAGGAGAAATGACCACGGCCGCCCTGACCGTCGACCCCGCGTCCGCGATCGCTCCCGTCGATCGGCGCCTGTTCGGGTCGTTCATCGAACACCTCGGCCGAGCCGTGTACGACGGCATCCACGAACCCGGCCATCCGACGGCCGACGCCGAGGGATTCCGGGCCGACGTGCTCGACCTCGTGCGCGAGCTCGGGGTGACCACGGTGCGTTACCCGGGCGGCAACTTCGTCTCGGGCTACCGCTGGGAAGACGGTGTCGGTCCGAAGGAGTCCCGCCCGCGGCGAGTCGACCTCGCCTGGCACTCCCTCGAGACGAACGAGGTCGGCCTCGACGAGTTCGCGCGCTGGTCGGCGAAGGCCGGCACTGAGCTCATGCTCGCCGTCAACCTCGGAACCCGCGGTGTCGCCGAAGCACTCGACCTGCTCGAGTACGCCAACCTCCCGGGTGGGACGACGCTCGCCGAACAGCGGATCGCGAACGGCTCGCCCGAACCGCACTCCGTCACGATCTGGTGCCTCGGCAACGAGATGGACGGCTCGTGGCAGCTCGGGCATCGCAGCGCCGAGGATTACGGGAAGCTCGCCGCTCAGGCAGCCCGGGCGATGCGGCAACTGGACTCCCGCATCCAGCTCGTCGTCTGTGGCAGCTCCAGCCGCAGCATGCCGACCTTCGGGGAGTGGGAGCGGACGGTCCTCGAACACACCTGGGACGAGGTCGACTTCATCTCGTGCCACGCCTATTACAACCAGGGCGACCGCGACCTCAGCGAGTACCTCGCCACACCGGTCGACATGGACAGATTCATCGAGTCGGTATCCGCGACGATCGACCACGTCGCCGCCGTCAAAGGCAGCGACAAGCGGATCGGGATCTCGTTCGACGAGTGGAACGTGTGGGACATCGACCGGTACCACGCGGACGACAAACGCACCGCCATCGACGACTGGCCGATCGCGCCGCGGCTCCTCGAAGACTCCTACACCGTGGCCGATGCCGTCGTCGTGGGCGGTCTGCTGATCTCGCTGTTGCGGCACGCCGACCGGGTGACCGCCGCGAGTCTGGCACAGCTGGTGAATGTGATCGCGCCGATCATGACCGAACCGGGAGGCATCGCCTGGCGTCAGACGACCTTCTTCCCGTTCGCACTGACCTCCCGCCTGGGACGCGGGCGCGCGCTACACGTCGCGCTTCGCAGCGACACCATGGAGACCGCGAGTCACGGGACGGTGTCCGTGGTCGACGCGGTCGCCACGACGGATGACGACGGGGTGTCGCTCTTCCTCGTGAATCGTGGGGACACGATGGACGCGCGGGTGAGCGTCGATCTCTCGGCCGCGGGCGTGACGTCGATCCTGGAGGCGCACACATTGTGGGATGCCGATCCAACCGCGCGAAACACGGTCGACCAGCCCGACCGAGTCGCTGTGCGACCCTTGGACGTGGTGTTATCGCACGGGATAGCCGAGTTCACGCTGCCGCCATCCTCATGGTCGGCGATTCGGATCAGGAAAGAACCGGCGTGATGCCCCGGCGCGCCAGGACCCGCATCTTGGAGCCGACCGTGCGCGAGGAGTAGCGTTCTGCACGACATCCGGGCCAGGCGGAGTCGGTGGGAGCTGCAGTGAAGAGTGTCATCCGCCCGTTCGCGGGTGCTGCTGGCCACGCGTCGGCAGGCGGCAGCCTCGACGATCTGCGTCGCGGCAATCTGTCGGTCGTGCTGGGTCTCGTGCACGCCAACCGGGAGATCTCGCGCGCCGAGCTGACCAGGGCGACGGGACTCAACCGGTCGACGATCGCGACCATCGTCGCCGACCTCGAGGCTCGCGGTATCGTCGAGGCCGCCGATCCGCGCGCCACGAATCGCGTCGGCAGGCCGAGCGCGACGATCATCCCGACCGAACGCATTGCCGCGATCGCGGTGAATCCGGAACTCGATGCGACCATGATCAGCGTCGTCGCCCTCGGCGGTAACGTACTTCGCGCCGTGCGGTTCGAGAACGACCGGATCCCGTCGGCGCGCGAAGTCGCCAATGTCGTGGCTGCGGTCGTTGCGGGGATGCGGCCCGAGCTCGACCAGCAACACCATCTCGCCGGAATCGGAATCGCGGTGCCCGGTCAGGTGCGGTCGCGGGACGGGTTCGTCAACCTGGCCCCGCACCTGGAGTGGGTCGACGAGCCGCTCGCCGACATGATCACGGCGGCGACCGGACTTCCCACCTGGGCCGGCAACGATGCCGCCTGCGGCGTCATCGCCGAAGGGATGTTCGGCGCGGGCCGCGGGCAGAGCCATCTGGTGTTCCTCAACGGCGGTGCGAGCGGCATCGGTGGCGGGGTCATCGTCGGGGATTCGCTGCTCGCCGGGAGTGCGGGGTTCGGCGGCGAACTCGGCCACACCCTGGTGAACTCGGCGGGCCTGCTCTGTCACTGCGGCGCGTCGGGATGTCTCGAGACCGAGGTCACCCGGGCGGCCTTCCTCGACGCCGTCGGCTGGACCGGAGCCCAGGCCGACGCCCCCGACCGGCTGGTGGCCGCTGCCGACCTCTCCGAGTCGGGGCGACGTGAGATCGACCGGCAGCTCGAATTCCTCGCTGTCGCACTGCGCAACGTGACGAACGTCTTCAACCCGGGCCGCATCATCCTCGGGGGTTTCCTCGCCGACCTTCATCGGCTCGGCGGGAACGTGCTCGTTCAGCGGGTGCGCGAGACGGCGCTGCGCGGCCCGGGGCTGACGGTCGACATCGTGGCCTCGGCGTTGGGGCGCGACAGTCTGCTCGTGGGGGCGGCGGAACTCGCGTTCCGTGAAGTGCTCCGCGACCCGGGTGCGCTCAGCGCGTCGCAACCACCTGGTACGCCGATCGCGTCGACGGATGCGGCGGTGAGCTGACGACGTTCGCTCCGTCGAGTTCCCAGGTGGGGCGTGCGCCCGTGAGCGCCCAGGCCGCCTGAGCGGCGGCGCCGAGGGCGACGTACTCGGCCGGGGGGACCACGGTCACCGGCGTGCCGAGCACCTCGCTCGCGATCTGCTGGGTCGCCTCGAGGCGTGCGCCGCCGCCGATCAGAAGCACCCGGTCGACCGCGACGCCGGCAACGACGATGGCGTCGAGGCCCGCCGCGATCCCGCAGACCATCCCTTCGATCGCGGCCCGGGCGAGATTGGCCCGGGTGGTGGTGTCGTAGGTCAGTCCAGCGAAACTCGCCGTCGCGTCGGGAAGATCGGGCGTGCGTTCTCCCGCGAAGTAGGGCACGAGGATGACGCCGTCGGCTCCGGGGGCTGCCGAGAGGGCGAGCTTGCCGAACTCCGCGTGGTCGACGCCGAGAAGCGCGGCGACGGTATCGACCACCTGCGCCGCGTTCAAGGTCGCGACGAGCGGCAGGAAGGCGCCGCCGGCGTCGGCGAAGCCCGCGATCGTTCCCGTCGGGTCGGCGACGGGAACGTCGGTGACGGCGAAGACGGTGCCGCTCGTGCCGATCGACAGGACGACGTCGCCTCCGCGGGCGCCGAGCCCGAGCGCGGCAGCGGCGTTGTCGCCGGCTCCCGCCGCGACCGGGATGCCCGCGACGACGCCCGGATGCTCGGCCGTGACCCCGGCCAGCTCGGCCGGGCCGAGAACCCGCGGCAGGATCGCGTCATGCCCGAGGGCGGCCACGAACAGGTCACGGTCGTAGTCGCCGGTGGTCGGTGACCAGTAGGCGGTGCCGCTGGCATCCGACCGGTCGGTCGTCAGCTCGGCGAGATCGCCGCCCGGGCCGTGACCGGCCGCACCGTATCCACGGAGCCGCCAGGTGAGCCAGTCGTGGGGGAGTGCGACGGCGGCGACCCGCGCGGCGTTCTCGGGTTCGGCATCCCGCAACCAGCGCAGCTTGCTCGCCGTGAACGACGCGACGGGGACCAGTCCGGTGCGGGCGGCGTAGGCCTCTCGGCCGACCTCATCGCGGAGCGCCTCGGCTGCGTCACCGCTGCGGGTGTCGTTCCAGAGCAGGGCGTCGCGGATGACCTCCCCGCCCGCGTCGAGGGCCACCATGCCGTGCTGTTGACCGCCGATCGAGACCGCCGCGACATCGCTGATGCCGCCGGCATCCGCGATCGCCGCGAGCAACGCATCCCACCAGGCGGCCGGAGCCACCTCGGTGCCGGCCGGGTGCGCGGCCCGCCCCGACCTGACCACGTGGCCGGTCTCGGCGTCGACGACGACGACCTTGCAGCTCTGCGTCGACGAGTCGACACCCGCGACGAGGGTCACCTTCTTCTCCGAGTCCGGATTCAGCGCGCGCCGAGCAGGTGCTCGAGCGTGAGCTGCTGCACGCGCACGAATCCGAATCCGCGGCCGTCGTAGTACGGGCTCGCGTCGAAGTCCTCGTACGACGACCGGTCGGCGAGCAGCTCGGTGTAGCCCTCACCGTCATTGAGCGTCGGCCGGTTGATCTCGTCGACCTTGGCGGCCGCGAGCGCCTCGGCGACCTCGGGGTCGGCGCGGAAGGCCGCGGCGCGCTCCTTCAGCAGGAGGTACATCCGCATGTTCGCCGAGACCGACTCCCAGACGCCGTCCCAGTCCTCCGTGCGCGACGGCTTGTAGTCGAAGTGGCGGGGGCCGTGGTAGGTCGGGCCGCCGTCGGCTCCTCCGAACTCGAGCAGATCGACGAGTGAGAACGCGTTCAACACGTCGCCGTGACCGAAGACGAGGTCCTGGTCGAACTTGATGCCGCGCTGACCGTTGAGGTCGATGTGGAAGAGCTTGCCGGCATCCAGCGCCTGGGCGATCGCGTGGGTGTAGTTGAGGCCCGCCATCTGCTCGTGCCCGGTCTCGGGGTTGAGCCCGACGAGTTCGGGGTGCTCGAGCGTCTCGATGAAGGCGAGCGCGTGGCCGACGGTCGGCAGCAGGATGTCGCCGCGCGGCTCGTTCGGCTTCGGCTCGATCGCGAACTTGATGTCATACCCCTTGTCGAGCACGTATTGGCCCAGCAGGTTGACCGCCTCGCGGTAGCGCTCGAGGGCGCCGCGGATGTCTTTCGCGAGGTCGTATTCGCTGCCCTCGCGGCCACCCCACATGACGAAGGTCGTCGCGCCGAGCTCGGCGGCGAGGTCGATGTTGCGCAGCACCTTGCGCAGCGCGAACCGGCGCACGTCGCGGTCGTTGGAGGTGAACCCGCCGTCTTTGAACACCGGGTGGCTGAACAGGTTGGTCGTGATCATCGGGATGATGAGCCCGGTGTCGGCGAGGGCTTGCTTCAGGCGGTCGATCTCGTGCTGACGTTCGGCGTCGGTGCTGCCGAAGGCGAAGAGGTCGTCGTCGTGGAAGGTCATCCCGTAGGCACCGAGTTCGTTGAGCTTGTGCACGGCCTCGACCGTGTCGACCGGCTCGCGAGTGGCGGATCCGAACTGGTCCTGGGCGCGCCAGCCGAACGTCCAGAGGCCGAACGAGAACTTGTCGTCGCGCGTGGGTGTGAGGGTCATGGGATGTCGGTCCTTTGATGAGTGTCAGCGGGAGGTGAGGGAGTCGCGAAGATCAACACGCCGAATAAGGTGCGGGGTGTATCCGCCGTGTGTGATCTCACTGTCTTAAGGGCGGTAGGCGCCCGCGCGGACGCTCAAGAAGTCGCATTTGTCGACTTTGATCATGGCGGCAACATAACAGATGTGTGAACGAAGGTGCGCGTGGAACCACATTCGGCGGAGTTGTTGGATTGGCTGACCCCCCTACGACTCGGTATGTTGTTGCTAACGACAATGAGGGCCCGTTGACTCGAACCAAGCCCTGAACAGCCCCGCTCTGAACCACCTGGAGAACCAACAACGTCGGGGCCTTCAGGACTGGCTGACGGATGCCGAGGCGACGATGACCTGGCGGCTCGACACTCTGCCCGAGGGGGTGCGCGATCTGACCCTCGTTCCCTCGGCGCTGGGCCGCGACAATCTCTTGATCGGCGCCGCGGAGCTCGTGCTCCAACGCCTGCTCGACGACCCGACGATCGTGCTGCCCACCGAAGCCGAAACCCGGCAGCTCGTCACGCCATGATCGGCATGCCGAGCAGAACCATCACGCCGACGCCGATTCCGATGCAGGTGACGATGACGAGGGCGAGTAGCCCGGCCATCAGCCACGGCCGGTTCTCGAACCAGTACGCGCTACCCGGGTAGGCGGCGAAGAACTCGGGGAACGACATCGGCTCGGTGACGATCCGCGCCGGAACGGGCAAGGCATCCATGACCTTCGTGAGGTCGTCGGCGTGCCAGAACGTGCCGCGGAGGCGGAAGAGCCGTCGGCCCTCGGCGTCGCGTACGAGCAGTTGCGGCACGGTCTCCGGTGACTGGCCGACGTACACCGGAACCACATCGACCGAGGCGATCGTGTCGAGCGGCACCCGAACCATCGGGCTGAAGATGCCGCGCCCGCGAAGCTCGCCGTCGGCGACGACCGTGTCGACGGTGAGTTGCCGCGCCAGCAGAGCCAGGGATACGCCCACGACGATCGCTTGCATGAGAGCGATCCACAGCGCCTGCCCGCGCGGGATCGCGAACCAGTACAGCACCGCTGAAACCGGGACGAGCACCACGACGATCGAGACCAATGCCGAGACCAGGAGCGAGCGACGAGGCACGATGCGCACGACCGTCTGCTCCGTCACGAACATGCTCTCCCCTGTCGAGACCCGCCGCGGAAAGCGGGTGGTGTACGAGTGCGATGGTGCAGGCGGTGCGATGTTTCAGCGGAGGATGGGGGATTCGAACCCCCGAGGGCTTTCACCCAACACGCTTTCCAAGCGTGCGCCATAGGCCACTAGGCGAATCCTCCTGATGAGGACCCTCCGCGCACCCGTCAGAGCCCGGTTACCCTTGCTACGTTTCCGTCCTGGGGGAATTGGCCTGGATGGCGCCACGCGGAGAGCCGTCTGCCAGTGTAGAGCCTCAACCCGGTGCCAGGGGCGACGACTACTCTCGTGATGTGGTCACCGCCCTCTATCGCCGCTATCGGCCAGAGACCTTCGCCGAGCTGATCGGCCAGGCGCAGGTGACCGATCCGCTGCGCACGGCGCTGCGCACCGACCGGGTCAACCACGCCTACCTCTTCTCGGGCCCCCGCGGCTGCGGCAAGACGACGAGCGCCCGCATCCTGGCGCGCTGCCTCAACTGTGCCGAGGGCCCGACCGACACCCCGTGCGGCACCTGCGCCTCGTGCGTCGAGTTGGCCCGCGACGGCGGCGGTTCTCTCGACGTGGTCGAGATCGACGCAGCGTCGCACAACGGTGTGGATGACGCCCGCGACCTGCGCGAGCGGGCCGCATTCGCCCCGGCCCGCGACCGCTACAAGATCTTCATCCTCGACGAGGCGCATATGGTGACGCCGCAGGGGTTCAACGCGCTGCTCAAACTGGTCGAGGAACCCCCGGAGCACATCAAGTTCATTTTCGCCACGACCGAGCCCGAGAAGGTCATCGGCACGATCCGCAGCCGCACCCACCACTACCCGTTCCGGCTCGTGCCGCCCGCCCAGATGCTCGACTACGTGCAGAAGATGTGCGCTGATGAAAAGGTCGAGGTCGAGGGCGGGGTTCTGCCGCTCGTGGTGCGCGCCGGAGGCGGTTCGGTGCGTGACACCCTGTCGCTGCTCGACCAGCTGATCGCCGGGTCGGAGGGGGGCACCATCCACTACGAACGGGCGGTCGCGCTGCTCGGTTACACCCACGGCGCACTGCTCGACGAGGTCGTTGACGCCATCGCGGCCCGCGATGCGGCCGCCGTCTTCGGCGCGGTCGACCGGGTGATCCAGACTGGACAAGACCCGCGTCGGTTCGTCGAAGACCTGCTGGAGCGCCTGCGCGACCTCATCGTCGTCGCGGCGACGCGTGACGGTGCGTCGGCCGTCTTGCGGGGGGTGCCGCAAGACGAGATCGATCGGATGTCGGGGCAGTCGGCCGCGTTCGGTGCGGCCGAACTCTCCCGCGCCGCCGACGTCGTCAACACAGCTCTCACCGAGATGACAGGCGCCACGTCGCCGCGGCTGCATCTGGAACTCATGGTCGCCCGGCTGCTGGTGCCGGCGGCCGACGAGACCGAGCGCGGTGCTCTCGCGCGCGTCGAGCGGCTGGAACGCCGGATGGGCATCGACGAGCATCCGTCGATGCACGTCGCGCCCGACCGCCCGGTGGTCGAACCCGTCGACATCCGCACCGCACGTAAGGCGAAAGACGAGTCGGCACTGGCGGAACCCGCTTCGGGGCAACCGACTCGGCCGGCGAAACAACCGCCGGTGCAACCGCCCGCGCCGGTGACGCTTCAACAGATCAAGGACGCCTGGCCGGAGATCCTCGAGATCGTCAAGGGCTCAAAGCGCAACGCCTGGATGGCGCTGGCGGCATCCACCCCTCGCGGCTATACCGGCGATGTGCTGACGGTCGCCTTCGCGACCGAAGCCGACGTCGCATCCTTCAAGCAGCCGCAGGGCCCGGGCGAGAGCGTGAGCGAGCATCTGCGTGGCGCCATCCATGAGGTGCTCGGCGTGCGCGTGAAGTTCCTCGCCCGGCACGAGGCCGCCCCGGCAGAGCCGCAGCGGCCCGCCGCGCCGCCCGCGGACGAGAACCCGCTGCCACCCGCTCCGGAGTGGAACGTCGTGCAGATCCCGTCGAGCGAAGCGGAGGCGCCCGCACCCGCTCCCGAGGCACCCGCTCCCGAGGCACCCGCTCCCGAGGCGTCCGCTCCCGCGGTGTCAGCGCCCGCAGTGTCGGTGCCCGCGGCCCCGAAAGCGACGGTCGCTGAGAAACGCGCGCCCCAGCCGCACACCGCCGACGGCAAGGCCCGTTACGGCGAGGCGGTGGTGCGCGAGATCCTCGGCGCCAGCTTCATCGAGGAACAGACCCTGCACCCCGTCGACCCGCCCGCGCCGCTCGACTCGCTCGACGACTAGGCCGCCGTGTACGAGGGCATCGTTCAGGAGCTGATCGACGAGTTGGGACGGCTTCCCGGCATCGGGCCGAAGTCGGCGCAGCGCATCGCGTTCCACATCCTGCAGACCGAGTCGTTCGACACGAAGCGGCTCGCGCAGATCCTCATGGACGTTCGTGACAAGGTGCGCTTCTGCTCGATCTGCGGCAACGTCGCCGAGCAAGACACCTGCTCGATCTGCCGCGACCCGAGGCGCAGCCCCGCCACGATCTGCGTCGTCGAGGAGGCGAAGGATGTCGTCGCGATCGAACGCACCCGGGAGTTCCGCGGGCTCTACCACGTACTCGGCGGGGCGATCAGCCCGATCGACGGAATCGGTCCTGACGACCTGCGCATCACCCAGCTGGTGCAACGGCTCGCCGACTCGACGGTGACCGAGGTGATCATCGCGACCGACCCGAACCTCGAGGGTGAGGCGACCGCCACCTATCTCACCCGACTGTTGGTGCAGCCGGGGCTGCGGGTGACGCGGCTGGCATCGGGCCTCCCCGTCGGGG
Source organism: Pseudolysinimonas sp. (assembly GCF_049651805.1). Taxonomy (GTDB): domain Bacteria; phylum Actinomycetota; class Actinomycetes; order Actinomycetales; family Microbacteriaceae; genus Pseudolysinimonas_A. The sequence continues at coordinate 23,870 of NZ_JBASCU010000003.1, forward strand.
GCGACCTCGAGTACGCCGATGAGGTGACTCTCGGTCGTGCGTTCGAGGGCAGACGTACGGTCGAGGGCTGATCCCCTGGCAAGCTGGTCTCTCGTGAGTGCCTCCACGGTCCGTCTCGTCGCGTTCGACCTCGACGACACCCTCGCCCCGTCGAAATCGCCGGTCGATCCTCGCATGGCCGAGTTGCTGGTGCAGCTGCTCGGCGCCGTCGAGGTCTGCGTGATCTCGGGCGGGCAGTTCGGGCAGTTCGAGAGCCAGCTCATCGACAACCTGCCGCTCGATCACCCCGACGCGCTCGCGAATATGCACCTCATGCCCACCTGCGGTACGCAGTACTACCTGTTCCGCGACGGCTCGTGGGTTCAGCAGTATGCCGAGAACCTCACCGACGCCCAGAAGCAGGAGGCGCTTGCGGCGGTCGAATCCGAGGCGAAGCGGCTCGGATTCTGGGAGAGCGAGACCTGGGGCCCGATCCTCGAGGACCGCGGCTCGCAGATCACCTTCTCGGCCCTGGGGCAGGCCGCTCCGGTGGACGCGAAGAAGGCCTGGGACCCGACGGGGGCGAAGAAGAACACCCTCCGGGCCGCCGTGCAGCAGCACCTGCCCGACCTCGAGGTGCGATCGGGTGGTTCGACGAGCGTCGACATCACCCGTCGCGGCATCGACAAGGCGTATGGGATGGCACGCCTCGCCGAACTCACCGGTATCCCGTTCGAGCAGATGCTCTTCGTCGGCGACCGTCTCGACCCCGACGGCAACGACTTCCCGGTGGTCGCCCTCGGCATCCCGACCCGTGCGGTCGAGGGTTGGGAAGAGACGGCCGAGGTGGTCGAAGAGTTCCTGGCCTCCCGCGGATGACGCGGCGGCCGGGCCGCGTCGGCTGAGGCTCAGCTCGGGCCGCGGTCGGCCCCGTTGCCGCTGAAGTTCTCGTCGTCGTCGGGCGGGAACGACTCGGGCCCCATCCCGCCTCCGGTGGAGGTCTGCAGGTTCTCGGCGTCGAACTCGGTCTCGTCACCGAGGAGGTCGGCTCCTGGTTGCTCGCCCTGGCCCCCGCCGTCGCCGAATTCGTCGAAGTCTCGGGGGTCGCTCATGCGAGATGCCCCGTCCTCCTTCACCTCGCCCTTGTTCTGGGTGATCGTTTCTCGTGCCCCTAGTCCAGCCCGCCGGGGAGCACAGCGCACAGGGGTTGCCGATAGAGAGCGGCTGAGCTAGATGCACCCCTCGGCTCTTGTCAGCCGAATGGAGCGGGCATCTCGACGCGCACGAGCACGGCATCGTTCTCGCCGCCGATCGAGACGACGAACGTCTCGGGGTCGAGCCACGCGATGCCTCGCGGGGAGCAGAGGAACGGCAGCGTCGTCTGGTTCGGGCTCCACCCCACGACGACGAGATCTTCTGTGCATGTCGCGTGCAGGTTCAAGACGGCGCGGGCTTCCGCCGAGCCTCCCGTGACGTGCGAGGCGACGGCGGACGACGGCCGCCCGCCTCCCGACCAGACGGGGGTTCCGTCGGAGCTGACCGCGACCTGCGGCACGTGACTCTCGATCGGCGTGCGGTCGCGCACGGTTCCGTCGGCCTCCACGACGATCCGTTCCGCCTGCGTCGCGAGGTAGAAGGCACCGTCGGGGCCGATGTCGATCGCCACCGAAGACTGGATCGGGTGCACGGCACCGGGCCAGGGCAGCGCTGGCGTGGCGTCGCTCGCGCCGCCGGTGCCGTCGAGGGGCACGCGGCGCACCGTGAACGTGCCCTCCCCGGTCGTGAACGCGATGACGTAGACGTTGCCGCCATAGACGGCCAGATCGCCCAGCAGGATCTGGTCGCGATAGAGCAGCTCCCACGAGCCGTCGACCGTGTCGAACAGGTGGATCGCTCCGCTCGCGCCGTCGGTGGGGGCCGAGACGAGCAGTAACTCGGGCGTGAGTGCGGTGAACCCGTGTACCGGACGTGGCTCGTCACCGTCGAGATTGAACCGTCGCACCGGGGAACCGTCGGCATCGAGATGAAGCCACGAGCCGGAGGATTCACCCCACAGGCCGCCCGCGGTGTCGGAGACCAGGCGCATCGGGTACGTCGTGTCGTTCAGTTGTTGCGGCTCGTTCGTTCCGTCCATCCGGTTGTCGTACGAGATCGGGGTGAGTCGCCACGCGTCCGCTGGAACGCTGGTGCAGCCGACCAGCCCGACGACCGCCACGAGCGCGACCCCTCTCGCCCACCGCATCCCGACCACCGCGTCATGATACGACGAGAGCTCGAGGATCCCTCGGCCGCCTGCGGGTACTCGTGGCGCCGCTAAGCTCTTGCGTCAGGGCCGCCTGCCCGCTATCCCACCCCTCCAGGAGCACCACCGTGAGCCTCATCGTGCAGAAGTACGGGGGATCGAGCGTCGCCGACGCCGAGAGCATCAAGCGGGTCGCGAAGCGCATCGTGCAGACCCGCCGCGCCGGCAATGACGTCGTTGTCGCCGTGTCGGCGATGGGCGACACGACCGACGACCTGATCGACCTCGCGCACCAGGTCACGCCGCAGCCGGATCCGCGCGAAATGGACATGCTGCTCACGACGGGCGAGCGCATCTCGATGGCGCTGTTGGCGATGGCGATCAAGAGCATGGGTCTCGACGCGCGGTCGTACACCGGCAGCCAGGCGGGCATGATCACCGACGACCGGCACGGTTCGGCGCGCATCGTGGATGTCACCCCCGGCCGGGTGCGCGAGGCACTTGACGAGGGCGCGATCGCGATCGTCGCCGGCTTCCAGGGGTTCAACCGCGACAGCAAAGACATCACGACGCTCGGCCGGGGCGGCTCCGACACGACGGCCGTCGCGCTCGCCGCCGCGCTCGGCGCCGACGTGTGCGAGATCTACACCGACGTCGACGGGGTGTTCAGCGCCGACCCGCGCATCGTGCCGAAGGCGCACAAGATCGACAAGGTCACGAGCGAAGAGATGCTCGAGCTCGCGGCCGCCGGCGCGAAGGTGCTCTACATCCGGGCCGTCGAGTACGCCCGGCGGCACGGTGTGACCCTGCATGTACGGTCGAGCTTCAACAACAACGAAGGCACGTGGGTGCTGCCGACCGAGCAGCACGATGTCAAGCAACGCGACGCGAAAGAAGGGGAGTCGGTGGAAGAGCCGATCATCACCGGGGTAGCCGGCGACCTCAACGAGGCCAAGGTCACCGTCGTCGGAGTCCCCGACGTTCCCGGCAAGGCCGCCGACATCTTCACGATCGTCGCCAAGACGGGCGCGAACATCGACATGATCGTGCAGAACGTCTCGGCCGCGGCGACGGGTCTCACCGACATCTCGTTCACCCTGCCGAAGTCCGATGGCGAGAAGGTGGTCACGGCCCTCAACGCCGAGCAGGAGGCGACGGGCTTCGAGTCGATCCAGTACGACGACCAGATCGGCAAGCTGGCGGTCGTCGGGGCGGGCATGCGCACGTCGGCGGGCGTTTCGGCGCAGTTGTTCCGCGCGCTCTCGGATGCCGGCATCAACATCGAGATGATCTCGACCAGCGAGATCCGCATCTCGGTGGTCACCCGCGCCGACACGCTCCAGCAGGCGATGCGCATCGTGCACGAGGCGTTCGGCCTCGACGCCGACGACGTTGCGGTCGTGCACGGAGGCACCGGCCGCTGAGCGGCGACGTCCCCCGGACTAGGGGGTCAATTCTCGTGAGAGAACTCTCACCTTTGCTGCGAGCGCATCACGCACGTGGTTAGGGTTGCGACACATTCATCCGAATCGGGGGGTTCACATGATGAAGGGTTCCATCGCCGTCGCACTCGCGACCGGCACGCTTGTCGTCGTCGCCTACGGGGGGTTCGCGATGGCGGTCGAAGCGGAGAACCCAGGGGATGCGGTTGCGGCCATCACTGCGACCGCGGAACCGGAGGCGGCGTCGGGTGAGGAAGCGTCGGGGGACGCGCCCTCACCCGACGCACCCGCCGACGAGAACGGACTGGTCTGCGTGCTGGTGCCCACGGAACCCGTCGAGGGTGAGTCGCTGGAGGGTGAGACGTCGACCATCGAGCAGCTGCTCGCCGTCAACACGATCGAGTGCAGCGGAACCGGCAACGAGCGCAGCTCCGAAGTCGCTCTCGTGCCGCGCTACCTCGCCCACTCCGACGAGTTCACGGGCGCCGAGAAGGGCGCCGCGATCTCCGCGTGGGCGAAGACGCACGCCAACAAGAAGTCCGGCGACGACCAGGTTTCTGAAGAGGGCGACGTGCCGACCGGCGACACGGAGGACGAGACGGAGAGTGGCGCTCCGAGCTCACCCGGAAAGTCCGGCGACGCACCCGGTCACTCCGGATCGCGGCCTGGCAACGGCGGGGGCCGCTGACCGACACACGGTCGCCGGCGCGGCTAAGCTCTCGCCCTATGAGTACCACGGGCATCCGCATCGGCGTCGTCGGCGCCACCGGTCAGGTCGGCGCCGTCGTGCGTCGTCTTCTCGACGAGCGGAACTTCCCGATCGCCGAGATCCGGTTCTTCGCGTCGGCGCGCAGCGCGGGCACGACCCTGCCGTTCCGCGGCGAAGAGATCACGATCGAGGATGCGTCGACGGCCGACCCGTCGGGTCTCGATGTCGCGATCTTCTCCGCCGGGGCGACGATGTCGAAGGTGCAGGCCCCGAGGTTCGCCGCAGCCGGCGTGCTCGTGATCGACAACTCCAGCGCCTGGCGCATGGACCCCGAGGTTCCGCTCATCGTCAGCGAGGTGAACCCGCACGCCCTCGACGAGGTGAAGAAGGGCATCGTCGCCAACCCGAACTGCACGACGATGGCCGCGATGCCGGTGCTGAAGGTGCTGGATGCCGAGGCGGGCCTCGAACGCCTGATCGTGAGCACCTACCAGGCGGTCTCCGGCGCCGGGCTCGCGGGCGGCGAGGAGTTGCTCGAGCAGGCGGCCGCCGCGGTGTCGCAGGATGCCATCGGCCTCGTGCAGGACGGCGCTGCCGTGACGATGCCCGCCGCGGTGAAGTTCCCCAAGAACATCGCGTTCAACGTCGTGCCGCTCGCCGGGTCGATCGTCGACGACGGCCTCGGTGAGACCGACGAAGAGAAGAAGCTGCGCAACGAGAGCCGCAAGATCCTCGAGCTCCCCGATCTGCGGGTGTCGGGAACCTGCGTGCGTGTTCCCGTGTTCACCGGCCACTCCCTGTCGATCAACGCCGAGTTCGCCCGCCCGCTCAGTCCCGAGCGCGCGACCGAGCTGCTCGCCGCGGCGCCGGGCGTGCAGTTGATGGATGTGCCGACCCCCCTCGACGCCGCCGGTGCCGACCCGAGCCTCGTAGGGCGCATCCGTACCGACCAGAGTGCACCGGGCGGCCGCGGGCTGACGTTCTTCATCTCGAACGACAACCTCCGCAAGGGCGCGGCGCTCAACGCCGTGCAGATCGCCGAACTCGTCGCCGCACGTCTCCCGGCGGTCGTCCCCGCGAGCTGATGCCCCGGCGCTGGGCGCGCGGGCTCGCCGCCCTGGCCACGATGCTGCTGCTGGCGACGGCGTGCAGCGCGCAGGCGGTCGCGACGGAAAAGCAGGTGCGGGAGACTTCGGATCCGGTTCCGGCGGGATCTGTCGCGGCCTTTTACGGGGACTCGCTGACGATGGGGCTCGGTGCGACCTCGCCCGAGCAGCGCTGGGCGAGTTTGCTGAGCGCCCGGCGCGGCTGGACGGAGGTCAACCCGAGCATCCCCGGGCTCGGGTTTGTGCAGGCGCGCGGCGGCCTCGACCTTCCGGCACAGATCGTGGAGGCGCGCCCCGATGTTGTGTTCGTCACGCTGGGGATCAACGACTTGTGGCTTGTCGAGAGCGACGGCGCCTCGGTCGAGACCGCCATCGCGAGCGACCTCGAGCGTCTGAGGGCGGGCGTGCCCGACGCTCGCATCCTGGTCTTCGCCCTCTTCTCTCCACTCGCCGCCGAGCCGCCACAGGCGACGGTTATGAACGGCTGGCTTCGGGCGAGCGCCGCCCAGGTGGGCGCCACGTTCGTGACGAAGTCGTCGCACTGGCTCGTGGATCGTCGCGAGTGGACGGTGGACGGCATCCATTTCAACGATGCGGGAAACGCGGCGATCGCCGACCTGATGGATGCCGAGCTGCGTCGGCTGTTCGGACCGTCACCGGCCCCGTGACGACCGGGGGTACCGGCTCGCCCCGATAGACTCGTCGGGTGACTGAACCCCTCGACGTCGCCCTCATCGGCGGCGGGGTCATGAGCGCCACCCTCGGAACCCTGCTTTCTCAACTCGAACCCAGCTGGAAGATCGCGATCTTCGAACGTCTCGGCGGCGTCGCACGCGAGTCCTCCGACCCGTGGAACAACGCCGGCACCGGCCATGCCGCGCTCTGCGAACTCAACTACACGCCCGAACTGCCCGACGGGTCGATCGACATCACCAACGCGGTGAAGGTCAACGAGCAGTTCCAGGTGTCGCGGCAATTCTGGTCGTACCTGGTCGGCGAGGGACTGCTGCCGGAGCCGGCGAGCTTCATCAACCCGGTGCCGCACATGAGCTTCGTCTGGGGCGCCGACAACGTCGCCTTCTTGAAGAAGCGGTACGAAGCGCTCAAAGACCACCCGCTGTTCGCGGGTCTGGAGTATTCAGAAGACGCCGCTGTCATCCGGTCTTGGGCGCCGCTGCTCATTCCCGGCCGTCGCAAAGATCAGCCGATCGCCGCCACCCGCATCCTGTCGGGCACCGACGTCGACTTCGGCTCACTCACCCACACCCTCGTCGACGGTCTCGTCGCGAACGGTGCCACTCTGCATCTCAACCACCGTGTCACCGGCCTGCGCCGGTCCCGCAAGAACGGGCTGTGGAAGCTCCAGGTGAAGCACGATGTCGGGTCGACCCCGCGGGAGTTCGCCGCACGTTTCGTGTTCGTCGGCGCCGGCGGAAACGCGCTCAACCTCCTTCAGCGTTCCGGCATCCGCGAGATCCGCGGCTACGGCGGGTTTCCGATCAGCGGCCAGTTCCTGCACGCCGACGACCCGGATCTGGTGCGCAGGCACTCGGCGAAGGTCTACGGCAAGGCGTCGGTCGGCGCCCCGCCCATGTCGGTGCCGCACCTCGATACCCGCGTCATCGACGGGCAGGCGAGCCTGCTCTTCGGCCCCTACGCCGGGTTTTCGACGAAGTACCTCAAGACCGGGTCGTACCTCGACCTGTTCGCCGCGTTGCGCTGGCACAATCTGGGCACGTTCATCGGCGCCGGCCTGAAGAACCTCTCACTCGTCTGGTATCTCGTCACCGAAGTGCTCGCCACCCGCGCCAAGAAGGTTCGCGCGTTGCAGCAATTCGCACCCACCGCAGAAGGTGCGGACTGGCGGCTGATCACGGCGGGTCAGCGCGTGCAGATCATGAAGCGCGACGCCGACGGCAAGTCGGTCATCCAGTTCGGCACCGAAGTAGTCGCCGGGGGCGAGGGCACGATCGCCGGCCTGCTCGGCGCCTCGCCGGGGGCGTCGACCGCTGTGCCGATCATGCTCGACGTCATCGCCAAGTGCTTCCCCGACAAGATGGCTGCCTGGCGCCCGCAGCTCGAACAGATGATCCCGTCATACGGGTCGACTCTCTCCAGCGACGAGGCGACGGCGAAGTCGACGCTGGCGCGCACTGCGAAAGCTCTCGGCATCCCGGCCTGAACCTTGCAACGGGCTCGAACGTATGTTCGAATGTGGGGATGCGATGGAACGGGCAGAGACTCAGCGCTGAAGCGACGGCCGCGCTGCCCGGTCTCGGCACCCTGCGCGGCCTCGTCAGGTCGGTGCAGACCCCCGAATTCGCCGGGATCACCTTTCACGAGGTGCTCGCCAAGTCGGCCCTCAACCAGGTTCCCGGCGCGAGCGCGTTGCCATTCGCCTGGACCATCAACCCGTACCGCGGATGTTCGCACGCGTGTGTCATGTGCTTCGCGCGCCAGACGCACACCTACCTCGACTTCGACGCCGGGCGCGACTTCGATTCCGAGATCGTGGTGAAGGTCAACGTCGCCGACGTGCTCGCCAAAGAACTCGCCCGCCCGTCGTGGCAGCGGCATCCGGTCGCCCTCGGCACCAACACCGACCCCTATCAACGCGCCGAAGGCCGTTACCGGCTGATGCCCGGCATCATCGCGGCGCTCGCCGACTCGGGAACGCCCTTCAGCATCCTCACCAAAGGCACGCTCCTACGCCGCGACATCCCGTTGTTGCAACAGGCGGCCAAGCGGGTTGCGGTCGAGGTCGCGATGACGATCGACATCTTCGACGCCGACCTGCGCGAATCGATCGAGCCGGGCGCCCCGACCACCGAAGCACGCCTCGCGACGGTGCGGGCGGTTCGGGATGCCGGCCTGCCGTGCTCGGTGTTCGTCATGCCGGTGTTCCCCTACCTCACCGACTCCGTCGAGCACCTCGACCGTGCGTTCGGGGCGATCGCCGAGTCGGGAGCGCAGTCGGTCGCCTACTCCGCGCTGCACCTCAAGCCGGGCGCTCGGGAGTGGTTCTTCGCGTGGCTCGAGCGGGAGCGCCCCGAGCTGCTGACGCGGTACCGACGCCTCTACCCCGGCGGCCAGGTGTACGCGCCACCGGGCTACCGAAAATGGCTCGCGGCGCGGGTGCGGCCGTTAGTGCGGCGCCACGGCTTGGAGCGCCCCCCGCGGTCAGCCGGCGCGCTTCCGCCCGCAGCGGGAGGGCTTCAGCCGACACTGTTCTAGCGCACGGCGACGATCCGGGGGGTTCAGACATAAGGTTGTCGCGTGAGCACCATCGAGCATCGGCCCGCCGTGTCGGCGCTACCCGGTGGCGAGCGCAGCGCCGGGCGGGCCACCGCCGCCGTGCGGCTCGCGGTGCTCGACGATCACGAGGTGTTGCTCGACAGCCTGAGCAGTTGGATCGGTGCTCACGCCACCGACTTCGACGTGGTTCTGATGGCCCCAACCTGGCTGCAACTCGTGCACAGCCCAGCGTTTCCGACCGACCTGGTGTTCATCGACTTCCAGCTCAAGGAACCCGTCTCGATCGAGGCGCGGGTGCGCACCTGCCGCGCCGCGGGTGCGAAGGTCATCGTGCTCTCGAGCGTCGACACCCGCGAAGCCCGGGAACGAGCCCTCGCCGCGGGCGCCGCCGCATTCCTGTCCAAGTCGCTCAACATGGCCGCAGTGATGGATACGGCCCGCCGCGTCATGGGCCTCCCGAGCTCCAACACGGCGCGGGTGTGGCGACCGGCCGCGGTCGGCACCGCCGACCAGCCGCGCCCTAAACTCAGCCCCGGCGAGGTCGAAGCCCTGCGCCTGTACGCGACGGGATACAGCACCGCGGAAGTCGCGGCTCAGATGAACGTGCAGTATGAGACCGCGAAGACCTACCTGCGCCGCGTGCGCGAAAAGTACGCTCGTGTCGACCGCCCAGCGAGCAAGAAGGCCGACCTCATCCGTCGTGCCGCCGAAGACGGGTACCTCGAGTAGCGAATGGCGAAACTGTATTTCCGCTACGGGGCGATGAACTCCGGCAAGAGCACCGCCCTGCTGCAGGCCGCGTACAACTACGAAGAGCGCGGGCAGCAGGTGCTGCTCGCCAAGCCGGCGATCGACTCCAAGGGCGAGGCGGCGATCGTCTCTCGGCTCGGGGTCACGCGGCCGGTCGACTTCACGATCGCGCCCGACGACGACGTGCTCGCCGCGTTCATGGAGCGCCGCGAGCAGGTGATCCGCGAGACCGGCAAGGATGTCGCCTGTCTGCTGCTCGACGAGGTGCAGTTCCTCGGCGAACAGCAGATCGACGACCTGCTGCGCATCGCGATCGACGAAGACGTGCCGGTGCTCGCGTACGGCATCCGCACCGACTTCCAGACCGTCGCTTTCCCCGGAAGCCGGCGGCTGCTCGAGATCGCCCACTCGCTCGAAGAACTCAAGACGATCTGCCGCTGCGGCCGCAAAGCGATCTTCAACGCCCGCAGCGTCGACGGAGAATTCATCTTCGACGGCGATCAGGTCGCGATCGATGGGGTAGATGTCACCTACGAGTCGCTGTGCGGCGCCTGCTACCTGGAAGAGTCGGGGGGCGTGCTCAACCGCGGCTGGCGCCCCAAGTACGACTTCTCCTACCGCTCAGCCCCCGACGCCGACTTCTCGTAACCACCTCTGTGGTCGAGTAGCCGCTCGACCTCGGTGGTCGAGTATCGCCCGGAGGGCGTGTGTCGCTCGGTGGTCGAGTAGCGCCCGGAGGGCGCATGTCGCTCGGTGGTCGAGTAGCGCCCGGAGGGCGCATGTCGAGACCACACCGTCAGACCTGTCAGTGCGCGCGCTCGTACGCTTCGCGCACCTCGGCCGAAATGCGCCCACGGTCGCCGACCGAATGGCCGTGACCCTGCGCCCACGAACGGATGGCGGCGAGCTCGCCACTCGCGTTGCGGCTCGAGCGACGCGGCGCCGAACCGCTGCGCGAGCCGGCGACGGAGCGGCCGGCGGAGATGAACGGCGCGAGAGCGGCGCGAAGGCGTTGGGCGTTCGCCGACGAAAGGTCGATCTCGTACTGCCGACCCTCGAGGCCGAAGCGGATGGTGGTGCCGTTGCCGTCGTCGAGCACCGTGCCGTCGAGATCGTCGACGAGTTGCGTAATTTGCTTCTTCAATTTGTCCCCATTATCTGTGTGGTTCCAGATCCGGGTATTAGTTTACGACCGGAACCGCGGTGATAAGAGGAATTTTCCCCAGTGCCGCACTAAACGGGCTCTTCATCATGAAGCGGGGGCGGCTCGGGTTCGCCAGGGCTTGTGGCCGCCGGCGGCGAGCAGGATGCGGAGCCGGTAGTTGTCGAAGTTGCGGAACCCGTGGGCGAGCCGTCGGGTCTTCTC
>NZ_JBASCU010000004.1:0-10627 GCF_049651805.1 Pseudolysinimonas sp.
ACCGACCCCCCTCCTGGTGCGAAGCCCACCACGCCCTCGAATGGGACAACGGCGGCCCCACCGACATCGCCAACGGTGTCTTGCTGTGCCGCTTCCACCACATGCTCACCCACAACATGGGCTGGACAATCCGACCACCCGACACCCCCAACGGGAAATGGCTCATGCACCCACCACCCGGCCGACCCGGCAACCACAAACCCCTCGAACTCACCAGCAAGAACCCCCTCCACCGAAAGCCCTGACGCTCGGGCCCCAGGGGAGAGCTCCGCCCCAGGGGTCTCGATACCCGTCCGCCTGCGGCCGGCGCTACTCGACCGCGGAGACGAAGAGCCCACGTCGATGCGCAGGTCCATGGCTCGACGCTAAACGCACCTCCGACGTCGCGCCCGGGTGCCGGCGATTCAGTGGGCTGCGGGCTCGGCCTGCATGGCGTCGATGTACTCCTTGATGGTGGGCATCGCGGTGAGCTTGTCGCGGAAGAAGGTGTTCACGAGGTTCACCACCCGGGCCTGAGCCCCCTCGACCTCGGCGGTGCGTTGCTCACCTGTCGTCTGCGACTCGAGGGTGCGGCTGAGCTGCTGCAGCGCCTCGACGATCTCGGCCTCCTCGGGGCCATCGAGCGCCTTCACCACCTCCAGCACGAGGGCGTCGGCTTGCGCGCGCACGTCGTCGATCGGGATGCCGGAGCCGGGCTGGGTGGCATTGTCGAGCGTCACGATGAGCGACCACACCTGGTAGAGGATCGTCGTCGGCTCGTCGAAGAGTTCGCGCACGAAAGCCGCATCCAAGTGGCGACCCGAGAGCCGGAACACGTTGTACATGCGCTTCGCGGCCTTTCCGTAGTTGAGGCTCTTCGTGAGGTACTTGCGCACCTCGCCCTCGAGCTGCTCGACGTACTCGTCGAGCGCGTCGTCGGAGACGTATTGCACGACCTTCGCGAAGGTCGGCACCGACTCGGCGTCGAGGTACACCTCTTGAAAATAGGTGTCGAGGTAGCCGTCGAGCGGCACGATGTCGCCGTTCGGCGCCTCCCAGGTGACGTCGATCACATTGCTCGCGTTCGACAGCCGGCGACGTTCGGGATCGGTGACCACCCAGTCGGCCTTGACCCACCCCGGGTCGCGAGCGGCATCCTCCCAGCGCACCTCACCGTCGACCGTCTGGATGACGCCGGCCTCGATGTCGGCCAGCGTCCACGAGATCGGGGCGCCCGCCTTCGTGCTGCCGAGCTTCGCTTCGAGGAACTGGTAGGTCGTGCCGCGGGTGAAGGCGAGCACCTTCTCTTTCAGCGAGCGGGCGAGGATGTCGCACGCGTCCTCGCGCGTCGCCGCCTTGATGTTGAAGCGCTGGAAGAAGTCGGCATCCCCGGGGAAGCTCTGGATCTTCGACTGCGCGGCCGAGCCCGACAGAGCGAGCGCCCCCTCGGTGACCGCGGGGTCGCCGGTGAGTTCGACGATCTTGCCGATCGCCCGGAACCGGGCGAGGTCGCGGGGGGTGAAGTCGAGCATCGCGACGCGGTGGCCGAAGGTGCCGCTCGCTTCGTCGATCTCGAGGTCGCCCTCGGTCTCGGCGGCGATCGCGGTGAGCCACTGCACCGTTTCCGCCTCGTCGAGCTCGACGCCGAGGCGTTTCGCCGACTCGATGATGCTCTGCACCTCTTCGTCGGCCGAACTTGAATCGGTGGGTGATGTGCTCACGATGCCTCCTCGGCCTGCCTGCTGGCGGCGCGCAGGGCTGCGGCATCCGCTGAGATCGCCCGGAACAGCTCCGCCTGATCGCGCGCGTCACCGAGGGCGTTGTGGGACAACGGTCGCCCCGCAAGGTACTTCGGTGACAGGTGCTTCATGCTCGTCTGCTCCCAGGTGGAGCCCATCATGCCGACGTAGTAGGACTTGATGTCAATACCCCCGTGTCCGAACGGGTTCTCGATTCCGTAGCGCACGAAGTATTCGTTGACGAACATCCAATCGAAGACGGCGTTGAATCCGACGAACACCGCCCGGTGGGTCTGCGGCGGAACGACATCGCGGATCCACTGGGCGAACTCCTCGATCGCCTGCTGCGGGTCGGTGCCGTTGGCCTTCAGCTCGGCCATGTCGAGGCCGCTCACCTTCAGGGCCGAGGGGACCACGGCATCCCGATCGGGTTTCAGCTCGACATAAAAGCCGCGATCAGGCTCGTCGACGAGGCACGCGCCGATCGAGATCATCGCGTAGTCGCCGGGGGTGGGGCCGGCGGTCTCGACGTCGACGCTGATCAGGCGCTCGGGGCGCACTCGTGGTGCCTTCGGGGGCGGGGTCATCGCTCTGCCCGTCAGCTCTGGCCGAGGTGCGCCGTGACCTCGATCTCGATCTTCATCTCGGGGTTCGACAAGCCCGCCTGGAACGCCGTCGCGGCGGGGCGCACCTCGCCGAACACCTCTTGCAAGGCGGGCCAGGTCTTCTCGAAGTCGCCGAGGTCGGGCATCAGGTAGTGCACGCGCACGACGTCTGTGAAGGAAGCGCCCGCGTCGGCGAGCGCTGCGCCGATGTTGCGCAGCGTCTGGCGGGTCTGCTCCTCGACGTCGTCGGAGATGGTCATCGTGGAGTAGTCGTATCCGGTGGTGCCCGAGACGAACACCCACTCCCCGGAGACCACGGCACGCGAGTACCCGATCTGCGACTCGAAGGTGGATCCGGATGAGATGAGCCTGCGCATCCCGTCAGGCTACCCGCGCAACCCCCTTCCCTCCGGCGCGAAGGTGCGCGACGGTGGCGTCATGGCTGATCACAAGGAACCGACCGACCACCTTCCCCCCGCCGAGGAGCGCGAAGAGGGCGATGAGCGCACCACGGCTGGCTCGCCCTACCCCGGAGGGGGTGCCCCCGACGATGCCGGCGGTGTGAGCGAAGACACCGCCGCCGAGCCGGACGAACCCCGGGTGCACGGAATGGAAAAGCCGCCGCGCTCGCAGTTCTGACGGCGAGTCAGCGCGTCGCGACGACCTCTTCCGGCAGCGGCACGGTCTCAAGCGGAGCACCCGCTGGCTTCTCGGAGCGCACGCACGCGATGCCCGCGAGGATGAGCACTCCGCCGAGCAACTGCCACGGCCCGAGCGCTTCGCCGAGCAACACCCAGGCGAACAGCGACGCGAACACGACCTCGAGCATGCCGACGAACGACATCAGGCGTGAGCCGAGCACCTGGGATGCCGTGATGCTGAACGAGTACCCGATCGCGGTGGTCGCAGCGAGAATCGCCAGCGGCATCCACCACGGCACAACGCCGCCGAGGGCGTTCACGTCGGTGAGCACGATGTCGAAGGGCACGAGTCCGGCGACCCCGACGATGCCGAGCGACAGCGACCCGAGCACGAGGCCGAACGCGGCGAACGCGACCGGCGGCAGCCCGTGGGCCGGGCGGGCGGCGATCACGTAGTAGAGGGCGCAGCCGACCGCGGCGACGCCGGCCAACGCGTAGCCGAGAGCGTCTCCCCCGCCGACCGGCCCGAGGATGAGCACGAGCCCCGCGATCGCGACGGCCGAGCCCACGAGTACGACCGCCCGCGGCATCCGTCTCGTCATGATCGCGACGCCCGCGACGAGCAGCAGGGGCGCCATGTACTCGATCAACAGCCCCGACGACACCGGGATGCGCTGGATCGCCGCGAAGTACACCAGTTGGGTGCCGGCGACGCCGATGAGCGCCATGCCGAGGATGCGCCAGCGGGCCCGCCAGACGACGGGCCACTTTCCGCGGAGGGCTGCGAAGGCGAACGGCAGCAGCAGGATGCCGGCGAGCCCGGCCCGCACGGTGACCGCTGCGGCGGGGCTCCAGCCCGCCTCCATGAGCGGCTTCGCGAGCGCCCCCGAGGTGCCGAAGGCCACGGAGGCGAGCACGCCGATCACGAGTCCGGTCGACACGCGGGTGGAGTTCATGCGCTGGTTCTCTCAGGGCTGGATGTCAGGAGCAAGTGTGGTTACGCTCGTGACGGTACTCCCCACCCAGGTAAGGGTTCAACTTGCATTTCACTCCTGACACCGAGGACACGCTGGCGTTTCTCGTCGACCTCGGGAATACCCATCCCACGGCATCCCGCAGCGGCGCCGACGAACTCACGACGCCGAGCGAACTCACCGCCCTGCTCGACACGCACGGCTACACCGGGCGCTTCGATCGCGACCAAGCTGAGCTGGCATCCGTCGTGCGCGTGCGTGACGAGCTGCGCACCCTGTGGTCGCTGCCGCGCGACGACCAGGTCGGCGAGATCAACCGCTGGCTGCGCGAGGTGAACGCCCTGCCGTTCCTGGTGCGGCACGACCGCTTCGACTGGCACCTGCACGCGACCGGCCCCGACGCCCCGCTCGCCGACCGGATGCGCGCGGAGGGGGCGCTGGCGCTCGCGGAGGTGACCCGTTCGAACGAGAACTCGCGCCTTCGGGTGTGTGCGGCCGAGGACTGCACCGGGTTGCTCGTTGACCAGTCCCGCAACGGCTCGAAGCGCTTCTGCTCGGTGCGCTGCGGCAACCGCGTGAACCAGCAAGGCTTCCGCGAACGCATGGCGGAGGCGTAGGGCGTCGCGCGTTGCCCCTCCCGGTCTATCCGCGACTTTTCGCGCGGATCGACGGTTCGCGCGCGCAAATTTGTGCGGATGAAGGATTCGCGTGAACGAATTGGCGCTCGGGAAGGGTGAGGGAAGCGTCAGTCGGCGGGCGGGGTCGCGCTCGCGGCGGCGGATGCGGCGGTCGGCAGGGCGGCGAGGATGCGGTCGAGTGCGGGGGCGTCGTGGGCGGCAGTGAGGAACCACGCTTCGAAAACGCTCGGCGGGAGGGAGACGCCGGCTTCGCGCATGGCGTGGAAGAACGGCGGGTAGCGCCACGCCTCCTGGTCGCGCGCGTCGGCGTAGTCATGCACGGCATCCGAGCGGAAGGCGACCGAGAACAGCGAGCCGGCACGCGGGATGACGTGGGCAACTCCCGCGGCGTCGAGCGCTTCGTGCAGGGCCGTCGCGACGACCTCCGCCGCGGCGTCGACCCGCGCGTACACGTCGGGGGTCGCGAGTCGCAGCGTCGCCAGGCCCGCGGCGACGGCGAGCGGGTTGCCGCTCAGCGTTCCTGCTTGGTACACCGGGCCGACGGGGGCGAGCAGATCCATGATCGCCGCCGGCCCCCCGAGAGCGGCCAACGGCATCCCTCCCCCGATGACCTTGCCGAAGGTCACCAGGTCGGGCAGCCACGCCGTCGAACCCGTGACGCCCGAGGCTTCGAGGCCCCACCACCCCGCCGCGCTGACCCGGAACCCGGTGAGCACCTCGTCGAGGATGAGCAGCGCACCGTGTTCCTTCGCGACGAGGGCGAGGGCACCGTTGAACCCGGGGAGCGGGGCGAGCACTCCCGCGTTGGCGCCGGCGGCTTCGGTGATGACGGCGGCGATGCGGTCGGGATGCGCGGCGAACGCGTCCCGCACGGCGTCGAGGTCGTTGTACGGCAGCACGAGCGTCTGGGCCGCGACGGCGGCGGGAACCCCCGCGGATCCGGGCAGCGCGAACGTCGCGAGTCCCGAGCCCGCTTCGGCGAGCAGTCCGTCGGAGTGCCCGTTGTAGTGCCCGGCGAACTTGATGATCAGGTCGCGCCCGGTCGCGGCACGCGCCAGCCGGATCGCGGTCATCGTCGCCTCGGTGCCGGTCGACACGAGCCGCAGGCGCTCGACGAGCTGCACCCCGCGCACGGTGAGGCGCTCGATGACGGTCTCGGCGAGTTCGGTCTCCCCCGGCGTCGATGCTCCGAACGAGAGCCCCCGCGCGGCGGCCTCCTGCACGGCGACGACGACGTCGGGATGCGCGTGCCCGAGCAGCGCCGGACCCCACGACGCGACGAGGTCGACGTACTCGCGGCCCGTCACGTCGGTGATCGTCGCACCCGAAGCGGACGCGATGGAGAGCGGCGCGCCCCCGACCGAGCCGAAAGCCCGCACTGGAGAGTTCACCCCGCCCGGGATGACGGCGCGTGCCCGGGTGGCCGCCGCTTCGTTGGTGGTGCTCATACCTGCGCCCACCGCTCGGCCGCTTCGAGCGCCCAGTAGGTGAGCACGGCATCCGCACCGGCCCGCCGGATGCCGACGAGGCTCTCGTCGATCGCGCGTTCGCGTTCGATCCAGCCGTGCGCGACGGCGGCCTCGATCATCGCGTACTCGCCCGACACCTGGTACGCCCACACCGGCACCGGCGATGCGGCGGCCGTGTCGGCGAGCACGTCGAGGTACGACATGGCGGGCTTCACCATGACGATGTCGGCACCCTCCGCGAGATCCAACTCCACCTCGCGGGCGCCCTCGCGGCGGTTCGCGGGATCCATCTGGTAGCTGCGACGGTTGCCCTGCAACTGCGACTCGACGGCGTCACGGAAGGGGCCGTAGAACGCGGAGGCGTACTTCGCGGCGTAGGCGAGGATCGCGACATCGTGCCGCCCGGCGGCATCCAGCACCGCGCGCACGGCGGCGACCTGGCCGTCCATCATGCCGGAGAGGCCGAGCAGGTGGGAGCCGGCGTCTGCCTGCGCGAGAGCCATCTCGCGGTAGCGCACGAGGGTGCGGTCGTTGTCGACCCGGCCGTCGGCATCCAGCACCCCGCAGTGCCCGTGGTCGGTGAACTCGTCGAGGCACAGGTCGGTCTGCACCACGAGGGCGTCGCCCGCTTCGGCGACGGCGACCCGGGTCGCGGCATTGAGGATGCCGTGGGGGTCGGTCGCGCCGGTGCCGATGGCATCGCGGTGCTCGGGCACGCCGAAGAGCATGACGCCCCCGATTCCGGCCGCCGCCGCCCGGGCGATCTCGGCGCGCAGCGAGTCGAGCGAGTGCTGCACGACGCCCGGCATCGACGCGATCGGCACCGGCTCGGTCACCCCTTCGCGCACGAACAGCGGCAGGATCAGCTCGGCCGGATGCACGCGCGTCTCGGCGACGAGCCGCCGCCAGGCGGGGGTCGCCCGCAGTCGGCGGGGGCGGATGACGGGGCCGTGGTGGGTCATGCCGAACCCTTGAGCGGGGCGAGGTCGGCGGCGCCGGCATCCAGCAGTTCGGTGGCGACGCGGGTCGACAATTCGCCGGCCGGGTCTTTCGAGTCGGCCGCGTACAGCGCGTGCGACGCGGTGAGCTGGGCCGACCCGTCGAGCGCGTAGACCCGCGCGGTGAGGAACATCATCCCGTCCTCCAGGAACGCTGTCGCGGCGATGGGCGCCGAGCAGCCGGCTTCGAGGCGCGCGAGTACCCCGCGCTCGGCCTCTGCGGCGACGTGTGACGGCCGGTGGTCGAGCTTCGCGGCGATGCTCGTCTCGCCGGCGCGGGTCTCGACCGCGAGTGCTCCCTGCGCGGGGGCGGTCGGCCACCACGCGAGTTCGAGGTGCTGGCTGATGGCGTCGGTGCGACCGAGGCGGTCGAGCCCCGCGACGGCGAGCACGACGGCGTCGAGCGCGCGTTCCGGGTCGGCGGAGCCCACGCGCGACAGCCGGGAGTCGACGTTGCCGCGGATGTCGACGACCTCGAGGTCGGGGCGACGCGCGGCGAGCTGAGCCCGGCGGCGGGGCGACCCGGTGCCGACTCTCGCGCCCTCGGGGAGGGTGTCGAGGGTGAGTCCGTCGCGGGCGCAGAGGGCGTCGCGGGCGTCGACACGCGGCGGGACGGCGGCGATCGCCAGCCCCTCGGCCGGGGCGGTCGGGAGGTCTTTGAACGAGTGCACGATGACATCCACCTCGTTGTTCAACAGCGCGGTGCGCAGCGCCGTCACGAACACGCCCGTGCCGCCCATGAGCGCGAGCGACTCGGTCGAGCGGTCGCCCTCGGATTCGATGACGACGACCTCGGCGCCGAGCTGGTCGGCGATCGCGCGGGACTGCGCGAGCGCGAGGGCGCTTCCGCGGGTGCCGAGCCTCAGTTCCCGGGGAGCGGTCATGGTGCCACCCCCGCAGCGGCGGGCTTGAACCCGGCGCGGATGTTCTCGCAACAGCCCGGGCGGCAGACGTCGAACCACGGCCCGAGGTCAGTGAGCGCGGGACGCTCGGCGACCGGGATGCCGTCGCGGCGTTCGAGCACAAGGTCAACGAGACCTTCGACGAACCGCTGGTGCGACCCGGGTGTCGGCGTGCGCACGGCGGCCAGACCGGCCTCGCGGGCCGACTCGAGAGCCTCGGTGTCGAGATCCCAGAGCACCTCCATGTGGTCGGAGAGGAACCCGACCGGCACGATCGCGACCGCTCGCACTCCCTCGGCGGGCAGCTCGGCGATGCGGTCATTGACGTCGGGCTCGAGCCAGGCTTGAGTCGGCGGACCCGAGCGCGACTGGTACACGAGATCCCAGCCAAGGCGGTCCACCCCGAGGATGCGAGCAGCCTCGGTCGCGACGATCTCGCTCACCGCGAGGTGCTGGGCGGCGTAGGCGCCACCCTCGCCAAACGAGCGGTCGCGCGGGCCGGAGCGCTCGGCATCCGTCGTGGGAATCGAGTGCGTCGCGAACAGCAGCCGGATCGCGCTCGCGTCGCCGTCGACCTGCGGCAACAACTCGCGCACCCCCGCGACGACGCCCTCGACGAAGGGCTCGACGAATCCGGGGTGGTCGAAGTATTGCCGCACCTTGTCGACCGTCACGTCACCGGAGAGCCCGGTCTTCTCGAGGGCGATCGCGATGTCTTCGCGGTACTGCCGGCACGACGAGAACGAGGAGTACGCACTCGTCGCGATCGTCAGCAGCGTGCGGTGACCGTCGTCGTAGGCGGCCTGCAGGGCATCGGCGAGGTAGGGATCCCAGTTGCGGTTGCCCCAGTAGACGGGCAGGTCGATGGAGCGAGCGGCGAGCGCGGCATCCAGAGCTGCCTTCAGTTCGCGGTTCTGGTCGTTGATCGGGCTCACGCCGCCGAAGTGGCGGTAGTGGTGCGCGACCTCTTCGAGGCGCTCGTCGGGGATGCCCCGACCGCGGGTGACGTTGCGCAGGAACGGGATGACGTCATCTTGCCCCTCGGGACCGCCGAAGCCGGCGAGCAGGATCGCGTCGTAGGCGACGGGGGCGGTGACGTGTTCCGGGCCGTCGGCGGCGGCAGGGGAGGCGCCGAGCACCCCGGTCGCGGTTGCGTGCTCGCTCACGCCAGCACCCCGGCCACCTCGGACGGGTCGAGCAACCGCCCGGTGAAGAACGGGACCTCTTCGCGTACGTGCCGGCGCGCCCCTGTCGAGCGGAGGGCACGCATCAGGTCGACGAGCTCGACCGGGTCGTCGGCTTCGAGGGCGAGAATCCACTCGTAGTCGCCGAGCGCGAACGACGCGACGGTGTTGGTCTGCACGCTCTTGAACGCGGCACCGGCCCGGCCGTGCTCGCCGAGCAGTCCCCGGCGCTCGTCGTCGGGCAGCAGGTACCACTCGTAGGAGCGCACGAACGGGTAGACGCACAGCCACGTCTTCGGCGAGAGTCCCCGGGCGAAGGCGGGCAGGTGGTCGCGGGTGAACTCGGCGTCGCGGTGCACGCCGAGGGCGTTCCAGGTGGGGTCGAGCACCTCGAGTTCGGCGGTGCGGCGCAGCACGCGCAACGCCTGTTGCAGCACCTCGGCGGAGTCGCCGGTGAGCCAGAGCATCAGGTCGGCATCCGCCCGCAACCCCGAGACGTCGTAAATTCCGCGCAAGGTCGCGCCGGTGGGCAGCGCGGCGATCGTCGCGGCGAGGTCGGCACCGCCGGTCGGCGTCGCGCGCGTGCGGCGCAGCACCGCCCAGAGAGTGAAGTGGGTGGGCTGGTCGGCTCCCGGGTCGGAAACGGGGACGGGGTCGGTCACTCCCCCATCCTCTCCCCGGTCGACGTGGGGCGCGAATCGGTGAGGATCGCTGCCGCCGTCGCCTCGGCATGGGCGACGACCGCGGCGAGGCCCGACCCGGCGACGGGTTCGCCGGTGCGAGGGATGTCGTGGTCGCCCGACTCTGGGGCCGGGCGGTGCCAGGTGCGTACGGTGCTGTCGATCGGGTCGGGCAGGGTGGCGCCGAAGATCGTGGATGCGTCGCGCAGCGCCCGCGCGACCGGATCGTCGGGTGCTCCGTCGTACGACAGCCGCACTGCGTGGGCGCCGTCGAAGGCCTCCGCGACCCAGCCCCACTTCGCGGTGAGGTGGGTGAGGGCGCGGGCTTCCACATCCCCGCCGGCCGCGACGAGCACCCCGGTACCGCGGGGGGCGCCGTCGAGCAGCGGGCTGCGGATGACGAGCGTGACCACGGTGATGGGGGGGCCGAGCGGGGTTCCGGGGGCAGCGGCGGCCAGCACGGCACCGGGCGGCACCTCGTCGACGTGCACACCCGTCTGGATGTCGACGCCGGCGTCGCGGCAGGCGGCGGCGAGCGCGTCCACGAGCCGGAACATCCCACCGCGGATGCCTGCGACGAGCGATCCCGCCGGTGCGTTCGCGCGCAGCCCCCGCACGGCGGCGGCGAGCGAGCCGAGGTCGCGCATCCGGTCGATCAGGGTAGGCGCCGCGACCGCGAGGGCGAGGTCGCCGGGGTCGCGAGAGTAGACGCCGCGGGTGACCGGGGCGACAAGGCCGTCGAGCACCGCGCGGCCCATGCGCGCCGCGACGAGTTCGCCGACGGTCGTCGCGCGGGACCCGAACGCGAGCGGCAGCAC
>NZ_JBASCU010000005.1:0-95493 GCF_049651805.1 Pseudolysinimonas sp.
GGCGAGAACCGGGCAGCCCGCCCCCTGTCGTCTCCAAGTAGTGAGTAATGTCGTACCACCCGTTGTCAGTGTTGACCACGAAAGGTGATCATGAAAGATCTCCTCAGCTGGATCGGTAGCCTCCCGCCCCTCGCCCAGATTCCCGTCGTCGTCGGGTTGTTCCTGGCGGTCGCCTTCGTCGTCGTTCTGCTGATCGAAGTCGCGCCGCGTCCCGGTCGCAGGTTCACGATCATCCGGTTCGCCGCCTGCGTCGTCATCCCGGCCGTCGTCTTTCTGCTCCTGGGTTCGGTCTGGTGGGCGGTCTCCGCCGCGGTCGTGCTCGGCGCTCTGTTCTTCTTGCTCGACTACCGCAGTCGGCAAGGCAAGGGCTATCTGTTCGCGTTGATGGGCTTTCTCGCCCCCGCGATCGTGCTGCTGCTCATCGGCCTCGTCTACCCGTCGATTCAGACGATCCTCCTGTCGTTCCAAAGCAACCGCGGCAGTTGGATCGGCTTCGACAACTTCGTGTGGATCTTCACCCAGCCGGGCAACCTGGTGGTCATCCGAAACACCATCATCTGGGTGCTCGTCGTCCCGGTGTTCTCGACGGCGCTCGGTCTGGCCTACGCCGTGTTCATCGACAAGTCGCGCGGTGAGAAATACCTGAAGATCCTGGTCTTCATGCCGATGGCCATCTCCTTCGTCGGCGCGAGCATCATCTGGCGCTTCGTCTACGCGTACCGCCCCGACGGGTCAGACCAGATCGGCGTGCTGAACGGCCTCGTGACGCTCTTCGGAGGCGAACCCGTCAACTGGCTGCAGCAGGTGCCCCTCAACAGCTTCCTGCTCATGGTGGTGTTGATCTGGGTGCAGACCGGGTTCGCGATGGTGATCCTCTCAGCGGCGATCAAAGGTGTGCCGGTCGAACAACTCGAGGCAGCCCAGTTGGATGGCACCAACGCCTGGCAGCGCTTCCGGAACGTCACCGTTCCTGCGATCCGACCGTCGATCATCGTCGTGCTGACGACGATCTCGATCGCGTCGCTGAAGGTGTTCGACATCGTGCGCACGATGGGCTTGGCCTACCCCGATACCGGCGTCATCGCCAACGAGATGGTCACGCTGCTGCAGAAGTTCGAGGCGGGACGGTCGGCGGCGTTCGCGGTCGTGCTGTTCTTGCTCGTGATGCCGATTGTGATCTACAACGCACGTCAGATTCAGAAGACGCGGGAGCTGCGATGACCACCTCTATGACGGCCAACCCGGCTCTGCCCGAGTCGGCGCTCAAGGCCGCGACGCGGCGCACGAAGCAGCGGCTCACCAGCCGCGGCGCGACGATCGCCGCACTGGTCATCGCTGTCCTGTGGACGGTACCGACGGTCGGGCTGTTCATCACGTCGATCCGGCCCGAGGTCGAGACGCAGCGTTCGGGCTGGTGGCAGATCTTCATCAACCCCACGGTCACGCTCGAGAATTATCAGGCGGTGCTCTTCGGGCGGGAGAGCCTGCTCGGGCCGTTCTTCAACTCGATCGCGATCTCGATCCCGGCAACGGTGTTCCCGCTCGTGATCGCGTCGCTTGCGGCGTATGCGTTCGCGTGGATGAAGTTCAAGGGGCGCGACGTGATCTTCGTGCTCGTCTTCGCGCTGCAGATCGTGCCGATCCAGATGGCGCTCGTGCCGCTGCTGTCGCTGTTCTCGCGCGGCATCACGGTCGGCGACGGCGTGCTCTACGAGGGCCTGCGCAATGCCGGCCAGTTCTCGCAGGTGTGGATCGCGCACACGATCTTCGCGCTGCCGCTCGCGATCTTCCTGCTGCACAACTTCATCAGCGAGATCCCGTCCGACGTCATTGAAGCCGCACGCGTCGATGGCGCGAGCCACGGGCAGATCTTCTTCCGGATCGTGCTGCCGCTCTCGATGCCGGCGATCGCATCCTTCGCGATCTTCCAGTTCCTCTGGGTCTGGAACGATCTGCTCATCGCGCTCATCTTCGCCAACGGGGCGGCGGCACCTATCACCCGAGCCCTGGCCGAACTCGCGGGCGAGTTCGGGGAGAACGCCGAACTGCTTCCTGCAGGCGCGTTCATCTCGATCCTGGTGCCGCTGGTCGTGTTCTTCGCCCTACAGCGCTACTTCGTGCGGGGCCTGCTGGCGGGTTCCACGAAGGGCTGAGCCACGGCGAGGTTCGACCTCCCGGCGTTCGTCGCCGAGCGGGGCTGGCGGTATGAGCCGACGGCCCCGCCTCCGGCGATCGAGGGCGCCGTCTTCGGCGCCCTGCTCGAAGCCGTCGTCACCGACCGCGTCGTCGCGACCGGCGCGATCCCGTTCGAAGTCGGCAACGTCGCGGGCCGGGTGGGCGGCACCCGCACGGAGCAGTTCGGCAAGGTGCGCGTGAGGATGACCCGGCGCACCAGCCGGTCACAGCGATCACGGCTACCTCAGCATCCGGCTTCCCCGGTCGCTGCCGCACTTCGTCGTCGACGCGCATGCGAACGGCCGAAGCCTTCCGCTGCCCCTCAAGCCCAAGAACCGGGTGTCGCTGGAGGGCGACTTCGATGATCACTTCGCGCTCTACGCCCCGACCGGCTACGCGCGGGATGCGCTGTACCTGTTCACCCCCGACGTGATGGCTCTTCTGATCGATGAGACGGGCGACCTCGATGTCGAGGTGATCGGCGATCGGCTCACGATCTACGCGCCGGCACTCTTCGATCTGCGTAATCCGGCCGTGTGGGAGAGGCTCGAGCAAATCGTGCGGCTGTTCGGCGCGAAGGCGATCGACCAGGCCGAGAACTACTCCGACCCGCGGGCGGCCGGCACCGACAGCAACGTCGCGCCGGCGGCACGCCGGCTCGAGCAGGGGTTCCTCAGCCGGGCGAGCGTGCACCGGTGGTGGGTGCTGATCGTCGCGATCGTCGTGGGGAGCATCTTTGTCACGATCGCGGGGATGGTCGGCTCGGTGCTGCTCGGCTTGTGAGGATCAGCCGCGGTCGAGACCGAAGGTGTGCTTGACGAGAGCCTGCATGTCACGATCGAGCCCGTCGACGCGCTGTTCGAGTCAATCGAACCGCCCGAGCTTTTCACCCCGAAGCCCTGCGATCTCGGAACGGATGACGCGGATGAAGAGCGTCGAGACGATGCTGAACATGCCGAAGAGCGCGGCGGCGAAGACGCCGATGAGCACCCATACCTGTGGTTGGGTCATGGTCAACACCATCCCGGTATCCGCACGACCGCTGGATGACGCTAGCCACGCTGGCGGGAAGATCGCGGCTGCGTGACCTGGAGAGGAGGGTCAGCGACCGCCGGGCGGACCGAGGGCGAGCAGGGTCGCGAAGATGGCGACGAGCAGTACCGCGAACACCCCGATGAGCACGGCGGGGCGTCGCACGAACCAGCGCACCAGGGCGTCGAGTGGCGTGCGATCGGGGAATGCGGTGTCGGGTTCGCGACGCCAGGCACCGTCAAGCTTCCCGCGCCGGTCGACGGCGACGTCGACCGGGATGGTCGCGTACGGCACGATCGCGCTGGCGACGGCGAGCACGACAAGCCCCGGGCGCCAGCGCCGGTCGATCCCGACGAGCAGGGCGACCCCGGCGTAGGCGAGGAACACGAATCCGTGGATGCCGCCGCCGAGCGTCACCCCGAGCGCCCAGCCCGTCGTCGCGCGCAGCACGAGGCCGGCGATGAGCAGCGTCCAGGTGACGGCTTCCGCGATCGCGACGATGCGGAAGAGCAGCCGCGGCGTCACGCGCGGGCGAGGGCGTGCTGCAGCACGCTCGTGAAGAACGTCAACCCGTCGACTCCCGACCGCATCGCGACGTCGGTGTCGGGGCCGAAGCCCGGCTCGACGGCGTGCTCGGGATGCGGCATCAGTCCGACGACGTTGCCGCGCTCGTTGGTGAGCCCGGCGATGTCGTTGAGCGAGCCGTTCGGGTTGAGCCCCGTGTAGCGGAAGGCCACGAGCCCCTCGCCTTCGAGCCGGGCGAGCGTCTCGGCGTCAGCGATGAACCCGCCCTCGCCGTTCTTCAGCGGCACGGTAATCTCTTGGCCCTGCTCGAACCCGTTGGTCCACGCGGTGGCGGCGTTCTCGACGCGCAGTCCCTGGTCGCGGCAGATGAAGTCGCCGTGGTCGTTGCGGATGAGCCCACCTGGCAGCAGGTGCGCTTCGACGAGCACCTGGAATCCGTTGCAGATGCCGAGCACCGGCATCCCGGAGCTCGCGGCGTCGATCACCTCGCGCATGATCGGCGAGCGGGCCGCGATCGCCCCGCAGCGCAGGTAGTCGCCGTACGAGAAGCCGCCGGGCAGCACAATCGCGTCGACGCCCTTGAGGTCGTGATCGCCGTGCCACAGCGCGACGGGTTCGGCGCCCGCGATCCGTGCCGCGCGCTGGGCGTCGCGGTCATCGAGTGAGCCCGGAAAGGTGACGACGCCGACCTTCACGCGGGGCTGCTTTCCAAGACGCTGATCTTGACGACATCCTCGATCACGGAGTTGCTGAGCATCTCGTCGGCGAGCTTCTGCGCCTGGGCGAGCACGGCATCCGTCACCTCGCCGTCGACCGTGAGCTCGAAGCGCTTGCCGATACGCACGTCGCTGAACGGGTGACCGCCCTCGCGGCGCAGAGCGCCGGCGACGGCTTTGCCGGCCGGGTCGAGCAGTTCCGCCTTGGGCATGACCTCGACGACGATCGTGGGCAACGGGACTCCTTGGCGAAGAACGGGTGGGATGCGAGTTCAGCTTACGCGGCGCCCTCGCGCACGATGTCGTCGGCGCGATGCGCGGTCGCGGCCACGAGCGCGGCGTTCGCGTCATCGGAGCGGGCGACCCACTCCTCCGCCTCGGCGGGGGTCTTGCCGAACGCGACGTGCCGGGCGATGAGGCGCTCGCGCCGCACGGCATCGTCGGGGGCGAGGAAGATCACCCGGTCGAGCAGCGGACGCACGCGCTCCCAGCCATCCCTGTCGTGCAACAGGTAGCTGCCTTCGACGATGACCAGGCGGATGTCGGCGCCGATCTCGATCGCGTCGGCCACGGGCTCCTCGATCTCGCGGTCGAACCCGGGAGCGGTCACCGTGCCGGGAGCCCGCAGCCGCTCGAGCGTCGCGATGAAGCCATCGACGTCGAAGGTGTCGGGAGCGCCCATCCGATTGCGCCGCCCGAGTTGCACGAGCTCGGCCTGCGGCAGGTGGAAGCCGTCCATCGGCAGGATGGCT
The DNA here is from genome assembly GCF_049651805.1 of Pseudolysinimonas sp. Taxonomy (GTDB): domain Bacteria; phylum Actinomycetota; class Actinomycetes; order Actinomycetales; family Microbacteriaceae; genus Pseudolysinimonas_A. Next base: position 5,201 of record NZ_JBASCU010000005.1, read on the forward strand.
GCGGCCGTGCCCGCTTGCGCCAGGCGGTGCTGCTGGGCGTCCGCGAACGTACTCTTGCCGGCGCCCGGCGCCCCGGTGACGCCGAGCAGGTATCGGGTCATGACGGGAGGACGGCGACGATTCCGGCGGCGATCGACTTGTAGCCGCGGCGGTCGGGGTGGAAGCCGTCGGACGAGACCGACCGACCGTCGAAGCCGGGGGCGAAGTCGACCCCGCGCTCGCCGGCGACGCGCGCGGCGATTCGGCTGAGGCCGGTGGTGTGGGCGCCGAGAGCGTTCCGGAGCGGTCGGGGCAGCACCGCGAAGTCGGCGAAGGCAGGCGGCCCGACTACGACGATCCGCCCCTTCGGGCTGGCGGCGACGAGACGGTCGATCAGCATCTCGAGGTCGCGGGCGAACGCGCGGCCCGAGCGGAGCTTCAGTGCGTCGTTCCAGCCGACCATCAGCACGGCGACGTCGGCGGGACCGCCGGCGGCCTCGTCGATGTGGTCGCGCAACACGTCGGCCGCGGTCGCGCCGTTGCGGCCGACGACCCGCCAACGCGCCCCGAGCAGTTTGCCGAGCCGACCCGGCAGGGCGTCGTCGAGTGACTCCGCTCCGGTGCCCACGGCGGTGGAGTCGCCGACGACGACGAGGCGCAGCTTGCCTTTACCCCCGACGCGCTCTCCGTCGGGTGCAGCCATCAGCGGGGTGATGCGCCGCAGCCGCGCGGCCTGCGCCAGCACGACGGGGGCGAGCACCAGAGCGAGGGCGCGGCTCACGGCGCGACCTCCTCGGGTGGAGCCCAGATCACCCACAGCGCGTCGGCGAGCCCGAAGCGGTCGGCGGCGTGCCCGTTGCACATCACGGCGATCGTCGTCTCGCGGTCGGCCGACACGGTGAAGGTCGACGTGTAACCGCCGAAGCGGCCGTTGTGGTTCAGGTCGCCGTCGGCCTCGATGTCCATTCCGGCAGCGTAGAACTCACCGGTGCCCTCATCGGAGGCGCCGACCGCGAAGTCGTCCTGGATGATGTCGCCGGCGCGGTACTGGTCGCCCCAGCGCACCAGCTCCGACGGCGTGGTAAAGATGCCGATCGCGCCGTAGGCGGTCCAGCCCGGCGGTTGGAACTGGTCGTCGGCGTCGTAGGACAACGCCACGTCGGCGGCGACGAGACCGGGCGACAGTTCCATGTCGAGCCCGAGCGGCGTGAAGATGCGGTCGGCGAGGAACTCGGGCAGCGGCTGCCCGCTCACCCGGGCGACGACCTCCGCGAGCAGCACATAGTTGGAGTTGGAGTAGCTGTATCCGGCGTCGGTCTCGAGGGTCGTCAGCCGGCGGATGGCGTTCAGGATGCGCGCGTGATCGGCGGGGTCGCTGAAGCCGATGCCGTCGCGGTCGAGCACTGTCCAGTAGTCGGGCACGCGGCTGGTGTGATGCATGAGCTGGTCGAGCGTCACCGACCGGCCCCAGCTCGGCAGGCCGTCGACGTAGGCACTGATCGGGTCGGCGAGGGTCAGCGCGCCGTCGCGTTGCAGCATGAGGATGGCGGTCGCGGTGAACTGCTTCGAGACGGATGCCATGTCGAACCGGGTCTGCGTCGTCACCGGCTCACCCGTGGTGAGATCGGCGATCCCGGTAGCTCCCGCCCAGACGACCTCCCCGCGGATGCCGACCGCGGCCGAGCACCCGGGTCGCTCGGCGTCGATGAGGTCGTCGACGGCGGCGTCGCTCTGCAGGGGGCGCTTGTCGGTCGTCGTCACCGCGTGGGTGCGTGGCCCGATGCCGAGAGTGGGCGGCGTCGCGGCGCAGCCGGCGAGAAGCGCGAGGGCCGACGCGCATGCGACAACCCAGACGAGCCGCGACAAGTGCACCGCACCACGCTAGCGGCCAGTGGTCACTCTGATCAGATTTGCCCAGGGGTCGTCGAACTCGACGGTGCGCCCGTCGTCGCGGGTGCGGATGCCGTAGTGCGTCATCCGCTCACCGAGCGCACCGAGGTCGTCCGCTGAGGGGACTTCGATGTCGAGTCGGCCGAGGCCGAGGGTGCGTTGGCGGCGGCCGGCGCCGCGGGAGTTCCAGACGTTCATCGCCATGTGGTGGTGGTACCCGCCGGCGCTCACGAAGAGGGCAGTGCCGGGCATCTCGGCCGTGGTCTCGAAGCCGAGTCGATCGACGTAGAACTCTCGCGCCGACCCCACATCGCCGACCGAGAGATGGATGTGGCCGACGCGGGCATCCCCGATCCCCGGCCCGGCGAGACCCTCCTCCGTGAGGTTCTGCTGCAGGAAGGCGTTCGGGTCGAGGTAGAGCGTGCTCATCTCCACGGTGCCGTGTACCCAGCTCCACGCGGAGCGATCGCGGTCCCAATACAACTCGACGCCGTTGCCCTCAGGATCGTCGAAGTAGAACGCCTTGCTGACGAGGTGGTCGCTCGATCCCGTGAAGGTGCCCGGATGCCGCTGCGCGACCGAGTACACCGCCGCGGCGAGGGCGGCCTCGCTGTCGAACAGGATCGCGGTGTGGAACAGCCCCGCCTCCCGGGGCGCCGCGTGGCGCAGGTCGGGCGAGTGCTCGAGCACGACGACCTCGCGCGCGCCGCGACCGAGCGCGACCCGCGGCCCCGACGCGTCGAGCACCGTAAGGCCGACGGCATCCCGGTAATAGGCCGTCATCGCGTCGAGGTCGGCGACGTTGAGGGTCACCGCACCCATCGCGGTGTCGGCGGAGAGAAGATCGGAAGAAGGTGTCACGTCACCAGTTAACCCGAGGCGCCGTTCGACGATTCCCCCGCAGGCTTCGAGAGGTGCGCGACCCCGTTGACCGTGCGGTCGATCCCGTAGCCCGCGTTGCCGTACAGGCGCAGGTTGCGCGTACTGCGAGCGCCGGTGAAGAGCTCGAGCCGCGCGACGCCGTCGGGGCGGTGCTTCTCGATCCAGGCCAACAGGAACCGCCCGAGCCCCCGTCCGGCGAGATCGGGCGCAACCATCAGGCGGCCGATCTCCCAGGCGTCTCCCGCGACGGTGCCGCGCACCGATCCCACGAGTCGCGGGCCGTCGCGCACCACCCAGGTCTGCTGATCCAGGATGCCGCGTTCCACGTCGTCGAGGGTCTCGTGGAGCGCCGAGATCGCGAGGGTCTCGTTGGCGAGTGCCTCCGCGACCCAGCACGCGCGCTGGAGCACGAGCAGTTCGGGTGCGTCCCGGGCTTCGGCGCGTGCGATGCGCAAACCGGCAAGGCCGGTGGCGTCGATCGGTGTGCCGCTCACACCTCGACGCTACTCGCGTGGGCCCGACGAGTCAGAGCGCCTTCGCGTAACACCGCGAGAGCTCCGAGTCGGCGTAGTAGCCGAAGTTCGGGATGGGCGTGTAGCCCTCCCGCTCGTAGAACCGCATCGCGTCGGGCTGCTCGTCGCCGGTCTCGAGCACGAGCCGATCCCATCCGCGCGACCGCGCCTCGACTTCGAGGTGCCGCAGGATCGCGCGCGCCACGCCGGTTCCCCGGCGCTCGGGCACGACGTACATCCGCTTGATCTCGCCGTGTCGCTCGTCGAGCGTGCGCAGCCCGCCGCAGCCGACCGCCTCGGTGCCGTCGTAGGCGACGAAGAAGATCGACATGTCGTCGGCCGACGGCTTCGGCCCGGGCTCCGAGTCGAGACGCCCGTAACGTACCGCGAGTTCGGCCTGCTGGTCGGCGCGCAGGCGGTCGCCGTCGGGGTGATCCCAGGAGACCTCACGCAGTTCGATCAACCGCAGGTCTCGTTCACGCGTCGGATGCCATGAACCGGTCGACCAGCTCCTGGTAGCGCACGGCGGTGCGCTCGACGATGTCGGTCGGCAGTTCCGGCGGTTCACCCGTGCGGTCCCAGTTCGCCGCGAGCCAGTCGCGCACGATCTGCTTGTCGTAGGCCTCGAGGCGGTCCGGGCCGCCGGCGGCGTAGGTCTCGGCGTCCCAGTAGCGGCTCGAGTCGCTCGTGAGCACCTCGTCGGCGAGCACCGGGTGATCGACACCGGGGTCGCGGCCGAACTCGAACTTCGAGTCGGCCAGCAGGATGCCGCGCTGCTCGGCGACCGCGGATGCCGTGGCGAAGATGCGCAAGCTGGCCTCGCGCAGCCGTTCGGCATCCGCTGCCCCGACGATCTCGACCATCCGCTCGAAGGTGATGTTCTCGTCGTGTTGCCCCTGGGGGGCCTTGAAGGCGGGGGTGAAGATCGGCTCGGGCAGCTTGTCACCCTCGGACAGCCCGGGCGGCAGCGGGAGCCCGCAGACCGTCTGCGTGGCCCGGTATTCGGCCCAGCCGGAGCCGGCCAGGTAGCCGCGCACGACGCACTCGATCGGGTACATGTCGAGGGTGTGCACGATCATCGTGCGGCCCGCGAGCTCCGGCGGCAGGTGCGCGCCGAGCGACGGGTGCGCCGCCGCCAGGTGGGTGGGCTCGCCGAGACGGCCGAACCACCACAGGGAGAGCTGGGTGAGCAGGGCGCCCTTGCCCGGGATGCCGGGCGAGAGCACGTGATCGAAGGCGCTCACCCGGTCAGAGGTGACGACGAGCAGCCGGCCGGGATGCGCGGGCGACTCGTAGAGTTCGCGCACCTTGCCCGAGTAGAGGTGGTGCCAGCCGAGGGCTTCGAGGCGGGTGTCGATGGTCATGAGACTCTCTCTGCGATGTCACGACGGTAGTGACCGCCTTCGAGGCCGATGCCCGCAAGCGCGCGGTAGACGGCATCCCGAGCTGTTCTGAAGTCTGTCGCCTTCGCGACGACGCCGAGCACCCGACCCCCGGTCGCGAGCAGCCGGTCGCCGTCGCGCAGCGTCGCGGCGTGGGCGATCGTCACGCCCGCGGGGAGTTCGGCGTCGACGCCGGTGAGCACCCGACCGGTGACAGGCGCGTCGGGGTATCCCTCGCTTGCCAGCACGACCACCACGGCGGCGTCGGGCGAGAATTCGGGGTCGGGCAGGTCGGCGAGGCCGCCGGTGGCCGCCGCGAGCAACAGCCCCGACAGCGGCGTCACCAGCCGCGGCAGCACGACCTGGGTCTCGGGGTCGCCGAACCGGGCGTTGAACTCGATGACGCGGATCCCTGCGTCGGTGAGCACGAGGCCGCAGTAGAGCAGTCCGACGAACGGGGTGCCCTCGGCTTCGAGCGCGCGCACCGTCGGCAGGGCGATCGTGCGGCGCACCTCGTCGACGAAGGCCGCCTCCGACCCGAACTTCTCGGCGAGCCACGGCAGCGGCGAGTAGGCGCCCATGCCACCAGTGTTCGGCCCGGCATCCCCGTCGCCGACGCGCTTGTAGTCCTGCGCGGGGCTGAGCGGCAGCACGTCGTGGCCGTCGGCGAGGAAGAACAGCGAGACTTCGGGGCCGCCGAGGTACTCCTCGACGAGCACTTCGCCCTGCTGGAGGTAGTACTTGGCGTGGGCGAGTGCGGCATCCCGGTCGTCGGTGACGATCACGCCCTTGCCGGCCGCGAGCCCGTCGGCTTTCACCACGTGAGGGGCACCCAGGTCGTCGAGCGCGGCGGCAACCTCGTCGAGCGTCGCAGCATGCACCGCGCGCCCGGTCGGAACGTTCGCGACATCCATGATGCGTTTCGCGAAGGTCTTCGAGCCTTCGAGCGCCGCAGCAGCCTTGTTCGGACCGAACACCGGGATGCGGCGCTTGCGCACCGCATCAGCCACACCGGCGACGAGGGGGGCCTCGGGGCCGATCACGACGAGGTCGAACGCATTGTCGGCCGCGTACCCGGCGACAAGCCGCGCGTCGGAGGCGTCGAGCGCCACGACCTCGACCTCGGCCGCGATACCGGCGTTGCCGGGGGCGGTCACGATCGTGTGGCCGGCGCCCTCGGCGAGCAGGGCGGTGACGATCGCGTGTTCGCGAGCGCCGGAGCCGAGAACCAGGATGCGCACCCTCCGAGAGTACCGAGGCAGGATGGACCCATGCGCCGCACCCTTGTCCTACTGCTCGCCGCCGGGCTGCTGGCCGCGGCGCCGGCCGGTGCGGCATCCGCGCAGGCTCCGGGCTGCGAGGTCGCGTCGGGTGTGTTGTCGTGGGGGTTCAAGGAGTCGTTCCGCGCCTACATCGACGGGTCGATCGCGAACGGCGAGTGGACGGTCGCCGACGGCGCGACCTACGACACCCCGACGTTCGCGTTTCCCGCCGAGAAGGGCCGCGTCGACCCGCGTGACCCGAACGGCTCCGTCTCGTTCGCCGGGTCGGTGCGCTTCACCGGGCACGGCGGCATCCTCGACACCACCGTCGCCAACCCGGTGCTCGTCGTGCGACCCGACGGCACCGGCATCCTGCTGCTCGACGTCAGCGGACCCACGATGGAGGGCGACGAGGTCACGGTGACCGAAGCCGAGTTCCTCGACGTCGACCTCACCGGGCAGAACCTCACGCCCGTCGACGGGGTGATCACGATCGACGCCGCGCCGACGACGCTGACCGAGGACGGCGCGGTGGCGTTCCCCAACTACGAGGCCGGGTCGGAGTTCGACCCCCTCACCGTCACCCTCGACGTCGGCGACTGCGATCTCACCGGGCAGCCGATCGGCACCGACACCGTCGCGGACGGTGGCATCCCGCCGTACGTCTTCTACATCGGCGCGGGGGCGGTCGGCCTCGGGTTGATCGCCGGCGCTCTCATCTGGCGGCGACGGCGGTGAGCGTGCGCCGCCGCATCGCGGCTGTCGACGGGGTTCCGGCGGTGCGGGCGATTCTCGCGGGCGCCGACGATCGTACGGCGATCGCGCTCGCCACGCGCTACCTGCTCGAACAGCTCGCCGACGAGGCAGAGGGCCACACCGTCGAGGTGCGGGTGCCGCCGTTCGGGGCGGTGCAGGCGATCCCGGGGCCGCGGCACACCCGCGGCACCCCGCCGAACGTCGTCGAGATGGATGCGGCCACCTGGATCGCGCTCGCCACCGGCGCTCTCGCCTGGGATGCCGCCCTCGCCGAGCTGCGCGTCACGGCATCCGGTCAGCGGGCGACCCTCGCCGAGCATCTTCCGCTCACGTGGGAGACAATGGAGCCGTGAGCGAATCCGAGGTCAGCATCCGTCGTGCCCCGCGGATCGGCGTCTTCCTGATCTTCGGGGCCATGGTGGGCGCTCTCGTCACGCTGATCCTGACGAGCCTGTTCGAGCCCGACCCAGCCGTCGGTTTCGTCGCGTCCTTCGCCTACTTCTCCCTCTACGGCATCCCGGCCGGCGTCGTGCTCGGCGGCTTGGTCGCGCTCATCCTCGACCGCGTCTCGACCCGGCGCGCCCGTACCGTCACGGTCGCGCGCGACGAGATCACCGACGGCGACTAGCCCGCTCGCGAGTCAGGAGGCCTGGTTCGACTCGACCCAGGCGAGGTACTCGGGGGTTACCGTGCCGGTGACGTAGTCGCCGGTGAAACACGACGCCTCGAGGCCCTGGATCTCGGACCCTTCGAGGATGGCCGCCTGCATGTCGGCGACCTCCTGGTAGATCAGGTAGTCGGTGCCGAGGGCCGTTGCGATCTCGGGGATCTTCTTGCCCGCCGCGATGAGCTCGGCGCGGCTCGGCATGTTGATGCCGTAGACGTGCGGGTAGCGCACCGGCGGCGCCGCCGAGGTGAACGTCACCGAGTTGGCGCCGGCCTGGCGGGCCATGTCGACGATCTCCTGCGAGGTCGTGCCGCGCACGATCGAGTCGTCGACGATGAGCACGTTCTTGCCCTTGAACTCGCTCGACATCGCGTTGAGCTTCTGCTTGACGCTGCGTCGGCGCTGCTCCTGCCCGGGCATGATGAAGGTGCGGCCGACGTAGCGGTTCTTGTAGAACCCCTCGCGGTACGGGATGCCCAGCTTCTGCGCCACCTGCATCGCCGCCGGGCGCGACGAGTCGGGAATCGGCATGACGACGTCGATCGCCCCCGACGGGGTGTATCGCTCGATCGTGTCGGCGAGCCGGTCGCCGAGCCGCAGCCGGGCCTCGTATACCGAGATGCCGTTCATAATCGAGTCGGGTCGCGCAAGGTAGACGTACTCGAACGCGCACGGGATGAGCACCGGGTTCTTGGCGCACTGGCGGCTGAACATCTCGCCCTCGCGGGTGATGAAGATCGCCTCGCCCGGCTCGACGTCGCGCACCAGCTCGTAGCCGTCGGATTCGAGCACGAGCGACTCGCTCGCCACGATCCACTCGGTGCCGACCAGTCCGGTCACCTTCTTGCCGAGCACCAGCGGACGGATGCCGAATGGATCGCGGAAGGCCAGCATCCCGTGCCCGGCGACCAGGGCGATTGCCGCGTACGAGCCCTCGACCCGCTCGTGCAGCCGGGCGATCGCGTCGAACACCTGGTCGGGGTCGAGCGTCGTGCCGCGCACCTGCTGCTGCAGTTCGTGGGCGAAGACGTTGACGAGGATCTCGGTGTCGGAGTCGGTGTTCAGGTGCCGCCGATCGACGCTGAACAGCTCCTGCGAGAGCTCGCGGGTGTTCGTGAGGTTGCCGTTGTGCACGAGCACGATGCCGTAGGGCGCGTTCACGTAGAACGGCTGCGACTCCTGCTCCTTGTTGGCGTCGCCGCGCGTCGTGTAGCGCACGTGCCCGAGGCCCATCGTGCCGAGCAGGCTGCGCATGTCGCGGGTGCGGTACGCCTCGCGCACCTGGCCGCGGGCGCGCTGCAGGTGGATGATGCTGCCGTCGGCCGTCGCGATGCCCGTGGAATCCTGCCCACGGTGCTGCAGCAGACCGAGGGCGTCGTAGACCTGTTGGTTGACCGGGTTCGACGAGACGATGCCGACGATGCCGCACATGGTTTGCGGTGACTCCCGGAGAGGTTGCGCGAAGTACCGGGCAGGTACGCCTTAGTGTCCCACAGGTGAACGGATGGCGTCGGGCTCGGGTTCAGCCGCGAGTCTGGTCGAGCATCGGGAGCACCTCGGCGATGCGCTCGAAGTCGGCGTCGCTGTGCAGCACCGTCGCGTCGGCGCGAATCGCGATGCCGGCGATCAGGCAATCGAGGAACGACCGCACCGTCAGGCCGTTGCGGCGGGTCATCCGGCCGATGGTGGCCGCGGTCTCCCAGTCCTCGCGCTGCGTCGGGATCATCGGGAAGCCGGCGAGAGTGCGTTCGAGCCGCGCCTGGTTCCGGTCGTCGCGGGCTCCGCGGAGCAGCTCCGCCCAGACGGGTTCGCAGAGTACGGCGATGCCCTGGCGGATCGCCGCTCGAAGTGCGGGGCGCGCCGGACTGTCGCGTTCCCGCAGGTAGTCGATCCAAGCCGACGAGTCGGGCAGGATCACCAGGCGCTCATGTCCTCCGCCGGCCGCAGCTCCTCGATGGTGGGGAAATCGGGCATGCTGCCTTCCATCGCGAGGACTTCCTCGGTCGAGTACGGGATGATCGCGGCCCTCCGCAGCGCGTAGTTCACCGCATCGCGCTTCGTCGTGAACCCCTTCTGCCGCATAACGAGGGCACACGCCTCCTCGTCGATGTCGATGTTCGTGCGAGCCATACACCGAGGATACACCTCGAGTACACCAGGTGCGGCGGACTGTCGCATCCGCACCTCCCGATACCCTGATTCCGTGGCCACCACGACTTCGAGCGACCCGTATGCCGACGCGGGGGTCGACACCACCGCCGGAGACCTCGCGGTCGAGCTGATGAAGTCGGCGGTCAGCCGCACCCACGGCGCCGACGTGCTCGGCGGGTTCGGCGGTTTCGCTGGACTGTACGACGTCTCAGCGCTGCGGTCGTTCACGCGGCCGCTGCTCGCGACCAGCACCGACGGCGTCGGCACCAAGGTCGCGATCGCCCAGGCGCTCGACATCCACGACACGATCGGGCAGGACCTCGTCGGCATGGTCGTCGACGACATCGTCGTGGTCGGCGCGAAGCCGCTGTTCATGACCGACTACATCGCGTGCGGCAAGGTCGTGCCGGAGCGCATCGCGGCGATCGTGACCGGCATCGCCAACGCCTGCGCAGCGACGGGCACCGCTTTAGTCGGCGGCGAGACCGCGGAGCATCCCGGGCTGCTCGGTGAGCACGACTACGACGTCGCCGGCGCAGCGGTCGGCGCGGTCGAGGCGGATGCCGTGCTCGGCCCCGACAAGGTGCGGCACGGTGACGTGGTGGTCGCGATCTCGTCGAGCGGGCTGCACAGCAACGGCTTCTCGCTCGTGCGGCACATCCTTCAGCGGCGCGGCGTCGCGTTCACCGACGACGTACCCGAGTTCGGCGGCACCGTCGGCACGGCGCTGCTCGAGCCGACCCGCCTCTACACGACGCCTCTGCTGCGGGTCATCGATGAGGCACCGGATGCCGTCCACGCGCTGTCGCACGTCACCGGCGGCGGTATCGCGGCGAACCTCGCGCGGGTCCTGCCGACGGGAGCCTGGGTCGAGGTCGACCGGTCGTCGTGGAGCCCGCAGCCGGTGTTCCGCATCCTCGCCGACTGGGGCGGGCTCGCACTCGAAGCCACCGAAGGTACCTGGAATCTCGGCGTCGGCTTCTTCGCCGTCGTGGCCCAGGATGCGGCATCCACCGTCACCCATGCCCTCACCGCCGCCGGCCTGCCCGCCTGGGTCGTCGGACGGGTCACCGTCGGCACGCACGACCTCGACGGCTTCGTGCAGGGTGCCAAGGGCATCGACGGCGGAGCCGTGCGCCTCGTCGGTTCCTACGCCGGGTAGAGAGCTACTTAGAAATGCCCGAGGGTCCGCGCGGCGGGGGCGGGGCGGTCGCAGGACCGCTCGGCTGACTGCCGCGATTATCGATTGGGCGCACGACTGGGGTCTGCGGAACCGCGCCCTCGCCCAAGCGCCGCAGGCTTGATGTCGTCATGGCTTCTCGACTCCTCTCTCCAAAGGAAACGGCGACGTAATCCATTCCACTACATCTTCGTCGCCGATGGCCAGCCAAACGCCTGATGAGCCATCAACCGCCTCCCCGAAGCTTCCATCACCCTTCATTCGGTATTGCTGCTCGATGTAGAGGTCGCGGGCTTGCGGGTACGTGCTCACAAAGGAACTCGAGCTGTACCAGCCTCCGATCCACTTTCCGTCCGCTAGTCGCACCCGAACAAACGTGCCTCCTAGCCCTGGTGCGGCACGATCCCAGGCTGTCGGAAAATTCCGGTACCCGCCGCGCCGAACCGGGCGATGAACCCAACGTGGCACCCAGCGAACCCGGACCGGTCGCCAGTCGAACCGGTAGTGGATGACAAAGCTGACGAACGCCGGCACGGCGAACCCCAACACGAGAACCACGATTCCGAGGACGTACGGCTCACGCGGCAGGAGGGCGCTCGGGTCGCCGTTGAGACGCGACAGGTCGACGCGCGGATCGAGCAACCCCAACGCGATCAGATAGAGCGCGTCGAATATGACGCTCGTGATCACGGCACTCGCTACGCGTGAACTCAGCTGCGTGTCGTGGGAGCCGCTCGGCCCTCGGAAAGTCGCGCGGACCATGCCATAGACAAAGCCAGGGATCACCAGAACGATGGTCAGAAGCGCGCTCGCAATATCGGTAGGAACCAGCACGCGACGAACTTAACAGCCGCTGCTGTCACGCGACGCGCGGTGTGCACAAACCGCGACTAAGCGGTCTTCGACTCCGGCGCGTCGAGCTCGTCGCCGTCGGTCTCGACGTCGTCGACGATGTAGTCGGCCCACTTCTCGAGGTCTTCTTCGAGGCGGGGGTTGCCGCCGAGCTCTTGCTGAAGAGCGTTGTAGTTCGTGTCAGGACTGAAGTATTTGAGGTCCCGCGCCACCTTGGTGTGCTTCGCCTTTTGACGGCCGCGCCCCATGCGTGACCCCCTCGATCTCAGGTTGCGAATTGGGTGAAAGACTGTCGGGAAGTGTAACACGCACGCCCTGTACGCCACTCGGGGGCGGCGCGCCCGACAGGTAACGTTGACCGGGTGACCGAGAGCGACATCGACACCTCGGTCGTGGTCGTCGGCGCGGGGCAGGCGGGGCTCTCGGTGGCCTACTACCTGCGTCGCCTGGGCCTCGACCCGGGCAACGAGTTCGTCATGCTCGATCGCGGCCCGGGCACCGGCGGGGCGTGGCAGTTCCGCTGGGAGGCGCTGCGGCTCGGCTACGCGCACAAGGTGCACGATCTGCCCGGCATGGATGAAATCGGGGTGAGCTTCGACACCGCCGACAAGACGCTTCCGGCGAAGGATGTCGTCGCCGACTACTACGCACGCTACGAGGAGCACTATGGGTTCCAGGTGGTGCGCCCAGCGGATGTGACGCGCGTCGAGATGAACGCGGACGGCTTCGTCGTCGAGTTCGAGGGACCCTACGGGCAGCGCGAGGTCTCGTGTCATGTGCTCGTCAACGCCACCGGCACCTGGGGGGCGCCGTTCGTTCCCTATTACCCGGGCATGAACGAGTTCCGCGGTCGGCACCTGCACACGGCCGAGTACAAGGCGGCCGAAGACTTCGCCGGTCAGAACGTCGTCGTCGTCGGCGGTGGCACGAGTGCCATCGGGTTCCTGATGGAACTCGAAGAGGTCGCCGCATCCCTCACCTGGGTCGCCCGTCGGCCGATCGAGTTCCTCGAGGGGCAGGATCTCAACATCGAGGGCGGCGTCTCGGCCGTCGCGCTCCAAGATGCGGCTGCGCGCGAGGGCCGGGCGTTGCCGAGCATCGTCAGCACCACCGGGGTGCCGCGCAGTCGTCGCATCCAGGCTGCGATCGACCGCGGCCTGCTCCAGGCGCGTCCGATGTTCACCAGCATCGAACCGGATGGCGTGCGCTGGTCGAATGGAGCGTTCCGCCCCGCGGATGCGATCATCTGGTCGACCGGTTTCCGCCCCGAGCTGCGGCACCTCGCCCCGCTGAAGCTGCGCGAGAAGTCGGGCGGCATCGTCGTCGGCAAGAACGTGTCGTGGAAGAACCCCCGCCTGTTCTTCGCGGGCTACGGGCCGACGGCATCCACGATCGGCGCCAACCGCGCCGGCCGCGCCATCGCCCGCCAGGTCGTCGCGACCCTCAGCACCCTCGCGAGTGAGAGGCGCGGCGCCTCTGCCGGGTACTGAGGCTCAGTTCCCGGACTGCGAGGCGCTGAGCACCGCGATCGCCGACGCGGCGCTCCACCCCTGCGGGCGGCACGCGGCCGGGTACGGCACGGGCGCGGGAACGTCGGCGGCGGCATCACCCGAATACAGCTCCGGGATGCGATAGTCGAACGCGACGGCGGCGCGCAGCAGACCCTCGGTGAGCTGAGCTGCCTCGGCGTGAAAGCCGCCGGCGACGAGACCGCGGACCGCGATCGCGGTGTCGTGCGTCCACACCGATCCGACGTGGTAGCCGAGCGGCCAGAAGCCCGACGCTCCGATGGACAGCGTTCGAACGCCGTAACCACTGGAGAGAGCCGGTGACGTCAGGTGGGTCGCGACGAGCCGCGACTCATCCGAATCGAGCAGGCCAGTGCCCAGAAGGTGGCCGACATTGCTCGTCAAGGTGTCGACCGCACGCTTGGCCCCGTCGAGAGCGATCGCCGGGTAACGCCCCTCGGGGGTCTCCACCCAGAACGAGGCACGGAAGGCATCCGTCACCTTCTTCGCCCAACCGCGCCACGGCTTCCCATCCCCGCCGAGTGCGTCGAGCAGCTCAGCGCCACCGAGCGCCGCTTCGACCGCGTAGGCCTGCACCTCGCACAGCGCTAGGGGCCCCTCAGCCAGGGTGCCGTCTCGCCACTGCACCGAGTCGCTCGAATCCTTCCAACCCTGATTCGACAACCCATGGCCGGATTCGTCGATGTACTCGAGCAGCCCGTCGCCGTCGGAGTCGCCGAAGTCACGCATCCAGGTGAGGGCGGCCTCGAGCGCCGGCCGGAACTCACGCAACCCGTCGAGCGGGTACCCCGTCTTGTGCAGATCGGCGAGGAGGCAGATCCACAGCGCGGTGGCGTCCACCGTGCCGAAGTAGCGCGGCGGGAGCACGAGCGATTCACCCGGGATGGAGAACTCGCCGCGACGTAGCTCGTGCAGGATCTTGCCGGGCTGCTCCGCGGATTCGGGATCGGTCGTAGTGCCCTGCAGCGCGGCGAGGCTGCGCAGAGTGCCGATCGGGATGTCGCTCCCGAGCGGGACGAGGAACCGGGCGACCCAGAGCGCGTCGCGACCGAACAGGGTGAAGAACCACGGTGCGCCGGCGGCGACGAAGGGGAAGTCCGGCGCCGATGTCGTCGTGAGCCGGAGGGCGTCGAGGTCTCCGAGCGACCGGTGCACCCAGCGCCGCAGACGATCGTCGGCGGCTTCGGTGGCGGGGTTCGCCCACTGCGGAGGCTCCGCGGGAGCGGCGACAACGGCGTGATCGTCGGTTGCCCGCACGTCGATCGCGATGCTCACCGCACCCTGCGGAGGTACCTCGACCGACCACTCGGCGGTGATCACTCCGGCCGCCTCGCGCAGGTCGGCACCGTCGGCCTGGAGCACGACGGCGATTCCGCCGCCACCCCAGGTTGCGCTCTCGCCGGTGACGTGCGTCGCGGGCGGGTCGCTGAGCATTCCCGACTTGACGACCTGAACCTCGTCGAGCGCGGGCTCGAGCGCGACGCGGATGGTCGCGGTGACGGAGCGGGTCAGGCGAGACGAGAGGGTGAACGTGTGACGCGCGCCCGAAGGAGTGACCTCGCGGATGAGTTCACCGCGCACGTCGGGGTCGGCGCCCACGTCGTCGAGGCCGCGCAGAAGGCTCACGAATCTCGACCGGTCGGCCGCGTCCTGCAGGGTAGCGATGTGCTCGGGCGATGCTCCATCGACGGTGACGTCGAGGGTTCGGAGAACGCGCACGTCGGAGACGTAGACCCCGTCGATGGCACCCGCGCCCATCGATCCATCGGAACGTGACCACGCCTGAGCCGGCGCGCGAAGCGTCACGACCGCATCGTGGAGCAGCGGCTGACGGGTCGTCTTCGGCGCTGGTGTTCGCATCCGAGTGACGCTCCTTTGCATCGGAACCGGGAACGGATCGTCGATTGACAAGACCCGCCAGATCGGTAACATAACACCCAGAGTTTGATCGTTCAAACCCCGAATCATTGGACACTTGAACGATCAAGCCAGCGGAATCCATCCGCGAGGCGACCAAAGGAGGTCTGCACCGTGCCCCAGCTGCCCACCGTCACCGACGTCGCACGGCTCGCGCGCGTGTCGCGGCAGACCGTTTCGAACGTTCTCAACGCTCCCGACATCGTGAAGGCAGAGACGCGCGAACGAGTTCACTCGGCGATCAGCGAACTGGGGTACCGCCCACATGCGTCAGCCCGCCGCCTGCGCACCCGGACCTCGTCGACGATCGGCATCCGCCTGCACCCCGTGGTGAATGGCATCTCGGGATCAGTGCTCGACAGCTACCTCCACGCCCTCACCGAACGCGCCGACCAGCGGGGGATGCGGGTGTCGCTCTTCGTCGCAGCCGACGCCGACGACGAGATCCGACACTTCGAGCGACTGCGCGACGGCGCCGACGTCGACGCGTTCGTGTTGACGGCGACGGAGTACGACGACCCGCGCATCGCCTGGCTCACCCGGGAACGCATCCCGTTCGTCGCCTTCGGGCGCCCCTGGGGAGCCGAAGCCGATCTCGACCCGGCACCTCTGTGGGTAGATGTCGACGGTCGCGCGGGTGTGCACCAGGCGACCAGCCACCTCATCGGGCGCGGCCTCACGCGCATCGGCTATCTCGGCTGGCCCGCAGGCACGGGAACGGGCGACGACCGCCGCCAGGGATGGGAGGCGGCGATGACGGAGGCTTTCGGGCTGGGGCCGACCGCTCTGGCGGCTCTCGCGACCGCTACCGACGAGGGTGTGCCGCGCGCCCGGGTCGCGATCGAGCAGCTATTGCGCGCCGGCACCGATCTCGAAGGAGTCGTGTGCGCGTCCGACGCGCTCGCCCTCGGCGCCATGATGGCCGTCCGCGAGGCCGGCCTGCCCCACTTTCCGGTAATCGGCTTCGACAACACGCCCGTCGCATCCGCCGTCGGCCTCTCGAGCGTCGACCAGCGGCTCGGTGAAGTCGCGACAGCGACTCTCGACCTCTTGATGGGGCCGACCGGGCAGCGCGTCCGCCCTCACGGTGACGACTCGGGCGAGCCGCGTCACCGGCTCATCACCCCCCAACTTGTCGTGCGTCGGTCGAGTCACCTGGCGCCCGTCAAGGAAGAAGCCGGGAGCACCTTGCCCGGCACTCCCAACCGAGAGAAAGAGAAATCATGAAAACCAACAAGTGGGGCGTCGCGGCGATCGCCGGCGGCGCGGCACTGGTGCTGGTCGGCTGTGCCGGCGGCGGCAGCGGTGACTCGCCCGACCAGTCCCTGACCGTGCTCATCGCCGCCAGCGGTGACGCCGAAGCCGACGCGGTCAACGCGGCGGCAGCCGCCTTCACGGAGCAGAGCGGCATCGACGTCGACGTCGTTCTCGCGAACAACCTCAACGAACAGCTCTCGCAGGGCTTCGCCGGCGACGACCCGCCGGACCTGTTCTACATGGGTTGGGACCAGTTCCAGACCTACGCGGGCAACGGCTACCTCGAGCCGTACGCCGGTGACCTGTCGAACGCCGGAGACTTCTTCCCCGGGTTGGTCGACACCTTCAGCTACGACGGCGAGTTCGTCTGCGCCCCGAAGGACTTCTCCACCCTCGGTCTCATCATCAACACCGACCTGTGGGCCGCCGCCGGACTGACGGACGCCGACATTCCGACCGACTGGGACAGCCTCACGGCCGCGGCAACCGCGCTCACGACCTCCGAAACCGTGGGTCTGTCGTTCGGGCTCGAATACGCGCGGCTCGGCGTCTTCATGAACCAGGCCGGTGGCACGATCGTCGACGGTGACACCATCGCCGCCGACAGCGCCGAGAACATCGAAGGTCTCGAGTACGTCAGGTCGCTCTACGACGCGGGCGTGTTGCGCTTCCCGTCGGAGATCGACGCGGGTTGGGGCGGCGAGGCTCTCGGTGCCGGTAAGGCCGCGATGGTGATCGAGGGCCCGTGGATCAAGGGCATCGCCGGGGACTTCCCCGACACGAACTACGCTGCGTACGAACTCCCGGCCGGCCCGGGTGGACCGTCGACATACTCGTTCACCAACTGTTGGGGCCTCCCGCAAGGGGCGGCCACCACGGATGCCGCCGTCGAGTTCGTCGAGTTCCTGACGAGCGATGAGCAGCAGGTGGAGTTCGGCGACGCCTTCGGCGTGATCCCCTCGACGCGGGATGCCGCAGCGACCTACGCCGAGAAGCACCCCGAGAACGCGGCGTTCGTCGCCGGTGCCGAGTACGCGGTCAGCCCGGCGAACTTCGACGGCTCCGCCGCCGTCGTGGCCGAGTTCAACGCCCGGCTCGCCGATTTCGGCAACGCGGACTTCGCAGCGATTCTCGCCGACTTCCAGGCGCAGCTCGAAGCGGCGTACGCCGAGGCCAACGGCTAAGCGGTAGCAGGCGAGGGAGCACGAGGAGACGACGATGGCGAAAACCATCCGCGGGCCAGAAGCCCGTACCGGCTGGCTGTTCACCGCACCCGCGGTGCTCATCATCGGCGTCTTCCTCGTGCTCCCGATCGCCCTCGCGGTGTTCGTGAGTTTCAGCGACTGGAACGGCCGCGGCTCACCCATCGGCAACTCCGAGCCGATCGGGTTCGACAACTACTCGGCGGTTCTCGTCGAGGAGGGCCTGTCGCAACGCGACTTCGGCACCGCAGTGCGCAACAACCTGTACTACGTGCTCGCGGTGGTCCCCCTGCAGACGGCGCTTGCGCTCTTTCTCGCCGTGCAGGTCAACCGGCGCATCCTGCGGGGCCGCGGCTTCTTCCGCACCGCGTTCTACTTCCCGTCGGTGACCTCGTCAATCGCGATCACCACGATCTTCATCTTCCTGTTTGCCGGATCGGGAGCCGTGAACCGGGTCATCTCGTGGCTCGGGGCGGATGGCCCGAACTGGTTCTCCGACCCGAGCGGGCTCGGCCACAAGCTGCTCGCCGTGTTCGGCATCCGCTCGAGCGGACCGATCGCCGAGGGCGGCGCACTGGGCCTGAGCTGGTACGACTGGCTCTCCGGCCCGTCGGTGGCGATGTGCGTGCTCATCAGCCTCGCGGTCTTCACGACCTCGGGGACGTTCATGCTGCTCTTCCTCGCTGCGTTGCAAAGCGTCAGCCAGGAGGTGCAGGAGGCCGCATCGATCGACGGCGCCGGGCCCTTTCGTACCTTCTTTTCCGTGACGCTGCCCTTGCTCAAGCCGACGTTGTTCACGGTGCTGACCCTGGGGCTCATCGGCACCTGGCAGGTGTTCGACCAGGTGTACCTGACTGGCGGCGGCGACCCCGGCAAGACGACGCTCACCCCCGCTTACCTCGCATACCAGGCGTCGTTCAAAGACCTGCAGTGGGGAGAGGGTACGGCGATCTCGTTCCTGTTGTTCGCGATCATCGTGACGTTCACGCTCATCCAGAGATGGGTCCTGCGCGACCGCGATCTCGGTCGCCCGGGCGTGCGTCGTGCAACGCGCGCCGTAGCGCGGCTGCATCGGGATGCCGCGAACGCCCGACCGAACGGAGCGGCATCATGAGTGCTGCCGTCAGCGGCGGGCGGTACCGGCTGGGTCCCCGCGCACTCGCCGGGGTGGGCGTGGGCTACGCCATCCTCATCCTGCTCGCAGTCATCTACATCTATCCGTTCCTGGTGTCGGTGGCGGGCAGCTTCAAGACGGACGCCGACGCGACCCAGAATCCGCTCTCGTTGTTGCCGCAGACCTGGTCGTTCGCCGCCTACGAGCGGCTCTTCACCGAGGTGCCGCTTCTGCAGTGGGCGGGCAACTCCACCATCGTCACGGTGTGCATCACGATCGGGCGCGTCTTCTTCGACTCGCTCGCCGGATACGCGCTCTCGCGCCTGCGCTTTCCGGGTCGTCGGATCGTGTTCGCCGCTCTGATTGCGGTGCTCGCAGTGCCGCCGGTGGCCCTGCTCATCCCGCGGTTCCTCGTGCTCAAACAGTTCGGCATGTTCGATTCATTCGCCGGGATGATCATCCCGATCATGATCGACGCCGCGGGCATCTTCATCATGAAACAGTTCTTCGACTCGATCCCGGTTTCGGTCGAGGAGGCGGCCCGCATCGACGGCGCGAGCGTGTTCCGCACGTTCTGGTCGATCGTGCTGCCGATGGCCCGGCCCGCGCTCATCACGCTGTTCATTCTGAGCTTCCAGGGCTCGTGGAACGAATTCTCGTACTTCCTCGTCGCGCGGCAGGACGCCGATCTGCACACCCTGACGACCGGTGTCGCGACGCTCACCTCGGGACAGCTCGGGCAGGGCAATCAGTTCCCGCTCAAACTCGCCGCCGCGGTGTTGATGTCGATTCCGGTTGCAGTGTTGTTCTTCGTCTTCCAGCGGCGCATCACGTCGACTGCCGAGGGTGCCGAGAAGGGCTGAGGTTCAGCCGAAGAACACCGGGCCGAGGAACCAGCCCGCCGTCGCGGCGGCGAGGCCCAGGGCGAGGTTGAGAGCGACGGATGCCGCCGCCGCGCGCCAGCGCCCCTGGCCGACCAGTTGCACGGTCTCGACGCTGAAGGTGCTGAACGTGGTGAGGCCGCCGGCGAACCCGGTGGCGACGATGAGGGCGAGGTCGGTCTGCAGCGCGACGCCCGCGACGAGCGAGCCGACGACATTGACGAGCAACACGGGCCACGGCCACGCCGCCTTCGCGCCCGCTCGACCGATCAGGTAGCGGGCGAGGGCGCCGAAGGCACCCGCGGCGATCACCGCGACAGCGAGCAGCGGGGTCATTCGTCGGCTCCGATCGGCGGAGGGGCGGTCGCGCGAGGGGCGCCGAAACGGATGCCGAGAGCGGCCGCCGTGATGCCGCCGACGAGCGACGCGACGACGTAGACGGCCGCCGTGACCCCGGCACCTTCTGTCGTCAGTTCGACAGCCGAGACGGCCAGCGCCGAGAAGGTCGTGAACGAGCCGAGCAGCCCCGGGCCGAGGCCGACGCGCAGCCACTCGGGTGCGACTGGCCACAGCCGTGCGACGAGAACACCGAGCGCGAACGAGCCGACGAGGTTGACCAGGAATGTGCCGATCGGGAGGTCCGCGCCGCCGTGGGGCAGCAACAGGTCGACCGTGAGCCGAGCCCCGGTGCCGACGGCTCCCCCGGCGAGCACAGCGAGCACGGTCTTCACGCCCTCAGTCTGCCGCCTCCATCCCCCGGACCTATGATCTAGCGGTGATGACAACCCGGCGGAGGCGATGGCCGTGGGTGGTCGCGATTCTGCTCGCTTTGGTCTTCACCGGAATCGGAATCGTGATCGTGCCGATTCTCACGCACGTCCCTCAGGGTGAGTCGAACCAGCAGGCTCCCGACGAGGAGTGGCCGCTCGAGGCGTCCGCGACCGGAGACGACGGGCGCGAGCGCAGCATCCAGATCGTGTCGGTCGAACCGGGCGGAACCGTCGACACCTCGGCCCTCGCGCCGGGCGACCGGTTCGTGGTGAGCGGCACCGGGTACGACCCCGCGCGCGGCATCTACGTTGCGATCTGCGCGATTCCCACCGAGCCGACGCAGAAGCCGGGACCGTGCCTGGGCGGCGTGCCCGATCAGGAAGCCGTCGAGGTCGAGGACGGCACGATCCAGTTCGCGCCGAGCAACTGGATCAACGACGACTGGGCCTGGCGGCTGTTCGGCGCACGTTCGTTCGACGACCGCGACTCCGGAACCTTCACCGCCTACCTCGAGGTTCCGCCGACGGCCGACGAGAACGTCGACTGCCGCGAGGTCGCGTGCGCGCTCTACACCCGCAACGACCACACCGCGGCAAACGACCGAGTGCAGGATGTCTACATCCCGCTCGGGTTTGTTGGCTAGCCGCGCAGCTGCTGCACCAGGCGGCGGCGCAGGTCGTTCAACCCGTCAGTGAGCAGCGTCACCGTCTCGGGGGCAAGGATCCCCGACGACGCGGCGGATCGCAGCTCGTCGCGCACGTCGCTGCGGAACTCGCCGAGCGCCGCCTCGGCCTCGTGCAGTCGGAGCCGGGAGGCGACCCGCGGATCGTCGGTCGCGTTGCGTGTCGCTTCGCGTGCCGCGCCCTGCGCCTCCGACCGCGCCTCGCGGGCCGCCGCGGCGAGGTCGGCGCGCAGGGTGCGCATCGCGTCGTTGACGGATGCCCGCACCTCGTCGGCGAGGCGGCGCACCGAGTCGGTGAACTCGGTCTCGATGCCGTCGAGTTCCGGCTCCCGGGCGACGAGTTCGGCGCGTCCGGCGTCGGTGATCGCGTAGACGGTCTTGCGGCCGTCGGCCTCCTTCGTGACGAGACCCTCCTCTTCGAGCTTGCCGAGGCGCGGGTAGATCGTGCCTGCGCTCGGCTGGTACGTGCCGCCCGACTGGTCGGCGAGGGCCTGGATGATCTCGTAGCCGTGCATCGGGCGATCGACGAGCAGCCTGAGCAGGTAGAGCCGGAGGTGCCCGTGGGCGAAGACCGGCGGGCTCACGGGTTGGGCGTCTCGGCGCGCGCGACATGCAGCACGCTCACGTCGCCGCTCACGGTGTTCACGCGGAAGTCGGTCCAACGACCCTCGAGCACGCCGGTCTTGCCGGTGTACTTGCCGCGCACCCGCAACGAAGCGTCGTCGAGCTGGAGCCGGCCGCTGACGGTGTTGATCGAGTACGAGGTCGCGACATCGGCTTCGAGCCGGGCGGTGACGTTGCCGCTCACCGAGTTGACCTTCACCACGTCGGGAATCTCGGCGAGGTCGAGGAACACGTTGCCGCTCACCCCGTCGCTCGTGTACGAGAGCACCGCGCCAGTGGCGGTGATGTCGCCGCTGACGGTGTGCGCGAAGATCCGGCCGTAGTGGTTGCGGGCGCTCAGCTCACCGCTCACCGAGTTGAGCTGTAGGTCGCCGGCGATGCCATCGGTCGACAGGTCGCCGCTCACGGTGCTGAGGTCGGCATCCTCTTGCAGGCCGCTCACCAGCGCGGTCGCGCTGACGACGCCGAGCTTCAGCGAGACGTCGCGCGGCACGAGGATGCTGACGTCGGCCCGCGCCGCGCCCGGACGGAAGTTGCGGAACACGTCGAGCCAGTTCTCCCAGGAGAGCTGGGCGTGGTCGATCTCGAGGGTCTCGCCTTCGGCGGTGATGCGCAGGTCTTTGCCGCTCACGCTGTGCACCTCGACACGCACGACCGGCTCGTCGTGCGCGATGACGTCGACGTGACCGGCGACGAGACCGACCTTCAGCTTGCGGATGCCGTCGATCTCGATCGTCTTCGGCTCACTGAGGAGCCACTTCTGCTGGGACATCGCCCCGTCCTCTCTCGCGATATATCGCGTTGCCTAGTCACGATATATCGCGAATGACGGGGTGGTCAACACCCGGGTGCCTTTCCGTTTTCAGGAGGTTGTGTGGCGGATGTCCGGAACCAGCCCGATTCGAGGTGACACGGGTCACATCAGCAACTCCTTCCCCTCACCTTCCTGAAAACGGTAAGTCGGCGGCTAGGCGTTGACATTGACGCAACGTCAAGTTCTAGCGTGGACGGCATGGAGTGGAGCATCCAACAGATCGCGAAGTTGGCCGGTACCACGAGCCGCACGTTGCGTCACTACGACGACACGGGCCTCGTGCCGCCGAGCCGGGTCGGCGCCAACGGGTATCGGTACTACGACGCCGATGCCCTCGTGCGCTTGCAGCGGGTGTTGCTGTTGCGCGAACTCGGACTCGGCATCCCGGCGATCGCCGAGGTGTTGGCGGGCGAGCGCGACGACCGGCACGCGCTGACGCTCCACCTGACGTGGCTTCGCGAGGAGCAGCGTCGGCTCGACCGGCAGATCGCCAGCGTCGAGACCACGATCCAGACCCTGAAAGGAGGTGAGAAACCGATGGCAGAGAACATGTTCGACGGCTTCGACCACACGCAGTACAAGGAAGAGGTCGAGGAGCGCTGGGGCAAGGATGCGTACGCGAAGTCCGACGCCTGGTGGCGCGGGCTGAGCGGCGATGAGAAGTCAGCGTTTCAGCAGACCGCGGCCCGGCTCGGTGCCGACTGGGCGGATGCCGCCCAGCGTGGCGTCGACCCGGTGAGCGACGAGGCGCAGGCCATCGCTCAGCGGCAGTTCGACTGGCTGTGCGGCATCCCAGGCACCCCCGGCGGCGGCCAAGCCGGCCCGACGAAGGAGTACTACTCGGCCCTCGTCGGCACGCGGCCGTAGCCATCGGTCGCGACGGCGACGACGGTCGCGAGTGCGGCCCAGGCCGCGAACGCGAGCAGCGAGATCGTGATGGCGATCATGCGGGCACCTCCTCCTCCACGATCGGGACGGGCCGCTCCGGCACCCGCAGCAGCGGCAGCGTGACGTTGACCATCGGGCCGATGAGCAGCGCGAAGGCGAGGGTGCCGACGCCGAGCTGACCACCGAGCACGAAGCCGATGGTGAGCACGGTGACCTCGATACCGGTGCGCACGACCCAAATCGGCCAGCCGGTGCGGCGGTGGAGCCCCGTCATCAGCCCGTCGCGCGGGCCGGGCCCGAGGCGTGCCCCGATGTACAGGCCGGTTGCGATCGCCAGCAGCGCGAGCCCGCCGCCGAACACGACGCCCTGCTGCCACGGCACGGTCTGTTGGGGCACGAGCCACAGTCCGAGTTCGGCGCTAGGCCCGATGAGCAGCACGTTGAGCACGGTGCCGACGCCGGGCTTCTCGCGGAGCGGAATCCACAGCAGCAGCACGAGCGCGCCGACCAGGCTGACGACGAGCCCGAACGGGATGCCGGTCTGCCGGGTGATCCCCTGGGCGAACACGTCCCAGGGCGGAACACCGATCCCGCCCCGCACGAGCAGCGCGATGGCGATGCCGTAGGCGACGAGGCCGATGACCAACTGGACCCCGCGGCGCACCCACAGGGCGGGGGATGAGGGGTCCGATGCGAGCATGAGGCCAGCCAACTCCCAAATTGGCCCTTGAGCAAGGTGCCAATCCTGCTACGGTGGCTGGATGGCATCCCTCTCTGCCCGCGCCCTGGCCGCCCTCATCGTCGGCTGGCGCGACCTCGCGAACGGCCCCGCCTACGCCGCACTGGCCGACCGGGTGCGGCTGCTGATCCTCGACGGCCGCATCACCCTCGGCACCCGGCTGCCGGCCGAACGCGAGCTCGCCGCGCAGCTCGGGCTCAGTCGCACCACCGTCTCCGCCGCCTATGCCGACCTCCGCGACAGCGGCTACCTCGACAGCTTGCGCGGATCCGGCAGCGTCGCACGGCTGCCCTCCCGCGGTGGCATCGTGCCCGACGTGTTCGTCACCGATCAACTCGACTTCAGCAAGGCCGTGCTGCCGGCTCATCCGGCCGTCGCCGACGCGGCCCAGCGGGCGGTCGCCGCCCTGCCGTCATTCCTCGACGAGTCGGGCTTCGATCCGATGGGGATGCGACTGGCCCGCCAGGCGATCGCCGACCGGTACACCGCTCGGGGACTGCCGACGGATGCCGACGAGGTGCTGATCACCGTCGGGGCGCAACACGCGATCGTTCTGCTCGCCCACACGCTCCTGTCGCGCGGCGATCGGGCGATCATCGAATCCCCGAGCTTCCCGCACGCGGTCGAGGCCATCCGCGCCGCCGGCGCGCGGGTCGTCGCCGTGCCGGTGACGCCCGACGAAGGCTGGGACGCCTCGGCCCTCGAGCAGGCGTTCCAGCGCACCAGCCCGGTGCTCGCCTACCTCATGCCCGACAACCACAACCCCACCGGCGCGACCATGCCTCGCGCGCAGCGGGAGCAGGTCGTCGCGCTCGCCGCCGAGCAGGGCACCACGCTCATCATCGATGAGACGATCGGCGGACTCGAGCTCGACGGCCAGGCCGCGCAGCCGCCGTTCGCCACCCTCGGCCGCGCCGTCATGCTCGGCTCGCTCGGCAAGTCGGTGTGGGGCGGGTTGCGCATCGGCTGGATCCGGGCCGATCGCGAACTCATCCAACGGGTGGCGCGCAACCGGTTCGCGGCCTCCGACCTCGGCACGCCCATCCTCGAGCAGCTCATCCTCGTCGACCTGCTCGCCGACCTCGACCGCATCCTCGACGACCGCCGTGCGTACCTGCGGGCGAGTCGCGACCACCTCGCGCGGCGGCTCGCCGAAGATCTCCCGTCATGGCGGATGCCGACCGTCGCGGGCGGGATCGCCGCGTGGGTCAACATCGGGCTTCCGATCTCGTCCCAGCTCGCCCTCGCCGCCCGCAACGAGGGGCTCGTGATCGCCGCCGGTGCGCGCTTCGGAGTGGAGGGGCTCTTCGAGCGCTTCATCCGCATCCCGTTCACCTACCCGCCCGACGTCATCGACCGGGGAGTCGACGCGCTCGCCGCCGCCTGGCGGTCGGTCGCGCGCACCCCGCTCGCGGTCACCGACGGCGACTACGCCCAGGTCGTCTGAGCGGCATTCATCCCTCGGGAGTACGGTCGGGTTCCCGCCGGTTGCGATACTGACTCGGGTAGCACGGCGGCGTGCCTGCCTTCCATCCCCTGCTTGAGGAGCCTGTCGTGCATCTGTTGTCGGTGTTCAGTCTGCGCAACCGCGCGCTCATCGCCCTGCTCACGATCGTCATCGGCATCTTCGGCGGCATCGCTCTCACCTCGCTCAAGCAGGAGCTGTTCCCCTCCATCTCGCTGCCGAGTCTCACGATCATCAGTACCTACCGCGGCGCGACTCCGGATGTCGTCGAGAACGACGTGTCGACCCCGATCGAGGCCGCGATCCAGGGCGTGGACGGACTCGAGTCGACGTCGGCGACCTCCGGTGCGGGCGTCTCGACCATCTCGGCCTCGTTCACCTACGGCACCGACCTCGGACGCGCCGAGCAGAAGATCTCCCTCGCGATAGGCCGCATCGCCGACACCCTTCCCGACGCGGTCGACACGCAGGTCGTCGCGTTCTCGCTGAGCGACCTCCCCGTCGTCGTTCTCGCCGTCACGAGCGACCTGGATGCGGAAGAGCTCTCCGCCCGACTGCGTGACCAGACGATCGTCGACCTCGCCAACCTGCCGGGTGTGGCCGAGGCGTCGCTCTCCGGGGCGAGCGGACAGCGTGTGACGATCACGCCCGACACCGACGCCCTGTTCGCGGCCGGTCTGTCGAATCAGGCGATCCGGGATGCGCTCGACGACAACGGCGTGCTGCTCGCGACCGGCGTGATCGACGAAGGCGATCAGGAGCTCACGGTGCAGGCCGGCAGTGCGCTCACCTCGGCCGACGACATCGCCGCCCTGCCGCTGTTCGGAGGCTCGGACGCGACCACGACGATCGGCGATGTCGCGGACGTCGAGATCGTCTCCAACCCGGTGACGGCGCTTTCACGCGTCAACGGTGACCCGTCGCTGACGATCTCGATCACCAAGGCCGCCGCCGCGAACACCGTCGAGGTGTCGCACGTGATCCACGCCGCGCTTCCGGCGCTCGCGGAAGCGCTCGGCGACGGCACCGAGTTCACCGCGGTCTTCGATCAGGCACCGTTCATCGAGCAGTCGATCGAGTCGCTCGCGACGGAGGGCGTGCTCGGTCTCGTCTTCGCCGTGGTCGTCATCCTCATCTTCCTGCTGTCGATCCGCTCGACCCTGGTCACCGCCATCTCGATCCCGGCGTCGGTGCTCATCACCTTCATCGGAATGTGGGCGACCGGCTACTCGCTCAACGTGCTCACCCTCGGCGCGATCACGATCGCCATCGGCCGCGTCGTCGACGACTCGATCGTCGTCATCGAGAACATCAAACGACACATGTCGCTGGGGGAAGAGAAGCTCACCGCGATCCGAAACGGAGTGCGCGAGGTCGCGACCGCCATCACCGCGTCGACGGCCACCACGGTTGCCGTGTTCCTGCCGATCGCCCTCGTCAGCGACGTGACCGGGGAGCTGTTCCGGCCGTTCGCGCTGACGGTGACGATTGCTCTCGTCGCGTCGCTGCTCGTGTCGCTCACGATCGTGCCGGTGCTCGCGTACTGGTTCTTGAAGGCGCCCAAGCCCGGGTCGATCGTGACGGAGGCCGACGAGCTCGACAAGCCCACCCGGCTGCAGCGCGCCTACCTGCCCGCCCTCGACTGGACACTGCGGCACCCGGTCGTCACGCTCTCGGCGGCGGCCGTCGTGCTCGTCGGCACCGCCGGGCTTTACACGCTCGTGCCGACGAACTTCGTGTCGGACTCCGGGCAGAACACGATGACGGTCACTCAGACGCTGCCAGCCGGATCCAACCTCGATCGGGTCGACGAAGCCGCGCAGGAGGTCGAGCAGACGCTGCTCGATATCGACGGCATCGACGTCGTGCAGGTGTCGATCGGCAGCGATGGCGGCTCGATCCGCTCGTTCTTCGGCGGTGGCGCCGACGCGACCTTCTCGATCACCACCGACGCCTCCGCCGATCAGGAAGAGCTGCGGCGCACCGTCACGGCGCAGCTCGACGATCTCGACGGCGTGGGTGACGTGTCGGTGGGCTCGGGCGGCGGTGGCTTCTCGAACGACGTGACGATCGACCTGCGGGCGGCCGACGCGGACGTGCTCGCCGAGGCGACCGCGTCGCTGCTCGGCGACGTGCAGGAACTCGAGGTCACGACGCAGGCGGAGTCGAACCTCGCGGTGACGCAGCCCTATCTCGCGATCGTCGTGGATCGGAAGACCGCTGCCGAGTACGGGCTCTCGGAGATCGCGGTGGGCGGCATCGTCGCCAACTCGATGCTGCCTGCAGCGGTGGGAGAGGTGACGATCGACGCCACCGTGCTCTCGGTCTACGTCACCGACCCGAACGCGCCGGTCACGCTTCAGGAACTGCGGGACTTCGAGATCCCGACGTCACGCGGGCTCGTCGCGCTTTCGGAGCTCGCGAGCATCGAAGAGGTCGACGCCCCCGCGCAGATCTCGACCGAGCGCGGCATCCGCACGGCCACGATCACGATCACGCCCTCGACGCCCAACCTCGCCGCGGTCACCCCCGCGCTCGAGCAGGCGATTCTGGATGCCGACCTGCCCGACGGTGTCTCGGCGTCGGTGGGCGGAGTGGCGGCCGACCAGGCGGAGGGCTTCGGCCAGCTCTACCTGGCGCTGCTCGCCGCCATCCTCATCGTCTACACGATCATGGTCGCGACGTTCCGCTCGCTGCGCCAGCCGTTGCTGTTGCTCGTGTCGATCCCATTCGCGGCGACCGGCGCCTTCCTGCTGCAGCTGGTCTCCGGCATCCCGTTCGGTGCAGCGTCGATCATCGGACTGCTCATGCTGGTCGGCATCGTCGTCACCAACGCGATCGTGCTCATCGACCTCGTCAATCAGTACCGCGAGCGTGGGATGAACGTGCGCGATGCCTTGCGGCACGGCGGCGCCCGGCGACTGCGCCCCATCCTGATGACGGCGCTCGCGACGATCGGCGCGTTGTTCTTTCTGACGATCGGGGTGACGGGGCAGGGCGGATTCATCTCGCAGCCGCTCGGGCTCGTGGTGACCGGCGGCCTGATCTCGTCGACGGTGCTGACGCTGCTCGTGCTTCCCGCTCTCTACTCGCTCGTCGAGGGCGCCCGGGAACGCCGCGAGGCCAAGCGCGCTCTGTCCTGACCCTCCTCGGCCCGCCCACTGCACCGATTTGCGCCGAGCGCGCGGGATGAAGCAATTGCGCTCGACGCAAATCGATGCACTCGAGATCAGTCGTCGGCGGGTGGGGCCGGCAGACCGAGGGTGCGGGCGTAGAAGGCGAGGATGCGCGACTTGAGGTCGTCGTCGAGCAGCGCGATCGAGTGCAGGGTGCCGTCGGCGACGAGGAACTCGACGTCGATGCCTTCGGCTCTCAGGTCTTCGACGAAGTGCTCCGACTGGTCGAGCGGGATCTTCTCGGTGGTCGAGTGGGCGATGAAGAACGGCGGATCGCTGTCGTCGATGTGGGCGTTCGGTGACGCGGGCTCGGCGGTGGCGCAGTCCGCGAAGTTGTCGCAGCCGAGGTACTCGAGTTGCAGGGGTGCGAAATCGTCGGTGAGGTCGACCCCCGTCAGGTCAATCGGACCGCTTAGGTCGACGACGGCGGCGACCCGCGGTCCGATGCCGAGGTCACCGCTGCCCGAGGTGCCGAGCAGTGCCGCGAGATTGCCTCCGGCTGAGCCGCCGAAGACTCCGATGCGGGCGGGATCGGTGCCGAAGCGCTCGGCCCGCTCGTCATCCCGCAACCAGGTCACCGCGGTCTGCAGGTCGTCGAACCCGGCGGGGAAGACCCACTCCGGCGCGAGCCGGTAGTTCACCGAGAACGCCGGGTATCCGGCGGCGGCGAGCCAGGTGCAGACGGCCCGCCACCCGACGCTGTCTTTCGTGCCCTCGCGCCAGCTTCCGCCGTGGATGACGAGGATGCCGGGCACCGGCTCCGCATCGACGGCGCGGTCGGGCGGCAGGCAGGCGTCCAACAGCAGGGGCACCCCGCCCGCGACGCCGTACTCGAGGTCGTCGAGCACCGTCACGTTCGGGTCGGTCGCGAGATCGGTACCGACGGCGTCGATCTGTGGGTCGATGCTTCCGGCATCCGCCCCGGTCGGTCCGCATGCGGCCAGCGCGAGCGCGGCGACCGCCACCGGGATGCCGACAGCCACACGCATCCCGGAAGCCTAAGCGACCCGGCTATCTGCCCGAGAAGGCCCCTTGCGCACGCGCTGAAGGGGCCATGTCGGGCAAATGGCCGTTCTTCACGGGCGGGATGCTGTATCGTCGGTGCGTCGGCTCTCGACACGCGCCTCAGGCGCGAAAGCAAGACTGTCAGTCGAGCGGGCCGGATCGTGACTCAGTCGAGGCACGAGGAATCCATTCAGGAAAACGGCCCCGGTCTACGTATGCCCGGGTTCTCGGCGGGTGCTTCGGCGCGCGTCGCACGCTGAACACCGAGTATCGAAAGAACCAGAATGCCCACGAACAAGAAGGGCGCGCCCGTGCGCGCCGGCAACAAGAACGCCACCGGCGGAGCCAAGAAGGCCCGCTGGAGCACCGAGCAGCGCGCCGCGCAGGGCAAGTCGCCCGTGCGGCCGCGCGGCACCGCACCGCGACCGGTGCGCGAGCGTCAGGCCGACTCCTCGGAGCGGCGCGACAACGTCGAACGCGGTCAGTCGACCCGCCCCAACTGGGAACCGCGCGACAAGGCGCCCCGCACGGGTGACCGGTTCGACCGTTCCGCTCGTCCGGCGCGCGAGGGCTACGCCCCGCGTACCGACCGTGCACCGCGCGACGACCGCGGCTACGCGCCCCGTACCGAGCGCCCCGCCCGCGACGGTTACGCGCCCCGCACCGAACGCCCGACCCGCGACTACGCGCCCCGCACCGACCGTGCTCCCCGTGACGACCGCGGCTACGCGCCGCGTACCGAGCGTCCGGCCCGCGAGGGCTATGCCCCGCGTACCGAGCGTCCCGCCGGCGACGGCTACGCCCCGCGTACCGAGCGCCCGCGCTACGACCGCGACGCCGCCCCTCGGAGCGAGCGTCCGGCCCGCGACGCGTACCAGCCCCGCAACCGCGACGGCGCTGAGTCTCGCAACTACGTGCCCCGCGAGCGCTTCGACCGCGACCGCACCGAGCGTCCGGCCGCCCACCACGCTGAGGATGTCGTGCTCGCCCGCCTCGAGGCGCAGGCCGTCGACGCGACCGACATGCAGAGCAGCGGTTTCGGCGAACTCGGTCTCGGCCAGAACCTGGTGCGTGTGCTCGCCGAACTCGGCGCCGATACCCCGTTCCCGATCCAGGCCGCAACGATCCCGTCGGTGCTCGAGGGTCGCGACGTTCTCGGCCGCGGCAAGACCGGCTCCGGTAAGACGATCGCCTTCGGTGCTCCGCTTGTGGAGCGCCTCCTGCAGTCGCAGAAGGGCTCGACCGAACGGCGCAAGCCGGGCCGTGCCCCGCGCGCGCTGATCCTCGCGCCGACCCGCGAACTCGCCCTGCAGATCGACCGCACCATCCAGCCGCTCGCCCAGAGCGTCGGGCTGTTCACCACGCAGATCTACGGCGGCGTGCCCTACGCCCGCCAGACCGGCGCGATCTCGCGCGGCGTCGACATCATCATCGGCACCCCGGGCCGCATCGGCGACCTCGTGTCGCAGGGCCGGCTCGACCTCTCGCAGGTCGTCATCACGGTTCTCGATGAGGCCGACCACATGTGTGAGCTCGGGTTCCTCGAGCCCGTGCGCGAGCTGTTGCAGCGCACGAGCGACGGTGGCCAGAAGCTGCTCTACTCGGCGACGCTCGACTCCGGTGTCGCGTCGCTCGTCGAGGAGTTCCTCGTCGACCCGGCCGTCTACGAGATCTCCGGTGAAGACCAGGCCTCGAGCGACATCCGCCACGTGGCGTTCCTGCTCGAGCAGCGTGACAAGCAAGACGTGCTGATCGAGCTAGCCGCCGGGCCCGGCAAGAAGCTGGTCTTCGCGCGCACCCGCGCGTTCGCCGAGCAGCTCGCCGACCTCCTCGACGAGGCCGGCATCCGCGCCGAGTCGATCCACGGCGACCTCAACCAGTCACGCCGCACCCGGGCGCTCGAGAAGTTCACGAGCGGTCGCGTCACGGTGCTCGTCGCCACGGATGTCGCCGCCCGCGGCATTCACGTCGACGACATCGAACTCGTCATCCAGGCCGACGCGCCCGACGAGTACAAGGCGTACCTGCACCGTTCGGGCCGCACCGGCCGCGCCGGCAAGGAGGGCACCGTCGTGACCCTCGTGCCGCGCAACCGTCGTCGCAAGACCGAGGATCTGCTCGCTCGCGCCGAGATCACTCCCGAGTGGATTCCGGTGCGCCCCGGCGACCAGGCGATCGCCGACCTCGCCGGCTGACGCGCGAGCGGCTGACGCGCGAGCGGCTGAGCATCCGTCGAAAGGCGGAGGCGGTCGGCGCGGGGATGATGTGAGGCTGGAGGCATGACCGCCGCCTCCGTCACTCCCCGCCCGGCCGCACTCACCGGACGGGTCGTCGCGCCCGACCTCGCGCGCGGCGTGATGCTGTTGTTCATCGTCGTCGCCAACGCACCCTTTTACCTGTGGGGCCAGCCATCGGGGCTGACGTCGGCGCATCCGCCGGGCGCCACCGGGCTCGACCTGGTGTGGCAGACGATCTCGATCATCGTCGTCGACGGTCGCTCGTACCCGATGTTCGCGTTCCTCTTCGGGTACGGCATCTGGCAGCTCTACCGGCGGCAGGCCGAAGCCGGCGTCGACCAGGCGACCGCACGCCGGCTGCTGCGCAAGCGTCACCTCTGGATGATCGCCTTCGGCGGGGTGCACGCCCTGCTGCTCTGGATGGGTGACGTCGTCGGTGCCTACGGCCTCGCGGGCCTCATCCTCGCCGCGATCTTCCTCGACCGTCGGGACTTCGCGCTCAAGCTCACCGCCGGCATCCTCGCGGGCCTCACCGCGATGTGGGCGCTCTCGGCTCTGGCCGCCGGACTTCTGTTGCCCGCGGTGCTTCCACCCGGCGCGTTCTCGATGCCGAGCGGTGAGGATGTCGACTTGCTGCGGTTTGCGCAGGCCGAAGACAACTACCTCATCGCGGCAGCGTTGCGCATCGGATTGTGGGTCGTGGTGACGGCGGCGCAGTTGTTGGGCTTCATCATCCCGATCGCCATCCTCATCGCCCTCGTCGCCGCCCGCGCGGGGGTGCTCGAGCAGCCCGAGAATCACCTGCCGCTGCTGCGCCGCGTCGCGATCGGCGGCATCGCCATCGCCTGGGGCACCGGCATCCTGGTCGCCCTCCAGAACGCGGGACAGTTGCTGCCCGACGAGTACGGGTGGGCGTGGCTGGGGCTGAACACTCTCGCCGGCCTGTGCGGCGGCCTCGGATACGTCGCTGTCTTCGGGCTGATCGCCGCCCGGGTCCGCGAACGCCCGCCCGGCATCGTTCGGGGTGCGCTTCAGGCGCTCGGCAAGCGCTCTCTGTCGGGGTACCTCGCCCAGTCGGTGGTCTTCGCGCCGCTCATGAGCGCGTGGGGTTTCGGCCTCGGCACCCACCTGTCGAGCTGGTCGATCACGGTGATCGCCATCGCGACCTGGCTGGTGACCGTCGTGCTCGCCGCGCTCCTCGAGCGCGGCGGCAAGCGTGGCCCTGCCGAATGGGCGCTGCGGCGCCTCGTCTACCCGCGGGACGCTAGCTGACCCGCACCTCTTTCCAGAAGGCGACGTAGTTCGAGAAGTCGGCGCCGACGCGGTCGACCGCCGACGGGTACAGGCTGGGATACGACCACGCCCGGTCGGGCAAGGCCTGTCCGTCGACATCCACGGAGAAGTACTGACACGCGCCCTTCCACGGGCAGGTGTACGGGGTCGGCGAGGTGGTGAGAACCTCGTGCCGCACCGCCGACGGGGGAAAGTACACGTTTCCTTCGACTCGAACGATCTCGGATTCGGGAGCTTCGGCGATGACGACGCCGTTCAGTGTTGCGGAAGGCATATCGGGGGGAACCTCTTGTCAAGACTCGGCATTCCCTGAGCACCTTCGGGTTGGCTGGCAACATGACGAGCTACGGCGACCTCTCGGCGCTCTACCTGAACTGCACGCTCACCCGCAGCCCGCACCTCAGCAATACGCACGGACTCATGGATCGCACCATCGCGCTCGCCGAGAAGCAGGGGGTGGCGGTCGAATCGGTGCGCCTCGTCGACTTCGACGTCGCGCCGGGCGTGCAACCCGACATGCGCGTGCAGGGGTGGGCAGCGGATGCCTGGCCCGACGAGCTCTGGCCGAAGGTTCGGGATGCCGACATCCTCGTGATCGGCACGCCGATCTGGCTGGGCGAGGTGTCGTCGGTCTGTCGCCGTCTCATCGAGCGTCTCTACGCGATGACCGACGAGACCAACGCGGCGGGGCAGCCGGTGTTCTACGGCAAGGTCGCCGGGGCGATCGCGACGGGCAACGAGGACGGCGTGAAGAACGTGAACAGGCACCTGCTCTACGCCCTGCAACACATCGGCTACACGATTCCCCCGGCGGCGGAGACCGGGTGGATCGGCGAGATCGGGCCGGGCCCGAGCTACCTCGACGACGACTCGGGCGGGCCGCAGAGCGACTACACGAATCGCACCGCCACCGCGATGACGTGGAATCTGTTGCACCTTGCGCGGCTCCTGAAGGATGCCGGTGGCATCCCGGCTGTCGGCAATGTCGCCGCCCGGTGGGAGGCTGGCGAGCGTTGGGGTTTCGACGCCGGGTGAGGCAATCGGGGAATGGCACAGCGCGCCGAATAGTTCCGGAAGAGGGGAAGGAGCCCGCGTGATCGAATTTCGCAACGTGACGAAACGCTTCGGCGACGAGATCGCCGTCGACGACTTCAGCCTCGTGATCCCCCCGCGCCAGGTCACCGTGCTCGTCGGCTCGAGCGGCTCGGGCAAGACGACGCTCCTACGCATGATCAACCGCATGGTCGACCCGACCTCGGGCACGGTCGAGATCGACGGGGAAGATGTCGCCACCGTGTCGCCGGTCGCTCTGCGCCGCCGGATCGGCTACGTGATGCAGAGTTCGGGACTGCTCCCGCACCGCCGGGTGATCGACAACGTCGCAACGGTGCCGCGGCTCACCGGCGTGCCGCGTGAGCAGGCGCACGCGCGGGCGCTCGAGCTGATGGATGTCGTGGGCCTCGACCGTGGGTTCGCGCAGCGCTACCCCGCCGAGCTGTCCGGCGGTCAGCAGCAGCGCGTCGGCGTGGCGCGAGCACTCGCGGTGAAGCCCAACATCCTGCTCATGGACGAACCGTTCGGCGCCGTCGACCCGATCGTGCGGGCCGAGCTGCAGCAGGAGGTGCTGCGCATCCAGGACCAGACCGAGACGACGATCGTCTTCGTCACGCACGACATCGACGAGGCGTTCCTGCTCGGCGACCAGGTCGTGATCCTCGCCCAGGGTGGACGCATCGTGCAGCGCGGCACGCCCGAGGAGATCCTCGCGGCCCCGGCCGATGACTTCGTGGCGGCGTTCGTCGGCGCCGACCGCGGCAAGCGGCGGCTGACCGTTTCGACTCACTCGGGTCAGGGCGAAGACAAGGTGCTGGTGGATGCCGGGGGCTACCCGGTCGGCGTCATCGCGGCGCCCGGGGGCAAGCTCGCCGTCGGAGATGCGAGCCCGAAATCCCGCAGCATCTCCAACAAGACCGACCAGGCGGGCGACGCCTGATGACCTGGCTGTGGAACAACCTGGATCTCGTCCTGGAGCTCACTGCGGAACACGCTCGGCTCTCGGCCATCCCGATCCTCATCGGTTTCGCAGCCTCCCTTCCGCTCGGCTGGATCGCGAGCCGCCTTACGTGGCTCCGCGGCATCCTGGTCGGTGTCTTCAACGTGCTCTACACGATTCCGTCACTCGCGCTCTTCGTCGTGTTGCCCGTCGTGCTCGGCACGCGCATCCTCGACGATCTCAATGTCGTCGTCGCCCTCACGATCTACGCCATCGCGATGATGCTGCGCGGCACCGTCGACGCGTTCGGCAGCGTCTCGGGTGACGTGCTGCAATCGGCGACCGCGCAGGGCTATTCGGCGACGTCGCGATTCTGGCGGGTGCAACTACCGCTCGCCGGACCGGTGCTCCTCGCCAACCTGCGGGTGGTGTCGGTCAGCACCGTCTCCCTGCTGAGTGTCGCGGCCCTGATCGGTTCGGGTGGCCTCGGGTACCTGTTCACCAACGGCTTCCAGCGCTACTTCATCGAGGAGATCGTCATCGGCATCGTCTTCACGGTGCTTCTCGCGTTGCTCTTCGACGCGATTCTCGTGATCGCCGGCCGCCTGCTGATGCCCTGGTCCCGACGCTCGACACCTCCGACGCGGAATGCTCTCGTGAAGGCGAGGACCGCATGACCTTCCTGCTGGAAGCGCTGGCCTTCATCTTCGATGGTGAGTCCTGGGCCGGATCCACCGGTATCGGCGCGCGACTACTTCAGCATCTCGGGATCACCGGGTTGAGCGTCCTCATCGCGGCGGCGGTGGCCGTCCCGCTCGGGTTGCTGATCGGCCACAGCGGTCGCGGGCGGGCCTTCGTCATCGGCTTCACCGGCGCCGCTCGCGCGCTTCCGACGTTCGGGGTATTGATCCTGTTCGTACTGATCGGCATCAACTTCGGGCTGGGGCTGAGCCTCGGCCCCGTGATCGCGGTGCTCGTCATCCTCGCCGTTCCGCCGCTTCTCGCGGGGGCCTACTCGGGAGTCGAGGCGGTCGACCGCCAGACGATCGACGCCGCCCGCGCGCAGGGGATGACGGAGTGGCAGATCCTCACCCGCGTCGAACTCCCGCTCGCGCTTCCGCTGCTTGTCGGCGGGCTGCGGGCGACGACCCTCCAGGTCGTCGCCACGGCGACCATCGCGGCCTACGTCGCGCAGGGCGGACTCGGCCGGTACCTGATCGAGGGCATCCAGGTGCGCGACTACACGCGTGCCGTGGTGGGCGCGCTCCTCGTCGCCGCCCTCGCCCTGCTCCTCGACGCGCTCCTCGCCGTCGCCCAAAAGCTCGTCACGCCGCGCGGGGTGTTCCGCGGCGAGACGCGAATCGGTGCCCCGCGCACCACAAGCACCACCGGCAGTACCGCGCAGCGGCCGTCCCGGTCGCTCGATGCCACCCGGACACCCGTCACGGAAGGATGAATCGGATGTTCTCTCGCACCATGAAGCGCGCCGCTGTCGGCGCGCTGTCGCTGGGGGTCGGCGCGCTCGTGCTCGCCGGCTGCGCGACGGCCGACCCGCTCGACTCAGGGAACGGCGGCGACACCGGCGACACGATCACGATCGGCAACCAGGCATTCCCCGAGAGCGAGCTGCTCGCGCAGATCTACGGACAGGTGCTCGCGGCGAATGGCTATGAGGTGGAATACGAGGCCGGCATCGGCTCGCGCGAAACTTTCATCGCCGCGCTGCAAGACGGGTCGATCGACCTGATCCCCGACTACGCCGGCAACGCGCTGGTCTACGCGAACCCGGATGCCCAGGAGACGTCGGCCGAAGACGTCGAGGCGGCGCTCCCCGCGGCTCTCGAACCGCTCGGGCTGGCTGTCACGGAGGCCGCGCCGGGTGAGGACTCGGATGCGCTCGTCGTGACCGCGGAGTTCGCGGAGGCCAACGACCTCACGACGATCGGCGACCTCGCCCCGCTGTCGGCTGAGATCACCCTCGGCGCCAACACCGAGTTCGAGCCCCGCTGGCGCGACGGCCTCGCCGAGGTCTACGGCTTCGAGGGCTTCACGTTCAAGGCGATCGACGACTACGGCGGCCCGGGAACCCTGGCCGACCTGCTTGCCGGCGCCATCCAGGTGGCCGACATCTACACGACGACCCCGTCGATCGCCGCGAACGACCTCGTCGTTCTCGAAGACGATCTCGACCTGTTCGCCGCGCAGAACATCATCCCGTTGCTCAACGCCGAGGTGCTGACCGACGAGATCGCCGACCTGCTCGACGAGGTCTCGGCGCTCATCACGACGGAGGTGTTGCTCGAGCTGAACGCCGAGATGGCCGGCGATGCCAAGCCCTCCGCGGCCGACGTCGCGGAAGCCTGGCTCACCGAGCAGGGGCTGCTCTAAGCCGCGGGTGGGACTGCCAGCACGGCCGCCGAGGCGAGCGCGAGCAGCAGTCCCACCCACTGCACGGGCGCGATGCGTTCCCGCAGCACGAGAGCGGCGAGGGCGATCGTGCCGCCTGGGTACAGCGCGGCGAGCACGCTCATCACGGTGAGGTCGCCCATCCGCAGCCCGGTGAGGATCAGCACGTTGGCGGCGGCATCCGCGATTCCGCAGGCGACGATGAGCCCCCACGCCCCGCGCAGCCCGGGGAAGGCAGGCACGCTACGCCGACGCGCTCGCACCAGCAGCACCGCGAGCACGACGAGCAGGATCGCCCCGGCGACGACGCGGTTCGCGACGATCGGGTACAGCCCCGAATCGGCGGGGGCTTGGTCGACGAGGATGAAGAAGCAGCCGATGAGGATGCCGGAGAAGGTCGCGTAGACGAGCCCGCGCAGGCGGGGCCGCACGGCGCCCTTCTCGGGCACGAACCCGACGAGCACGATCGCGACGAGCACCCCGCCGAGGGCGAGGTAGCCCCACCACGGCAGCCGCTCCCCGCCGACGAGGCCCCAGGTCATCGGCACGATCGCCGAGAGCACGGCGGTGAGCGGCGAGAGGATGCTCATCGGTCCTATCGCGAGCGCGGCGTAGAGCAGAAAGATGGCCGCCGCCCCCGTCACACCCGAGAGCCCGCCCCAGAGCACCGCCTCGTACGACAGGCGGGCCGGCACCAGCAGCGCGATCGGCACCAGTGCGGCGAGCCCGACGAGCGCGACGAACGCGGTGACGACGACCGCGGGGGTGCGTTTCGCGGCGAGTCCGCCGAAGAAGTCCGCGACTCCGTAGGTGACGGCGCTCGCCAGTCCGATGACGATCGCCAGCACCTCCCCAAGCTACCGCGACGGCCTCCATCCCCGGGTCGCGTCCCGGAGGCCGGGGGATCGGCGGTGCGTCGTAGGGTGGGCGCGTGACTGCCACCCCCGAAGCCCCGCTCGACGTGCTGCGCCGCGTCTTCGGGTACGCCGACTTCCGCGGCGAGCAGGCGGCCATCATCGACCACGTCGTGGCGGGCGGGGATGCCCTCGTGCTCATGCCGACGGGCGGCGGCAAGTCGCTGTGCTACCAGATCCCCGCGCTGGTCCGGCCGGGCACGGGGGTCGTCATCTCGCCGCTCATCGCGCTCATGCAGGACCAGGTGGATGCGCTCTCGGCGGTCGGGGTGCGGGCGGCGTTCCTCAACTCGACGCAAGACGCGGCCGAGCGGCATCGCGTCGAGTCGGAGCTACTCGCCGGCAACGTCGACCTGCTCTACCTTGCGCCGGAGCGGCTGAAGTTGCAGCAGACCCTCGCGCTGCTCGACCGCGTGGATGTCGGGGTGTTCGCGATCGACGAGGCGCATTGCGTGTCGCAGTGGGGCCACGACTTTCGGCCCGACTACCTCGCGCTGTCAGTGCTGCATGAGCGCTGGCCGGCAGTGCCGCGCATCGCGCTCACGGCGACGGCGACGCAAGTCACCCGCAAGGAGATCGCCGAGCGGCTCGACCTCGCGGGGGCGCGGCAGTTCGTGTCGTCGTTCGACCGCCCCAACATCCAGTACCGCATCGATCCGAAGAATCAGCCGTTCGGGCAGTTGCTGTCGCTGCTGAAGAGCGAGCACCCGGGCGACGCGGGCATCGTCTACTGCCTGTCGCGGGCGAGCGTCGAGAAGACCGCCGACGCGCTTGTGGCGGAAGGCATCCCGGCGCTGCCGTATCACGCGGGTCTCAATGCGCAGGTACGCTCGCGCAACCAGTCGCGGTTCCTGCGCGAAGACGGCATTGTCATGGTCGCGACGATCGCGTTCGGCATGGGCATCGATAAGCCCGACGTGCGATTCGTCGCCCACCTCGATCTGCCGAAGAGCGTCGAGGGGTACTACCAAGAGACGGGTCGCGCGGGCCGCGACGGCCTGCCGTCGACGGCGTGGCTGGCCTACGGCCTGCAAGACGTCGTGCAACAGCGCCGCATGATCGACGAGGGTGAGGGCGACCGGGCGCACAAGCAGCGCATGGGCCAGCATCTGGATGCGATGCTCGCCCTGTGCGAGACGGTGTCGTGCCGCCGGCAGCAGCTTCTCAGCTACTTCGGCCAGCAGAGTGAGGCGTGCGGCAACTGCGACACCTGTCTACAACCGCCGGAAGCATGGGACGGCACGGTGCCCGCGCAGAAGCTGCTCTCCACCGTCGTGCGACTGCAGCGCGAGCGCAATCAGTGGTTCGGGGCCGGGCAACTCATCGACATCCTGCTCGGCAAGGAGACCGACCGCGTGCGCTCGAACCGGCACGACGAACTGACGACCTTCGGCATCGGCACTGAGCTGGGTGATCAGGAGTGGCGCGGTGTCGTGCGGCAGTTGCTCGCGCAGGGGCTGCTCGCGGTGAGCTCCGACGGCTACGGAACGCTCGTCATCGCCCCCGCCGCGGCCGAGGTGCTCGATGGCTCCCGCCGGGTGATGCTGCGCCGCGAGCCCGAGCGCAAGGCCAAGGTGTCGAAGCAGCGCGCCGGGGTGGAACTGCCGGATGCCGCCCGCGGCCTGTTTGAACGGCTGCGGGAGTGGCGGGCGGGCGTCGCGCGCGAGCAGGGGGTTCCTGCCTACATCGTGTTTGGCGACGCGACACTCCGCGGCATCGCGGTGACGAAGCCGACCTCGCTCGAACAACTCGGCACCATCAGCGGCGTCGGCGAGAAGAAGCTCGAGGCCTACGGCGACGGCGTGCTCGAGGTTGTCGCGGCGGCCGAGGTCACGGCGGCGTGATCCGCACCGCACGGCTCGTGCTGCGCAATTGGCGCGACGCGGATCGCGACGACTGGGCGGCGATGAACGCCGACCCGCAGGTGATGGAGTTCTTTCCGTCGACGCTCGACCGGGTGCAGTCAAATGCCTTGTTCGATCGGTTCCAAGCGGCGGTGACGACGCGTGGCTGGGGGCTGTGGGCTGTGGAGCACGAAGGCCGGTTCCTCGGCTTCACGGGGCTCAACCCGGTGGGGTTCGAGGCGCCGTTCACCCCGGCGATTGAGATCGGCTGGCGGCTGCGGCGGGATTCCTGGGGCCACGGCTTCGCGACCGAGGCGGCCGTCGCCGCGGCGAGTTTCGCGTTCGACACCCTCGGCGTCCCCGAGCTGGTGTCGTTCACGAGCGTCGGCAACGCGCGGTCGCGCGCCGTGATGGAGCGCCTGGGCATGACCTGTGATCCCATCGACGACTTCGACCACCCGAACGTCGCGATCGGGAGCCCCCTGCGCCGCCACGTGCTGTATCGGCTCGAGAGCAAGAGGCTCGCCAGATCGATGACCCCCGATAGCGTTCCTTCATGACCTTCAACGACGACGCGAACATCAGCGGCGGGCGCGTCTCCCGGCGCGGGCGCAACACCGCCATCGGCGCGGGTGGTGGCGGGCTCGTCGTGATCGCGCTTTTCGTCGTCTCGCAGCTGACGGGCTTCGACCTCTCGGGGCTCGCGCCCTTCCTCGGCGGCGGCGAGCCGACAGTCGAAGAGACGTCGCTCGACTACTGCGACACAGGCGAAGAGGCGAACGAGATCCTCGACTGCCGGATGAAGGGGGCGGCGACCTCTCTCGACCTCTACTGGGAAACCCAGGTCGAGGGTTACGTTGCACCCCAGCTCATCCTCTTCAGCGGCTCCGTCGGCACGGGATGCGGCAACGCCACGAGCGCCGTCGGCCCGTTCTACTGTCCGCCCGACCAGACCGTGTACATCGACACCGCGTTCTTCGACCAGCTGCAGACGCAGTTCGGGGCGACCGGCCAGAGCCTGGCCCAGATGTACATCGTCGCCCACGAGTGGGGCCACCACATCCAGAACATCGTCGGCACCATGAACGGGCTCGACCTGCAAGATCAGGGACCGACCTCCGACGGGGTGCGGCTCGAGCTGCAGGCGGACTGCTACGCGGGCGCCTGGGTGGCCGCGTCGAGCGACACCGAGGATTCGAGCGGCATCGCCCTTCTGAAGGAACCGACGGATGCCGAGATCGCCGATGCACTCAACGCGGCGGAGGTCGTCGGGGATGACTACATCCAAGAGAACCTCGGCAGTGGCCAGGTGAACCCCGAGACCTGGACGCACGGCTCGAGCGAGCAGCGCCAGTCGTGGTTCCGCACTGGATTCACCCAGGGCGTCGGGGCCTGCGACACGTTCGCAACGGGAGTGCAACTGTAGAACTGCTCCGAACCTGAGCAGCCCAGCTTGTAGAGCATCGACAACTCTCGCGGCTGCCCGACGCGGTCGGTTCGTAGCCCTCGACGACGATTCCGCGCGCCTCGGCACCCCCGACGTACCGTGAGAACATGACGGATCTTACTGACCGCGCTGCCGCGGTGACTCCCGGTGGACAAGTGCGTGTCGATGTCGCTGCGTTGGGTGAGACCCTGCTCGGCCGCTGGAAGGACGTGCGCCTCGCATCGCGCGAGCTGATGAAGCGCGACGACTTCCACCAGATTCCCGGGCAGTCGATGGCGGAGCACCGCGAGCGCGTACTCGGCCAGTTGAAGAAGCTGGTCGACGAGCGCACCGTACTGCGGGCGTTCCCGAAGCGGCTCGGCGGGTTCGACGACCACGGCGGCAACCTGGCCCAGTTCGAAGAGATCGCGATCGCCGACCCGTCGCTGCAGATCAAGTCGGGCGTGCAGTGGGGCCTCTTCGCCGCCGCGATCATGCACCTCGGCACCGAGCACCACCACGACAACTTCCTGCCCGGCGCGATGAGCCTCGCCGTGCCCGGCGCCTTCGCGATGACCGAGACCGGTCACGGCTCGGATGTCGCGAGCATCGGCACGACGGCCACCTACGACCCCGAGACCGACGAGTTCGTCATCGACACCCCGTTCCGCGCGGCCTGGAAGGACTACCTCGGCAACGCGGCGCTGCACGGCCAGGCGGCGGTCGTGTTCGCCCAGCTCATCGTCGGCGGGGTCAACCACGGCGTGCACGCCCTGTACGTGCCCATCCGCGACGGCAAGGACTTCCTGCCCGGCATCGGCGGCGACGACGACGGGCTCAAGGGCGGGCTCAACGGAATCGACAACGGCCGGCTGCACTTCACCGGCGTGCGGGTTCCGCGCACCAACCTGCTCAACCGCTACGGCGACGTCGACGAGAACGGTGTCTACACCTCGAGCATCCCGAGCGCCGGTCGCCGCTTCTTCACGATGATCGGCACGCTCGTCCAGGGCCGGGTCTCGCTCGACGGCTCCGCGGTCGTCGCGAGCAAGCTCGCCATGAAGATCGCGATCACCTACGCCGGCGAGCGGAGGCAGTTCGCCGACGGTCCGCACGGCGAAGAGATCGTGCTTCTCGACTACCAGCGCCACCAGCGCCGGCTGCTCACCCGCCTCGCGACGACCTACGCGATGTCGTTCGCCCACGAACGGCTGCTCGAGTCCTTCCACGCCGTCTTCAGCGGCGAGAAGGCGACGGATGCCGACCGCCAGGAGCTCGAAACCCTCGCCGCCGCGCTGAAGTCATTCTCCACCTGGTCGACCCTCGACATCCTTCAGGAGTCGCGCGAGGCGTGCGGCGGCGCCGGGTTCCTCGCCGAGAATCGGCTGACGCACCTCCGGCAGGATTTCGACATCTACGTCACTTTCGAGGGTGACAACAACGTGCTGCTGCAATTGGTCGCCAAACGCCTGCTCGCCGACTACGCGAAGGGCTTCAAGAACGCGGATGCCGCAGCAATTGCCGGCTTGGTCGCCGCGCAGGTGGGCGAGGTGGCGATCAACCGTTCGGGTCTGCGGTCGTTCGTGCAGAGCTTCGCCGACTTCGGATCCCGCGCCCGGTCGATCGGGTTCGTGCGCGGCCCCGGCGCCCAGCGGCAGTTGCTCACCGACCGGGTGCACACGATGGTCGCCGAGATCGCCGGCCGCCTGAAAGGAGTCGCGAAGCTGCCTCCACTCAAAGCCGCGGCGCTTTTCAACGCGAACCAGAACGAGCTGATCGAGGCCGCCTACGCGCACGCCGAGCTGCTCGAGTGGGAGGCGTTCACCGACGCCGTCGACGCCACCACCGACCCCGGCACCAAGCAGGTGCTCACCTGGCTGCGCGACCTTTTCGGGTTCACGCTGGTCGAGAAGCATGCGGCCTGGTATCTGATCAATGGGCGGCTCTCAACGGCCCGTGCTGTCGCGATCACCGACTACATCGACGACCGCCTGCTGCCGAGGCTGCGCACGCACGCGCTCGATCTCGTGGATGCCTTCGGCTTCGCGCCGGAGCACCTGCGTGCGCCGATCGCGACCGGCGCCGAGAAGCAGCGGCAGGATGAGGCGCGCGCCTACTACGCCGACCTGAAGGCGTCGGGCAAGGCCCCCGCATCGGAGTAGCAGCGTTACGCCGGCAGGGCCGCCGCGACGAGGGCGGCGAGTTGTGCCGGCTTGCTCAGCATCGGCCAGTGCCCGGTCGGGAGTTCGACGATCTCGAAGTTCTTCACGGCGGCGAGTTCGGCGACGTAGGGATGTTGCTTCGCCATGAGCTCGCGCAGGGTCGCCTCCGACATCTCGCACGTGATCACCGTGACCGGCACGTCGTAGCGGCGGGGATCGGAGAGCACCTGCTTCTCGGTCGCCACCTTCTCGGGGATCGGCAGCGCGCGCGCCGCGAAGGCCGCCCAGCGCTCATCGTCCATGTCGACGACCGTCTCGTCGTCGAATTCTTCGCGGGGCGGCAAGGGCACCATCCCGTCGACGGCCGTGAACTCGTCGTTGATCAATCCGCCGTCGCCGAGCGGCCCCGAATCGACGTAGATCACCTTCGCAATACGCTTGGGTCGCGCATCCACGACGGCGTGCGCAACCGCGCCGCCACCCGAATGCCCGACGAGCACGACCGGGCCGGTCGTGGCATCCACGAGCCCGATGACGAAGTCGACCTGATCGCGCAGCCCCACCTCGGGGTCGGCGGGCTTCAAGCCCGGCAGCGTGATGGGTT
Source organism: Pseudolysinimonas sp. (assembly GCF_049651805.1). GTDB lineage: Bacteria > Actinomycetota > Actinomycetes > Actinomycetales > Microbacteriaceae > Pseudolysinimonas_A. The sequence continues at coordinate 49,657 of NZ_JBASCU010000005.1, forward strand.
TCGGCTCGTGACCCGCCGCGCGCACGGCGGGAATGATGTCGTCCCACGCAGAGGAGTCGAGCCAGAAGCCGGGAATGAGGATGACGTCCATCGCTCCAGGGTAGGCAGCACCCCCGTCACGGGCCCTTGACGGTCTGACGCTGCCGCCTTATAGTTCACACTATTGTGAACCATCAAGAGGACGACGAGAGGCTCGACGCCGTATTCGCGGCGCTGGCGAGTCCACATCGTCGCCGCGTCGTCGACGTGCTCGCGTCGCAGCCCGCTTCGATCCAGCAGGTCGCCGAGCAGGTGGGGCTCTCGTTGACGGCCATCAACCGCCACCTCGCCGTCCTTGAGGCCGCCGGGCTCATCCGCCGACTCAAGAGCGGACGGGTCAACTTCCTGGCCGTGCGCCGCGAGGGGTTGCTCGCCGTCCGCCGCTGGCTGGACGGCTACAGCCCGCACTGGGGCTCGGACACCGAGACCCTCGAGAACTACGTGGCCGCGATCACGCGTACACCGGCGAACAAGAAGGAGAGCACCCCGTGAAGAAGTTCATGTTCCTCTACAAGGGTTACGTGACCCCGACCCCAGAGATCGGTGACGCGTGGATGTCGTGGTTTGCGTCGATGGGTGACCGGATGATCGACAGCGGCAATCCCATGAGCGGTGGAGCGGAGGTTACCCCGCAGGGGGTCCAGCCGATCGAAACGGGCCTCGAGTCTCTGTCGGGCTACTCGATTCTCAACGCCGAGTCAGCCGATGAGGCGATCGCCCTCGCGAAGACGAACCCGATGATCACCAGCGTGATCGTCTACGAGCTCGCGCGGATGTGAGCGCACCGACCGATCCGGTCAGACGACGCCGGACACTCCCAACAACGTTCCGATGAGGAACGTCGCGCCGAGGGCGAGCGCCCCGCCGATCACGACCCGCAGGGTGGGCCGCAGCCACGGACTGCCGCCGATCCACGCGCTCACGGCTCCCGTGGCGGCGAGGGCGGCGAGCACGGCGACGAAGGTGAGCGGGATGCGCACCGGCTCCGGCAGCAGCAGGATCGCGGCGAACGGCAGCAGACCGCCGACCGTGAACGCCGCCGCCGAGGCGCCCGCAGCCTGCCAGGGACTGACGACATCCTCTTCCCGGATGCCGAGCTCGGCGTCGAGGTGAGCGGCGAGCGCGTCGTGGGTCGTGAGCTCGATCGCCACCTGCCGGGCGGTCGCGGGGGACATGCCCTTGGCGGCGTAGAGGCCGGCCAGCTCGTCGAGCTCCTCGTCGGGCATGTCGCGCAGCTCGCGGGTCTCCTTGGCGATGAGCGCGCGCTGGCTGTCGCGTTGGCTGCTCACCGACACGTACTCCCCGAGCGCCATCGAGACGGCGCCGCCGACGAGGCCGGCGGCACCGGCGGTGAGAATCGGGGCGAACGCGGGAGTCGCACCTGCGACACCGACGACGATCGCCGCGACCGACACGATGCCGTCGTTCGCGCCGAGCACGCCGGCGCGCAGCCAGTTGAGGCGGCTCGCGAGTCCGTTGCCGTGCGGCTCGTCGGGATGCTGGGCGTCGTGCATCCGCCCAGCACACCACGTCGGGCACGACCTCGCTAGCTCGGTGCGAGCCGCCGCGCAAGCCCTTCTGTGCGTCAGCAGGCCCTACGTACCGTGAGGTCTCCGGCCTTTCATCGACGAGAGACGAGGTAGCGCCATGACCGACACCCCACTTCGACGGGCGAAGCGACCCGCCACCCCGATCGCGGGGCCGTACGGGCATCCGTTCCATCCGATGCTCGTCACGGTGCCGATCGGGGCCTGGCTGATGGCCGTGATCTTCGACATCGTCGCCTTCGCCGGCGACGACCCCGCGGCGTTCACGACCGGCGCGCGATGGCTCTATGGCCTCGGGGTGCTCGCCGCCGTCGTCGCGGCCGTGTTCGGGCTGCTCGACTACACGCGCCTCACGCCGGGAACCCGCGCTCGCAAGATCGCCACCACCCACCTGGTGCTCAACCTCACCGCCGTCGTGATCTTCACGGCCGCGTGGGCGGTGCACCTCGGCAGCGACGACCCGTCCGCGCTCGGACTCGTGCTGGGCATCATCGGACTGCTGGGTCTGGGAGTCTCCGGGTTCCTCGGCGGTGAGCTGGTGTACCGACACGGCGTGCGGGTGGCCGACGAAACGGATCAGGCCGGCGCTCACGAGTCGGCCTGAGCATGCGCCGACGCCTCGATGCGTCGACGGTCGTCGTGATCGTGGGCGCATCGAGCGGCATCGGGCGGGCCGCCGCTCTGCGGTTCGCGCGTCACGGGTGTCGCCTCGTGCTGGCCGCGCGGAGCCGGTCGAGCCTCACCGAGGTGGCCGATCAGTGCGTCGGATTTGGGGCCGAGGCGGGCATCGTGGTGGCCGACATCACGCGACCGGGTGAGGTGGAGCGCATCGCCGACGAGGCACAGCGTCGGTTCGGTCGCATCGACGTGTGGGTGGCCGCCGCCAGCGTGTTCGGCTACGGCGAGATCGACCGGATGCCGGCCGCCGAGGCCCGCGCGATCATCGACACCAATCTGCACGGCACCATCGACCAGGTGCGGGCCGCACTTCCCGCCCTCCGGGGTTCCGGTGGGGTGGTCGTGATCGTCGGGTCGGTGTTCTCCGCCCTCGCCAGCCCTTACGTGTGGGCGTACGTGGCGAGCAAGCACGCGGTCGCGGGCTTCGCGGCCTCGGTGCGCCAAGAGCTGCGTCGCGGCCCACATCCGGTGGATGTGGCGATGATCTGGCCCGCAACGACCGACACCCCCATCTACCAGCACGCTGCCAACCGCACCGGTCGCAGCATCCACCCCATCCCGCCGGCCGTCGAACCCGACCGCGTCGCGCGTGCCATCGTCCGGGCGTCAGTGCGCCCGCGGCGGCGGCGGGTCGTCGGTATGGTTCAGGGGTCGTTCCTCGCTCTTCACGCCGTGGCCCCTGGCGTCGCCGACCGGGTCCTCGCCGTCACGATGAGTCGCCTCGGGTTGCGCCGACCGCCGATGCCTCCGACCTCGGGAACGGTGGAGGCGCCCGACCCGCGGTCGAATGCGATCACCGGGGGGTGGCGCCAGCGGTGAGGTCAGCCTCGCGAAACAGCGGAAGCTCGACGATCGCCGTCGTTCCGGTGGTGCCGTCGCTCCGCAGCTCGACCCGGCCACCCATGCGGGTGACCAGATCGCGCACGATCGGCAGACCCAGGCCCGTGCCGGGCACGAAGTCTTTCCCTGCCGCCACGCGATGGAAGCGCTCGAAGACTTTGCCCAGCTCGCTTGGCGGGATGCCGCGCCCGGTGTCGGTGATCTCGACGTGGGCGAAGTCGCCGACCGCCGCGGTCGTGATGTCGATCCGCCCGCCGGGCGGGGTGAACTTGATCGCGTTGGCGAGGAGGTTGACGAGGATGCGGTCGAGACCGAGACGATCGGCCGCGACGACGCGTTGGCCGTCGTCGACCACTGCGACGGTGACGTGGGCGCGCTCGGCGATCGCGCTCAGGTCTTCGACACACTGCTTGATCGCCGCGCGCAGGTCGACCGCGTTTGCTTCCCCACCCGACTGGCCCGCTTCCCGGGAGACATCGAGAAGATCTTCGACCAGGTCGGCGAGCCGGCGCGCGTTGCGCATGATGACCTCGACGCTCCGCCGTTCGCTCTCGGGGAGGTCGGCTTCGGCCAGGTCTTCGGCGTAGCCGAGGATGCTGGTCACCGGCGTGCGCAGCTCGTGGCTCACCGACGATACGAACTCGTCCTTCTGAGCGGCGAGCGCGCGGAGGCGATCCGCCGCTTCCCGCTCGTGCACGAACGCGTCGGCGAGAGCCCGCGCCGCTTTGGTCTGTTCGGTGACGTCGATCGCCTGGATCAGCAGCAGCGTCGCGTCGCCTGCGACGACGTTCACCGAGATTTCGAGGTGGTGGCCGTCGGGGAACGCGACGTCGGTCATGACAGGGTCACCGGTGGACTCGGCGAGTTCCGCCAGCCGCACGCCGTCGACGAGCGTCCTGTCACCGTCCCGGCTGAGCCAGGAGGCGAGCATCCGTTCCCCGTTCGGGTTCGACTCCACGACGAGGTGGCCACCGCCGTCCTCTCGGCGCACGACGATGAACCCGGCGTCGGAACTGATGATCGCACCACGCAGCAGCTGCTCGCGTGCACTCAACCGCAGATAGAGGTCGTTTCGATCGTCCTGAGCCACCGCGAGCGGCAGCAGGGACACACCGAGGGCGAGGGTGAACAGCTGGATTAGTCCGATGAGCACCTCGCCATTCCCGTCGGCGAAGACCGCGAAGGCCCCCCCGCCGAGGAAGCTCAGCATGGTGATCGCGAAGCTCACCAGAGTGATCTCGATCAGGGTCACCCCCGCAGTGAACCGAAACGCTGCCCACGCCATCACCGGGATGATCAGGAACGCCACCGGAACGTATTGTCCCGGCCCGAACGCGACGACGACGGCAGCGGCCAGCAGGGTCGCCTGAAGGAGCAGTTCGAACGCGCGGCGCGGGATGAACGAGGCGCGCGGGATGACCCCGAGCGCGCCGAGCAACAACACCGAGCTGCCGTGCGAGGCGGCGACCTGAGCCGCAGTACCGAGGAGGTCGCCTTCGTTCAGCGCCACGACGAGCCCGACGAGCAACCCGGCAACGGCGGCTCCACCGCCGGTCGCGATGACGTACTGCGCGGCATCGGGGTGTCGAAAGCGGTGACCAGGGCGGCGTCCGTACCGGGTGATCGCCGGTACCAGCCAAGCCTCGGCGGCGTTGGCGATGCCGAAACCGATCGCTACCCACCAGAGGGTGCCGGCGACGAGATTCGCGGCCGTCGTGACCGCGACGATCAGCCCGGCGACCGCAACGCCCCGACCTCGGGCGGCGAACACCGCGATCACCGAGATGCCGGCGGCCGGCCACCACGGGGCGGTCGACTCGCCCGGAAACCGGAGTTCGGCCGAGATGACGCTTGCGAAGAAGACGAGCACGAGCATCAGCGCGATCGACATCCAGTAACGCGGCGTCGTTTGACGGCGCACCGCTGCCGTCAAACTGTCGCGGTACATGACCCCTCCCCACGCCCTGTCGCGGAATATACTGCGACCGTAGTCGCGCATGCTCTCGCCCGCGACGCCAGTACAGGGGGTCCCGCATGGGCAGCGTTATCGTCGTCGAAGACGATGACGACATCCGGATGCTCATCGTGCGCAGGCTGGAGCGCGCCGGTCACGAGGTGCGTTCTGCGGTCGATGGGATCGACGGGCTCGAACAGATTCGCGAGCGGATGCCCGATCTCGTCGTGCTCGACTGGATGATGCCGCGCCTCGACGGGCTGGGCGTCGCCGAGCAACTTCTCGCCGACGGGGGCGAGCGCCCGCGCATCCTCATGCTCACCGCGCGCAACCAGCAATCCGACATCGACCGGGCGCTCGCCGTCGGTGTCGACGACTTCCTCGTGAAGCCCTTCCTCGGGCCCGACCTGCTGGCGGCCGTCGACAAGCTGGTCGCCGCGGAATGAACGAAACCCCCGCGGCGTCCTGAAGACCACTGCGCGGGGGCTTCGGATGGTGGCTCCGACCGGCGTCGATCCGGTGACCTTCCGATTTTCAGTCGGACGCTCTACCAACTGAGCTACAGAGCCTCGGGAGGCAAGCCTCCCGATGGTGAGAAAGCCTTTCCTCGCGGAAAGGCTTCACTCCGCGACCCTGACGGGACTTGAACCCGCGACCTCCGCCGTGACAGGGCGGCACGCTAACCAACTGCGCTACAGGGCCTTGCTATTGAGTTGTGGTGAAGCATCGATTGCGTGACCCCAACGGGATTCGAACCCGTGCTGCCGCCGTGAAAGGGCGGTGTCCTAGGCCACTAAACGATGGGGCCGTGAAGTGCGACACGCAGGTGCGAACCGCACAGCAACCGAGGGTCAAGCATACGGTCGGCGGGTCGGAAACGCCAATCGCCCCAGATGTCGGACACCCCGCAGATGTGCCGGACTGTTCGTGCCCCCTGAACTAGGTTCAAGTCGCCGTTGAAGGTTGTTGTTAGTGTTGCCGGTGTTGTTCCTGTGACGGCGCAAGGCGCACGGTGACGGGAAGATGCGGGGAAACCATGGGACGCACGTCTAGTCGGGGGGCGAACGGCGCGCAGGCACCGTCAGGTGTTGCGCGCCGCTTCCGTGTGCTCGCTGCCACCCTCGCTCTCACACTGATTCCCGCGCTCGGCGGCATCGCGCCGACGAGCGCGTCGGTGATCGCCGAGTACCCGAGCTGGGAAGAGGTCGTCGCGGCCCAACGCAACGAAGCTCAGGCGAAGGCGTTGCGCGCCAGTCTCGAGGCGCAGCTGCAAGGGCTCCAGGACGAGGCGCAGCGCACGCAGGAGATCGCCGACGAGAAGGGCGAGATCTATTACCAGGCGCAGCAGGCGTACGACGAGCAGAAGGTCGTGACCGACGCACTGCTCGAGCAGACCGCCGCGGCCCAGGCCGAGGCCGACGAGGCCTACGCGGTCGCCGCGCAGGTCATCGCCGAGATGAGCAAGTCGGGCGGCTCGGGCGACCTCTCGCCGCGACTGTTCACCACGCCCGGCTCACCGGATGCGCTGCTCGACCGGCTGGAGCTCGGCCGCGTGATCGGCGACCGCTACGCCGATCTCTACGCGAACGCGATCGAGCTGCGCAACCGCGCCGACGCGCTCGGGGACCAGGCCGAAGTCGCCCAGGGCATCCTCGAAGAGCTGCGGATCGCGGCCGAGAAGGCGTTCCAGGAGGCGCAGGCGGCGGCGGTCGCCGCTGCCGAGAAGCTCGCACAGACCGAGCGTGACATCGTCGAGGTGCGATCCCGCATCGAGTACCTCGCCGGGGTTCGCGAAGCGACGACGGCCGAATACAACGCCGGGCTCAGAGCCCTGTGGGGCGAGAACGCCGCCGGCGAGATCAGCCAGACGGGCTGGGCTCGCCCGGTCGGTGGCTACATCACGAGCCAGTACGGCTGGCGCACCAACCCGGTCAGCGGTGCGCGCCAGTTCCACACCGGCGTCGATCTCGCGGGCACCGGGTGCGGCGCGACCATCCGTGCGGCGCACGCCGGCGTGGTCACCTACGCCGGCTGGTTCGGCTCGTGGGGCTACTACGTCGCGATCGACAACCAGGACGGCACCGGCACCGGCTACGCGCACATCGAGGCCGGCGGCATCGGTGTGCAGGTCGGACAGAAGGTCTCTCCCGGGCAGCCGATCGCACGGGTCGGCACGACGGGACAATCCACCGGCTGCCACCTGCACTACATCGTGCGCGTGAACGGCAACCGCGACACCACCGAACCGGTGCAGTTCATGCGCAACCAGGGCATCACCCTCGGCTAGGAGCATCGCGATGGCGGACGGCAAGCGCAGGCGACGCGCGGTGGCGGCGGGAGTTCCCGCGACGCTGCTGCTCGCGTTCGCCAACCCGATGCCCGCGATGGCGTTGCGCCAACCGGACTACCCGAGCTGGGACGACGTCGAGCAGGCCCGCCACGATGAGGCGGCGGCCCAGGCGACGGTCGAACAGATCGAGGGCATCCTCATCCGCCTCGAAGCCGAAGCCACCGAACTCAACCGCACCGCGCTCGAGCTGGGTGAGGAGTACGAACTCGCCGTGATCGCGCTCGAGGCCGCGACCGCAAAACTCGACCGTCTGAAGACCCAGGCGGATGCGGCGCAGGAGCGCGCCGAGCAATCCGAGCGGCACGTCGCCGTGATCGTGGCTCAGCTCGCCCGCAACGGCGGGGGCGACGTGACTCTCGGGCTTCTGCTCGGGTCGGCCGACGACGCCGACACGTTGCTCGCCCGGCTGGGCACTGGCGAGCGGCTCACGGCCTCGTCGGCCGCGCTGCTCGAACGCGCCATCTACGACAAGAAGACGGCGCAGGCCCTCGCGACGGATGCGCGCGCCGCCGAACGCGAGCGGAAGCGACTCGCCGACGACGCGCAGGGGAAGTTCGACCTCGCCCAAGCCGCCGCAAGCGACGCTCAGGCAAAGGCCGACGCGCAGCGTGCCGACATCGATCGGATGTATGCGCAGCTCAGCGTCCTCAAGGGCACCACGGAGGCGGTCGAGCGCGAATACCAGGAGGGGCTGGCGGCAAACCCGCCGGGCGCGCCGCCACCCGCACCTCCGCCGGTCACGCCGCCACCGGGCGTCGACCCTGCTCCGCCCGCGCCCGTCTCGAACTCCGTCGAGAACGCGATCGCCTACGCGACGGCCCAACTCGGGGAGCCCTACCTGCTCGGCGGCATGGGCCCGAACGCGTGGGACTGCTCGGGTCTCACCAAGGCGAGCTACGCATCCGTCGGGGTGTATATCGGCACCCACTCCTCGACCGACCAGTACAACTACATGGCGGCGCAGGGTCGGCTCGTGCCGCGCGACCAGTGGCAGCGCGGCGATCTGCTGTTCTACTCCAACGGCGGATCGGCGTCGAATACCCGCAAGTACCACGTGGCGATCTACCTCGGAAACGGCAAGATGATCGAGGCGCCCAACCCCACGGTCCCCGTGCGGATCGTGAATGTGCGCTACGGAGACCTGGTTCCCTACGTGGGCAGGCCCACGGGCTGACACAATCGAGGGATGCGCCGTAAGATGCTCACCCCTCTCGCCGGACTGGTCGCCGTCGCCCTCGCGGGGCTCACCGGATGCGCCCTCGGCGCCCCGTCGCCGAGCCCGACGCCGACCGCGTCGGCCTCTCCGACGGCGACGGTTCCCGTCGAGGCGGCTCCGACCGACACGCCGACGACGGTAGCTTCGCTCCCCGGCAGCGCCCTGATGCGGGTGTCGGTCACCGCCGCGGCCGCCGGCGAAGAGGTGCGCCTCGAGCTCACCTTCAACCGGGCGCAGACCGGCGTGATCGCAGTCGACGCCTTCGAGGCGGTGCAGGAGGCGTGCCCCAACGCGATCACGTCGCAGCTCGAACTCTTCCCCGGACTCGAGCCGACCGGCGTCATCACGTCGGACCTCTCCATGGTCGGCGATTGGCCCGAGGGCATGACCGTCGCCGTCGCCGCCGGGGGAGTGATCGCGTCGTTCGGCGAGGGCCGCAGCGTCGCCGACACCCAGGACGACCCGGGAGCGTTCGGCTGCACCGTGCCGATCGTCACCGGGATGGGTCCTGCGGAGTTCACCAGCCTGCTGCTCGGCGATCCGGCGGTCACCGACCGGCTCGACCTCGAGGCTCAGGTCGCCGATGGCATCTTCGGGTTCGAATCCGACGCCGGATCAGCAGTCGAGGTGCGTTGGGTCGACTGCGTCATCCAGCTCTCGAGCGCCGCCCAACGGCTGTCGACCGAGTTCGGCTGGACCCTCCCGGCCCAGTGGGGCGACGGCTGCGTGATCGGCAACGACGGCACCGTCTAAGCCGAACCGCCTCTGGCGGGGCGCTCCCTCGGTGGTCGAGTAGCCCGCGTAGCGGGCGTGTCGAGACCCTAGTGCGTCGGAACGTAGGCGGCGTAGGAGGCCGCGACGATCTCCTCGGCTTCGGCCTTGTCCCCCCAGCCTTCGGTCTTGACCCATTTGCCGGGCTCAAGATCCTTGTAGTGCTCGAAGAAGTGCTCGATCTCTTTGCGCTTGTACTCCGGTACGTCGGCGAGATCCTGGATGTGGTCCCAGCGCGGGTCTCCCGCGGCGACCGCGACGATCTTCGCGTCGCCGCCCCCGTCATCCGTCATCTTGAAGACGCCGACGACGCGCACGTTCATGCCGATGCCGGGGAACAGCGGGTACTCGCCGATGACGAGAACGTCGAGCGGGTCGCCGTCGTCGGCGAGGGTGTTCTCGAAGAAGCCGTAGTCGGTCGGGTACGCCATCGGGGTGTACAGCACCCGGTCGAGCATGACTCGCCCGGTCTCGTGGTCGATCTCATACTTGTTGCGGCTGCCCTTGGGGCACTCGATGACGACGGCGTAGCTGCTGGACATGACGCTCCTGGTTCTTCGGAAAGGCGGGTCTAACGTTAGTCGATGCCTGATTCCGCTCGACCTCGGCTGACTCCCGCGGTCGCCGATGTGCGCCGCGCCGTTCGTGCGGGTCTCTTTCCGTTTTCAGGAAACGGTGGGACAGAAGTGGCGGAAGTCACCTCAGACCTGGGTTCCGAGTCGACATCTTCCACTTCCTCCCCTCACCTTCCTGAAAACGGAAAGCCCCTCGTGCTCGTCGCGCTGTCGGGCGGGCCGGATTCACTGGCGCTCGCGGCGGCCGTCGCTTTCGAGGCGTCGCGGGTCGGGGTGCGGGCGGGGGCGGTGATCGTCGACCATCAGTTGCAGAACGGGTCGGATGCCGTGGCCGAGCGCGCGGCGGAGCAGGCGCGGGCGCTGGGACTCGATCCGGTACGCGTCGTGGCTGCGGACGTCGCGGCCGGGGGTTCTCGGGAGGCGGCCGCGCGCGACGCTCGGTACGACGCCCTCGCCGCAGTCGCTGCCGAGATGGGCGCCGGGGCGGTGCTGCTCGGCCACACCCTCGACGACCAGGCCGAGACTGTGTTGCTCGGGCTCGCACGCGGCTCGGGCGGGGGGAGTCTGCAGGGCATGGCGCCGGTGGCGGGGCTGTACCGCCGGCCGCTGCTCGGCATCCGGCGCTCGACCACCGTGCAGGCCTGCGCCGATGGGGGGCTGGAGGCGTGGGCCGACCCGCACAACGCCGCCCCCGCCTACACGCGGGTGCGGGTGCGCAACACCGTGCTGCCCGTGCTCGAAGCCGAACTCGGGCCGGGGGTCGCCGAGGCGCTCGCCCGCACCGCGGAGCAATTGCGGGAAGACGAGGATGCCTTCGCCACGATGATCGATGAGGTCGCCGAAGAACTCGCGGAACACATCGACTCCGGGATCGCCGTGCCCGTGGCCGTGCTCGCCGCGAATCCGGCGGCGCTGCGGCAGCGCATCATCCGCTTCGTGGTGCAGAGCGAGTTCGGGGTGTCACTCAGCCGCGCCCACACTCTCGAGATCGCGCGGCTCGTCACCGACTGGCACGGGCAGGGGCCGCTCGACGTTCCGGGAATCTCGATCGCGCGGGCCGGTGGCAGAATCGAGTTTCGAGCACGAGTCGCTGAGGAGCACGCGGATGGACACGACTGACATCGAGGGCGACCTCACCGAAGTGCTCTTCACGGAAGGCCAGATCCACGCCCGCATCGCCGAGCTGTGCCGCGAGATCGAAGCCGACTACGAGGGCCGCGACCTGCTCATCGTCGGGGTGCTCAAGGGCGCCGTCATGGTGATGGCCGACCTCGCGCGGGAACTCAAGCGCGACGTCGAGATGGACTGGATGGCGACCTCCTCGTACGGCACGAGTACCGAGTCGAGCGGCGTCGTGCGCATCATCAAAGACCTCGACACCGACATCGCCGACCGGCACGTGCTCATCATCGAAGACATCGTCGACTCCGGCCTCACCCTCTCCTGGCTGCGCACCAACCTCGAGAGCCGCAATCCGGCATCCCTCGAGGTGTGCGCCCTGCTGCGCAAACCCGAGGCCGCCAAGGTCGACATCGAAGCGCGCTACGTGGGCTTCGACATCCCGAATGCTTTCGTCGTCGGCTACGGCCTCGACTACGCGGAGCGGTACCGCAACCTGAGGTCGATCGGCATCCTCGCCCCGCACGTGTACTCGTAGGGGGTCCTCCTAGAGCCGACCCGACGCCCGAGACGGGCGTCGGCGCTGGGACCGCGGCGGCGGCGCGAAAGCGCCCCCGCCCATAGCGAAGTCCGCGCCCAGCGAACACCGGGGCGGCGTCCAGTAATGGGGCGATACCCTGGCTGTCTCATGAACGTCCTCAAGCGCATCGCCCGCGGGCCGGTGATCTGGGTCCTCGCCGGACTGATCGCCCTCTTCATCGCGTTCCAATTCATCGGGCAGTCCGGGTTCCGCGAGATCACGACGCAACAGGGGCTCGAGTTGCTCGAGGGCAGCACCGTCGAAGAGGTGAAGATCGTCGACGGCGAACAGCGGGTCGACCTGACGCTCACAGAGTCGTACGACGACCTGGGCACGCTCGTGCAGTTCTATTACGTGCAACCGCGTGGCACCGAAGTGATCGAGGCGATCACGGCGAGCGACGCGACGTTCGACGACGAGGTGCCGCAGTCGCCGTGGTTCGTGAGCCTGCTCAGCATCCTCGTGCCGTTCCTGCTGATCGGTCTGATCATCTGGTTTCTGTTCTCGAGCATGCAAAGCGGCGGCAACCGCGTGATGCAGTTCGGCAAGTCGAAGGCGAAGCTGGTCAGCAAGGAGACCCCGCAGGTCACCTTCGCGGATGTCGCCGGCGCCGAAGAGGCCGTCGAAGAGCTGCACGAGATCAAGGACTTCCTGAAAGACCCGGCGCGCTTCCAGGCGGTCGGCGCTCGCATCCCCAAGGGCGTGCTGCTGTACGGCCCTCCCGGAACGGGTAAGACGCTGCTCGCCCGCGCCGTCGCCGGTGAGGCGGGCGTTCCCTTCTACTCGATCTCGGGATCCGACTTCGTCGAGATGTTCGTCGGCGTCGGCGCGAGCCGCGTGCGCGACCTGTTCGAGCAGGCGAAGCAGAACTCGCCGGCCATCATCTTCGTCGACGAGATCGACGCCGTCGGTCGGCACCGTGGTGCAGGCATGGGCGGCGGGCACGACGAGCGCGAGCAGACCCTCAACCAGTTGCTGGTCGAGATGGACGGCTTCGACGTCAAGACCAACGTCATCCTGATCGCGGCGACGAACCGCCCCGACATCCTCGACCCCGCGCTGCTGCGCCCGGGCCGCTTCGACCGCCAGATCGGGGTGGATGCTCCCGACCAGAAGGGCCGCGAGCAGATCCTCACCGTGCACGCCAAGGGCAAGCCGATGGCGAACGGCGTCGACCTCGCCGTGCTCGCCCGCAAGACGCCGGGCTTCACCGGCGCCGACCTGGCGAACGTGCTCAACGAGGCGGCTCTGCTCACCGCCCGCAGCAACGCCCAGCTGATCGACAACCGCGCCCTGGATGAGGCCGTCGACCGCGTCATGGCCGGTCCGCAGCGCCGCTCGCGCCTGATGAACGACAAAGAGAAGCTCATCACCGCGTACCACGAGGGCGGGCACGCGCTCGCGGCCGCCGCGATGCGCAACACCGACCCGGTGACGAAGGTCACGATCCTTCCCCGCGGCCGGGCCCTCGGCTACACGATGGTGCTGCCGCTGGAAGACAAGTACTCGGTCACCCGCAACGAGCTGCTCGACCAGCTCGCCTACGCGATGGGCGGCCGCGTCGCCGAAGAGATCGTCTTCCACGACCCCACCACCGGTGCCTCGAATGACATCGAGAAGGCGACCGCGATCGCCCGCAAGATGGTGATCGAGTACGGGATGTCGGCCGAGATCGGCGCGGTCAAGCTCGGGTCGGCCGGCGGCGAGGTCTTCCTCGGTCGCGACATGGGTCACCAGCGCGACTACTCCGAAGAGATCGCCGAGAAGGTCGACCTCGAGGTGCGGAAGCTCATCGACCAGGCGCACGACGAGGCGTGGAAAGTCCTGAACGACAACCGCGACATCCTCGACAAGCTCGCGAGCGAGCTGCTCGAAAAGGAGACGCTCGACCACGTGCAGCTCGCCGAACTCTTCGCCCAGGTGAAGAGGCTGCCCGAGCGCCCGCAGTGGCTCTCGAGCAAGAGTCGGCCGCTGAGCAACCGCCCGCCGATCAAGGTGCCGAGCAAGGCCCCGGTCGATCCGGGCGCCGTCGACGGGGGTGTCGACTCCGAGCCGACCCGCCCGGCGCGCACTCCCCGTCCGCGCAAGTCGCCCGGCATCGCCACCGCCTGAGTCGGCGATGACCGTCGATCAGGGCCGCATCGAGGCTGCCGTGGCCGAGCTGCTGGCAGCGATCGGTGAGGATGCCACGCGCCCCGGCCTGCAGCGCACCCCGAAGCGCGTGGCCGAGGCGTACGCGGAGTACTTCGCCGGCCTCGACGTCGACCCGGTCGCGATCCTGCGCGACGGGGTGGATGCCGCGGGCGACGGGGAGCGCGGAGACCTCGTGCTGCTGCGCGGCCTCGAGTTCCGGTCGATGTGCGAGCACCACCTGCTGCCGTTCCGCGGGGTCGCGCACGTCGGCTACCTGCCCGGCGGCAAGGTCGTCGGACTCGGCCGCCTCGGCACCGTCGTCGAGACCCTCGCCGCCCGGCCGCAACTTCAGGAGCGCCTCGGCGAGCAGATCGCCGACGCCCTCGACGAGGGTCTCGCCCCGCGCGGCGTGATCGTCGTGCTCGACGCCCAGCACGACTGCGTCGCCGCCCGGGATGCCCGCCAGACCCGCTCGACCACCGTCACCGTCGCCAGCCGCGGGGCGCTCACCGAACCCGCCGCGCGGGCCGAGGCGATGACCCTGATCGGAGCCGCGTCATGACGATCATCATGGGCATCCTCAATGTCACCCCCGACTCGTTCAGCGACGGCGGGCGGTTCGACCAGACGGATGCCGCCATCGCCCGCGGGCTGGAGCTTCGGGATGCCGGCGCCGCGATCGTCGACGTCGGCGGCGAGTCGACCCGGCCGGGGGCCGCGAAGATCGACGCCGTCGAGGAACGGGCCCGGGTCATCCCGGTCATCGCCGCGCTCTCGCAGGAGGGCGTCTCGGTGAGCATCGACACGATGAACGCCGCCACCGCACTCGCCGCGATCGACGCGGGAGCGCAGTTCGTGAACGACGTGTCGGGCGGGCTCGCCGACGACGGGATGCCGCGGGTCATCGCCGAGACCGGCGTGCACTATGCGGTCATGCACTGGCGTGGCGGGGCCGACGTGACGCCGGCTTTCGGCGATGTCGTCGCGGAGGTGCGCGCCGAGTTGAAGGCGCGAGTCGCGGCCCTCGTCGTCGCCGGCGTCGACCCGGCGAAGATCGTGCTCGACCCGGGTCTCGGCTTCGGCAAGGCACCCGAGCACAACTGGGCGCTGCTAGGTCACTTCGACGAGATCGCGTCGCTCGGCCACGGCATCCTCATCGGTGCCTCGCGTAAGCGCTTTGTCGGTGCGCTGCTGCCCGACGACGCCCCCATGGAAGACCGTGACCTCCCGACCGCCGTCATCTCGGCGCTCGTCGCCCGGCAGGGGGCGTGGGCCGTGCGCGTGCATGACGTGCTCTCGACCCGCATCGCGCTCGAGGTCGCGGCCGCCGTCACCGAGGGGGCGGAGTGAGCGCCCCGGCGGAGCCTCTCCTCGACGAGATCCGGCTGACCGGCCTGCGGGTGACGGCGCATCACGGGGTGCTTGAGCACGAACGCCGCGACGGGCAGGTGTTCCTCATCGACGTCACTGTGCGGTTGCCGCTCGGCCCGGCCGCAGCGACCGACGACCTCGACCGCACGGTGCACTACGGCGAACTCGCCGAAGCCGTCGTCGCCGCCGCCGAGAGCGAGCCCGTGGACCTGATCGAGACCGTCGCCGAGCGCGTCGCCGATGTCGCTCTCGGATTCGCCGCCGCTCACGAGGTCGTGGTGACGGTGCATAAGCCGAACGCGCCGATCACGGTGCCGTTCGACGACGTGAGTGTGACGATTCTCCGTCGTCGAGAGGCGGGGCGACGCCCGTGAGCGTGCATCTGCGCCACATCGAGGCGGATGCCGTCATCGCCGTCGGCAGCAACCTCGGCGACCGCACGGAGATGTTCAACGCCACGGTGCGAGCCCTCGCCGAAGCCGACGGCATCGAGGTGACGGCGATCTCGACGCCGATCGAGTCGGTCGCGGTGCGGCCCGACGGCGACGACGTGGATGCCCCCGCCTACCTCAACGCCATCGTGCTGGTGCGCACGACGATCGCGCCGCACGCCCTGCTGGCCCTGCTGCACGACATCGAGAACGAGAACGGCCGCGTACGCGACGAGCGCTGGGGCGACCGCACCCTCGACCTCGACCTCATCGACTACGCCGGGATGCGCTCCGCCACCGCCGACCTCACCCTGCCGCATCCGCGCGCCCACGAACGCACCTTCGTGCTGGGCCCGTGGGCCGAAGTCGACCCCGAGGCCGAGCTGCCGGGGTACGGCCGAGTGGTCGACATCCTCGCCGCGCTGGAGGGCAGGTGACCAGAACCCGGGTCTCGACCCTCGTCGTGCTGCTGGCCATCGGCGCCGCCAGCGGGTTCCTCGTGCAGGTCGCGCTCGCCGCGGGGAGCTTGCCGAAGTATCAGCCCGAGTACACCCTCGCCCTCAGCCTGCTCTTCATCGCCGGAATCGCGATCGCGCTCGCGGTGCCGATCCGCCGCGCGACGCAGGGCAAGGTGCGCACCCGCATCGACCCGTTCCACGCGATGCGGGTCGTGCTGTTCGCGAAGGCGTCGAGCCTCGCCGGAGCGCTGCTCACCGGGGCCGCCGTCGGTTTGTTGGCCGAGCTGGTGACGCGCAGCGGCGGGCTCAACACCGACTCGCTGCTGCGGTCGCTCGCGGTGCTCGGCGGGGCGATCGCGGTGCTCGCGGCCGGCCTGATCGGCGAATACCTGTGCACGGTGCCGCCCGACGACGACGACCGCGACGTGGCACCCCTGCCGGGTAGCCTGGAGCCGTGACGACTCCAGAGGCTGAGACCGCCGGCCCGATCGATCCGGTTCCCGGCGACTGGCAGCGGGTCTCGCCCAAGTACGTCGTCGTCGACCTGTTGGGCATTCTGGTGTCGGCGATCATCTTCACCGTCGGCGCGAGCATTCCGGCGATCGTGTCGGGCGTTGCGTGGCTTGTCGCGCTTCCGATCTTCATGTTCGTGCTCCATGCGGTCATCGCCGCCTTCACCCCGCGCCGGGTGCGCGCGCTCGGCTATCGGCTGCGCGTCGACGACCTGGTGTTCCGCAAAGGCATCATGTTCCTGCGCGTCGTGGCCGTGCCCTACGGGCGCATGCAGCTCGTCGACATCAACCGCGGCCCGATCGCCCGCGCGTTCGGCCTGTCGGAGCTGAAGCTGGTGACCGCCGCCGCCTCAAGCCACGTCACCATCCCGGGGCTGCCCGAAGCCGACGCCGAGATCCTTCGGGATCGCCTCGTCGAACTGGCGGAGAGCCGCCGGGCGGGACTGTGACCGAGCCTCAGGACGGCGCCTCCCCCGAGCAGCCGACTCTGGACTCGACGGGGCTGGCGGATGGCGAGTGGCATCGCCTGCACCCCCTTACCCCCCTGCTGCGCGGCGGTCTGGGCTTCATCGCGATCATCGGCATCCTGATCGCGAACCTGCGCGAGCGGCTCATCGAATGGTTCCTGCCGGGGTTCTGCCCGCCGGGGCAGGACTGCGGGGAGGGCGACCCGTTCGGGTACATCGTCGAGAGCGGCTACGCGATCATCGGCCTGCTCGCTCTGCTGGGCGTGCTGCTGGTGTTCGTCGCCGGCTTTTACGTGTCATGGCGCATGCACACTTTCCGCATCACCGATGAGGTCGTCGAGGTGCGCAGCGGCATCCTGTTCCGCACCCACCGCAAGGCGCGGCTCGACCGCATCCAGGGGGTGTCGATCGTGCGGCCGTTCTTCGCACGCCTCTTCGGCACGGCAAAGCTGGAGGTCGAGGTCGCGGGGCAAGACGCGAACGTGCCGCTCGCGTACCTCGGCAATGCGGCATCCGACGCGCTGCGCGTCGACATCCTGCGTCGCGCGTCGGGCGCGCGGGCGGGGCAAGCCGCCGCCGGCAGCGCCGCACCCGCCGGGTCGCTGATCGACCGGCGCGTCTCGGAGCTGCTCGCCCCCGAACTCGACCCGTCGATCGCGCCACCAGAGTCGGTCGTGCACATGCACCCCGGTCGGCTGGTCGGCTCGACGCTGCTGAGCGGCAACACGCTCGCGCTTCTCGTGCTGGTAGCCGCAACCATCACCGGCATCGTCCTGTCGGTCACCGGCCTCCATGCCATGATCTGGACGCTGTTCACGCTCATCCCCATCGCCTTCGGTCTCGCCTCGTATCAGGTGAACCGGGTGCTCAAGTTCCTGAGGTACTCGATCGCGGCGACCCCCGACGGCGTGCGCATCGGCTACGGCCTGCTTTCGACGCGCAACGAGACGGTGCCGCCCGGTCGCATCCATTCGGTCGCGGTCAGTCAGAGCATCTTCTGGCGGCCGGCGGACTGGTGGACGATCCGCGTCAACCGCGCCTCGCGCCAGTCGTCGTCGGATGGGCAGAGCTCCCAGCAGAGCACCGTGGTGTTGCCGGTCGGCTCGCGTGACGACGTGTTCCGGGTGCTCGAGCTGTTGCTTCCCGGGTTGGTCGCCGGAGATTCGGCCGAGACCGGCGCCGTGCGCGACATCCTCGAGCGCGGGCTCGCCGGGCGCGGCGGCGACGACGAGTTCACCACCTCTCCGCGGCGTGCGGCCGTGCTGCGCTGGTTCTCGTGGCGCCGCAACGGGTTCGCGCTCTTCCCGGGCGCCGTGCTGCTGCGCCGTGGCGCGATCTGGCGGGAACTGGCGATCGTGCCCACCCCGCGCGTGCAGAGCGTGGCGATCGAGCAGGGGCCGCTGTACCGGGCGATGCGCCTGGCCCATGTGCACGTGCACACCGTCGCGGGGCCGATCTCGCCCGCCCTCGGCGCGCTCGACGCGCGGGATGCCGAAGGCTTCTTCCGGGATGCTTCGGATGCCGCGGTCGCCGCCGCGGGCGCCGACACCAGTCACCGCTGGCGGTCGGGCGAAGCGTGACCTTCTCCCCTCGGTGGTCGAGTAGCGCCCGCAGGGCGCGTGTCGAGACCCTCCCCCCTCGGTGGTCGAGTAGCGCCCGCAGGGCGCGTGTCGAGACCCCACCAGCGAGTAACCCGGCGGCGGGGTCTCGACACGCGCGCCGCTACGCGGTGCGCTACTCGACCACCGAGGTCAGAACATGAGGCAGCGTTCTGGGCGGCTCGGGATCGGCATCGTGGGCGCCGGACGGGTCGGGCCGGTACTCGGGGCCGCGCTCGGCGGGGCCGGGCACGCGATCGTCGGCATCGCCACGGTGTCGGATGCCGGCCGCGAGCGCGCCGAGGTGTTGCTGCCGGGCGTGCCGGTGCTCACGGTGCCCGAGGTGATCGAGCGTGCCGAGCTCGTGCTGCTGGCGGTTCCGGCCGCCGAACTCGAAGCCCTCGTGAGCGGTCTCGCCGCGACCGGGGCGTGGCAGCCCGGGCAACTCGTCGTGCACACGGCCGCCGAGTACGGCATCGGAGTGCTCGCCCCGGCGACCGCAGCCGGCGTGATCCCGCTCGCCCTGCATCCGGCGATGGCTTTCACCGGCACGAGCCTCGACCTGGTGCGACTGCGCGAGTCGTGGTTCGCCGTGACGGCTCCGACGCCGGTGCTGCCCATCGGTCAGGCCCTCGTCGTCGAGATGGGTGCCGAGCCGATGGTCATCGCCGAAGCCGACCGCCCGGCCTACGCCGACGCCATTTCGGCCGCCACCGAGTTCTCGACGGCGATCGTCGCCCAAGCCGTCGGCACCCTCACCGCGATCGGGGTCGAACGCCCGGGCAGCGTGCTCGGGCCGCTCGTGCGGTCGGCGGTCGAGAACGCGCTCGGCGCGGCGGGCGCGGCCGACGCCGCTACGATCGACGCGGAGGCACCGGAACAGTGAGCAGTCCCGTCGTCGTCGAGACGATCACCGGCATCCGGTCTGAGCTCGAGGCGCTACGGGCGTCCGGCAAGACCGTCGCCCTCGTGCCGACTCTCGGCGCCCTGCACGACGGGCACCTCGCGCACGTGACGCGGGCGCGCGAGCTGGCGGATGTCGTGGTGGTGTCGATCTTCGTCAACCCGCTGCAGTTCGGGGCGGATGAAGATCTCGACAAGTACCCGCGCGACCTCGACGGCGACCTCGCGAAGCTTCAGCCGTTCGGCGTCGAGTACGTCTTCGTGCCGACCGCCGCCGAGATGTACCCGGGCGGCGGCACTCAGGTGAAGGTCACCGGCGGTCCGGTCGCGTCGTTGTTGGAAGGCAGATCCCGCCCCGGGCACTTCGACGGCGTGCTCACGGTCGTGGCGAAGCTGCTGCAGATCGTGCAGCCGCAGCACGTGACCTTCGGACAGAAGGATGCGCAACAACTGTTCCTCGTGCAGCGGATGGTGCGCGACCTCAACATCCCCGTGAACGTCGAAGTCATCGAGACGGTGCGGGAAGCCGACGGCCTCGCGCTGTCGAGCCGCAACCGCTACCTCGGGCCCAACGAGCGCACGGCGGCCCGAGCGCTCAGTCGCGCGATCGAGGCAGCCCAGTCGGCATCCGACCGGGGCATCGACACCGTGCTCGCCGCCGCGCAGTCGGTGCTGATGGATGAGAAGCTGGTGACCCTCGACTACCTCAAGGTCGTCGACCCGAAGACGTTCCTTCCGGTCGACGACGGCTACCGGGGGCCGGCGCGGGTGCTGATCGCCGCGAAGGTCGGGCCCGCCCGCCTCATCGACACCGACTCCCTCTATCTGAATTGACTCTCGTGACTGACGAACTGAGCCCCGAAGAAGACATCGCCGAGCAGAAGGCGGTGCGACTGGGCAAGCGCGCGCGGTTGATCGAGGATGCCGAGTCGGCCGGGGAGGGCGCGTACCCGGTGTCGCTGCCGATCACCCACTCGATTGCCGAGGTGCGGGAGCAGTTCCCCGACCTCGAAGTCGACGCGCAGACCGGGGTCGTCGTCGGCGTCGCCGGGCGGGTCGTGCACTCGCGCAACACCGGGAAGCTCTGCTTCGCCGCGCTGCAAGCCGGTGACGGGTCGCGCATCCAGGCGATGGTGTCGCTCGCCGAAGTCGGCGACGGGCAGCTTGAGCGCTGGAAAGATCTCGTCGACCTCGGCGACTTCGTCTTCGTCGCAGGGGAGGTCATCTCGAGCCGCCGGGGGGAGCTCAGCATCCTCGTCGCCGACTGGAAGATGGCATCCAAGGCGCTCATGCCGCTGCCCAACCTGCACACCGAGCTCTCCGACGAGACCCGGATGCGGCAGCGCTACCTCGACCTGATCACCCGGGAGCAGGCCCGTACGACCGTGCGCGCTCGGGCGACGGCGGTCGCGAGCCTGCGCGCGACGTTCGCGGCGCACGACTTCCTCGAGGTCGAGACGCCGATGCTTCAGACGATCCACGGGGGAGCATCCGCTCGACCGTTCGTGACGCACAGCAACGCGTTCGACACCGAACTGTTCCTGCGCATCGCGCCGGAGCTCTTCCTCAAGCGCGCCGTCGTGGGCGGGTTGGAGCGGGTGTTCGAGATCAACCGCAACTTCCGCAACGAGGGCGCCGACTCCACCCACAGCCCCGAGTTCGCGATGCTCGAGGCGTATCAGGCTTACGGCGACTACACCTCGATCGCCGACCTCACGCAGGAGCTCGTGCAGAACGCCGCCATGGCGGTGTCGGGGTCGCACGTCGTGACCTGGGCCGACGGCACCGAGTTCGACCTCGGCGGGGAGTGGGCGCGGCTGCCGATGTACGCGTCGCTGTCGGACGCCGCCGGCGTCGAGATCACGCCGCAGACCGAGCTGTCGGAACTCGCCGCGCTCGCTGACAAGGCCGGCGTCGAGGTGCACCTCCCCACCCACGGCAAGTACGTCGAAGAGCTGTGGGAGCACTTCGTGAAGCCCGGGCTGGTCGCCCCGACCTTCGTCATGGACTTCCCCGTCGACACTTCGCCGCTCGTGCGCGATCACCGCCGCATCCCGGGCGTCGTCGAGAAGTGGGACCTCTACGTGCGCGGCTTCGAGCTCGCGACCGGCTATTCCGAACTCGTCGACCCCGTCATCCAGCGCGAGCGCTTCGTCGAGCAGGCCAAGCAGGGCGCGCGCGGCGACGTCGAGGCGATGCGACTCGACGAGGAGTTCCTGCGGGCGATGGAGCACGGGATGCCGCCGATGGGTGGAATGGGCATGGGAATCGACCGAATGTTGATGGCGATCACCGGCCTCGGCATCCGCGAAACCATTCTGTTCCCGCTCGTCAAATAGCGGTCCCCGGGTCCTCCATTCGGCGGACAGACCCGTTGTTGCAGGTGAGGACAGCTTGAGGATAGAGTCGCGCTGACCCCTCCCCCGAAGTGGGGTCGCCAGTCCCCCCTGCATCAGAGTGGGCACCCACCGAACCAAGTGCCGTTCTCGCCCCCACGAGACCGGAGTCTTACCCCGTGACGGCACTGTCCGCTGCCCCCGCGCGTCGCCGCGGAGCGTTTGTCGCGCTCCCCGCACTCATCGCCGCCCTCCTTGCGCCGCTCGCCTTCGCAACGCCCGCATCCGCGGCGACCGTCGATGGCCTCGTGACCGGATTCCAGATCGACGGCAATAAGACCGCCGCGGCCGTGACGCCCGTGCAGTCGACGTTCGACTGGGGGAACTTCCTGAGCGTTCCGGCCGCCGACGGCGCGTACACCTTTACGCCGACTGGCCCGTACACGACCGCCGGCGGCTTCTCGTCCACCGGCATCGTCGATGCGAGCTTCTATTGGGACAACGGCACCCTCGCCGAGGCCTGCGACGGCAGCGACCCGGCCTCGGCCTTCCCGGGCAGCGTCAAGCCCAAGGACAACCCGTGGGTGCAGGGCCCCTCGAACGTCAACGCGAAGTCGGACGGCTGTAGCTCGGGCGGCGCCTACGAGGTCATCACCGACGACGAGGGCGTCGACCACTACGTCTTCTACCAGTACTGGACCCGGCTCTCCGGCAATGGCGACATGAGCCTGTACCAGTTGCTGGAAGGCGCCGACCCCGGGCGCTGTGACGACATCCTCGTCGAGTTCAACTACAACTCGCCCACCAACAAGCTGGGCGCGCAGACGCAGGTCAACATCCTGCAATGGACGCCGACGGTCGCCGCGCCCGCAGGCTGCGATCCGGCCGACCCCGGCACCTGGACGACGCTTCAGGCGAACTTCCCGCACGACGCGGTGGTCGGCGTGCGCACGGAGGGCCCGGCCCTTCCCGGCGAGCCCGAGACGTTCGGTGAGATCGCGATCGACCTCACCTTCGGCAACCTCTTCGACGAGGACGGCTGCACGTCGTTCGAGGGCGGCGGCTACGTCACCCGCACGGGCAACAGCTCGACCGCCGAACTCATCGACGCCGTCGGCCCGGGCAGCAGCCCGCTCACGATCAGCAACTGCGGCGTGATCGAGATCACGAAGGCGTCCGACCCCGAAGACCTCGCCTCCGAGGCCGACTTCGGCTACGAGCTGGTGCGGTCCGACACCGGTGTCGTCTCCGACGACACCCTCCTGGGTCTCGACGACCAGGACGCCGAGCTCACCAACACCTACACCGGCACCGCCGACCACGGCATCGCCGGCTCGCTCGGCATCGGCGACACCCACACCTGGGGGCCGATCTTCGCCGGCGACTACGACCTCACCGAGACGATCGATGGGGCCGACCCGTTCGAGCTGCAGTCGATCGTCTGCACCGTGACCGACCCGAGCACGGGCCAGGCTGTCGTCGTGACTGTCGTCGATGACGGCGAGGACCTGGACGAGGACATCCCGGTCTTCGTCGGCGAGACCACCGCGTGCGTCATCACGAACGCCGCCGACCCGGCGAGCCTCGAGCTCGAGAAGACCGTGACGGGCGTCGACGACGGCGTCGTGTGGTCGTTCGACGTCACGATCAGCCCCGACCCGCAGAGCGGCTCGGCGACGCAGACCGTATCGGGCACCGGCGCGGGCACCGACAACGTCACGTGGGACGACCTGCTTCCGGGTGAGACCTACACCGTGGCCGAGACCGCGGTGGACGGCTGGACCGAGGGCGAGATCACCTGCGAGGTCGACGGGGGCGAACTCGACGACGCGAGCACCGACGACGGCTTCCAGTTCGTCGCGGCCCCGGGTCTCGCGCTCGAGTGCGCGCTCACCAACACCGCCGACCCCGGGCAGATCGTCGTCACCAAGACCGCGGTCGGCGGCGACGGCGTGTTCGAGTTCGAGCTGACGCCGCTCGACGACCCGGAGGCCGACCCGCTCAGCCAGTCGGCGACGACCGTCGGCGGCACGGGAACGGCGACGTTCTCCGACATCCTCCCCGGCTCGCGGTTCGCGATCGCCGAAGTCGACCCCGGCTCGTCGTGGACGGCCGGCGACCTGACCTGCGAGGTGACTCCTGCGGGCTCGAACGAGTCGGCCGAGATCGATGTCGACGACTTCACCGTCGACCCCGGAGATGCGATCGCCTGTGCGATCACGAATACCGCCAAGGGCACGATCACCGTCGTGAAGAACGTCACGGGCGCCGATGACACCTTCTCGTTCACCGGAAGCTGGCTCACCCCCGAGGACGACTTCACGATCACCACCGACTCGGGCACCGAGACGAAAACGTTCGACAACATCCTCGCCGGCTCGTACACACTCGCCGAGGTGCTCGGCGACGGCTATGACGGGGTCGGGCTGTCCTGCGTCGAAACCGACACGAACGACTCGTCGGTCTCGGTGCCGACGCTCACGGCGTCGCTCGTACTTCAGCCCGGTGAGACCATAACCTGCACGTACACCAACTCCGAGTGGGGCGTGCTGGTCGTCGACAAGGTGACTGTGCCGGGCAGCTCCCAGCAGGACTTCCAGTTCGAGTGGACTCCCGCGGGCGACCCCGACAGCGACACCGACTTCGCGCTCGCCAACGCAACGGATGCCTACAGCAGCGGCGCGCTCGCCCCCGGCGACTACGTCGTCAGCGAGATCGGAGAGGTCAAGGGCTGGGTCCTGACCGGGCTGGTCTGCACCGATACCGCCGGCGATGACACGGAGCCTGTGGTCTACGGTGCCTCGGCGACGGTTCACGTCGGGCTTGGCGAGACGGTCACCTGCACGTTCACCAACGCGCAGCGCGGGCCGCTCACCTTCGACAAGGTCGTCGCACCCGGTTCGCCGGTCAACAACGGCGACGGCACCTGGACGATCGAATACGACCTCACGGTGACGAGCGGGTCGAACATCCCCGAGGACTACGACCTCGAGGACGAACTCGACTTCGGTGCCGGCATCCTGCCGACTGCCGCGGGGGTCACCTCGAACAACGGCGTCACCGTCAACGCAGGGTGGGACGGCGTCGGCGACATCGTCGTGGCGACGGGAGCGACCATCCCGGCGCTCGGCTCGCACACCTACACGGTCACGGTGACCGCCGAGGTCGAGGCCGAACTCGATCCCGACGCCGCTGACTGCCAGGTCGCCGACGGTGAGGGTTCCGGCTTCCTCAACGCGGGCTCGATCGACTTCTGGAGCGGTACCGACACGGATGACGCGTGCGCCGCCCTGCCGATCTCCGACCTGGAGATCACCAAGGACGCGCCGTTCTCGGTCGACTTCGAGCCGGCCGTCGGGCCGACCGAATTCGACTACGAAGTCTTCGTCGAGAACCTCGGTCCCGACACGGCGTACGACGTTGTGTTGGAGGATCCGCTTCCTGCGGACCTGGACTTCGTCTCCGCCACCGGCACGGATGCCGTCTGCGGCTTCGCGGCGGGCGTCGTGACGTGCGAGCTCGGCGACCTGGCCGTCGGCGAGACGCGCACGGTGACAATCACCGTCTCGATCCCGGTGGACTATCCGATCGACGAGGAGGCGGTGTCATTCCGGATCGACAACGTCGCCACGACATCCACGATCACGCCGGAGAGCGACCTGACGAACAACGAGGATGACGCCGAAACCACGGTGCTCGTCACGTTGCCGCTGCCGCCCGAGGATCCCGAAGATCCTGAGCTGCCGACCCTGGCACTCACGGGTGCGGCGATCGGTGTCGCGACGCAGCTCGCACTGAGTCTGCTCGCGGTCGGGCTGGCGTTCACGGCGATGTCGCTGCGGCGTCGGGCGAGCGGTCGTCACGCCGTATAGCCACCGCAGAGCTGCGGCGCAAAAGCTGAGGGCTACCCCCGAACGGGCGGTGGTAGTCGCAGGTCGCCCTCGGTAGCCTGCGAGAACCCCCATCCTTTCCGCCCCCGCCTAAGGAAACTCCCGTGCCGATCAACCCGGCCCGGCGCGTCCCCGCGATGATTGCGCTTGCCGTTCTCGTCGGCGTCGGATTCGCCTCGACCCCGGCTCCAGCGCGGGCCGCGGATGGGCCGGTGGCCGTTCCGGTCAGCCCCGTGGATGAGGCGCTCTTCGTCGAAGGGGATCTTGAGTTCATGTGGTCTACCCCCCGCACTGCTGTCGACTACGAGTTGCGGGCGGGCCTTGACGGCCGGGTCGACGACGCGGGCGCACTCGTCGACGCGCCGTCGACAACGACGGTGCTGACCTCGACCCCGGCGCTCGCGGTCAGCGGGCTCCCCGAGGGCACCTACTCCTGGCAGGTGCGGGCCCGTGACGCCTCGGGGGAGCCCGGCCCGTGGTCGGGCGTGCGGACGGTGACGGTCGATCTGCCGGGCGACGGCGGCGGGCTACAGCTCGAGACGCTCGCCCTGGACGACTACGTCGTCGAGCAGGCGCCGGCCGCGCCGACCGCGCCGGCCGCGGCATCCACCGGCCCCGGCGCCGTCGGCATCCTGTCCATCGCGATCGCGACGGCCTTCTCCCTGCTGTTGCTCGGCGCCGTCGTGCTCCGAGCGGCGGCTGTTAGGGTTCGAACGTGAGCGACAAGACGCCCCGCACCCCCGGCGAGAAGCCGCAGATCTCCCCCGCCCGCATCACGGTGTGGATCGCCGTCGCCGGTATCGGCCTCTTCCTGCTGATCAGCGGCATCGTCGGCATCATCGCCAAGGGCTGATGGATCGCCGCACCTCCCGTCTGGCGATGCTGGCCGGACTGACCCTCATCGTCGGCATCGTCGTCGGCGCCTGGGTTCTCGCGCAGTAGCCGGGCTTCGCAGTCGCCGGCTGTCGTCCTCCGGGCTGTCGCGATCCGGCGACGGATGCGGGTGCGAGTGACCATTTGCAGGAAAATTCGGGGCCGCGCCCCCTGATTTCCCCGGGCAGCCGGCGGTCGTGTCCTTCCCTTCCTGCAAACGGCGCCTTCATCCACAGAGGTTGGGTTGGCCGACCCAGACGGATGCGGAGACATCGATTCTGACGGGATGACTGACATCGATGACGAAATCCGACGATTGGGCGGCGCGGCGAAGACTGTTGAGCTCCGCATGGCTGGATTCAGCAAGTCCCAGCTGTCGGCGGCGGTTCGAACGCGCAGGCTATTGCGACCGCGAAAGGCCTGGTACGTGTTGCCGTCGACACCGCCAGCATTGGCGGCAGCAGTCCGGGTCGGCGGTCGTGCCACCTGTGTCACGGCATTGCACCATCACGAGGTGTGGCTGACCGACCACATCCCCTTGGTGCATGTGGCGGTGCACCGATCGGCGAGCCGGCTCCGCGCGGTGTCCAATCTGCGCGAACGGCAAACGGCAGTGTGCGACGCCATCGTGCACTGGGCCGACACCCCGCGCCCGCGGCTCGCGACGGGATCACGACTGTTCGAGCCGCCGGCGGCGGTGCTACGGGATGTCATCGGGTGTCTGAGAGGCGAAGAACTCCTCGCGACCATCGAGTCGGCTCTCAATCTCCGTTACATCAGCGCGAGCGAATGGACGGCCCTTCTGGCTGGGATGTCGCGCGTCGAGCAAGCGTTCCTCGAGCAGGCTTCAGGGTTGTCGGGGAGCGGGGTCGAAACGCTCTTCGTCTCAAGGATCCGCCGCCTCGGATTACGGGTTCGACAGCAGGTACAGATCGGCCCCGACCGAGTAGACGCGGTCATCGGGGACCGGCTGGTCGTCGAACTCGACGGGGCGAAGTTCCACGACCCACATGTCGATCGCATGCGCGACGCACGCCTCGTGATCGCCGATCGTCATGTGTTGCGCTTCGACTACTGGCAGGTGCTCTACGACTGGCGCACAGTGGAGCAGGCCGTGCTCGCGGCGATCATCCGAGGTGACCACCTCTGGTGACCCACCTTCCCGTTTGCAGGAAAGATGCCCGGCAATCTGCCGTTCCGTAGGGCAGCCGCCCCACTTGTCACCGAAGCTTCCTGCAAACGGTCAACCCGACCCCGCAGAGCGACATGAGACACGACGGCTAACCTGGAGTCATGCCGGATGACTTCTGGGGCAACGCCATCTTCTCCCTCGTGCCGACGCTGTTGTTCGGCGTGCTGTTCTGGTTCGTATTCCGCGTGATCATCCGCTCCGACAGTGCCGAGCGTGACGTCGCCGCGAAGGTCGAAGCCGAAGAACGCGCCAAGCGCGCGGCCGCGAAGGAACGCGCCGGCTCCTGAGAGCCGACGCGATCCCGTCGTCGAAACGCGGGTCAGGCCTCCGGGGCCGGCGGCGTCTTCGGTGCGCGCGGCGCGCGAGGCTTCTTCGGCGGGGCCTCGGCGACCGGCGCTTCCGGGGCTGCCGCGGTGGATGCGGCGGCGGGGGTCTCAGCAACGGCAGCGGGAGCAACGGGAGCAACCGGGGTCTCGCCGACGGGAGCCGCGACGGCCGCCTTCTTCGCCCGCGAACGCACGAGCAGCAGCACCGCGACGACGGCGGCGATGATGAGCAGCACGACGAGCCCGATCCCCACGATCAGCAGGATGGGCGGACCGGCCGGGGTGGCGGCGCCGCGGGCCGACATCTCGAGGCGCTGGTCGATCGAGGTCGTCCACGACACGGTGGTGCCCGACAGCTCGCCGTTGTGCTCGCCGACCTCACCGGGGAAGGTCACGACGACCGTCAGGTTGTCGTCATCCTCTGACTCCTCAGACGGCGCCGACTCCCCGCTGAAGTCGAGCGCTCCGGTGAAGACGTACTCGTCGCCGTCTCGAACGATGGTGAGGGCATCCTCGCCCTGACCCGAGAAGGCGTCGAGGGCGACGTCGTCGAAGGTGATGAGCGACCCGAGGAAATCGTCTTGGTCATACTCGCTCGTGGTGACACCCGACGCGTCGCGCAGCGATCCGAGCAGTTCCGACTCGATCTGCGATGACGCGGCCAGCGCCTGCTCACGCGCGTCGTCGGTGTCTTCCGAGACCAGGACGGCCACGACGATGCTTCCGTCGACGGTGTTCTCGGGATTGAGGGTCAGGTCGGCTTGGAACCGCACGCACCCAGCGAGGGCAAGCACGAGAACCCCGACGGCGACAATGCGGGGCAGGATGCGTCGTCTCATGTCTCCCACCGTGACAGACCCGCACGCCGGATGGAAACGGGTTGCAAAAAGATCAGTCGCGGGGACGCAGCCGCACGTTCGGCAGCTCGGGGGCGGGAAGGGCGGCGCCGGGGTACCCGTCGACGCTCCCGAAGTGCCCTGAGGGGTCGATTCCGGCGATCACCTCCGCCTGCCACTGCTGCCGGAAAGCCGCGACCTCGTCATGGCTGCGGCCGACGAAGTTCCACCACATGACGATCGACTCCCGGAACGGCGCTCCGCCGATCAGCACCGCGCGCACCGCCTGGTCGCCCGCTTCGATGCGCAGCGTGTCGAGACCGACGGGCGTGACGCCCAGGTGCGCGGCAGCGATCGGGGTGCCGAGCAGCCGCGGGGTGCCGGAGTCGATGAGCAGGCCGTGCTCGAAGCCCGGGTCGACCGGCAGGTCGACGCTCCTGCCGGCGGAGAGGTCGAGTTGGGCACCCACGAGCGGGCTGTAGGTGGTGACGCGCGCCGTCGACCCGACGAGCGACCCGGCGAAAACCCGCAGCACGGCGTCGCCGACCGCGACCGGCGCGGGCTCGTCGTGCTCGAAGAACGGCGCCACGTGCCGCGACGCATCCGGCAACGCGAGCCAGAGCTGCACTCCGTGCAGGGTGTCGGTTGCGGCGGTCGACACTTCCGAGTGCTGGATGCCGCGACCCGCGGTCATCAGGTTCACCTGGCCGGGGTGGATGAGGGCGACGGCACCCGTCGAGTCGCGATGCTCGATCTCGCCGGCGAAGAGCCAGCTCACGGTCTGCAGACCGGTGTGCGGATGCGGCGGCACGTTCATCGCGCCTGGTGCGTCGACGGGATCGGGGCCGTAGTGATCGGCGAAGCACCACGGGCCGATGAGACTTCGGGAGCGCTGCGGCAGCGTGCGGCGCACCGTGAGCGCTCGCGGCCCGCCGAGCGGAACCTCGCGGGGCTCGAGCACTTCGAGAGCCGCGCACGCAGAGGGGCCGACGGTCGTCTCGACCGGGTCCTTCTCGAGGTTGCTCATGCCCGGAAGCCTAAGTTGGCGTCGCCGGATTGCTCCTTCTTACGTTGTGTTGCGCGGCTTTGCCTCGTGTTTCGGGCCCGGTGGAGCTGTCGTCTGAACGCTCCTAACGTGGCGGCATCCACCCCGCACTTCGAGGAGTTCTGTCATGCGCGTCATCCACCCCGCCGCCGGCGCCGCCGGCCTGGTAACCCTCCTCGGGCTCTCCGCCTGCACCGGCGCCGCGGCATCCTCCGGCGAACGCGTCGACGGCGGCACGATCGTGTACGCGCACCAGCAGGAGCCGTTCTGCGTGTTCGGCGGCTGGATCGAGCAGGCCTACCTCTCATATCAGGTGCTCGACAATCTCACCTCGCTCGACGAGAACCGCGAGGTGGTGCCGTGGCTGGCGACCGAGTGGTCGACCTCCGAAGACGGACTCACCTGGACCTTCACCCTCAAGGAAGGTGTGAAGTTCACCGACGGGTCGCCACTCACGGCCGAGGTCGTCGCCTACAACTTCGACTACTGGGTCGCGGGCGGCAACAGCACCGCGCGCGTGTGGCTTCAGGACTACTTCGCGTCGGCCGAGGCGCTCGACGACCTGACCGTGCAGATCAACCTCAGCGCCCCGTACCCGCGGCTCGCCGACAACCTCACCCAGGGCTACTTCGGAATCCAGTCGCAAGAGGCCCTCGAGACGCGGTCCGACGAGGAGAACTGCGCCGCCCCGATCGGCTCCGGCGCGTTCATCGTCGACCGCTGGGATCGCGGCGAAGAGATCGTGCTCGTGCGCAACGACGAATACACCTCCTGGCCGGCGAACGCCGAGCACACCGGCCCGGCGTACGTCGAAGAGATCGTCTGGCGCTTCGTGCCGGATGCCACCACCCGCGTCGCCGCGCTGCAGGCCGGCGAGGTGGATGCCATCTACGACGTCCCCGCGGTGCAGTGGGAGACCTTGGATGCGGCCGGCTACCAGCTCGAGAAGTTCGTGACGCCGGGCCGCCCCCAACAGCTTGCGTTCAACACCCAGATCGGGCCGTTCACCGACGTGCTGGTGCGCCAGGCGTTCGCCTACAGCCTCGACCGCCGGGCGGCCGTCGAAGCCATCGGCCAGGGCGTCATCCCCTACGAGGGCAACGGCGGCGTGAGCCAGACCACCCCCGGCTACAGCCAGGCGGCGGCCGACTGGTACGACTACGACCCCGAGAAGGCGAACGACCTCCTCGACGAGGCCGGCTGGACCGAGATCGACGATGAGGGCTTCCGCACCAAGGATGGCGAACGCCTCACCGTCGTGCTGCCCTACGGCGCCGGCTCGATCATCAACGCCGACGGCGCCGCGATCCTGCAGGGCGTCAAGGAGCAGGCCTCCCAGGTGGGCTTCGACGTGGAGCTGATCCCGGTTCCGCTGAGCGAGCTGTTCGCGGGCGCCTACTCGACGCCCGAGGAGCGCGACATCAACGTCGGCTACTGGACGGCCGTGACGGCGGGCATCCTGTACATCAACTGGCGCCCGAGCACCGAGGAGGCGCCGAACTACAGCAACGGGGCCTTCTACAACGACGAGGTTCTCGCCCAGCTGATTCGGGATGCCAACTCGGCCGCCGACATCGACGAACAGAACGCGCTCTACATCGAGGCGCAGGACTACATCGCCGAACGCGCCCTCTCGATCGGCCTGTACGACCGGCTCAGCACCCTCGCGGTCGACACGTCTCTGCGGGGCGTCTGGCAGGAGCACGCGCAGGGGGGTCCGACGTTCTATGACGCCTACCTCACCGAGTAGGACGCGGGGTGTTGCGCGACAGATCCTGAAACAGGTCGGCAACTCGCTCATCGTGTTGTGGGGTGCTGCGACCGTGGCGTTCTTCGCGCAGCTGCTGCTGCCGGGCGACCGGGCGACCGTCATCCTCAACATCCGGGCCGGCCAGCCGCAGCAGCGCACCGCTGACGAGTTGGCGCCGATCGTCGACGAGTTCGGGCTCGACCGCCCGGTGCTGGTGCAGTACGTCGACTACCTGCGCGGGCTCGTCGTCGGGGACTTCGGCACCTCGTACCAGCAGTTCCGGCCGGTGACCGAAGTCATCGGCGAGCAACTCGGGGCCACGGTCATCCTCTCGCTCGTCGCCATCGCGATCGCCTGGGTGCTCATGGTGGTCTGGATCACCCTCACCGCCGGGCGCGGACCGCGCGTCGGGGCGGTCGGCACAGGCGTCGACGTCGTGGCCGCAGGGCTGCCTCACTACTGGCTCGGTATCATCCTGCTGCTCGTGTTCGCTCTCGGGCTGCGCTGGTTCCCGGTGATCGGTGGGTCGGAGCCGATCGGAATCGTGCTGCCTGCCCTCACCCTCGCGATCCCGCTCGCCGGCTTCATGAGCCAGGCGACCCGCACCGAGTTCGAGCGCGCGCTCGACCAGCCGTTCGTCGTGACCGCCCGGATGCGCGGTCTCAGCGACCTGCGCGTGCGGCTCACCCACGTGCTGCGCCACGCCGTGCTGCCCGCCGTGACTCTCTCGGGGTGGGCGCTTGGCGCCACCCTGTCGGGCGCCGTCGTCGTCGAGTCGATCTTCTCGCGCCCGGGCATCGGCTCGGTGCTCGTCAAAGCCGTGGATGCCCACGACCTCCCGGTCGTCGTCGGCATCGTGACCCTCGTGGCCGTCTTCTACGTTCTGGTCAACCTGCTCGTCGACATCGCCTACCTGATCCTCGACCCGCGATTGAAGACCTCATGACCGCCGTGCGCCCCACGACCTCCTCGACCCCGACGATGGGCCGCCGCCTGCGTCGTTTGCCGTGGACCCTCGTCGCCGCGCTGCTCTTCCTCGGCATCCTCGCGATCGCCGTCATCGCCCCGCAGGCACTCGCGACGCACGACCCGTTCGCGCTCGACTACCCCGCCTCGCTGCAGGCACCCTCTGCGGCGCACTGGTTCGGCACCGACGAGTCGGGCCGCGACCTGTACAGCCGCGTCATCTGGGGCGCCCGGGAGTCGGTGCTCATCGGGCTCGGCGCGGCGGCGGTCGGACTCGCCGGCGCCATCCTGCTCGGGTCGCTCGCGGCCCTCGGCCCGCGCCCGGTGCGGGCGACCGTCGACCGGTTCGTCGAGATCCTGTTCGCCTTCCCGGCACTGCTGCTCGCCCTGTTGCTGGTCGCGATCGCCGGCCCGTCGGCCC
Source organism: Pseudolysinimonas sp. (assembly GCF_049651805.1). Lineage (GTDB taxonomy): Bacteria > Actinomycetota > Actinomycetes > Actinomycetales > Microbacteriaceae > Pseudolysinimonas_A. The sequence goes on from NZ_JBASCU010000005.1 coordinate 82,834, forward strand.
TCACCCAGATCTTCGCCGTCGGCCTCGGAACGGCTCCCGGGTACGCCCGTATGGTGCGCGGCCAGATCCTGACCGCGAAGGACTCCGGCTACGTGCGCGCGGCGGTCGCGCTCGGCCACTCCCGCTCGCGGATCGTGCGCAGCCACATCCTGCCGAACGCCCTGCGGCCGCTCGTCGCGATCTTCGCGCTCTCGGTCGGCCAGTCGATCGTCTGGGCGTCGAGCCTGTCGTTCCTCGGGCTCGGGGTCGCACCGCCGGCGTCGGAGTGGGGCGCGCTGCTGGATGCCGGACGCTCGTACATCGTGCAGGCCGGCTGGCTCGTCGTCATCCCCGGTCTCGTCATCGTCGCGCTCGCGTTGACCGCGACAACGATCGGCCGGCATGTGCAGGCGGGGCTGGAACGAGGGGAGAAGTCATGAGCATTCTGGATGTTGTCGAGCTCGACGATCTCGAGCGGGAGCTGGCAGGAGACGCCGGGCCGCGGGTGCGGGTGCGCAACCTGCGGGTCGCGTTCCAGCCCGACGGGGTGCGGCGGGATGTCGTCGCCGGCGTCGGGTTCGATCTCGAGCCGGGGCAGTGCGTCGCGATCGTCGGCGAGTCGGGGTCGGGCAAGAGCGTCACCGCGCGGGCCCTGGTCGGGCTCGCCGGGCGCGGCTCGATCGTCGAAGCCGACGAGCTGCAACTGCACGGAGCCGACGTGCAGGCCTTCACGGCCAGGGATTGGCGCCGGGTGCGCGGTCGCGAGGTGGGGTTCATCCTTCAAGACGCCCTCGTTTCGCTCGACCCCCTGCGTCCCGTCGGCCGCGAGATCGCCGAGTCGTTGCGCGTACACGGCTGGGGCGACCGTGCCACCCGTCGCGCGCGCGTGCTCGACCTGCTCACCCGCGTCGGGGTGCCGAATGCGGCGCTGCGGGCCCGGCAACGGCCGCACGAGCTCTCGGGTGGCCTGCGGCAACGCGCTCTCATCGCGTCGGCGATCGCGCTCGAGCCCGACATCGTGATCGCCGACGAGCCGACGACGGCGCTCGATGTCACCGTGCAGGCGCAGGTGCTCGACCAGTTGGCCGGCATGAAGGCGAGGGGCGCCTCGATCCTGCTGATCAGTCACGACCTCTCCGTCGTCGCGCAGCTCGCCGACCACATCCTGGTGATGCGCGCCGGCGAGGTCGTCGAGCAGGGGCCGGCGTCCGAGGTGCTCGGAGCTCCCCAGCATCCGTACACCAGCGCGCTCATCGCCGCGGTGCCCGGGGCCGACACCCGCGGCACCACTCTGAGCAACGCCCCCGTGCCCCATGTCGGGTCGACGCCCGCACGTCTGCCGCGCGACCCGGATATGCCGGTGCTCAGCGCCCGTGGCCTCGTGAAGCGCTACGTCGGCCCCGACGGGCGCGCCAGCACTGCGGTCGACGGCGTCTCGTTCGACTTGTTCGCCGGCGAGACCCTCGGCATCGTCGGGGAGTCGGGCTCGGGCAAGAGCACGACCGCCCGGCTCGCGCTCGGCCTCGAAGACCTCGACGGCGGAACGGTTCAGTTGCTCGGCGAGGACTGGGCGCCGCAGCCGGAGACGCGTCGTCGCCTGCGGCGGGGGCTGATCTCGGTCGTCGACCAGGACCCGCTGAGCTCGTTCGATCCGCGGTGGAACGTCGAGCGCATCCTGCTCGACGCCCTCCCCGCGGGTGAGTTCGCGACCTCGGCCGCTCGCCGCGCGCGGGTGCACGAACTGTTGGAGCAGGTCGGCCTCCCGGCCGGCGTCGCGCGCCGCTTCCCGCTGCGGATGTCGGGGGGCCAGCGTCAGCGCGTTGCGATCGCCCGCGCCCTCGCGCCCCGCCCTACGGTCATCGTGCTCGATGAGGCCGTCTCGGCGCTTGACGTGACCATCCAGGCGCAGATCCTCGACCTGCTCGTCGCCCTGCGCGAATCGGCCGGCGTCTCGTACCTGTTCATCTCGCACGATCTGGGCGTCATCAGCCACCTCAGCGACCGCATCCTCGTGATGAAAGACGGTGTCGTCGTCGAAGAGGGCACGCCGGACGAGGTCTTCCTGCGACCGCAGCAGCCCTACACCCGCGAGCTGATCGCATCCATTCCCGCTTTCCCGTACGGCCCAGAAAGGCACCACCATGGCTGAGCCCAAGCAGCTCTTCCTCAACCTGTTCGAGATGGCGTGCGTGAGTCACATCACCCACGGCCTCTGGCCGCTGCCCGAGAACAACCGGCACCGATTCGCCGAACTCAGCTACTGGACCGAGCTCGCGCAGATTCTCGAGCAAGGGGGCTTCGACGGCATCTTCCTCGCCGACGTTATCGGGGCCTACGACGTGTTCCGCGGCGGGCCCGAGACCGCGCTGCGGGAAGGGCTGCAGAGCCCCAACCTCGACCCGCTGCTGCTCATCCCGGCGATGGCCGCGGTGACCGAGCGCCTGCACTTCGGCGTGACGTTCTCGACCACCTACGAGCCGCCGTTCGCGTTCGCGCGGCGCATGTCGACGCTCGACCACCTCACCAAGGGCCGGGTCGGCTGGAACGTCGTCACCTCGTACCTGCCCAACGCCGCGCACAACTTCGGGCTCGCGGGCGAGGTGCCGCACGACCTGCGGTACGAGTACGCCGACGAGTACCTCGACGTGCTCTACAAGCTGTGGGAGGGCTCGTGGGACGACGGCGCGGTCATCGACGACCGCGAGAACGCGATCTTCACCGATCCGGCGAAGGTGCGCTACATCAACCACGTCGGCGAGCGCCACCGGGTCTCGGGGCCGCACATCGTGCATCCGTCGCCGCAGCGCACCCCGGTGATCTTCCAGGCCACCGGGTCGCCCGCCGGCATCGAGTTCGCCGGCCGGCATGCCGAGGTGGTCTTCACCGGGGGCCGCACCTCTGAGGAGTTCCGCAAGGCCGCCGACGGGATGCGCTCCGCCGCCGTGCGCCACGGACGGGAAGCCGACGACGTGAAGTTCATCGCGATGGCGGGAGTCATCGTCGGCCGCACCGACGAGGAGGCCGCCGACAAGCACCGTCTGTACCAGCAGCACACGAGCCTCGACGGCATACTGGCCCACCACAGCCTGCCGGTCGACCTCACCGCGTTCCCGCGCGACATCACGGTGCGCGAGGCGCTGCTGCGCGCCGAGGTGCTGCCCAGCGCGGTGCCGTTCCTGCCGCTGGACAAGAAGGTCGGGCAGGCGCTCGACTTCATCGGCGGGTCGCGGGATGACCGCTTCCTCGCGGTCGGCACCCCGAAGACGGTGGCCGACGCGATCGAGAAGTGGCTCGACGAAGACGGGCTCGACGGCATCAACCTGCGGCAGTACCACTCGTTCGACACGGCCCGGGACTTCGCCGAGCTCGTCGTGCCCGAGCTGCGCAAGCGCGGCCGTCTGCCCGAAGCCGGCGGGGCCCCGACGACGCTGCGGCAACGGCTGTTCGGCGCGGGCGACCGGCTGCCCGAGCGGCACACGGCGGCCCGCTACCGCGGCGGCGCCAACCTCGACAACCCGGTCGAGTCGCTACGGCTCTCGGCCGGCAACGTGGCGTCCTTCTGATGTCGGAGGCAGGGTCGACCCGCCCGGTCTCGGTCGTCGGCGTCAGCGGTAGCCCGACGAAACCCTCCCGCACGACGGCGCTCGTCACCGAGGTGGCCGAGGCGTTCGCGTCGCGGCTGGGCGGTCACGCGACGGTGATCGAGCTGGGGCCGCTGCTCGGCGACCTCGGGGCGGGACCGTTCCGCGGCAACCTCGGATCCGACGCCGTGCGCGCCCTCGAGGCGGTGGAGGCGGCGGATGTCATCGTCGTCGGCTCCCCGGCCTACCGGGCCACCTACACGGGGCTGTTCAAGCTGTTCTTCGACCACGTCGGGCAGTACGCCCTCGTCGACAAACCGATCGTGCTCACCGCGACGGGCGGCAGCGACCGGCACGCCCTGCTCGTGGAGCACCAGATGCGCCCGCTGTTCGGGTTCTTCCAGGCGCTCACCCTGCCGCTCGGCATCTTCGCCAACGAGAGCGACTTCGAGGATTACCGGGTGACATCCGCCGATCTGCGCTCGCGCATCGACGTCGCCGTCAGCCGCACGGCGACCCTGCTCTCGCCCGGCGCCCGCGCTTTCGAGTTCGCGCGCCCCGACGCGTTCTGAGGGCGTCCGTGGCGATCAGGCAGTGAGGATGACCTTGAGCGCCTTCGTCTCGGCCGCGCGACCGAAAACGTCGTAGGCCTCGAGGATGTCGCCGAGGGCGAACCGGTGGCTGATGAACTCGGCTGCCGGGATCTTGTTCTGCGCCACCATCTTGAGCAGCGTGCCGAGGGTGTTCGTGTTCACGAGCCCCATCGTCATGGTGATGTTCGAGATCCAGAGGTCCTGAAGGGCGAGCTCGACGGGCTTGCCGTGCACGCCGACGTTGGCGACATGTCCGGCGGGGCGCACGATGTCGAGACACATCTGCCAGGTGGCCGGGATGCCGACGGCTTCGATCGCGACATCCACGCCGAGTCCGTCGGTGAGGGCGAACACCTGCTGCTTCCAGTCCGCGTCGCTCGAGACGACGGCATCCGTCGCACCGAACTTCTTCGCGGCTGCGGTGCGGTTGGCGTCGAGGTCGACGGAGATGACGCGCGACGGTCCGTAGAGGCCGGCGGTCGCGATCGCGGCGAGACCGACGGGCCCCGCGCCGACGACGGCGACGACATCCCCGGCCTTGATCGCCCCGTACTGCACGCCGATCTCGTGACCGGTCGGCAGGATGTCGGAGAGCACACAGCCCAACTCGGGGGAGACCTCCTTCGGCAGCACGTAGACCGAGGTCTCGGCGTAGGGAACCCGCACGTACTCAGCCTGGGTGCCGTCGATGAGGTGCCCGAAGATCCAGCCGATGCCCGACGCGCCCTCGTCGCCGAGGCAGTGCGAGAATACGCCCTTCTTGCAGTACGAGCACTTGCCGCAGGCCGAGATGCACGACAGGATCACCTGGTCGCCGACCTTGAGCGTCGTGACCGCCGCACCGATCTCGGTGATCGTGCCGACACCCTCGTGACCGAGGATGCGGCCCGGCGTCACCGCCGGCACGTCGCCCTTGAGGATGTGCAGGTCGGTGCCGCAGATCGTCGTCGCGTCGATCTTCACGATGATGTCGGTCGGTTGCTGGATGACCGGGTCGGGCACGTCCTCCCACGACTTCTCGCCGGGACCCTTGTAAACCAGTGCCTTCATTGCCGTCACCTTTCGCGTGCGGATGGCCGCGCCAATGATCGGCCGCGATCCTCGTCCCGAAGCTACGCTCGGCGACTTCGCCGTCAGAGGGTCAAAGGTCCCGTGTGTTGCGGGCGACTCACTCGACGAACACGACAGCGCAGTACGGCTCGGCGGCCCGGGCAAGTCGCCGGTCGGCGGTCACCAGAGGGATGCCGAGCGCCTCCGCCAGCGCGACATACGACGCGTCGTAGGTCGAGATGTTGTCGCGGAGGGCCCAGACGCGCGGCAGCAGCGGGACGTGGGGGAATCGGGCCAAGCGCGGCAGCGCGGTCAAGCCTCGTATGGCGGCGTCCGCCTCGCCGATCTCCAGTCGTCGTTGATGAACGGCTCGGCGTAGTGCGGATGCGACTTCGAGATCGAGCAATTCGGGAGCTGCCAGGGGCTGACGCAGGGCTGCCCGCGCGGTGAAGCGCGCGCCTCCTCGACCGACCGTTGCCTCGACGATGATCGAGGCATCCACGACCGCGCCGGCTACTCCCATTTGCGGTCGGCGTGGATCGCGTCGATGATCTCGTCGCGCGACATCTGGATCCCGTTTCCCACGAATGCGTCCCACCGCTCCTCAAGAGCGATCTCATCGGCGAGTTCGGTGAGCTCGCGCCGGAGGTACTCCGAGAGCGAGAGCCCGGCTGCAGCGGCCTTCGCCTTCAGTTTCTGGGTGACTTGATCGCTCAGGTTTCTGATTTGCACCGTCGTTCCCATGCTTTCAGGGTAGCCCGCCTGCATGCGAGACGGAGAGTGTTGCATGCACGCGATCATGCGCGTCGCGGCGATGGCGGCGGTGTGGAGCCCGTCGATCGGGGAAAAAATCCCGCATCCCACAAGCTGGGAAGGAGCGGCGGCGGAGTGCCTTCCGGCATGTCATTCCAGGCGTACCTCGACAACATCGAAGAGAAGACCGGCCTCGCCCCACGGCAGTTCCTCGCGCTCGCCGCCCAGAAGGGCTTCGACGCGAACACCAAGGCGGGCCCCATCCTCGCGTGGCTCGCGGAGGACTTCGGACTGGGTCGTGGCCACGGAATGGCGCTCGTGCACGTCATCACGAAGGGTCCGAAGATCTCGTCGAAGCACGTCGAGAGCGGCACCGCGCACAGCGACCCCACCGACGAGCTCTGGCTCGACGGCAAAGCGTCGAACCCGAAGGGCTAGCCCGACCTCACGACGAGCAGGTCGCCGACCGAGCAGTCGAGCGCGTCGCAGATGGCGGTGAGGGTCGAGAAGCGGATGGCGCGTGCCCGGTCGTTCTTCAGCACCGAGAGGTTCACCAGGCTCACGCCCACCAGCTCCGACAACCGGGTCAGCGTCATCCCGCGGTCGGCGAGCAGTTCGTCGAGGCGGCAGTGGATGCGGCCGGCATCCTCATCGTCGGCGGGAGCCATCAGACGAGCGCCTCGGTGTCGCGCTGAAGGCGTTGGCCGATCTCGAACGCCCCGGCGATGACGATGAGCGCGGAGGCCCAGCCGAGTGGGGCGAGGTTGAGCTCGGCGATGAGCAGGGCGCCGTCGGCACCGACTTGCGCGACGGCTTCGGTGCTCGCGATGCCGCGGAGGAAGGGGGCGACGAGTCCTGCGAGTAGGACAAGGATCGCGACACCCGCCACGCCCCAGGTCGCCGATCGCACGAACGGCTTGCCCACGAATACCCGGAGACACAGCCAGACGAGCACCATGCAGATCCCGATCGTGAGCAGCGAGCCCAGCACGATCGCCGCGATGAGCGCGCCCCGAGCGGCGTCGGACAGGCCTTCGATGACGAGGGTGACCGTGTCGTATTCAGCGGAGACGACAGCCGCTGATCCGCCGACATCGGCCGGAACCGGCTCGGCAAGCCGGACGCCCGAGATCGTCGTCGGGTCGGACGCCGCCAGTTCGGCGACGCGACGCACGAGGAAGACCGTTTCGAGCACGCCGATCGCCCCTGCTGCTCCCGCGACGAACCCGAGGATCGTCTTCTCGACGAGGTTCGCCATCCGCTTCGTGGTGGTGCCCATCAGACGAGCCCTTCGGCCTCGCGCTGCAGGCGGTGCCCGATCTGGAAGGCAGCGCCGATCGCGCCGAGCGCGAGCAGCCCGAAGACGGCGGTGAAGTCGGTCTCAAACAGCACCCCGTCGTAGGAGTAGTCGCTGACGGCCGAGAGGGTGCCGTTCACGGCCATCGTCTGAAACAGCGAGCCGAGAACCCAGCCGACACCGAGCACGACGACTCCCGTCAGAACGATGCGCACGGTCGACTTGGCGAACGCGCGACCGCGGGCGAGGTTGAAGCAGAACAGACAGAGCAGCAGGATGCCGGCGAGGATCGCGAGACCGACGACGATCGGCTGGGCGATGAGGGCGAACAGCGTGGCCGGTGCGGGGTCGGTGACCGTGACGATCGCCTGGTCGACCTCGACGGGCACCTCGGCGCCGCCGGGCCCGATCGGCAGGGTCGCGGTCTCGCCGATGAACGGCACGAGCACCGGGATGTCGCGGCCGGGCAGCACTTCGGCGAGGCGGGTGATCGTCACCCACACGGTCACGGCGGCTCCGATCGCGCCGAGAACGATGGTGGCGTACATCCCGATGCGGTCCGATCGGGAGAGGCTGGTGGTGGCAGTACTCACGAAGCTTCCTTATCGATAGTCGATGTTATCGACCAACGATAACCCACGGCATCCCGATGCTGTCAACCCACGCTGAGCCGTGAGCGAACACGGGACTTTTCGCCGCCGCCCGTCGTTACTCTCGGATGTAACGACGCCTCCCGACCCTGGCGTTGCGTAGGAGCTAGTGATGTTCGAGCGCTTTACCGACCGAGCCCGCCGGGTGGTCGTCCTCGCCCAAGAAGAGGCGAAGATGCTCAACCACAACTACATCGGCACCGAGCACATCCTGCTCGGCCTCATCCACGAGGGTGAGGGAGTCGCCGCGAAGGCGCTCGAGTCGCTCGGCATCTCTTTGGATGCCGTGCGCGAGCAGGTGCAAGACATCATCGGGCAGGGGCAGCAGCAGCCGACCGGGCACATCCCGTTCACGCCGCGCGCCAAGAAGGTGCTCGAACTCTCCCTGCGCGAAGCGCTGCAGCTCGGACACTCCTACATCGGCACCGAGCACATCCTGCTCGGGCTCATCCGCGAGGGTGAGGGCGTCGCCGCACAGGTGCTCGTGAAGCTCGGCGCCGACCTCAACCGGGTGCGGCAGCAGGTCATCCAGTTGCTGTCGGGCTACCAGGGCAAGGAGCAGGTCGCGGTCGGCGGCAACGACGCGACGCCCGACAAGGGCTCGCAGATCCTCGACCAGTTCGGTCGCAACCTCACTCAGGCCGCGCGCGAGGGCAAGCTCGACCCGGTCATCGGCCGCGAGAAGGAGATGGAGCGGGTCATGCAGATCCTCTCCCGCCGCTCCAAGAACAACCCCGTGCTGATCGGCGAGCCCGGCGTCGGCAAGACCGCCGTCGTCGAGGGCCTCGCCCAGGCGATTGTGCGCGGCGACGTGCCCGAGACGCTGAAAGACAAGCAGCTCTACACGCTCGACCTCGGCTCGCTCATCGCCGGATCCCGCTACCGCGGTGACTTCGAAGAGCGCCTCAAGAAGGTCACCAAAGAGATCCGCACCCGCGGCGACATCATCACCTTCATTGACGAGATCCACACGCTCGTCGGCGCGGGTGCCGCCGAGGGCGCGATCGACGCGGCGTCGATTCTCAAGCCCCTGCTGGCCCGCGGCGAGCTGCAGACGATCGGCGCGACGACGCTCGACGAGTACCGCAAGCACTTCGAGAAGGATGCCGCCCTCGAGCGGCGCTTCCAGCCGGTGCAGGTGCACGAGCCGACGATCCCGCACACCATCAACATCCTCAAGGGTCTCCGCGACAAGTACGAGGCGTTCCACAAGGTGTCGATCACGGATGGCGCAATCGTGTCGGCCGCGAACCTCGCCGACCGCTACGTGCAAGACCGCTTCCTGCCCGACAAGGCGATCGACCTGATCGACGAGGCGGGCGCCCGGCTGCGGCTCAGCATCCTCTCGGCCCCGCCCGAGCTGCGCGAGTTCGACGAGAAGATCGCCACCGTGCGCGGCTCGAAGGAAGCCGCCATCGAGGAGCAGGACTTCGAGAAGGCCGCGAGCCTGCGTGACGAGGAGAAGAAGCTGCTCGGTGAGCGCCTCCGCCTCGAGAAGCAGTGGCGGGCGGGCGACGTCTCGGCATCCGGAACCGTGGATGAGGGCGTCATCGCCGAGGTGCTCGCGAACGCGACCGGCATCCCGGTGTTCAAGCTCACCGAAGAGGAGTCGAGCCGGCTCATCTTCATGGAGAAGGCGCTGCACGAGCGGGTCATCGGTCAGGAGGAGGCCATCTCGGTTCTCGCCAAGACCATCCGCCGCACGCGTGCCGGGCTGAAAGACCCGAAGCGTCCGTCGGGCTCGTTTATCTTCGCCGGCCCGACCGGTGTCGGAAAGACCGAGCTCGCCAAGGCGCTCGCCGAGTTCCTCTTCGACGACGAGAACGCGCTGATCGCGCTCGACATGAGCGAGTATGGCGAGAAGCACACCGTCTCGCGGCTGTTCGGTGCCCCTCCCGGGTTCGTCGGCTTCGAAGAGGGCGGCCAGCTCACCGAGAAGGTGCGGCGCAAGCCGTTCAGCGTGGTGCTGTTCGACGAGATCGAGAAGGCGCACCCCGACATCTTCAACTCGCTGTTGCAGATCCTCGAAGAGGGTCGGCTCACCGACGGTCAGGGTCGCGTCGTCGACTTCAAGAACACGGTCATCATCATGACGACCAACCTCGGCACGAAGGACATCACCGGCGGCCCGGTCGGCTTCACGCTCGAGGGCAACGTCGCGGCCGACTACTCGGCGATGCGCGGCAAGGTCGTCGAAGAGCTGAAGAAGCACTTCAAGCCCGAGTTCCTCAACCGCGTCGACGAGACGATCGTGTTCCCGCAGCTCAGCAAGGACGAGCTGCTGCAGATCGTCGGACTGTTCATCAACCGCCTCAAGGAGCGTCTGCTCGACCGCGACATGACGATCGAGGTGTCGGACGACGCGAAGGCCCGACTCATCGAACTCGGCTGGGACCCGACGCTCGGTGCCCGCCCGCTGCGGCGTGCGGTGCAGCACGAGATCGAAGATCGCCTGAGCGAGAAGATCCTGCACGCCGAACTCGACGCCGGCGACCACGTGAAGGTCGACTTCGTCGACGGCGAGTTCGTGTTCGAGACCGGGCGCCAGGCCGGCCGCGACCCGAAGCCCACGAAGGCCGCCGTCCTCGGAGCCTGACCTCTGCTGTCGCCATAGAGGGTTCTATGACGTAAGGGATCCCCGCACGCGGGGGTCCCTTACGTCGTTAGGGGGTCCGTCGCGACATCCGGCGTCGAACGACGGGCGGGTAGAGTCGGGCGTCGTGAGCGAATTCAGCGTGCGCCCGGCCCGCACCGGCGATATCCCCGAGATCGAGACGCTCATCGCTCCGCTCGTCGAGAGCCGCGTGCTGCTCGGCAAGGACCGGGTCGTCTTCTACGAGGCGGTGCAGGAGTTCCGGGTCGCCGAGGATGCCGAGGGTCGCCTGATCGGGTGCGGTGCCTTGCACGTGATGTGGGAAGACCTCGGTGAGGTGCGCACTCTCGCCGTCGCCGACCACTGGCGCGGGCGCGGCGTCGGCAATGCGATCCTCGAGAGCCTCGAGGCGGAGGCCCGCGACCTCGGCCTCTCGCGGCTGTTCTGCCTCACCTTCGAGACCGGGTTCTTCGGCCGCAACGGGTTCGACGAGATCGAAGAGAGCATCGTGTCGCCCGACGTCTACGCCGAGCTGGTGCGCTCACCGGATGAGGGCGTTGCGGAGTTCCTCGACCTCTCACGCGTGAAGCCCAACACCCTCGGCAACACGAGGATGCTGAAGCAGCTGTGACCGGTCGGCTCTCGGTCGGCGTGGCCGCGACCCTCGATCATGCGATCGTCGCCGACCTCGCCCCCCGGCTCGAGCAGCTCGGATTCTTCGCGCTCTGGGTCAACGACACTGCCGGTGCCGACGCCCTTTCCGCGCTCGCGGTCGCCGCGGCACGCACCGAGCGGCTGCGTCTCGCGGTGGGAGTCATCCCGATGGATCGCCGACCACCCGCCGAGATCCTCGCTGACGTCGCCGCGCTCGAGCTCCCCGAGGAGAGGCTGGTGCTCGGGGTCGGCTCGGGGTCACGGCGTGGCCACGGTGTGCTCGCCGCCGTCCGTGCCGAACTCGCCGAGCTGCGGGCGGACACGTCGGCGCGGGTCATGCTCGGAGCCCTCGGACCCGGGATGCGGCGCCTCGCCGCGCAGGCGGCCGACGGTCCGCTGCTGAGCTGGCTCACCCCCGACCGGTCGGCGGCTATCGCGGGGGAACTCGAGACCTCGACCGTGCTCTATGTGCGCGCCGCCTTCGACGACGACGCGCGGCCGAAGCTCACGGCGGAGGCGGCCCGGTACGCTCAGTACCCGGCCTACGCAGCACATTTCGCCCGCGAGCGGATCGACCCGCTCGACACCGTCGTCGACGGCGACCTTCAGCGGGTCGCGGCCTATCGTGCGGCCGTCGACGAGGTCGTGTTGCGCGCAATCGTGGCCGACGAGACGGCGAGCGACTACCTGCGTTTCGCAGAGCACGCTGTAGCCGCCGCCTGACTCAGGTTCCCCGGGTCCGGGGCGTGCCGACCCGTCTGCCGTGAGACCCGGGCTTACTCTGGCGGCATGTCGACCGTGCGTAACCCCGTCGGGCCGCAGCCGCCGTCGGTCTACTGGCGGCGTCGCCTGCTGGTGCTGCTCGGGCTGATCGCGGTCGTCGTCATCATCGTGCTGATCATCGCGCGGCCCGGTGCCGAGAACACCGGGCGCGAGACGCCGGCTCCCTCGAACTCGGCGTCGAGCACCCCGGCCGCCGGCGAAGAGGGCGACCCGTGCAACCCGGCCGTCATCCAGCTCGAACCGGTCACGGATGCCGCGACCTACGCCTCGGGGGTGCAGCCGCAGATCTCGATGTCGATCACCAACACCGGCTCGGTCGCCTGCACGCTGGATGTCGGCACCGCCGAGCAGGCGTACTTCATCGTGAGTGGATCGGACCCGATCTGGAACTCCCGCGACTGCCAGCAGAACGCGACGTCGCTCGAAATGGAGCTCGAGCCGAACGAGCCGCTCACGACGACTCCGTTCGCCTGGGATCGCACCCGGTCCGCCGCCGACACCTGCGCCGCCGCCCGACCCGAGGTCATCGCCGGTGGGGCGACCTACCGCCTGAGCGTCACCCTCGGCGACATCGAGTCCGCCGAGGACACCCCCTTCATCCTCAACTGATATGTAGTGCCTTCTTGTCAAGAGGGCATGGCGAGGCGCCGTCCGGCATTCCCGGGCGGCGCCCCTTGCTTCGTGGTCTGGTTGGCCGGTGAGCGTGTCGTTGCGACGCGCGGTCAGT
>NZ_JBASCU010000006.1:0-30122 GCF_049651805.1 Pseudolysinimonas sp.
CCGAGTCCACGACATCAACTCGTCCCGATCACCCTCACGAAGCACCAACGCCGCAGCAGGAGAATTCGCCATAAGCAATTCTCCCAACACGCCAACCATTTAGGAACTAACGACACGCGACACTAGGTGGCGTCGCCTGACCTCGCGGCGCGGTGCTGGCTGACCGCGCGGATCGTGAGCTGGATGGCGGTTGCAGCGACGAAGATTCCGAACAGCAGCGACGACAGCCACGGCGGCATGACGAACGCGAGCGCCGCACCGCCGAGCGACGCGAGCAGAGCGGTGCCGCCGATGACAAACCCATCGAGAGGGCGCACGAGCGTGTTGCGCACGTTGGCGATCGATCCGGCGATCGAGATCGGGATCATCGCGAGCAGCGACGTGCCCTTCGCGAGGAGGTCGCTCGCCCCGAACACCGCGACGAGCAGCGGAACGATGAGCACCCCGCCGCCGATGCCGAACATTCCGGCCAGGACGCCCATGACGACACCCGACGCGACGAGCCCGATCGCCGTCGCCACGCCGAACTCGATGTCGCCGCCGCGGTCGGGAACGATCAGAAGCATGCGGAGCGCGATGACGACGAGCAGCGCGATGAACCCCCAACGCAGCACCGCGATCGGCAGCACCTTGAGCAGGCGTGTGCCGACCAGTGTTCCGGCGACCCCGCCGGCTCCGAGCAGCAACCCGGCGATCACATCCGTGTGGCCCGCGACGGTGTAGGTGGCGGCACCCGAGATCGACGAGAGCACGATCGCGGCGAGCGATGTCGCGGCGGCTCGCCGCTGGTCGAACCGCAGCAGTACGAGCAGCAGCGGCACCATGACGATGCCCCCGCCGACGCCGAGCGCCCCCGAGAACACGCCCCCGATCACGCCGACCAACACCAGCAGCAGGATGTGACGGGCGGTCGGCCGGTCGGGTGCGGGGGCGGTCGGCGACGTCACGATGCCTTCGATCCTAGGCCGGGTCGCCAGCCGCTACCGTTGAGGGCGTGACGCGGCGCTGGACCCCCCTGCTGTGGCTCATTCCCATCGGGTTGGTCGTTCTCGTCGCCGCGGTTCTCGTCGCCCAGTGGATGCGCACCCTTCCCGACATCCAGTCCTTCATCGTCGACTACCCGGGCGAGACCGAGATCCCACCGGGCACACCCGTCGGCTTCCCCTGGTGGTTGCAGTGGCAGCACGCACTGAACGCGTTCTTCCTGCTTCTCATCGTGCGCACCGGGTGGCAGATCGGGTCGGGCAAGCGCCCGCCGTCGTTCTGGACCCGGCGCAACGACGGTGTCATCCGCACCAAGAACCCACCGAAGCGCCACAGCATCCATGTCTGGTTCCACCTCGTGCTCGACGCGCTGTGGGTGTTCAACGGGGTGCTCTACTGGGTACTGCTGTTCGTCTCGGGGCAGTGGCTGCGACTCGTGCCGATGTCGTGGGATGTCGTGCCGCACGCACTGTCGGCCTTCATCCAGTACCTGTCGCTCGATTGGCCCGTGCATAACGGGTGGATCCACTACAACGGCCTGCAACTGCTGATGTACGGCTTCACGGTGTTCGTCGCCGCCCCGCTCGCCCTCTTCACCGGGTTGCGGCTCTCGACGATCTGGCCGCGCGCGCTGCGGTGGGTGCCCGAGAAGCCGACGCGCACGCTGCACGTGTGGGTGATGCTGTACTTCATCGGCTTCACGATCCTGCACGTCGGTCTCATCTTCGCGACCGGGGCGCTGCGCAACCTCAACCACATGTATGGCGGCCGCGACGACGAGTCGTGGATCGGCCTCGTCGTCTTCGCGGGGTCGCTCGTGGTGATGATCGTCGGCTGGGTCATCGCGCGCCCCGCCGTGCTCACCCGCCTTGCGGCGCTGAGCGGCACGATCCGCCGCTAGCCACGGCCAGCCGTCGACACTAGGGTCGAGACATGCTCAGGACCGTGACGGTGCTCATCTTCGCGGCGACCGTCATCGCCCTCGCCGGGTGTTCGTCTGGCTCGGGGTACTCCGATCTCGATCGGGACGCGACCTCTACCGATGTTCTGCCGAGCGATCTTCCGGCCTATGCCTCGGAGGACCATGTCGAAGGCTCCGTGCGGTTGGTCGGCGAGTTCGAGGGCGTCGAGTACTACCTCCTGCGCAAAGACGACTTCGCGGACATCTGCGTCGTCGTCTACCGATCCGCCGTCGATTGGATCGGCGGCTGCGGTGGTCCGAACGGGTCGTTCGGCATCAGCGGGAGCGGCCTCGACATCTTCGTCGCCCCCGACGGCTCGCCGATCCTCGAGGACGGCACGAAGGTGGGCGCCAACATCGTCGTGCGCTGACCGCCGGGTAGCGTTTCAGACGTGAGCGACCAACTGCCCGAATACACCGTCGACGACCTTGAGCGGGAGTCGGCGCTCGATCTCACGGGGTTCACGAACGACGACGGGGTTGACCTCGGGCTGGCGGCCCTCGAGGTGATCGATGAGCGCGGGCTGAACCTCGCGGTGCGGGTGGTGCTGCGCGGCGACATCGTGTTCCAGGCGAAACTCGGCACATCCGGGCCCGGCAACGACCCGTGGCTCGCGGGCAAGCACGCTGTCGTCGAGCGGTTCGGCGAGTCATCCCTGTTGGTGAAGCGCCGCCACGAAGCGGCAGGCACGCCGTTCGACCAGCTGCCCGACATCGACCACGAGACGTTCAAGGCGCACGGCGGGTCGATTCCGATCAAGGTGAACGGTGAGACCGTCGGGTCGATCACGACGTCGGGGGAACCGGATGTCGTCGACCACGCCACCTCGGCCGAAGCCGTGCGTCGCTACCTCTCGCGCTAGGGGTTCCGATTTGACGACGGTGCGCCGCTCTGCGAGTGTTCCGCAGGAGGCACCCGCTTCGGTCACTGTGCCGGAGCGGAGTCGGCGGGCCGCCACCCACTCCTCCACTTGGGCCGAGCACCTTCGTTTGCACCTGCACCTGGAGTGACCCCGAAATGAGCACAATCGGCATCGTCGCCGAAGGCGCGGGCGAGACCCGCGTCGCCGCCACGCCCGACAGCGTCGCGAAGATCCGCAGCCTGGGCTACGAGGTCGTCGTCGAGCGCGGAGCGGGAGCGGCATCCTCGTTTCCGGATGACACCTATGCCGCCCAGGGCGCCGAGCTCGTCGACACGAAGACGGCGTGGGCCGCGGATGTCGTGCTCAAGGTGGTCGCGCCGACCGACGCCGAGATCAAGCTGCTCTCGAAGGGCTCGACCCTCGTCGCCCTGCTGAGCCCCGCCCAGCGCCCCGAGCTGCTCGAAGCGCTCCGCGAGCGCGGCGTCACCGCGCTCGCGATGGATGCCGTTCCGCGCATCTCCCGGGCGCAATCCCTCGACGTGCTGAGTTCGATGGCGAACATCTCCGGCTACCGCGCGGTCGTCGAGGCGGCCAACGAGTTCGGGCGGTTCTTCACCGGACAGATCACCGCAGCGGGCAAGGTCCCGCCCGCGAAGGTGCTCGTCGCCGGAGTCGGCGTCGCCGGCCTGTCGGCGATCGGCACCGCCGCGAGCCTCGGCGCGATCGTGCGGGCCACCGACCCGCGGCCCGAGGTCGCCGACCAGGTGAAGAGCGTCGGCGGCGAGTACCTCGCGGTCGAGGTCGCCGAGCAGATGGTCTCCACCGACGGCTACGCGAAGGCCACGAGCGAGGAGTACGACAAGCGCGCCGCCGAGATCTACTCGGAGCAGGCGCGCGACGTCGACATCATCATCACGACGGCGGCGATCCCGGGGCGACCCGCACCGCGGCTGCTGACCGCCGCGGATGTCGCGAGCATGAAGCCCGGCAGCGTCATCGTCGACCTCGCCGCGGCTTCCGGCGGCAACGTCGAAGGAACCGTCGCCGGTGAGCGCGTCGTGACGAGCAACGGGGTCGTCATCCTGGGCTACACCGACCTCGCCGGGCGCCTGCCCGGTCAGGCCTCGCAGCTCTACTCGACCAACGTGTTCAACCTGCTGAAGTTGGTGACACCCGCGAAAGACGGCGCGCTCACGCTCGACTTCGAGGATGTCGTGCAGCGGTCGATCACGGTCACTCGCGACGGTGAGACCACCTGGCCCCCTCCCCCGGTGACCGTCTCGGCGGCGCCGCCTGCGGCATCCGCTGCCTCGGCGGAGCCGATCGGGCCGCGCCCGGGCATCAGCCGCGGCAAGAAGACGGCACTCCTGGTCGCGGGCGTCACCGCGCTGTTCGCGGTAATTGCGTTCGCGCCCCCACCCCTCCCCCAGCATTTCCTCGTGCTGACGCTCTCCGTCGTGGTCGGCTTCTACGTCATCGGCCACGTCGCCCACGCGCTGCACACGCCGTTGATGAGCGTCACCAACGCGATCTCGGGCATCATCGTCGTCGGCGCGCTCGTGCAGATCGTCGCGCCGTCGGTGCTCGTGCAGGTGCTCGCTGCGGTCGCGGTGCTGCTGGCGAGCATCAACATCTTCGGTGGCTTCGCCGTCACCCGCCGAATGCTCGGCATGTTTTCCCGAGGTGCTGTCTCTCGCGGTGCTGACACGAAGGGTGCCGACAAGTGACCGAGATCGCCACGGGCATCGCGGTCGCCGCCTACGTCGTCGCCGCGCTGCTGTTCATCCTCAGCCTCGCGGGCCTGAGCAAGCACGAGACCTCCCGCCGCGGCAACACCTACGGGATCGTCGGCATGGCGCTCGCCCTCGGCGCGACGGGCTGGCTCGTCGCCATCGGGCTCGCGGCGCAGCCGAATGCGACCTTCGGGCTGTCGCTGCTCATCGGCGCCGTCGTCATCGGCGCCACGATCGGGCTCTGGCGCGCCCGGGTCGTCGAGATGACGGCGATGCCGCAGCTCATCGCCCTGTTCCACAGCTTCGTCGGCCTGGCCGCGGTGCTCGTCGGCTGGAACGGCGCCCTTGCCGACACCCAACTGCCCCCGGAGCTGGTCGGCATCCATGACGGCGAGGTCGCGATCGGCATCTTCATCGGTGCCGTGACGTTCACCGGCTCGATCGTCGCGTTCCTCAAGCTGTCGGCGCGCATCTCGTCGAAGCCGCTCATGCTGCCCGGAAAGAACGCCCTCAACCTCGGCGCCCTCGTCGTGTTTGCCGGGCTGACGGTCTGGTACGTGATCGCGCCGAGCGTCGGCATCCTGATCGCCATCACCGTGCTCGCGCTCGCCCTCGGCTGGCACCTCGTCGCGTCGATCGGCGGCGGCGACATGCCCGTCGTCGTCTCGATGCTCAACAGCTACTCCGGCTGGGCGGCAGCGGCTGCGGGATTCCTGCTCAACAACGACCTGCTGATCGTCACCGGCGCCCTCGTCGGGTCGTCGGGTGCCTACCTGTCGTACATCATGTGCAAGGCGATGAACCGGTCGTTCATCTCGGTGATCGCCGGCGGGTTCGGCATCGAAGCCCCGAAAACCGGCGACGAAGAGACCGGCGAGCACCGCGAGATCGACGCGGCCGCGGTCGCCGACATGCTCGTGAACGCGTCGAGCGTCGTCATCACGCCGGGCTACGGGATGGCGGTCGCCCAGGCGCAGTACCCGGTCGCCGACCTCGTCGCCCGCCTCAGCGCCCGCGGGATCGACGTGCGGTTCGGCATCCACCCGGTCGCGGGTCGCCTGCCCGGGCACATGAACGTGCTGCTCGCCGAAGCCAAGGTGCCCTACGACATCGTGCTCGAACTCGACGAGATCAACGACGACTTCGCATCGACCTCGGTCGTGCTGGTGATCGGCGCCAACGACACCGTGAACCCGGCTGCCGCCGAAGATCCGGGCAGCCCGATCGCCGGGATGCCGGTGCTGCGCGTCTGGGAGGCCGAGAACGTCATCGTGTTCAAGCGCTCGATGGCCTCGGGCTACGCCGGCGTGCCGAACCCGCTGTTCTGGCGCGAGAACGCGCACATGCTGTTCGGTGACGCCAAGGAGCGGGTCGAAGACATCGTGCGCGAGTTGACCTAGCGGCCACTTCGCGGGCGACGCCCGGTCGCTGCCCTCGCGCAGTGCTACGGTCGCAGCAGCGGTGTTCGACTCTCGGCCATCGGAACGTTGGGGAAAGCCGCCACGTGGACCGCTTGGTCCGTACTCCTCTCTCGCCGCTCATCGTTGCCTGGCGCCGCGCCGTCATCGCCCGATGGCGCGCCATGCCGTGACCGCCCGATCGTCAGATCGTCTACACGACCGGGCCTCGTGAACTGCGGATACTCCTGATCGGCGGCGGGATCGCCGCGGGGTACGGCACCCTCGTGCATGAGCTCGCGCTCGCCGGACGCCTAGGACGGCGCCTCACGGCACTGAGCGGGCGCGGAACGGCAATCGAGATCACCACAGGTGTCGACCTCGAGATCTCGGATGGGCCTGACCTGCTCAGCCGAACGCATCCCGCACGGTTCGACGTGATCGTCGCCTGCTTTGGCGTCACCGAGTCCGCGACTCTGATCACGGAAGCAGAATGGCGACACGCACTGGATGCGTTCCTCGACGCTGTCAAACAGGCCGCGGCGCCCGACACGCATCTCTTCATCACCGCCATCCCGATTGTCAGTGGGATTCCGGGTTTGTGGGGCCGCCTCAGTCGGCGTCGAGCGAATGCCCTCAATGTGCAGTCCGCCCTCGTCTGCGGGCGTCGCTCCGATGTCACGTTCGTTCTCGTCGACCCCGAAGACCCGCTTGCCCCACGCCCGACGCCGCGCGAGGCATACGAGTCATGGGCGAACCGGATCGCGCCACAGATCCTCACTTCCACCGTGCTGTCGTTGAGTCGAGACCTGACTCGGCGTCGACTCGAGATCGTTGATGAGCCCGAACGGCAGAAGGCCCTCGATCGACTTGGCATCGTCGGGGCCCCACGCGAGACCAAGTTCGAACAACTCGTCGTGACGGCACGCAACCTCTTCCAGGTCGCGGGCGCGGCCATCCACCTGATCGACGGCGACAGGCAGTGGGTCAAGGCATCCGTCGGGATGAACGAACTCGACACTCCACGAGATGAATCAATTTGCGACTACACGATCCGGGAGCCCGAGCTTCTCGTCATCGAAGATGTTCAGACCGACGCCCGATTCGGTGGACTGGCGTGGACGAGAGGCGTGCTGCCCGTCCGGTTCTACGCGGGCTATCCACTTGAGTCACCCGACGGCCAACGGATCGGCGCAGTGTGCATCGTCGACTCGTCGCCTCGCAGCTTCAGCGAAAGCGATGGGGCGGTGTTGCGCGACCTCGCGCTCACTGCGCAGTCACTCATCTGGCGGGCGGCGGCGTGACCGCGGATGA
Source organism: Pseudolysinimonas sp. (assembly GCF_049651805.1). Taxonomy (GTDB): domain Bacteria; phylum Actinomycetota; class Actinomycetes; order Actinomycetales; family Microbacteriaceae; genus Pseudolysinimonas_A. The sequence goes on from NZ_JBASCU010000006.1 coordinate 7,253, forward strand.
GCGGTGCGAGCCAGCGCGTGAGCCCGTAGCGTCGAGGCATGGGACTTTTCAGCGGTAAGCCCCCGATCGAGAGTGCCGAGAGCGAGAGCTCGCTGCGCCCGCCGTGGAGCCTCTGGGCCGACACATTCGGCCGACTGGCGATCCGGGCGCTGCAGATCCTCCTCGTGGTCGCCGTCACCGCGGGCATCATTTTCGTGCTGCGGGAACTCACCCTCGTGACCATCCCGCTTGTGCTCGCGCTGATCATCTCGAGCGCTCTCGCTCCGGTGATGAACTGGATGCGGCGGCGCGGCATCCCCGCGGTCGTCGCGACCCTGATCTCGCTGTTCGCGATCACGGCCGTGCTCGGCGGTGTGGGCTGGCTCATCGTGTGGGCGGTGCGCGACCAGTGGGACGAACTGTTCGCCCAAGCCCAGGACGGGTATCGAGAGTTCGCGGCGTGGGCGCAGGATCTGCCGTTCTTCCCGACGGCAGCCGAACTCGACGCGCTGCTCGACCAGGCCGTCGACTTCGTCACGAGCGCACAGTTCGGCTCGGGGGCGCTGGCCGGGCTGGGTGTGGTCGCGAGCTTCGTCGCCGGTGCGGTGCTGCTCGTCACCATCCTGTTCTTCTTCCTCAAAGACGGCCCGCAGATGTGGGAGTTCGTGTTGCGGCCGTTCCGCGGTGAGAGCTACCGGCGGGGACTGCGCATCGGAGAGAAGACGGTCGCCGTTTTCGGGTCGTACGTGCGCGGAACCGCCGCCGTCGCGCTCGTCGACGCGGTCGGCATCCTCATCGGTCTGCTCATCCTGCAGGTGCCGCTCGCGATCCCGCTCGCGGTGCTGGTGTTCATCCTCGCGTTCATTCCCATCGTCGGAGCGACGCTCGCCGGCATCCTCGCGGCCCTCGTCGCGCTCGTCGCGACAGACTGGGTGACCGCGCTGATCGTCGTCGGCATCGTCGTGCTCGTGAACCAACTCGAAGGCAACTTCCTGCAGCCGGTGCTCATGGGGCGGTCGATGAAACTGCACGCCTTCGTCATCCTCGTCGCCCTGACTGTCGGCGCTGCTGTCGGCGGCATCGTCGGCGCGATCCTCGCGGTGCCGATCACCGCCGCCATCTGGGGCATCGTGCAGGTCTGGGACGGGCCCGACCTGCCTGCCCGGTGGGCGCGGCCGCGTCGGGTTCCGCGAACGTAGAACCGCCCCGGCCGAGCCGACTGGCTCGTTCCGGGGCGATTCGCGGGGCGCGCGTCAGGCGTGTCGCCCGTGCGACCGCCGGGCGAACAGGATGGCGATCATCGCGGCCAACGCTGCGACGGCCAGACCGATCAGGCCGGCGACGACCAGCGCGGCCGGGGTGACCGAGCCGTTCGACGACGAGGCGTCAGCCGCGTCCGCGATCTCGTCGACCTCGGGCTCCTCGGCGACCTCTTCGTCGGACGCGTCCTCGGCCTCGGTTTCGGGGTCGGGCTCGGGCTCGGGCAGCGGCTCGGGTTCGGGCTCGGGCAGCGGCTCGGGGTCGGGCTCGGGCTCCGGCTCGGGCTCCGGTTCGGGGTCGGGATCGGGCTGCGGAAAGTCGGGGTCGTCGTCGGGCTCATCGCCGGCTTCCGGGAAGTCGCCCGGGCCCGGCTGCACGTTGGTGGCGATGCCGGGCAGACCGGTCAGGGTCGGCTGCAGATCGACCGCCTGAGCGGTGGCGGCGGCCCACGACATCGCGAGAGCGAGCGGCAGGGCGAGGGTGGCGACGCGGATGGTGCTGTTCATGATGTCTCCTTTGTCTGCATCCGACGGCGGCGATCGCCGTGTCGGTGATGCAGGTAGGAGTCGCCACTCCTCGCAGGCTTACAACTTTCTGCGCAGAACTTTTCTGAACCGGTTCGTCACGAACAGGGTTCGAGCACGGTGGTCGTCGTCGGCCCCGTCGTGGCCAGGCCACGCTGGTCGGCGGCCCGCACCGACAGGGTCAGCGGCACGGGGCCCGAGAACGGGCCGATCGTGGCCTCCCACTGCGCACCCGACGCGCTCATGTCAGCAGAACCAGTGGGGCCGTCATCGCTGGACCAGCTGACCACCACCGACGACAACGCCGCCTCGGCGCTCACCGCGGTGCGAACGGTGGCCGTGCGCAGCACCCCGATGCAGTCGATCCGCACCACCGTCGGCTCGCCCACCCGCGGCGGCTCAGGCGGCCGGGGCTGGGTGAGCTGCACCGAGAACGACCAGGTGCCGGCCGGGGTGACCAGTTCGACGGTTGCGATCGCGGGGCCGGGTGGCAGCCCCGACCTGTCGGCGTGAACGACGATCACCGCCGACTCACCGGGACCGACGGCGAGTGTCGACGGCTCGGCGGTCAGCCACGATTGGGTGGCGCCGACCGCGACCGTCAGCGGTGACTCGCCGACGTTGCGGACGTCGACGGACGCCACGACTTCCTCGAGTCCGAGGTCGATCGCATAGGTCGACAGGGCGAGCACGCCGGGAGACGGTGGCGCATCAGTCGGAGTTGCGGTCGGCGCGGGCTCGGGGGCTGCGCCGAAACCGGATGCCGCGGCGATTCCCAGCAACGCGAGCGACACGACGGTGGCGATGACCGACACGACGGCGAGCACCTTCACTCCGGTCGAGGTGGAGCCCGCGGAGGACCCGCCCCCGCTCGTGCTGCTCGATGCCGCCGCGATCGGCCAGGCTTCCTCGAGCACGCGGTCGCGGAGCCCGATCGGCGCGAGCACGATCGGCACGGCCGCGAGCAGTACCCACGGGCTGACCATGCGCCGTTTGCGCGCCCCGCAGGCTTCGCAGGTCTCCACGTGGCGGGCGACCCGCTTGCGGATGATCGGGGTGAGCGTGCCGTCCCAGTCGGTCAGCAGGGCGTCGAGTTCGGCGCAGTCCTCGCGGCCGGTGCGGGCGACCAGCAGGGCGCCGAGCGAGCGTTCCACCTGGCTGCGCAGCCGATTGAGCTGCACATACGCGTGCGCGGCGGACACCCCCATCGCTTCGGCCAGCTCCGCGCCATCCAGCCCCTGGCGCAGGTGCAGGTCGAGCATCGCCCGGTCGCGGTCGGCGAGGCCCGCGGCGGCCGCCCAGACCAGGTCGCGGAGCGCGGTGTTCTCAGCCGAACTCTCCGGAGTCGCCGCTTCGTCAGCCATCTCGGCCAACCGCTCGTCGCCGTCGAAGAGCATGCGGCCGCGACCTTTGAGCCGCCGCAGACACTCGTTCCGGGTGATGGCATAGAGCCACGGCCGCAGCCGTTCCGGATCGCGCAACTGCCCGAGTCGCTCGGCGAAGCGCAGGAACGTGTCGGCCACGGCATCCGCCGCATCCTCCCGGTGCCGAGTCGTGGCGTAGGCGAAGTCGTAGAGCTTGCCGCCGTAGCGGTCGTAGACCGCCGCGAAGGCCGCCCGATCCCCCGCCCGCACGGCCGCGACCAACTCGGCGTCGGAGGCGGCGTCCGGGTCGAGCACCGCGGTCATCGCCACAGCCTAGCCACCGTCGCATCGCCCATTCCCCTCTCCGATCGTCGGGGCCACGAACGGGCCCATCGGAGGTAGGAGTGCGATGGGGTGCCGAAACTTACAGCTTCGGCGGGGTTTCGATACGCACGCCGTTCGCGGCGCGCTACTCAACCCGCGGCGGGTTCGGGGAGGGGTTGTGCGGGCAGCTTGCGCACCTTCGCGCGGCGGCGGCGGCGCTCGGGGATCATCGAGCGCATCTCCTCGAGCTTGCCGAAGCACAGCAGCCGGTCGCCCGCCTCGAGCACGGTTGCCTTGCGCGGGTTCGGGATGACGGTCGTGCCGCGATGCACGGTGAGCACGGTGATGTCGCGCTCGGCCAGGTCGGTGTCGCCGAGGCTGCGCCCCACGAAGCTGCCGTTGTTGTGTACGAGCAGTTCGGCCACCCCGTAGCCGGTCGAGACGCTCAGGCGCTGCCGCACGTCGATCTCGGGGAACGCCACCTGGTTGGCGAGGTAGTCGATGATGGCGCCCGCGACATCCAGTTGCGTCGCCAACTCGATGCCCTCGAGCCCGGGCGACGAGTTCACCTCCATGACGAGCGGGCCGTCGGCGCCCTCGAGCATGTCGACGCCGGCGATCTTGAGCCCCATGATCTGCGCCGAGCGCACCGCGGCCTGCTCGTACTCCGGGGCGAGCTCGACTTTCTCGACGGAACCGCCCCGGTGCACGTTCGACCGGAACTCGTCGCCCTGCGCGGTGCGCCGCATCGCCGCCACCACGCGGTCGCCGACGACGAGGGCGCGGATGTCACGGCCTCGGCTCTCGGCGACGAACCGCTGGATGAGCACGTTCTGCCGCGTCGACTGCAGGGTCTCGATGATCGCCTCGGCCGTCTTGACCTCGGGCGCGAGGATGACGCCGATGCCCTGCGTGCCCTCGAGCAGCTTGATGACGACCGGGGCTCCGCCGACGCGTTCGATCGCGGGGCGCACATCGGCGCGGTTGCGCACGAACGCCGTCGCCGGCATCCCGATGTTGTGGCGCGAGAGGATCTGCGTCGCCCGCAGCTTGTCGCGCGCGTTCGCGATGCCGTTGGCGGTGTTGGGCGTATAGACGTCCATCTGCTCGAACTGGCGCACGACGGCGGTGCCGAAGTAGGTGATGGAGGCACCGATGCGCGGCAGGATCGCGTCGTAGTCACTGAGCGGCCGGCCGCGGTACTGCAGGTCGGGCTCGTCGCCCGAGAGGTCGATCGCGAACCGCAGGGTGTTGAGCACCCGCACGACGTGGCCGCGTTGCTCGGCGGCGGCGCGCAACCGCGCGGTCGAGTACGCCTTCGGGGCGCGCGACAGGATCGCGAGTTTCATGAGGGTGCCTTGCGGTGCGAGAGGATGGTGGCGTGGCCGAGCCTCCCCATTCAAACACCCCGAGCGGTTCGGGGACATTGGCGGGATGGCGGGAGTGGGTGCAGCTACCCCAGCACGACATCCCATGGATCAAAGCGAAACTCGACACCGGTGCGCGCACCTCGGCGATCCACGCCTACGACATCGAGCCGTTCGAGCGGGACGGCACCGACTGGGTGCGGTTTCGCGTGCGCCCCTGGCAGGAGTCGACCGAAGACGAGGTCACGGTCGAATGCCCAGTGCACGATGTGCGCAGCATCCGCAGCTCGTCGGGGCACGTTCAGGAGCGCTACGTCGTCAAGATGCGTCTCGAGCTGCTCGGGCGCCGGGTCACCGCCGAGGTCACGCTGAGCGACCGCGACCAGATGGGGTTCCGGATGCTGATCGGCCGCCAGGCGCTGCGGCGGCGCTTCCTGGTGGATGCCGGAAGCTCGTTCCTGGGCGGGCGGGCTCCCCGGCCCGTTCGGCGTCGTAACAGGGGACGTACGGCAGAGTGATCGAGTGACCGACCCGTCAGCCGTCGAGGTCCCGCCAAGCTGCTACCGGCATCCCGACCGCGCCACCTACATCAGCTGCCAGCGCTGCGGGCGGCCGATCTGCCCCGAGTGCTCCACCCAGGCCGCCGTGGGCGTGCAGTGCCCGGAGTGCCTGCGCCAAGGCCGCGCTGCGACCGGAGGCGGGTTGGCGCGGGCGTTGCGACCCCGTCGCTCGGGATTCGTGACCTACACGCTCATGGCACTCGTCGTCGTCGCCTACGCGGGGCAATGGCTCAGCGGCGGCGCGCTCACCTCCGCCTGGGTGCTCAACCCGACGGTCGTCGGCGCGGAACCCTGGCGGCTGGTCACGTCGGCGTTCCTGCACTCGCCGGGCACGATCATCCATCTGCTGTTCAACCTCTACGCGCTGTGGGCGTTCGGTCCGGCGTTGGAGGCGTTCCTCGGCAAGGCGCGGTTCCTCGCGCTCTACTTCACGGCGGCGCTCGGCGGGTCGATCGGCGTGCTCACGCTCTACGCGCTCGCGATCGCCACCAACGGCGCGAGCGTCGAGGCCACCGGCGGATTCCTCGCCCCGGGAGCCGCACTCGGCGCGTCGGGTGCGGTCTTCGGGCTGCTCGGGGCCTACTTGCCCCTGCGCCGGGCGATCGGCGTCAACGTCGGCTCGCTGCTCATCGTGCTCGGGATCAACGTCGTGCTCGGCTTCGTCGCGCCCAGCATCGCGTGGGAGGCGCATCTCGGCGGGCTGCTCGTCGGCGCCGCGATCGGGTGGGTGTTCCTGCGCACCCGACGCCCCGCGCAGCGTCCGACGCAGATCGGGTCCGTCGCCGGGATCGCCGTCGGGTTGCTCGTCGTGTTCGTGCTCTTCGTTGCGAGCGCACCGCTGTTCTACGGGGTGTAGCGAACCTCGAGCGCCCCCGGGAGAGATATGTGCGATTCCTACGATGAACTGACGTCGCGACAGGGAAGCTACGTCCGCGCGGCCGATTTCTTTAGGAGTCGCTGTTGGAAGTCGGACCCGGGCCGCACCCTGCCGAGCAGACTGCCAACACGGATGGCGGCTCTGCAGACCTACAGCACCGAGGTCTCGCCGATCCAGGCGGGTCGGGTGTCGTCCCGGAGTTCGTGCAACAGCGGTTGTTTGTCCGACAGCGTCCAATCAGGAAGGTACATCAGCTCGCCTCCTGCCATCGCCGAGGCGTGAGACAGGATTCCAGACGCCGTGATGTTGGCAGCCTGCACCGCGTCGGGGTACGCCGGCCGCTCACCGAGCACTGCCATCAGCAACCCGTGCGCCAGGTGAGGGTGAGACCCGCCGTGCCCTCCGCCCTGAACGAATGACCGGTGCGCGTCGGCGTTCTCGCCGTCGCCGTACACCCCCGCTCGCGTGAACTGACGGATTTCTTCCGGCAAACGATCGGCGAAGTCGGGCACATCGACGGGATGCACCTGCTCCCCGAGATAGATCATGTGGGGGGCGCCTTCGGTCTGGGACCACTCGAACGAGCGAACAGAGCCGTAGACGTCGAAGCTCTCGCGGTACTCCCGGGCAACCGCCCACAGATGCCGGGTGACCTCGGCCCCGACATCGCTGCCGAGAAACGAGATGTGCGTGGACTCGATCGCATACGGCGAACCGTACCGCGTCTTCATGCTCTCGAACACACTGCCCGATCCGAGCGCGGATACGTATTCGGCTTGGTGCCCGGCGAGTCCAAGGGTCGGCCCGATCGCGTGAGTGGCGTTGTACATGGGGGGCATGCCGTCCCAGTACGACGGCCACCCGCTCATGTCCTGGTGGTGCGAGGCGCGTAGGAACTGCAGGCGGCCGAGGCGGCCCGAGCGGTAGAGATCCTGCACGAAGAGGAACTCGCGGGTGTAAAGAGTGGTCTCCATCATCATGTAGGTCAGCCCGGTGCGCTGCTGGGCGTCGACGATGCGCTTGCAGTCCTCGACTGAGGTCGCCATCGGGATGGTGCAGCCGACATGCTTGCCGGCCTCGAGCGCCGCGACGACTTGATCTGCATGCAACTGCAGCGGGGTGTTGATGTGGATCACATCGATCTCCGGATCCGCGAGCATCGAGTCGTAGTCGGTGTACCGCACGTCGACGCCGTACCGGTCTCCGACCTCGTCGAGCTTGGACCGGGTGCGCTGGCAAATCGCGTACATCTCGGCATTGGCGTGGCGCTGATAGATCGGGATGAACTCGGCACCGAATTCGAGTCCGGCGATTCCGACCTTGAGAACGTGGGAGACCAAAGTGCTGCCTTTCGTACGGAGAGTTGATTAGGCGCCGCGAGCGCCGGCGCGTTCGACCAGGTGCTCCGCGCTCATGTACGCGAGCGCCTGAATGGTCTGGTTCGGGTTGTACCCGCCGTAGCTGACGAAGCCGCCTCCGCCGATCGCATACAACCCGTCGACGTCGTGCACCGCGCCGAAGGGGTCGGTCACCGAGGTCTCAGGATCGAATCCCATCCGGTGCACACCCACGTCGTGAGTCGAGAGGTGGTACGGAGGACGCGGTGAGTCCATCCAGGTCTGTGTCGCCCCCATCTCACGAGCGATCCGCTGCTTGATCTCGCCGAACAGGGTGACCGAGTTCGCGTCGTGGTTCGCCCAGTCGTGGGTGATCCGGACGGCCGGGACTCCCCATCGGTCGACGATGTTCGGGTCGAGGTCGACGTAGTGCTCGCGGTACGGAAAGTTCGTGGTCTGCGAGTACATCCGGTGCATGTGGGTGTAGTTGTCGCGCATCCAGTGCTTGAACTCGAGCCCGTACTTCTTCACAGACGGATTCATGAGGTGGTAGGCCTCGATGGGCTGGAGATCGCCGGTCACGCTGATGACCGGCGACCCCCAGAGCACCCCGAGATCGTTGTCGGGGACGAGCTCCGACGTGAAGTCGTCGACGGCGCTGGACGCGTTGAACGTGCCGAGGAACGGGTTGGTCGGCTCGGGCAGGATCGAGGCGAACCAACCGAAGTTGTGGGTCATGAAATTGGCACCCACATTGCCGCGGCCGTCGATACCCGAGACCAGCAACAGCCGGACGTTCTCGAGCGCGTAGGCGGTGAGGACGACGATCGGGGCCTCGACCTCGTGCACGGTATCCGACCCGTCGACGTAGGTCACACCGACAACGCGACGACCATCGGGGGTGCGGTTGACGCGCAGTACGCGCGAATGCGGGCGAAGGTCGAGGTTCCCGGTGAGTTTCGCCGCGGGGACGCTCGTGACGTGTGTGCTCGACTTCGCTCCGACGTGGCACGGGTAGCCGTGGCAGAACCCGCAATTCAGGCAGGCCGCTCGTCCCTCGTACTCCGTCGAGTTGATCGCCAGGGGCTGACGGAACGGATGCATGCCCAGCCGTTCCGCCGCCGCCACCCAGGGGAGATCACCGGGTCCCTGCGGCACCGGCGGCATCGGGTAGTCGCGGTTGCGGGGAGGCTCGAACGGGTTCGTGCCGGGCGCGAACTGGCCCTTGATATTGCCCGCGCGGCCCGAGTAGCCCTGCTCCCACTCGACGCGCTCGTAGTAGGGCTCGAGATCCGCGTAACTGATCGGCCAATCGGAGAGCGTCGAACCCTCGGGCAGCTTGTCCGCGCCGAACCGTTCGGCGATCGCCGAGCGCATGCGAAAATCCGCCTCGCGGAAGCGGTATGCGGCGCAGCCCCAATGGAGAGTTCCCCCGCCGATGCCGATCGATGGCATGCCGTAGAGGGGCTCATCCGAGCCGAGCGCGCCCGCGGACCACGGCAGGATCCGCGCGCTTGTGGACTCGTCCGCCCGCCAGGTCACCGGATCGACGGTGACCCCCGAGACGATCGCGCCGCGCTGGTAATAGCGCAATTCATCCTGTTTGATCTCGAAATCCTCGGCGGTGTAATCCGCGCCCTTGTCGAGTCCCAGCACCCGCGCCCCTGCCGTGGTGAGCCGCTCTGCGAGGATCCCGCCGGCGGAGCCGAGGCCGACGATGATCACGTCGAACGAGGTCATCCGCGTGTCTCCCGGATGCGCGCGTACAGGTCGCCGACCGTGAGGATCGGGATGCTCCGGGCATCGACACCGGGCTGCATCTGCTCCGCCGAATAGCCCCATTGCGCTCCGGGGAAGCCGACCAGCTTCCAGCCGACGGCGTCGCGGTTGCCTCCGTAGGCAGGGTCGCCGAAGAAACCCTGCACGGTGTGTTCGCGGACGATGCGGAAGAACTGCCCCGAGAACTCCTCGGGCGCGTCGACCGACAACGCATCGAGTTCCTCGACGAAGGCCTGCTGGTCGGCACCGCTGAGTTCGACGAAGGGAGCGCCGAATCGGTCGACAGCGAGGTCCGCAAACGCCTCCAGCCCCCTGCGGTACAGGGGCTGCAGGTCCCGCAGGAAGCCCGCCAAAGCGCGATCGATGTAGTACACGACTCCTGCCTCACGGGCGCCGGGAGACCCCTCCTCAGAAGGGATCACCTGCGCCGCGAGGGCATCGATCGTGACCGCATCGGCTCTGTTGAAGAACAGCAGGGCCTCCGTCGGAACGAACGCGGAACTCACCATCGCCGCCTTACTTCTTCTCCGCGCGGAGCGCCAGCTTCTGCTCCACGAGGGGTCGCAGGTACTCGATGCCTTCGCGCGCGTCCTGATCGGGTTCGATCCCACGGCGGTGGAATCCGGTCTCCATTGTCAGGTAGCCGTCGAACTCGATGTCGATCATCGCCTCGATGATCGAGGGGAAGTCCACGACGCCCTTGCCTGGAGGGAGCCGGTCGTTGTCCGAGATGTGGATGTGCTTCAGATCGGCACCCATCTTGTACACGTAATCGGTGTTGACCTCGCGACTGTAGTTGACGTGGAAGGTGTCGAACATCAGCTTGACGTTCGGCCGGTTGACGTCCTGCATGAGCTCGATCGCGTCGTCCGCCGAAACGCACAGATTGGTGTCGTGGGAGGTCGGCTCGATGACCAGGGTGACGCCGGTGTGCTCGATCGCATCGGCCACCTCGGTGAGGACCTCCCGACTCCATTCCCAGGCCTGACGTCTGCTGGTTCCAAAGATCGCCCAGCCGGGCAGGTAGATCAGGGTCTTTCCACCCCAGAATGCCGTGAGCTCGGCGAGCTCTTTGTAGTGCTCGACGGTGGCACGCCGCTCCTCGATGTACGGTGAGGCCGGGTTGTTGCCCGGTCCGCCGGAGGGAGCGGGCAACATGCTCGAGAGCGCGATGCCGTGCTCCTGGAGCAGATCCCGCACCTGGGCGCGACGGTCGGCGCCGAGATGAGCGGGGTAGGCGTGCGGTGCGGCGGCTCCGATTTCGATGCCGTCATAGCCCAGGCCTGCGATGCGTTTGATGGTCTCGTCGAGTGTGTACGAGGGCACCCAGACGAAAAAGCTGGAGTAGGACCAGGTGTTGTATGAGATCTTCACGTAAGTTTTCCTTTGTTGATGGAGGAAGGGGTCGGGGCGTTATCCCGACCCCTTCCGAACAATTGGCTGAGCGGCCGACTACTCCGTCTGCGGGCTCACGCCGACGTACTCGGCGACGTTCGATGAGTCGATCAGCGTCGAGTCAAGTGTGATCCGCTCATCGATCGGTTCACCGGAGCACAGCTTTGCAGCGGCGATCACCGACTCCTTCGTCACCAGGGGATACCCGACCGTCGACTGCATCTCTCCACTCTGGATGTACTCAAGCGCCTTGTCTTCGCCGTCGATGCTGAAGACCTGGATCTCGCCTTCGCGCCCCGCCTCCTTGATCGCCTGGATCGCGCCGAAGGCCATCTGATCGTTGTGAGTGTAGACGCCGTCGATCGAGCCAGACGGATACTTCTGCAAGAGGTCCTGCATGACGGTCAGCCCCTTTGCCTGGTCGTAGTCGGCGGTCTGGCTGTCGATGATCTCGACGCCGGAACCTTCCAGGCCTGTACGTAGCCCGTCGCCGCGTGCGATCGTCGGCGATGCTCCCAAGCTGCCGGCGAGTTCCACGAGCTTGCCGCCGTCACCGAGCACCGCGGCGATGTTCTCACCGCTGACGACTCCGGCCTCGACGTTGTCCGATCCGATATAAGTGTCGACCTCAGTGTTGACGGCTCGGTCGGCGGCGATCACCTTGATACCGGCCGCGACGGCACGGTCCACCGCACCCGCGAGCGCATCCGAATCGCGCGGCGAGATGATGAGCACATCGATGCCCTGAGCGATCATCTCGTCGACCTGACCCGACTGGATCGCAGCGTCATTCTGGCCGTCGGTGACCGTAACAGTCATACCGGGGAACCAATTGGCTGCGTGATCGGGGATCTGCTGCGACGAGACAGCTCCGTACGGGAACGACGTGGCGCTCCACGAGACACCGACCTCGCACTGCACACTGGCTGGCACGGCCGTGAGTTCGAGTTGCGCCGCACATTCCTCGCCGCAGTAGAGACTCGGCTTCGGAGTGTCGGAAGCGATGCTCGTCGACTGCGGGTTCGGAGTCGTCGTCGAGCACCCGGCGAGGCCGATGGTTATGGTGGCTGCAAGGGCGAGGACTACTGTCAGACCCTTGAGCCTGGGTTGCGTGAACTGCATTGTTTCACCTTCCATGTTGATGGGTGGGGGTAGTGCCGCTGACCTCCTACTTCGGCAGCGGTGGGTCAGCGTTCTTCGAAGGCGCGAGCGTGGCCCGGCGATCGGAGATCCTCTTGCGGGTGGCGTGCATGGCGAACAAGACGGCGAGCACGATGACGGCGCCCTTTACGATCTGCTGGTCGAACGGTGAGATTCCGATGAGGTTCATCAGGTTGGACATCACCGCCAGAAGCACGGCACCGAACACCGTGCCGATCGCACCGCCTGTTCCTCCCAGAAGACTGGTTCCGCCGATGACCACGGCAGTGATGGCGTCGAGGTTTGCCAGGCCGCCCGCGGTCGGCGAACCGACCCCGAGCCGGGATGCGGTCATCACGCCCGCCAGCGCCGCCGTCAGTCCGCTGAGCGCGTAGGCGGTCAGCAGGGTCTTCGTGGTAGGAACGCCGCTGAGACGGGCGGCCTCGGTGCTGCCGCCGATGGCGTATAGATACCGCCCGAAGGTCAGATAACGCAGAACGAGGATGCCGATGACAGCGACGATCAGGAACACCAGGAACGGTCCGGGGAGCCCGAACACGTTGCCGCTGCCCAGGAAGTTGAACAAGTCACCGACGTTGTTGAACGGCTGAGGCCCCCCATTGGTCACGCGCAGGGCGATTCCTGTAATCGCCACCATCGTCGCCAAGGTGACGATGAAGGGCTGGATCCTGAGCACCGCGACCGCGAGCCCGTTCACGAGCCCGGCAACCACCCCGACCACAAGTGCGAGCACAATGGCCAGACCCGGTGCCATGCCCTGGTTGATGAGCATGGCCATCGTGACACCGGACAACGCGAGGATAGACCCGACTGAGAGGTCGATGCCTCCGGTCAGGATGACGAATGTCATTCCAATCGCGACGACTCCCACAATCGACGACTGCCGCGCCACGTTCAAGAGGTTCGCGGGCTGGTAGAACGCCGGCACGAAGATCGCCACCGCGATCAGTACCACGATGAACACCGCGATGGTGATCCAGTTCTGGCGCAGCTGCTGCAGCACCCAGTTGCGCGTGCCCGTCGGCCCGATTGCGGACATCAGTCTCTGCCTCCTACTGCATGGAACATGACCTGCTGCTCCGTCGCCGTGTCGCCATCGAGTTCGGCGACCGCCGTTCCGTGGTACATGACGAGGATGCGATGACTGAGCGACATGACTTCCGGCAAGTCGGACGAGATCACGATGATGGCCAAGCCCTGCTCGCACAGGTCGTGGATGAGCCGGTAGATCTCCTGCTTGGCCCCGACATCGATCCCTCGCGTGGGCTCGTCGAGGATCAGCACGTCGACGCCGGCGGCGAGCCACTTGGCGAGAACGACCTTCTGCTGGTTGCCGCCCGAGAGCGCCGCGACGGGTGCCGCGACGTCGCCCACCTTGATACGCAGTTGGTCCCGGTAGTGCTCGGCGAGGCGCCGCTCTGCGGCCGGACGCAGAGTAGCTGCTCCGTGCTTCAGCATCTTCACGACGGGGATGTTCATGGCCGTCGACAGCGCGACGAAGATCCCCTGGCTCTTCCTCTCCTCGGGCACAAGTCCGATTCCAGCGCGAATCGATTTCAGGGAACTGCCGTTCGAGATTGCGGAGCCGTTGACGCGCACGGTTCCGGAACTGATCGGGTCTACACCGTAGATCGCTCGCGCGAGCTCGGTGCGACCTGCGCCGCGCAGACCTGCGATGCCGAGAACCTCGCCCGCTCGGACCGTCAACGAGATATCGGCGAGTACTCCGTCGCGCGAGAGGTGCTCGACCTCGAGTACGACGTCGCCCACCGTCTGATTGACGGAGCGCGCGGAGCGCGCGAATTCACGACCGACCATTTTGGACACCAGGTCGTCGTGGTCGGTATCCGACACTCGTCCGGCCCCGGTGAGCCGCCCGTCTCGCAGGACGATGTAATTGTCGGCGACCCCGAACACCTCTTCGAGACGGTGCGAGACGAAAATCACGCTGACCCCACGGTCCCGGAGCGATCGGACGAGCGCGAGGAGGTGCTCGACGTCGTCGCCGCCTAGCACGGCGGTGGGTTCGTCGAGGATGACGATCTCGGCGCGGCGGTGCAGGGCCTTGGCGATCTCCAGCATTTGCTTGTCGGCGATGCTCAACTCGCGCACCTTGCGGGTCACGTCGAGGTGCACGTCGAGACTGGCGAGGAATTCCTCGGCCTCGCGCCGGGCGGCACGCCAGTCGATGACGCCCCGTCCGGGATAGGCGCCGAACACGAGGTTCTCGGCGACCGAGAGCTCGGGGAACAGGCTGAGCTCCTGGTAGACGGTCGCGACTCCAAGGCTCTCGGCCGCCCGCGGGCCGGTGATGTCGACCTTCTTCCCGTTGATCAGCACCTCGCCTCGATCGGGATGGTGAGCGCCCGAGAGGATCTTGATGAGCGTCGACTTGCCGGCGCCGTTCTCTCCGATCAAGGCGAGCACCTCGCCCGGTGCGATGGTGAAGCTCACGTCCTCCAGCGCATTGGCGCCGAGAAAAGCCTTGCTGAGTCCGCGCACTTCGATTCGCGGAGCGGTGCTGTCAGCGATGACAGCACCGCCCTCCACGAATCGCCGTTGGTTCATGGCACGACTATAAGCAGGCGCAGATCAGATTCAAAGTGCCTGATTTATGTTGCTTTCGACATATCTATAGATCGAACTGCCTGTATCATCTCGACCATGGGAACCCTCTGGACAGAAGTTCAACTTCTGGAGCCCGACCATCAACTTTCCCCGAGTGCACACGCCGCCCGGAGCACGATCGCCCGGATCATCGCGAATGGGAACGTCGTGAGCCGGCGCGAGATCATCGCGTCGACCGGTCTCGCCCGCTCGACGATCGACGGCCACCTTCAGGTGCTGCTCGGAGCCCAGCTCATCGTCGAGGCCGGCACGCCGGGCATCCCTGCTCGCGGGCGACCGGCGCAGACCTTCACCATCAACCCCGATCGTGGGGTCGTGCTGGTCGCAGACATCAGCATCGACCAGGTGACGATCGCGATCACGACGCTCGACAAGCAGATGCTCGGCCAGCGCACGATCAGGGTGGAAGTGAGCCGGGGGCCCGACGAGGTCGTCGAGCTGATGTTCCAGGCCTTCGACGACCTGCTGAACGACGTCGGCAAGAACGGTGCAGAGCCACTCGCGATCTCGGTCGGCATCCCCGGACCTGTCGACTCTCGACGAGGCATCGTCGTCCGCCCGCCGCTCATGCCCGGCTGGGACGGCTTCGAGGCATGCCGGTTCATGGCTGACCGCTTCAACTGCGACGCGGTTGTGGACAATGCGGTCAATCTCAAATCGCTCGGCGAAGCGCGCTCGCTGAGCGACGACAAGCTCCCTCTGCTGCTCATCGACATCGGCACGGGTATCGGCGGGGGCTTCGTCAGCGAGAGCGGACTGCTGCTGCACGGAGTTGACGGTTCGGCTGGCGACATCGGCCATCTCCGTGCCAGCGGGTCCTCCGACGTCCTATGCAGTTGCGGGAACCGGGGATGCCTCTCGGCGGTGGGATCCGTGGATGCCATGGCGGCTCGCCTCGGCGAGGCGCTCGGGCGGCAAGTCTCGCCGCGCGAGTTGATTGATCAGCTCTCACGTGGTGACGCCACGACGGTCAACATCGTGCGAGAGGTGGCCTCGGTCATCGGCGTCGCGATCGCCGACCTCGTCAACTTCTGCAATCCTGCGCGCGTTGTGATTGGCGGCGAGGTGACGCGGTGCACCGACGACGTGCTGTCGCAGATCCGCAGTGTCGTCTACCAGCAGGCCCAGCCGCTCGCGACTCGCAACCTCTCCATCGTGCACACGGAGCTAGGTGACGAGGCCGGCCTAATCGGCGGCATGGTTTCCGCCATTGAGCAGGTTCTCTCGCCGCGCGGAATCCAATACCATACCCGGCCCGCCGGTTCGGAAATGAAGCCTCTCGGAAAGCCCTGATGCGTAAAAAGACTCGCGCATGACGGAGACTGACTGACTCCGTCAGCGTGGCGTGATAGTACCTGTGCGCTCGGTGGCGCCGATTGCTGGGGTACCTGGACTCGAACCAAGAACAACTGAACCAGAATCAGCCGTGTTGCCAATTACACCATACCCCACCGGTTCCGCCCGGAAGCGGACCGACTGACCACTCTACCGCACGTGCGCAGCCGCGAAGTCAGGCCTGGAAGGCTCCGAGGATGGCGCCCATCGCGGTGTACGAGACGATCGCGTAGCCGGCATTGACGGCCCAGTGCGCGAACGGTCGACGCTCGAACAGGGCGATCATTCCGAGCGAGGTGGCGACCCAGCCGAGCCCGACCGCGAGACCGGCGAACGTGCCGAACAACGCTCCGCCGCCGGCGATGAGCGGGGCGAGCACGATGGCCATGACAAGGGCGAGCAGGAGAGAGGCGCCGTAGGCGAGCGGCGCTCCCCTGGTGAGCTGCTCGTCGGTGACGCCGGCGGCGCGCTGCCAGGGCTTCGCGAACACGAGGCCGTACCAGAGGCCGCCGATCACCATCGCGACGACGCCCGCGACGGCGACGCCGAGCCAGTTGATGCCAGAGAAATCCATTCGGGTGTCCTTTCAACAAGACGGATCGCCCGAACCTAGCGCTCGGCGAGGGCCGCCAGATTGTCGGAAATTTCATCCATCGGCAGGAACGAGCGGTACTCGATCCCGAACTGCCGGATGCCCGCGAGGTACTGCGTGGGCGTGACGCCGGCGTAGCGCTTGAACGAGCGGATGAAGTGCGGCTGGTCGTAGTAGCCGGTGCGCGCGACGAGGTCGGTCCAGGTCGGGATCGGGCCGTCGGCTGGAATGGCGGCGATGAACCCGACGAAGCGCACCAGGTCGGCGTACGCCTTGGGGGTGATGCCGACGCCACGCCGGAACAGGGCGATGAGGGCAGCGTCAGAGAGGCCGAGGTCGACCGCGAGTCGACGAATCGGGATGTCGGGGTCGGCGTCGAGGCGACCCGTCGCGTCGGCCACGCGGCTGTCGATCGCGAAGCCGGTGCGCCGAACCGCCGTGAGCAGGCCTTCGAGGCGCCGGAGCGTCTCTTCGGCGCCCGAAGCAGCGCGTAACGGGTCGCGCCACCTGTCGCTGCCCGCGATGATCGCGCCGGCATCCCGAACCCGGTCGCTCAATTCGGCGAGTGGCGTCGTGGTGAATGCTGCGAGCCCCGCGGGCGTGAGCTCGGCGCCGCACTGCCACAAGGTCGCCGGGTTCTCGATCACGACGTACTCCCGCTGCACGCCGGAGACGAAGGCGCCCGTGAACGCGTCGCCGATCACCTCACCGCCACGCGTCAGCAGCCGGTAGGGGTCGGAGAGGTTCACGATGAGATGGGCGACCGCTTGCGGAAGGATGCGTTCATAGCGGCGCTGGGGTGCCCCGCGGACGAACCACAGCGATCTGACGAACGGCGCCAGCTCCGGCGTCGGCGGCCGACCGATCGCCTCCATCAGCCCAGGTGCTGACGGAACCGCTCGAGCCGCGCCAGAGTCGAAGCCTTGCCCAGGATCTCCATCGACTCGAACAGTGGCGGGCTGATGCGTCGGCCCGAGATGCCGGTGCGCAGGGGGCCGAAGGCATCCCGGGGCTTGAGCCCCGCGCCCTCGATCAGCTCGGTACGCAGCGCCTCCTCGATCGCCGCCGTCGCGAAGTCGTCGAGTCGCCCAAGCACGCCAACGGACGCCTCGAGGATGCGGCGGGCCTGGTCGGCATCCTTCGGCAGCGCGTCGGCCTCGAACTCGAGCGCGTCGTCGGCGGTGAACAGGAAGCCGAGCAGCCCGGGGCCCTCCGAGAGCACCGTCATGCGCTCCTGCACGAGGGGCGCGGCTTCGCGCAGGATCGCCGCCTGGGCGACGGTGGGCGGCGACGCGACGTAGTCGGAGAGGTACGGCACGATCCGCGCCGCGAAGTCGTCGGGAGCGAGCATCCGGATGTGGTCGCCGTTGATCGCGTCAGCCTTCTTCTGGTCGAAGCGAGCGGGGTTGGGGTTGACGTCGACGATGTCGAACGCCGCCGTGAACTCCGGCACGGTGAATACGTCGCGGTCGGCGGCGATCGACCAGCCGAGCAGCGCGAGGTAGTTGATGAGACCCTCGGGGATGAAGCCGCGATCGCGGTGGTGGAACAGGTTCGACTCGGGGTCGCGCTTCGAGAGCTTCTTCGCACCCTCGCCGTAGACAAGTGGCATGTGCGCGAATCTCGGGATGAAGTCGGTGACGCCGGCCTCGATGAGCGCGAGGTACAGCGCGATCTGCCGTGGGGTGGAAGAGAGGATGTCTTCGCCGCGGAACACATGCGTGACGCCCATGAGCGCGTCGTCGACCGGATTCACGAACGTGTAGAGCGGAGCACCGTTGGGGCGCACGACGACGAAGTCGGTGAACGACCCGCCCGGGAAGGTGATCTCGCCGCGGATGAGATCGTTGAACGACAGGTCGGTGTCGGGCACGCGCAGCCGGAGGCTCGGGATGCGGCCCTCGTTGCGGAACGCCACGCGCTCCGCCTCGGTCAGGTCGCGCTCGAAGTTGTCGTAGCCCTGGCGCGGGTCGCGGCCCGCCTCCTTGTTGCGGGCCTCCATCTCTTCGGGGGTGACGAACGACTCGTAGAGGTGTCCCGACGCCTTCAGCTTCTCGATCACGTCGAGGTAGATCGACCGGCGCTGCGACTGCCGGTACGGGCCGTGCGGGCCGCCGATCTCGACGCCCTCGTCCCAGTCGATGCCGAGCCAGGTGAGCGCGTCGATCAGCTGCAGGTAGCTCTCCTCGCTGTCGCGGGCGGCATCCGTGTCTTCGATGCGGAACACCATCTTGCCACCGGTGTGCCGCGCGTACGCCCAGTTGAACAGGGCGGTGCGCACCATGCCGACGTGCGGGGTGCCGGTGGGCGAGGGGCAGAACCGCACGCGCACATCGGCGCCGGTCGCGGTGGAGAAGGGGAGGGCAGACATCGCCACTGAGCTTAGGTGTCGAGCGAGCTCAGGCGCGCGTCAGAGCAGGCGGACGCCGTAGGCGCTCGCTTGGGGATCGGCCGTCGCGAAGACCATGTCTTCATGGATGGCCTGTGCGATCAGCATCCGGTCGAATGGGTCGCGATGGTGCAGCGGCAGCTCGAGCAGTCGACGAGCGTGGTCGGATGTGTACGAGAGCACCGAGATGCCGTTCTCCGCGAGCAGTACGTCGGGAATCCATGGCGCTCGCAGCTTTCCGATCGCGCGCTTGATCGAGATCTCGGCAAGGGAGATCGATGAGACCGCGACGTCGGAAGCCGGATCGGCGATCGCCGAGAGCGCCGCCTTCGGCAGAGCGTCGTCTCCGTCGAGCCACCAGATGAGCATGTGCGTGTCGAATAGGATCCTCACTCGTCGCCGTACCAGTCGGCCTCGTCCTGCGCGGTGAAGTCGTCGAAGTCTGGTGCCATCCAGAACTGCCCCTTGAGTGCGCCGGGAACGCGCGGTGTGGTGCGCCGCCCGATCGGGACGAGCCGCGCGGCGGGACGGCCGTTGCGCGAGATCGTGATCTCTTCGCCCCCCTCGACGCGCGCAATCAACTTCGAGAGCTGGGTCTTGGCCTCGTAGATGTTGATCGACATGCGGCCAGAGTACGCCGCTTGGTCAGACTTGACCAGACTCGAGCGCGGCGCTGTTCCGGCGCACAACTCGGACGACCAGGGCGACCACCACGGCGGCGACCAGAGCCATCGCGACGAGGGACAGCCCGGCGTACCCGATCGCCGCGAGCACCACCCCCGCGCTCGCTGCGCCGACGCCGCCGGCGAGGCTCATCGACAGGTCGGCGCGGCCCTGCACGACGGTTCGCCGCAGCGGATCGGCGCTGTCGGCGACGAGACCGGATGCCGCGACGGTCGCCGCGCTCCAGCCGAGACCCAGGAAGATCAGCCCAGCGAGCACCCAGCCTGAGTCTTCGGCGCCGAACGAGGTCATGAAGAGCGAGGCGAGCAGCATCCCCTGGCCGAGCGCAATGACCGGAGTGCGGCCGAACCGGTCGGAGAGCACGCCCCAGAGCGGCGACAGCGCGAACATGCCGGCGACGTGGAGGCTGATGGTGAGGCCGACGATCTGCAGGGTCGCCCCGTGGTCGACCAGGTACACCGGCGTCATCGCCATCACCGACGCCATCGTCGCGTGGCTGAACGCGAGGGTGAGGATGCCGACCATCACCCCGCCGCGATCCTCGGCCCGGGTCTCGACCTCGACGACTCCGCGCTCGACTCCGAGGCGCAACGCGGTGCGCAGCGGGTCCGGTCGTAGCACGACGAGGTAGACGACGATCGCGACGACCTGCGCGGCGAGGGCGAAGAAGAGGACGCCCGACAGCGCCGGCAAGCCGAGCGACCGGCCGAGCGTGTCGCCGGGACCGATCAGGTTCGGCCCGAGCACCGCGCCGAGCGTGGTCGACCAGACGACGATCGAGAGATCGCGCCCGCGCTTGGCAGGGTCGGAGAGGTCGGTCGCCGCGAATCGCGACTGCAGGTTGACGGCGGTGCCGACCCCGAGCAGGCCCATCGCGACGAGGA
Organism: Pseudolysinimonas sp.; assembly: GCF_049651805.1. Classification (GTDB taxonomy): domain Bacteria; phylum Actinomycetota; class Actinomycetes; order Actinomycetales; family Microbacteriaceae; genus Pseudolysinimonas_A. The sequence goes on from NZ_JBASCU010000006.1 coordinate 27,692, forward strand.
ACAACGGAAAGAGGCCGGCGGCCGTCGCGACGATGGCGACGACGGCGCCGAGCGCAGCGAGGCTCGACCCGGTGGCGAGCGCAGGCGACCGGCCCGACCGCTGGGCGAGCCGAGCGAGCGGAATCGCCGCGGCAGCAGCGCCGAGGGTCGAGAGCGTCGTCGCGGTACCCGACCAGGCGGGCGACCCCGAGAGCTGGGTCGCGAGCAGCGCGCCGGCCGAGAAAGTTGCCCCCATTCCGACCCCGGCGAGGGCCTGCCCGCCGATGATCGCCACACGGCTGCGGCGGCGGATGCGGACGACATCCGCGTCGGTGAGGACGGCGATCGTGCTCATCTCACGGGCTCAGGCCGTGGCACTGTCGCGGTTGCGCGCCGGGTTGGTGAGCGTGCCGATGCCCTCGATCGTGATGTCGACCGTCTGCCCGTCGACGAACCCACCGAGACCCGAGGGAGTGCCGGTCATGATGATGTCGCCGGGCAGCAGGGTCCAGACGTCCGAGATGTATTCGATCAGTGTCGGCACGTCGTGGATGAGATCTTTCGTGTTCCCGCGGCGGCGCGGTTCGCCGTCGACGGCGCTCGAGATCTCGAGGTTCGACGGGTCGAGTTCGGTCTCGATCCACGGGCCGATCGGGGCGAAGGTGTCGTAGCCCTTCGCCCGCGCCCACTGTCCGTCGGCGAACATCTGGTCGCGCGCCGACACGTCGTTGCCGATCGTGAACCCGAACACGTAGTCGCTCCAGTTCGCGGCCTTCACCTGCTTCGCGATCCGGCCGATCACGACGACGAGTTCGCTCTCGTGCGTGATCCGGCCCTCGACCGGCGGAATCTGGATCGCCTCGCCGGGGCCGATCACCGCGGTGTTGGGTTTGAGGAAGATGAGCGGGTTCTCGGGGGCGTCGACGCCTGCCATGTCGGCGCGGTGCTCGGCGTAGTTGAGACCGACGCAGACGACTTTCGAGCGCGGGATGACGGGCGCCAGCAGCCGCACGTCGGCGAGCGGCAGGCGCTCTCCGGTGGGGGTGAACCCCGAGAAGATCGGATCGCCGGCCAACACGACGATCTCGTCGTCGCCACCCTCGGCGGTGTCGACGATGCCGTACCGGGGGTCGGCGTCCGCGATGGCGAAGCGGGCGACTCTCACGATGCTCAAGCCTAGCCCTCGGGCCGGGTGTCTCGGCGGCCAGGATGGGTGGTATGGATCTGCTCGTGGACGGCCCCGACACCGCCCCCACCCTGGTGCTCGCCCATGGCGCGGGGGCCGCGATGGACTCTCGTGGGATGACCGACATCGCGACCCGCATCGCCGCTCGTGGCGTCCGCGTCGTGCGGTTCGAGTTCGCCTACATGGCATCCCGACGCGTGGCGGCGCGCAAGCCGCCCCCGCGCGCTGACACGCTGATCGGCGAATACCGGGCGGTGCTCGCCGAAGTCGGCGGGCGTCCGGTGATCGGCGGGCGGTCGATGGGCGGCCGGGTGGCGAGCATGATCGCCGAGGCGGAGTTCTCCGCCGGCGCCGTCGCGGGGTTGGTCTGCCTGAGCTACCCCTGGCATCCGCCGGCGCGCCCCGATCAGCCGCGGGTGGCGCACCTCATCGACCTGCGCGTCCCGACCCTGATCGTGCAGGGCACCCGGGACCCGTTCGGGTCACCCGACGAGGTCGCCGGGTATGGGTTGCCGCCGGAGATCGAGCTGCGCTGGCTCGACGATGGCGACCACGATCTGCGCCCCCGCAAGGCCCTCAGCGGTTTCACCTATGACCGGCACCTCGACACGGCAGCGGATGCGGTTGCGGCGTTCGTGATGCGGGTCACGGGGGTGGGTTAGCGAGTCCTCCACAGGGTGGTTGCGTGGGAGTTATCCCGAGAATGGTTCGTCTATCTAGTACATACGTTCGAGTGTTGTTTCAATGGATGTATGACCTCCACCGCCCCCGCCGTCACCTGGCTCGGCACCGACCCGAGTGTGCTCGACGACGACACACTGCTCACGGGTGCGCGCGAGCTGGGTGAGTTGCGGCGGCTGGTCGAAGCGTCGTTGGGGGTGTTCGCGGCAGAGGTGAAGCACCGCTCCCGCAAAGAAGACGGCTTCGGCGGTCTCGCGCAGCGGCTCGGCGCCGGCACCGCGGAGAAGCTGGTCGAGCAGGTGTCGGGGGTGTCGAAGCGCGAATCGCAGACGCTGACCCGGGTCGGGCAACTGCTCACCGTGGATGCCGAGCCGTGGCTTTCCGCGGTGGGTACCGGCGTCGCGACTGGTGCGGTGTCGGTGGTGAAGGCCGACGTCATCAAGAACGGACTCGGCACACCGACCGAGGATGTCGCGGCGGATGACCTCGCCGACGCCGCCGCGGAACTCGCCGCGTTGGCCCCGACCATGTCGGTGGAGAAGCTCGCCGCCCGTGCCCGGGAACTGCGTGACGAGCTGGATGCCG
>NZ_JBASCU010000007.1:0-4924 GCF_049651805.1 Pseudolysinimonas sp.
CGGCATCCAGCTCGTCACGCAGTTCCCGGGCACGGGCGGCGAGCTTCTCCACCGACATGGTCGGGGCCAACGCGGCGAGTTCCGCGGCGGCGTCGGCGAGGTCATCCGCCGCGACATCCTCGGTCGGGACGCCGAGTCCGTTCTTGATGACGTCGGCCTTCACCACCGACACCGCACCCGACGCGACGCCGGTGCCGACCGCGGAAAGCCACGGGTCGGCATCCACGGTGAGCAGTTGCCCGACCCGGGTCAGCGTCTGCGATTCCCGCTTCGACACCCCCGACACCTGCTCGACCAGCTTCTCCGCGGTGCCGGCGCCGAGCCGCTGCGCGAGCCCGCCGAAGCCGTCCTCCTTGCGGGAGCGGTGCTTCACCTCCGCCGCGAACACCCCCAACGACGCCTCGACCAGCCGCCGCAACTCACCCAGCTCGCGCGCACCCGTGAGCAGTGCGTCGTCGTCGAGCACACTCGGGTCGGCGCCGAGCCAGGTGACGGCGGGGGCGGTGGAGGTCATACATCCATTGAAACAACACTCGAACGTATGTACTAGATAGACGAACCATTCTCTGGATAAGTCGCGAGAACCCGGCTTGTGGAGGACTCGACGACCCGCTGATCCATCGACGGAACGCTGGCAGCCCCGCTACGCTCTCGACGTGAACGCACCTCGCGCCGCCCGTGTCCTTCTCGTCGCCATCGGAGCGCTTCTCCTCGTCGCCACCGGTGCCTCCCCCGCCCTGGCCGACACCGACCCCGACGCGCCGCCGGTCGTCGCGCTCGACGCCGCCGGCTCCGGAGTCGAGGACTTCGAGTTCGCGTCGTTCGACGCCGTCTACGAACTCTCGCGCGATCGTGCCGGGCGGTCGCAACTGCGCACCGTCGAAACGCTCGTCGCGGTCTTCCCCGACTTCGACCAGAACCGCGGCATCCGCCGCGCGCTGGTGACCGAGTACAAGGGTCACAGCACCAACATCGACATCGTGTCGGTGACCGACGGCAACGGGGTGCCCCGGTCGTTCGAGGTCGCCGGCGAGGGCGAGTTCACGATGGTGACGATCGCCGTACCCCAGGGGCAGTACGTCTACGGTGAACAGACCTACGTCATCGAATACACGCAGAGCGATGTGACGGCGACGGCCACCGATCTGCGCGACGGTGTCACCCGCGACGAGTTCTACTGGGATACCAACGGCACCGGCTGGGCGCAGCCGTTCGGCGAGGTGAGTGCAACGGTGCGCGTGCACGCCGACCTCGTGCCGGCACTCACGGGTGAGGCGGTCTGCTACTACGGCTACCAGGGAGCCACCGACCAGTGCGCGATCGACAGCGCAGACGACGGCGAGTTCAGCGCGACCGTGGCCGACCTGTTCCCCCGGCAGAACATGACCGTCGTGATCGCGTTCGACGAGGGCACCTTCGCCGGCGCACCGTTCTGGGCGTTCGTGCCGATCCCGGCGCTCATCGCGATCGCGCTCGTGCTGTTCGGGCTCATCACGGCGCTCGTCGTACGGTTCGTGCTCTGGCGCGACGCCAAAGGGCGCGGCATCGTCATCGCCCAGTACGAGCCGCCCGCGGGCCTCAGCATGATGCTTGCGGCCAACATCGCCGGAAACCCGAAGAAGGGCATGGCGGCAACGATCGTCGACCTCGCCGTGCAGAAGAACCTGCGCATCCTCGAGCACGACCAGGGGTGGAGCAAGGTGTTCGGCGTACAGAAGCTGTCGAGCGCCGACCTGGCCCCCGACGAGCAGCGCGTCATGGGAGCCCTGTTCTCGATCAACCCGTTCTCGGTGGGCGGCATCCTGCCCGGGCTGAAGAACCTCCTCTCGATGGGCGGCAGCATGCCTCAGCCCATCCCCGACGAGGGCGGTGAGGTGCGGTGGCTCACCAAGGGCGACACCGTGCTCGGGCAGCAGGTCGTGGCACTCACCAAGTCGATCGAACGCGAAGCTGAGGCGGGCGGGCTGCGTCGTAAGCCATCGTGGCGCCCGATGATTCTCGTCGTCGGCTCGATGGTTCTGGCCGGTCTCGTGCTCATCGGAGTCGCGATCTTCGGTGGCGAGGACGAGAAGTCGATCATCATCTCGGTCGTCGGGCTCAACGCGGTGCCGTGGATCGCGATCTTCGCGGCCGGGCTGCTCGCTCGACGCCGTCCGCTCACCACCAAGGGCGCGGAGCTGAAGGAACACCTCGACGGGTTGCGCGAGTTCATCCGCGTCGCCGAGGCCGACCGGTTGCAGATGCTGCAGAGCGTCTCGGGTGCCGAACGCATCACCACCTCCGACCGCACCGCGATCGTGAAGATCTATGAGAAGCTGCTGCCCTACGCCGTGATCTTCGGCCTCGAGAAGCAGTGGGCTCAGGAACTGGCGAAGTACTACGACACCGATCCGCCCGACTGGTATTCCGGCTCGACGGGCTTCCACATCGGCGCCTTCTCGGCCGGTCTTGCCACGCTGTCGTCGAGCGTCTCGACCTCGTACTCCGGCTCGTCGGGGTCGTCGTCGAGCGGTGGCGGTGGCGGCGGCGGTTCGTCAGGCGGAGGCGGTGGCGGAGGCGGAGGCGGCGGCGTCTAACTCTCGAGCTGAGCGCCGAGTGCCAGCCACTGCTCTTCGAGGGCGTGGGCCTCGGCTTCGAGTGTCGCGATCGCCGACTGTTTCGCGCCCAAAGTGACGTAGTCGCTCGGGTCGACGGCATCCAGCTGTTCCTTGGCGGTGCGGATGCCGCTGGTCGCCTTCTCGAGGCGCCGCTCGACCGCTGCCAGCTCCTTCTCGACCGCCCGCCGATCCGCTCCCGCCAACTTCGGTGATCGAGTAGCCGCCGAAGGCGGCGTGTCGAGATCCCCGAGCGTCTCGACACGCCCGCTGCGCGGGCTACTCGACGACCGAGTCTTCCGCAGCTGCAAATACTGGTCGACACCGCCGGGGAGGTGGCGGAAGGCGCCGTCGATGACGGCGTACTGGTTGTCGGTGACGCGCTCGAGCAGGTACCGGTCGTGCGAGACGACGAGGAGCGTGCCTGGCCAGGTGTCGAGCAGGTCTTCCATCGCGGCGAGCATGTCGGTGTCGAGGTCGTTGGTGGGCTCGTCGAGAATGAGCACGTTCGGCTCGTCGAGCAGGATGAGCAGCAGTTGCAACCGCCGCTTCTGGCCGCCCGAGAGGTCTTTCACGGGGGTTGAGAGCTGTGCGGTCGTGAAACCGAGGCGCTCGAGCAGTTGCCCGGGCGTCATCTCGACACCGCCCGACACGTACGACGACTTCTGCTGCGCGACGACGGCGCTCACCCGGTCGTTCATGAACGTCTCGAGTCCGACGAGCCGCTGGTCGAGCACGGCGATCTTCACGGTCTTGCCGCGCTTCACCCGGCCGTTGTTCGGCTGCACCGTGCCGGCCACGAGTCCGAGCAGCGTCGACTTGCCGGCGCCGTTGATGCCGATGACGCCGGTGCGCTCCCCCGGGGCGATGCGCCAGGTCACGTCGTTCAAGATGACCCGTTCGTCATACGCGACCGAAACGCCTTCGAGGTCGACGACGTCCTTGCCGAGCCGCGCCGTCGCGAGCTGCTTGAGCTGCACGGTGTCGCGGGGGTCGGGCACATCCTCGATGAGCTGGTTCGCCGCATCGATGCGGAACTTCGGCTTGCTCGTGCGCGCGGGCGGCCCGCGGCGCAGCCAGGCCGGCTCTTTGCGCATCAGATTCTGCCGCTTCGCCTCGATGGTCGCCGACATCCGATCGCGTTCGACGCGTTGCAGCACGTACGCCGCGTAGCCGCCCTCGAAGGGCTCGAGGAGCGCAGAGTGCACCTCCCACGTGGTGGTGCAGACCGCGTCGAGGAACCACCGGTCGTGGGTCACGACAACGAGCCCGCCGCGGTTCGCGGCCCACCGCCCGCGCAGGTGCTCGGCCAACCACGCGACGCCCTCGACATCGAGGTGGTTCGTGGGTTCGTCGAGGAAGACGACATCCCAGTCGCGCGTGAGCAGTGCGGCGAGCGCGACCCGACGCTGTTGCCCGCCGGAGAGGTCGCCGATGCGCCCCTCCCACGGCACGTCGCCGAGCAGCCCGGCGATGACATCCCGCACGCGCGCGTCGCCGGCCCACTCGTGTTCCGCGCGGCCGCCCACGACGGTGTCGGACACCAGATCGTCGACCGGCAGGGTGTCGCCCTGATCCAGCATCCCGAGCGTCACGCCGCCCCGGCGGGTGACCTTTCCGCTGTCGGGTTCGATTCGCCCCGCGAGGATCTTCAGCAGCGTCGACTTGCCGTCGCCGTTGCGGCCGACGACGCCGACGCGGTCACCCTCGTCGATGCCGACGGTGACGGCGTCGAAGACGACCCGCGTCGGATACTCCAGCCCGACGCTCTCCGCGCCGAGCAGATGAACCATCCTTCGAGCGTAACGTTGCTCGCGTGGAGCAGATTGCCGTCGAGATCGTGCAGCTACTCGCTTCGCCCGTCCACCGCTTTGAGGGTCGACCAGCCGATGGGCCAGCTCCCGCACCCGAGGGCGAACTCCGCGACGACCTCGAACTGCGCGCCGGGCTCGGGATCGTCGGCGACCGGCACTTCAACCAGCGCGCCCACCGGGCGTCGTCGGTGACGATTCAGGCTGCGGAAGCACTGGAGGCCGTCGCGACCGAGCTCGGCATCCCGCACCCGACGCTGCTGCAGACCCGGCGCAACATCCTGCTGCGGGGAGTGGATGTCGACGCCCTCGCCCGCACGACGTTCAGTCTCGACTCCGGCGACGGCGAGATCCGATTCGGCGACCCGCGGTCGGCGAACCCGTGCGCCTGGATGGATGTCGCTGTCGCGCCCGGCGCGCATCGCGCGTTCCGGCGGCGGGGCGGGCTGCGCACCGGGCCGCTCGACGACGGCGTGCTGCGACTCGGCCCGGCCGTACTCCGCATCCCCTCGGTGGTCG
>NZ_JBASCU010000008.1:0-96624 GCF_049651805.1 Pseudolysinimonas sp.
CATCGCCCAGCCACACCGGCGGGGCATCCAGCAGCCGCCCGACGGTGACCAGATCCCGGGAATCGCGCGCGGACTTGCCGGTCAGGGTCGAGACGAGCCCTTCCGGGCCGCGCGCCCCGGTGCTGGCTGCGAGACCTTCATAGCCGGCATCCCGGGAGGAGCGCCGGTCGATCTCCCCGGCGAACGCGGCGACCACCGACTCGACGTGACGGGCGTGCGCGGCCCAGTGCCGCATCCCCTCCATCAACTCCTGATGCGAGGCACGCGCCAGCCCGGAGAGGTCGCAGACCTCGATCACAGGCACGGCAGGCAGGCTCACGCCGATCTCCCAGGTTCGTAGTTCGTCATTCAGAACGAGATGCTCGGCACGAGCAAGACCATACTATCGAATGTGTGTTCGATACGCAACTCTTGTGCGCAGGGTCTCGACACGCCGCCTCCGGCGGCTACTCGACCACCGAAGAGCCACACCGCCTCCGGCGGCTACTCGACCACCGAAGAGCCACACCGCCTCCGGCGGCTACTCGACCACCGAAGAGCCACACCGCGTCCGGCGGCTACTCGACCACCGAAGAGCCACGCCGCACCACCGAAGAGCCACGCCACCTCCGGCGGCTTCTGACCACAGAACTACAAGCTGCGGGTTTGGATGATCTCGGCGTAGCGGCGGCCGGAGTCCTTCACGATGCGCTCCTGGGTGTCGTAGTCGACGCGCACGATGCCGAAGCGCTTCGAGTAGCCGTAGCCCCACTCGAAGTTGTCCATCAGCGACCAGACCATATACCCGCGCACGTCGGCGCCGGCCGCACGAGCCGAGAGAGCCGCGGCGAGGTGCCGCTCGACGTAGTCCTGCCGCGCGACGTCGTGCACGCGACGGTCGATGACGACGTCGGGGAAGGCGGCGCCGTTCTCGGTGACCAGCAGCGGGGTCTCGGGGTAGTCGCGGGAGAGCCGTAACAGCAGCTCTTCGAGGGCATCCGGGGCGATGTTCCAGCCCATCTCGGTCTGCGGGCCGGGCTGCGGCAGAAACTCGACGTGTTCGCTGCCCGGCCACGGCGAGCCGCTCGCGGCCCCGTGCCCGTCGTTGCCGCTGCGCGGCGACCGGCCGTCCCACTCCCGTACGGTGACGGTCGAGTAGTAGTTGACCCCGAGCACGTCGATCGGGGCGGCGATCGCCGCCCGGTCGCCGTCACGCACGAACGACCAGTCGGTGACGCCCGCCGTGTCGAGAAGCAGGTCGTCGGGGTAGGCGCCGCGCAGGATCGGTTCGGTGAACGCCCGGTTCGCCAGGGCGTCGACGCGCCGCATCGCGTCCTCGGCGTCGTCGGATCCCGGGCGCGGCACGTGGAAGTTGAGGGTCGCCGACACTTCGGGGGCGTTGCGGGCGGCCCGCCGGATCTCGGGCACCGCGAGCCCGTGCGCGAGGTTGAGGTGGTGCATGGCCGCAAGCGCAGCGGCGCCGTTGGTGCGGCCGGGGGCATGTACCCCCGAGCCGTAACCGAGGAACGCCGAGCACCACGGCTCGTTGAGGGTGGTCCACATCGCCACGCGGTCGCCGAGCACCTCGACGATGCGGGCCGCGTACTCGGCGAAGCGGAAGGCGGTGTCGCGGGCGGGCCAGCCGCCGGCATCCTCGAGCTCTTGCGGCAGATCCCAGTGATACAGCGTCGCGATGGGGCGGATGCCGCGGGCGAGCAGCCCGTCGACCAACCGGGAGTAGAACGCGACACCTTTCGCATTGAGGTCGCCACGAGCCCCGGGCTGCACCCGCGGCCAGGAGATCGAGAAGCGATACGCCTCGAGCCCCAGCGACTGCATCAGGTCGAGGTCGGCATCCAGGCGGTAATAGTGGTCGGCGGCGACGTCGCCGGTGTCGCCGTTCCAGGTGCGGCCCAGCGTGTGGCTGAAGGTGTCCCAGATCGACGGGGTGCGGCCGTCGTCGTGAGCGGCGCCCTCGATCTGGTACGCCGCGGTCGCCGCTCCCAGCAGAAAGTCCTTCGGGATGGCCGTCATCGCGTCAGAGCCGGCTGAGGGTGTCGAGGAGGTCGGCGGTGAGGTCGTCGACGTCCTCGATGCCGACCGAGAGTCGCACCACGGAGTCGGGTACCTCGAGTTCGGTGCCGCGTACCGACGCGTGCGTCATCTCCGAGGGGTAGCAGACGAGCGACTCGACGCCGCCGAGCGACTCCGCGAGCTGGAAGAGCTGCGTCGACTCCGCGAACCGGCGAGCGGTGGCACCGTCGGCGAACTGCACCGAGAGCATGCCGCCGAACGCGCTCATCTGGGTGGCAGCGAGGTCGTGGCCGGGGTGGTCAGGCAGGCCGGGATAGTAGACGGCGGTGAGCTTCGGATGCCCCACCAGCTTCCCCGCGATCGCTGAGGCGTTCGCCGAGTGCCGATCCATGCGCACCGCGAGCGTCTTGATGCCGCGGATGGTGAGCCAGGCATCCATCGGGCCGGAAACCGCGCCGACGCCGAACTGCAGGAATTCGACCTTCTCGACCAGGCTCTGCCCGCCCACCTCGGTCGCGTCGCGCAGGATCACCGCGCCGCCGAGCACGTCGCTGTGGCCCCCGAGGTACTTCGTCGTCGAGTGCACAACGACGTCGGCGCCGAGCGAAAGCGGCTGCTGCAGGTAGGGGGTCGCGAAGGTGTTGTCGACGACCACGATCGCGCCGATCTCGTGCGCGATGGCCACCACCGCGGCGATGTCGGTGATCTTCATGAGCGGGTTGCTCGGGGTCTCGACCCAGACCACCTTCGTGGCGTCGGGCCGGATCGCGGCGCGCACGGCATCCAGATCGCTCATGTCGACCGTCGACAGGGATACCCCCCACGGCACGAACACCCGGCTCACCAGCCGGTGGGTGCCACCGTAGACGTCATTGCCCATGAGCACGTGCGCGTTCGGGGTGAGGATCGCGCGCAGCAGGGTGTCTTCGGCGGCGAGACCCGACGCGAAGCTGAACGCCCGATCGCCGCCCTCGAGGCTCGCGAGCAGGGTCTCGAGGGCCGTACGGGTGGGGTTGCCACCACGGGCGTACTCGTAGCCGTTGCGGAAACCGCCGATGCCGTCTTGCACGAACGTCGTCGTGAAGTAGACCGGCGGGATGACCGATCCGGTGGTCGGGTCGAAGTCCTGGCCCGCGCGGATCGCGCGCGTGGAGAACCGGTGGGATGCGTCGTTCATGGGGTGGGGTGTCCTAGGCGCCGAGGAAGGTGAGCAGGTCGTGGCGAGTGAGAACGCCGGCAGGCTTGCCGTCGTCTACCACGAGCAACGCGTCGACCGTGGCGAGGGATTCCCGTGCGGCGTCGACCGACTCGTTGACGCCGATCAGCTTCAGCGGCGGGGAGACGAAGGACTCGAGGGCGTCGGTGAGTTGCGCACGACCGGAGAAGACGGCATCCACCAGGGCCTTCTCGTCGATCGAGCCCATCACCTCGCCCATCACGACCGGCGGCTCGGCGGTGAGCACGGGCATCTGCGAGATGTCGTAGCGGCGCATCTTGTCGATCGTGTGCCGCACGGTGTCGCTCGGGTGCACGTGGATGAGCTCGGGCAGGTCGCCGTCCTTCGCGCCCACGACGTCGGCGACGGTCGCGCCCGACTCGGCGGGAAGGAAGCCGTAGGAGCGCATCCACTTGTCGTTGAACACCTTGCCGAGGTAGCCGCGCCCGCCGTCGGGCAGCAGCACGACGACGACCGCGTCGGCGGGGAGGTCTTTCGCCGCCTTGAGGGCCGCCGACACCGCGAGACCCGATGAACCTCCGACGAGCAGCCCCTCCTCGCGGGCGAGGCGGCGGGTGATCTCGAACGATTCGGCGTCACTCGACGCGATGATCTCGTCGACGACGCTCGGGTCGTACGCGGTCGGCCAGAAGTCCTCGCCGACGCCCTCGACCAGGTACGGGCGACCCGTGCCGCCGGAGTACACCGATCCCTCGGGGTCGGCGCCGATCACCCGGATGTCGGGGTTCTGCTCCTTGAGATACTTGCCCGCGCCCGAGATGGTTCCGCCCGTGCCGACGCCGGCCACGTAGTGGGTGACTTTGCCGTCGGTGTCGCGCCAGATCTCGGGGCCGGTCGTCTCGTAGTGGCTGAGCGGCCCGTTCGGGTTGGAGTACTGGTCGGGCTTGAACGCGCCCGGGATCTCCTTCACCAACCGGTCGGAGACGGAGTAATAGGAGTCTGGGCTCTCCGGAGCGACAGACGTCGGCGTGACGACGATCTCGGCGCCGTAGGCCAGCAACACGTTGCGCTTGTCTTCGCCGACCTTGTCGGGCAGCACGAAGACGCAGCGGTAGCCGCGCTGCTGGGCGACGAGGGCGAGACCGATGCCGGTGTTGCCCGACGTCGGCTCGACGATCGTGCCGCCGGGCTTGAGCTTGCCCTCACGCTCGGCCGCGTCGATGATGCGCGCCGCGATGCGGTCTTTGCTCGACCCGCCGGGGTTCAGGTACTCGATCTTCGCGAGCACCGTCGCCTGAATGCCGTCCGTCACGCTGTTGAGCTTGACGAGGGGCGTGTTGCCGACGAGGTCGAGCACCGTCTGGGCGTACTTCATCCCCCGATCCTACGGTCGCGGGTTGCCGTGTTACCTGGCCGGGCGACCTCAGGCGACGGGGAGCGAGACCGGAGGGGGCTCGCCGGCATCCATGAGGGCCTGGGCGACCAGCTTCAGTCGGGCGTCGATCGCCTGGCCCATGTCGCGGGCGAGGTCGGGATGCGTGCGCACCAGGTCGTCGATCACCGACAGCGGTACGAACAGCACCGCGAGGTCGACGAGGGCGACGACTTCCGCTCCGGCGATCTGCCGGGTGAGCGCGGTGACCCCGAGCACGTCGTCGCGCCCGAGCTGGCCGACCGGCAGCATCGCCCCGCGCGAGGCCGGCACCGACAGCTCGACGTTGCCGCTGATGATGATGCGGATGCCGTCGGGCACCGATCCGGCGCGCTGCACGATCTCACCCTCGCCGTACTGTTGCAGTCGCGCGCCCCTGTCGGCGAGCGCGACGGCTTCGGGGACGCTGAGGTAGAACCGGGGAGCGAGCCGCGCGAGATGCTCGCGAAGTCGCTGCGGCGTGGCGAAGTTGTCGGTGAGGTCGCGGTCGAGGTGCAGGCCCGCCCGGCGCGCGGCGTACCAGAGGCGCTTGCGGAACAGCCCGAGCGACATGTACCGCCGGGCCGGCGAGGTGAGGGCGAAATTGATCTCGTACTTCGATTTGCCCAGCGGGATGGCGTACGGCGTCTCGTCGGGATGCCGTTCGGGCAGTCCCGACGCCACCTCGACGAGCACGTCGATCGCCAGCTGCGGCGGGTCGTCGGTCGCGAAGCGCACGATGTCGGAGGCCTCGAACGGGGAAGTCGCCCGCGACAGGTTCGTGAACGACGCGCCTGACAGGGTCGAGTTCGGGATGACGAGGATGCCGTTGCTCGTGTCGAGATGCGTCGCCCGCCAGTTCACCGCGACGACGCGCCCCCGGCCGTCGGGGGTGACGATGAAGTCGCCGATCTCGAACGGCTGCTCGAAGAGCAGGAAGAGTCCCGACAGCACCGAGCCGACGGCGTTCTGCAGCGCGAGGCCGATGACGATCGAGCCGATGCCGAGCGCCGTGAAGAACCCGCCGATGTCGGCTTGCCAGATCCAGCCGAACAGCACCGCGAGGCTGATGGCGATGAGCAGCACCCGGGCGATGTCGACGAAGATGGACGGGATGCGCTGACGCCAGGTGCCCTCCTTCGCCGTGACGAAGACGGCGAGGTTGAGCCCGTTGAGCAGCACCAGGATGAGCACGAACCCGAATGCGGTCGCGGCGACCTTCGGCCAGGTGAACTCCGCGTTGCCGGCTTCCTGCGGGATCTGGGTGAACAGGATGATGATCGCGCCGAGCGGCGCCAGCACGTTCCGGATGAGCAGCACGATGCGCGTAGCGGGGGAGTCCCGGCGCACCATCGCGGTGTGGATCTCGCCGAGCACGAGCAGCACAATCGGCAGCCCGACGATCACCGAGACCGCGGGCCAGAACCACGGCTCCGCGGCGATATCGGCGAGGATCTCGATCATCGGCGCATCCGATCAGCGGCTCACAGCTCGGTCGCGACCGGGTCGACGCGCCACACCCGTTGCCACCCGGTCGAGGTCTCGACCACGCCCGCATCGCCGTACGGCAGGTTGTCGGGGATCTTGTCGACCACCCGCTGGGTGAGGAAGATGCCCGACTCGGTGGCGCCGCCCTGCAGCCGGAATGCGAGGCTCACCGCGTCGCCCCACAGGTCGTAGACCATGGCGGTGCGCCCGATGAGGCCGCTCGTGACGGTTCCGGTGTCCATGCCGACCCGCACGTGGATGTCGGCCCCCTGCTGGGCGCCGAACCGTTCGACGATGCGGGCGATGTCGAGTGAGAAGGCGACGGCCCGGCGCGCGTTGTCGACCCGGGGCACGGTGAGCCCGCAGCTGGCGAGGTAGCCCGCCCGGGTGCTGCGCACCCGTTCCACCCCGTGCACCTCGGCGGCCTCGTCGAACGCCCGGAACATCTCGTTGAGCAGGTCGAGCGACTTCTCGGAGTCGATGCCGCGCCCGTATTCCTCGAAGCCGACGACGTCGGCGAAGAGCACCGTGACCTCTTGGTGGTCTTGCACGATCGTGCGGGCGCCTTCGCGGTAGCGCTTCGCGATCGCCTCGGGCATGAGGGTGCGCAACAGTCGCTCGTTCTCGAGCCGTTGCTCTTCGAGCAGAGCGTTCTTGAGTTCGAGGCTGCGGCTCATCTCGTTGAACGCCGCGGCGACGTCGGCGAGTTCGTCGCTCTCGCCGGCCTCCACCTGCACCCCGCTCTCGCCGGCGGCGATGCGGCGGGCGGCATCCCGGAGGCGGTAGAGCGGCCGCACCGCGAAGCCGGCGATGAACACCGAGATGAGCGAGACGATGCCGACCAGAATCGCCGACGAGATCGCGAGACGACTGGTGAAGTCGGCCACCGGGGCGAGCGCCTCGTCGGCGTCGATCTCGGCGATGATCGCCCACTCGAAGCCCGCTGGCTTCACCGGGGCGTAGGCCGCGATCGATTGCGCGCCCAGATAGTTGCCGGACGTCACGATGCCCGTCTCGCCGCGCAGCGCGCTCGCGGCCGCCTCGGTGTCGACCCGTTGGATCAGAAGAGTCTGCCCGGTCGCGACGGCGCGGTCGGCGTCGTCGGCCGACAGGCCCATCGCGGTGGCGGCCTCGAGGTACGCCTGCGGGTCCTGAGCCAGATCGCGCGACAGCGATCGCATCGTGCCGTCCCGGCCGACGAGATATGCCTCGCCGGTCTCGCCGAGGCCGCTGTCTTGCCAGTCGGCACCGCCGGTCATGATCGCGTCGATGCGCTCCGAGGGCAGTCGAACGCCGATCGCCCCGATGATCGCGTCGTCGCTCGCAATCGGTGCGACAGCCCATCCGGTGGGAGCGTCGAGCGCCGGAGCGTAGGGCTCGAAGTCGCCGAAGGTGACCGAGTCGAGCCGGTTGCCCGACATCGCCTGTTGAAAGGCGAGCGCGAGGTTGGTGTAGCTGTAGGGCCCTTCGACCAGATCGGCTCCGAGGTCGACGTCCTTGTTGACCGAGTAGACGACTTGACCCGAGGGCGAAATGAGCACCAGCCCGGGGTATCCCGAGAGCCGGGCGAGCCGACGCAGGTAGTCGTGGTGCTCGGCATGAGCCGCCGACCACTCGCTTCCGTCACCCGCGTCGTCGACGGCGGAGGCGTCATCGCCGCCCTTCACGGTGTAGTGATACAGCAGGTAGCGGGCTGAGGCCGACGCCGGGATGAAACTGGACGCATCGACCTCCTCGCCACTGGCTTCGTTGAGCCGAGGGCCGAAATCGTCGGTGAAGAAGGCCACCAGTTCGGCCTCCTGCTCCGGCGTCAGCACCGGTGCAGGCGCGCCACCCGCCGCTGCGACGGCGTCGTTCGCGATCGCCGCCGCGTCGAGCTCGGCCACCCCCGCCGAGAACGCGAGCTCGGCATCCACCACGGCGCTGTCACGGCTCGCCAGCAGCAGCGACGCCTCGATCGAGTCGAAGAGGTTGACGATCTCGCGCGCGCGCGAGTCGCGCACCTCGGTGAGTCGCGCCTCGGCCGCAACAGTCAGCGACTCGGTGCCGTTGATGTAGCCGATCACGCCGACGACGACGTTCGACCCCACGCTCACCAACAGCAGCATCATCAGCAGCAGCGACTTGATGCTCAGCGAGTGCCGCCGACGCGCCCGGATGGCGACATGGTCGCCGGGAGCGTCATCGACCGTCACCGCAAGCCTCCTGGGGGCATGAGTAGGGCGCTCAGATAAGGAGTTGCCCCACTTTAGCGGGTGGCGGGTTCGGCGCATCCCTTGTCGCGATCATGGATGATATGGGGACAGGTCCACTGATCCCACCCTTCAGGAGCATGCTTGTCTTCGCCCTCGAACCGCCCCGCCCCGCCCAGCCTCAAGCAACAGCGAGCCGAGAAGCGGGCTGCCCAGCTTGAGAAGTTCAAGAAGCGCCAGGCTGCCGAGAAGCGCAACCGCATCCTCGGCATCATCGCGGCCGTCGTGGCACTCCTGCTCGTCGCTGGCACGGTGACGACGGTGCTCATCCTCAACGCGGCTCCGCCGAGCGGCGATCGTGAGGTGACCAGCGAGGACTACCCGGAGCGCCTGGAACTCTATCCCGACCTCGAGGCGACGCACACCGAGTCGCGGGTGACCTACGACCAGTCTCCGCCCGTCGGCGGCCCGCACAATCCGGCGTGGCTCAACTGCGGCGTCTACGACGTGCAACAGCAGAACGAGAACGTCGTGCACACCCTCGAGCACGGCGCCGTCTGGATCGCCTACGACCCCGCCTCGACAACCGACGACCAGATCGCCGCCCTCGTCGAACTCGCTCCGGACACCTACACGGTGGTCTCGCCGTACGACGGGCTCGACAGTGCGATGGTGATCTCGGCCTGGGGCGCGCAGCTGCGGTTCACCGACGTCGACGACCCCGCAGTGACGGACTTCCTCGACGAGTTCTGGCGCTCACCGACCTCGCCCGAGCCGAGCGCGCCCTGCACCGGCGGGCTCGACGGCCCCGGGCGGGTTTCGTGATCCGGTGACCCGCGGACGCATCGCCGCGGTGGTGCTCGCCGCGACACTCGTCGTCGCGGGCGCCTTCGCGGTGGGCCGCCTCACCGCCGGCCCGACGCCGACCCCGACCCCGACCTCCGACAGTGCCGCCGCCGGTTTCCTGCGCGACATGCAGGTGCACCACGCCCAGGCGGTCGAGATGGCCCTGCTCGTGCGCGACCGCACCGATGACGAGACGGTGCGCACGATCGCGTACGACGTGGCGATCACCCAGACCGGCCAGGCGGGGGCGATGTACGGCCTCCTCGACGCGTGGGGCCTGCCCCAGATCTCGACCGGGCCGCCGATGGCCTGGACCGAACTCCCCGCACTCGACGGCTCAGGCGACGGACACCAGATGGATCCCGAAGCGCCGGGCGGGATGCCGGGGATGGCGACGCAGGAGCAGCTCGCCGAGTTGCGCAGCGCCACCGGGGTCGATGCCGTGCGGCTGTACCTGCAGCTGATGATCCCGCACCATCAGGGCGGGCTCGAGATGGCCGAAGCCGTGCTCGCGCGCACCGGCGTGCCGCAAGTGGTCACTCTCGCGAGCGGGATCCAGCGCGCCCAGCGAGCCGAGATCCGCGTGATGGAGGATCTGCTGGCGGCTCTGCCGTCGGACTGAGGTCGCCCTCGAGCGTCGCGGCGAGCTGCTCGGCGAACAACCGGGCGTAGACGCCGCCGGCCGCGAGCAGTTCGGCGTGCGTGCCGCGCTCGACGATGCGACCGGCCTCGACGACGAAGATCACGTCGGCGGCGACGACCGTCGACAACCGGTGGGCGATCGCGAGCGTCGTACGCCCGCGGGACGCGTCGTCGAGGGCGCGCTGCACGATGCGTTCCGAGACGGTGTCGAGCGAACTGGTGGCCTCGTCGAGGATGAGCACGGCCGGGTCCTTGAGCAGCACCCGGGCGATCGCGACGCGCTGCTTCTCGCCGCCCGAGAGCCGGTAGCCGCGCTCACCGACGATCGTGTCGTACCCGTCGGGGAAGGCAGCGATGGTGTCGTGGATGTTGGCGGCCCGGGCCGCGACCTCGAGCTCGGCGTCGGTGGCGTCCGGTTTGGCGTACCGCAGGTTCTCGGCGATCGTCGCGTGGAACAGGTAGGTCTCCTGACTCACGATGCCGATCGCGTCGATGAGCGACGCGTGGGTGAGGCGCCGCACATCCTCGCCCGCGAAAAGCACGCGGCCGTCGGTGACCTCGTGCAGCCGGGGCAGCAGATACGACACCGTCGTCTTGCCGGCACCCGACGGCCCGACGAAGGCGGCGTAGGTGCCCGGCTTCAGGTCGAACGAGATGCCTTTGAGGGTGGTCGGAGCATCCTCGGCCTGGTCGGGGTAGCGGAAGACGACATCCTCGAAGGCGACCTCGCCGAGCCGGCCCGAGTCGACCGGCTGCGCGTCGTCGGCATCCCGGATCGCCGGCACGAGATCGAGGTACTCGAAGATGCGGGCGAACAACGCCTGCGAGGTCTGCAGGTCGAGCGCGACCCGCAGCAGCCCCATGAGCGGCCACATGAGTCGTGCCTGCACCGTCGTGAACGCGACGATCGTGCCGGCGGTGACCGCGACATCCTGGAAGATCAGCCACGCGGCGACGAGATAGATGACCGCGGGGATGACCGACAGTACGACGTTCACGATCGCGAAGAACCATTGACCCGTCATCGCGAGCTGGATCTGCAGCCGGATCTGGCGACCGTTCTCGTCGTGGTAGCGCGCGACTTCGGCGTCCTGCCGGTTGAACGCCTTCGCCAGCAACACGCCCGAGACGCTCAGGGTCTCCTGGGTGATCGCCGTCATGTCCGACAGCGACTCCTGCGTCTTCGTCGCGATGCGCGCCCGGGCCTGACCGACCCGCCGCTGCACGAACACCAGGATGGGCAGTAGCACGACGGCGACGATCGTCAGCTGCCAGGACAGCAGCAACATCGCCACGAGAGCGGCGATGACGGTGACGGTGTTGCCGACGACGCTCTGGATGGTGTTGCTCAGCACGCCCGCGACACCGCCGACGTCGTTCTGGAGGCGCGACTGGATGACGCCGGTCTTGGTGCGGGTGAAGAAGCCGAGTTCCATCGCCTGGAGGTGGGAGAACAGCTTCACCCGGAGGGCACCCATCACGTTGTTGCCGATGCGCGCGGTGAGATAGGTCTGCCCCACGCCGAGACCGGCCGACGCGAACCAGGCGAGCAACATCAGCCCGACCAGCTCGAGCAGCACCGGCACGTCGGGGCGGCCTTCCGGCGGGAAGAGGCCGCGGTCGAAGGCCTGCTGAGTGAGCAGTGGCGGCAACACGCTGAGGGCCGCGCCGGCGAGAACCAGCACGATCGTGACGATCAGGGCTCGGCGGTGCGGGCGGAAGAGATCGCCGATCCGGTGGATCAGGTCAGGGATGCGCGGAGCCTGCGCGTTGATCTCGCGCTGCGCCTCGGCGTCCCGGCCGCCGACTCGTCCGCCCCCCGGATGCGTCATGCCCCGGTTGCCCATGCTCACCGGGGAAGCCTACGGGACCGCACCCCGGGACGCCGGGGCCCGTCTGGGTCGGGATGTCCCGCATCGAAATGCCTCCGCCGTCAACCGGTGGACAGACGTGAGCGACCGCAAGTAGCCTCTCACCCGACTGCATTTGCCCGCCGAGCACGAGCGCTGGGAGCGATCCCGACGGGATTCCCGACGCTGCTGTCGCAGGATCACGACTCAGTGCGCCCCGGGCTCAACCACGTCGGGCGGCGCACCTACGCAGGAGACCGGTGGCGCACCCCGCATTCGAGGACGTGCGACGAACCGTCGAAGCCGCTCTGGCCGACGGCGACGTCGCGCGTGCCCTCGCCACGGTGCGCCAGTACGCGCGTGCCGCCGCGACGGAGCACGGGGCGGAGTTCCGCGCCCTGATCGCCGGCCTCCCGGCGTCGGCGTGGAGTTCAGATGCGCAGATCGCGAGCGCAATGGGCGCCAGCTACCGATCGCCGGGATCACCGCGTGGCTCGTCGGCGATCGGCTACTTCGACGCAGCCGAGGCGAGCCTCACCCAGGCGGGGCGAGACGCCGACAGCGACCGCATCACGGTCTGGCTGGGGCACGCGGCGGCGCTCCGCACCCTGGGCCGTCTCGGCGACGCCCAGCGATACGTGCAGCGTGCGCGCGACCTCGTCGCCGACGGCATCCTCTCCCTGCCCGTGCGGGTAGAGCTCGACGCCCGCACCATGCTCGAAGCCGGGATGATCGACCTCCATCTCGGCAACCTCGACGCCGCCCGGCACCATCTCGAGCACGCCAACGGCCTTGCCGCCGAGCATCTGACGCGCGCCGAACACATCGAGGGCCTCGGGGGGCTCGCCCTCGTCGAGTACGGGCAATCGGGCCTCGAGGCCGCGACCCGCCACAGCGCCGAAGCCCTCGCGTTGGCGGAAGGTACGGCGTTGCTGAAGACCGGCTTCGCGGCTCCCGCGCTCTTGGCCCAAAGCCTCGCCGCCACCGACCGGCACGACCGCGACGGCGCGGCCGAGATCGAGGGCGACATGCTCGACGCCGCAAGTCACACCGAGTGGGAGCCGTTCTCGTACACCGCCGCGGGCTACCAGCGGTTGGCCGAACGACGCCTCGCCGAAGGTCTCGACTTTTCGCAGCGCGCACGGCACGGCTACCGCTCCTGGGCACCGGCGGGACTCGGGCTCTCGGCGGCCGAGCTGATGCACGCATCGTTGCTGATGCATCTCGACCAGGGCGACGAGGCGTGGGCGATTCTGCGCGAACTTCCAGCCTATGAACACCACATCCTGTGCCCCGCGCGGGTCGCCGCCCAGTTACGGCTTCGTCACGGTGACCTCAAGGGCGCGGCCGCGGCGCTCGAGGGCTGCGAGCAGATCGCCGCCGATCACTCTCAGCGCACCCTCGTGGATGTGCGGATGCTGCGCGCCGCGATCGAGTTCGAACGCGGCAATGAGGCGCTCTCCGATGTTGCCTTCGATCGCGCGCTCGTCGCCATGACACGGAGCGGGTCGCGTGCGCCGTTGCGGCTCGTCCCGCCAGGAACGCTCGCCGCTCTCACCCGCCGGGCGATGACCCGCGGGCATTCCGGGGAAGCCGCCCGGATCCTCTCCCGCATCGCCGAGGCGACCGAGGGGCACGCCCGGGCGATCGAGCCGCTCAGCCATCGCGAACTGCTGGTTCTTGCCGAAGTCGAGAAGGGCGCGACCGTCGCCGACATCGCGGCCGCGCTGTACATCTCTCCGAACACGGTGAAGACGCATCTTCGACGGCTCTATCGAAAGCTCGGCGTCTCGACGCGCCCGGACGCCATCCGCAAGGCGAAGTCCCTCGGATTGGGGCACCCAATCACCCGCGATTCACCCGAGTAGACCGATCTGTCGCTCAGCCGCGGGTGCTTCAATGTGAAGCGTTGCATACGAGCGCCGTCCCTGATCCCGGCGCTCGGTTCGACATGGGTGGGGTCTTCCGGCTGGTTACCGGTGGCCCCACCCCCCGCACGAAGAAGGCGCTGCCCCCGACTCGGGAGCAGCGCCTTTCTCGTTGAAGCGATGACGCAGTGGTTCTTTCGAACGCAGCGGTTCTTCGAACTACTTGAGGGTCACCGTAGCGCCGGCGCCTTCGAGAGCGGCCTTGGCCTTCTCGGCGGCATCCTTGTTGACACCCTCGAGCACGTTGCTCGGAGCGCCATCGACGAGGGCCTTCGCCTCGCCCAGCCCGAGGCTGGTGAGGGTGCGCACCTCCTTGATGACGGCGATCTTGCCGGCACCGGCCGACTCGAGAACGACATCGAACGAGTCCTTCTCCTCTTCGGCTTCGGCGGCTCCACCGGCTCCACCGGCGGCCGGAGCGGCAGCGGCGGCGACGGGGGCGGCAGCGGTGACCTCGAAGGTCTCCTCGAACTTCTTGACGAACTCGCTGAGCTCGATCAGCGTCAGGTCCTTGAACGCCTCGAGAAGGTCGTCGGTGGTGAGCTTTGCCATGTTGATACTCCTTAGTTGGTTTCCTGCTTGGCACGCAGCGCGTCGACCGTGCGAACGGCCTTCGCGAGCGGTGCGTTGAACATGTAGGCGGCTCCGAACAGCGAGGCCTTCATGGCGCCCGCCAGCTTCGCCAGCAGCACCTCCCGGCTTTCGAGATCGGCGAGCTTGCCCACCTCGGCCGACGTCAGCGGGGCGCCATCGAAGTAGCCCCCCTTGACGACCAGCAGAGGGTTCGCCTTGGAGAAGTCACGCAGTGCCTTCGCGACCGCGACGGTGTCGCCGTGCACGAACGCGATCGCGGACGGACCAGCGAGCTGGTCGTCGAACGAGCTGATGCCAGCCTCGTTCGCCGCGATCTTGGTCAGCGTGTTCTTCACCACGGCATAGCTCGCGTGTTCACGGAGGTTCGCGCGCAGCTCCTTGAGCTGTGCGACCGTGAGCCCGCGGTACTCGGTGAGCACGATCGCGTTCGAGCTGCGGAAATTCTCCGCGAGCTCGGCGACAGTGGCTTCCTTGTTCGCCATGGCGTTCCGTTCTTTTGTGTGTGATTGACGGCCGCGCTCTGCTTTCACAGAACCGCACGAAAAAAGCCCCGGCGCAGACGCACGGAGCTTCGGGCCCAGAAAGGGCTGTCACTTCACACACCTGCGCAGGCATCTCTTGCGAGATCTTCGTCTCCCCGAGGGGAGAACCGGCGGTCTACGGCCTCGTGAAGGATACGCGACGGATGCCGCAACGGCAAGCCGGCGATCAGTCCTCCGGCGGCGGCGCCTTCTTCTTCGGCGCGGCCCGCTTCTTCGGCGTCGGCGCGAGCGCTGCTTCCGGCGCTGGTTCCGGCTCGGCGACCGGTGCCGCCTCGATCTCTGCCACAGGCTGCGCGGCAGCCTCCGGCTCGACGTCGGCATCCGTCTTCTTCTTCTTCGTGCGCACGCCCGGCAGCACGAGCACGGCCACGATGACGGCGAGAAGGAACAGCAGAACGCCGATCGCCAAGCCCACTCCCGTGCCCGGGTCGCCGTTCGGCGGGGTCGCGCCGGATGCTGCCGGCAGGATCGCCACGTCGTCGAGAGGCACCGGGGTGCTGAGCCCGGTCGACCCGGGAACCAGCGGCGTCAGGGTGCCGTCCGCGGCGAGAGCGAGCCAGGCGGCGCTCGGCACGTCGTGCACCAGCGACGAGCCGTCGGGGACCGCAGAGAGCGCGGTCGCGAGGTCGGCGTCGGCCTCGAAGACGGCCAATTCGGGACGGCTGTTCGCCGGGTTGATCCAGATGGTCGCCAGGCCCACAGGCGCGTCGGCGATCGCAATCGGCACGATCCACTCGTTGACGATGTCGAGCGGATTCTCCGTCTCTTCGCCCGCGCGTTGCTCGGCGCTCCAGACATGAACGCGTTCGATCACTCCAGGCTTGGTCGTCTCGTCGAAGTCGATCCCGTCACCTTCGGCGTTCACCCCATAGACGTCGTTCAGCTGGGCGACCAGCGTCCCGTCGGCGACGTAGGCGGCGACCTCCGACGGCACCGAGCCCTCGGCGGGCGCCGTGGGCGCGGCATGCGCCGACCCCGCGGGCGCGCCGAGGAGCACGGCGGCGAAAGCAATCGCGAGCACGCTGCGGGATCGGGTCATCCGGATGCGGCCTTCTTCGAAAGGGGCGGGCTCCCATGTTCTCACTGTTCCGGGGTCGCGAGCGGGAGGCGCACGACGAACCGGGTGTCACCGGGATGGCTCTCGACCGCCACCGACCCGTGGTGGGCGGCCACGACCGCCGACACGATCGCGAGTCCGAGACCCGTGCTGCCGGTCGTTCGGGCGCGGGAAGTGTCGCCGCGCGTGAATCGTTCGAAGAGGGACGGTTGGAGTTCCGCCGGGATGCCGGGGCCGTCGTCGGCGACGGTCACCACCGCCTCGCCCCGGTCGGTCGTGACGCTTGCGGTGACCGTGGTGCCCGCGGGGGTGTGCACGCGAGCGTTGGCGAGCAGGTTGCTGAGTACCTGATGGAGTCGATTCGCGTCGCCGGCCACGACCACCGGCCCGTCGCCCGTCTCGACGCGCCACAGGTGTTCGGCCGAGGCGGCGTGGGCGTCGGCAACCGTGTCGGCCAGCAGGGGAACAAGATCGACGGCGTCGGCCACCAGATCGTGTCCCGCGTCGAGACGCGCGAGCAACAGCAGCTCCTCGACGAGCGAGGTCATGCGCACCGACTCCGATTCGATTCTGGCCAGGGCGAAGACGATGTCGTCGGGTAGCTCGTGACCGCCGCGACGCGTGAGTTCGGAGTAGCCGCGAATCGATGCGAGCGGCGTGCGCAGTTCGTGGCTGGCGTCGGCGACGAACCGCCGAACCTTCTCTTCGCTCTGTTGCCGTGCGTGCAGGGCCGATTCCACGTGCTCGAGCATGAGGTTGAAGGCGGCGCCGACCTGCCCGACCTCGGTGCGCGGGTCGGTATCGGGCACCCGGTCGGCGAGCGCGACCTGACCCCGTGCCAGCGGCAGCTCGGCCACGCTGCGCGCCGTGGCTGTGACCCGCCCCAGAGGTCGAAGGGCGACGCGCACGATCTGTGCGCCCGCGAGCGCGGCGACGGCGAGCGCCGCGAGCGTCACGAACGCGAAGATGAGCGCGAGGTTCGTCGTGGTCGCGGTGACCTCCGCCGTCGGCAGCCCGGCGATATTCAGGTCGCGGTCGGCGGGCGGTGTCTGTCGCGCGGCGACCCGGAACTCCCCAAGGTCACCGAGGTCGACCGTGACCGGCCGCTCGCTCAGATCCAGAGCGAGCAGCCGGTCGACCTGGGCCGGCTCAAGGGCGATCGTCGCGCCGGCCTCGGTCACGTATTCGGAGCGGACCACCACGCCGTCGCGCACTCGCACCACGAGAGTTCCGATGCGGTTGCCCGGCTGATCGACCTGCGGTCCGCCCGCGGTGGGCCCGGCGGCGCGACGGGCGGCATCCAGCACCTGATCGTCGAGCCGCACCAACAGGGTGTGCCGCAGCGCGACGACGCTCGACACCCCGACGACGACGCTGACCACGGCGAGCAGCGCGACGATCCCGACGACGAGACGGCGTCGCAACGACCACGAGCGGCGCGCGGCTGCCATCACGTGGCCGATTCGGGAGAGGGTGCCTTGATCGTGTAGCCGACACCGCGCACGGTGTGGATCATCGCGGCGCGACGAGCGTCGATCTTCTTGCGGAGGTAGGAGATGTAGATCTCGACGATGCTCGACCGCCCCCCGAAGTCGTAGCTCCACACCCGGTCGAGGATCTGCGCCTTGCTGAGCACCCGGCGCGGATTGCGCATGAGGTAGCGCAGCAGCTCGAACTCGGTCGCGGTGAGCGCGATCGGCTCGCCGCCGCGTTCGACCTCGTAGGTCTCTTCATTGAGCACGAGGTCGCCCACCCGGATCTCGGGGTCGATCGCCGCCGACACGATCCGCGCGCTGCGTCGCAGCAGCCCGCGCAGCCGCGCGACGACCTCGTCGAGCGAGAAGGGTTTCGTCACGTAGTCGTCACCCCCTGCGGTGAGTCCGGCCACCCGGTCGTCGACGGCATCCTTCGCAGTGAGAAAGAGCACGGCAGCCTCGCTGCCCGCCTCCCGCAGGCGGCGCAGCACCTGCAACCCGTCGACGTCGGGCAGCATGATGTCGAGCACGATGACGTCCGGGGAGAAGGTACGGGCCAGGGCGATCGCATCCTGGCCGTTGGCGGCGGTCTGCACCTCCCAGCCCTCGTAGCGCAGGGCCATGCGCAGCAGTTCCCCGAGGGATGCCTCGTCATCGACGACGAGGGCGCGGACGGCGGTTCCGTCGGTGCGGGTGAGCGCGGATGCAGGAGTCGGGAGGGCCACGTTCCCCAGTCTGTCCGGCTTCCTATGAATCGCCTATGACGACCCTTGGGGCGTACCCGGAATCGCCTTGGCGCGTCCCGGCGGCGGATGTCTGCGCCGTCCCGCAGACTGGACGGGTGACGATCGCGCAGCCCACCCTCCCCCTCTGGGACGAGCCGCCGGCATCCCACCGCGACCGCATCGTCGCCGATCAGACCGATCGGATCGGCTGGCTCAAGGCCCGCGCCCGCGGCGTCACCGCGACGGATGTCGCTCGGCTGACCAGCGAGCGCGCCGTGAAGACCCTTGCCCTGGAGAAGTTGCTCGGCTCGCGCTTCGGCGGCAACGCCTATACCGAGCACGGTCGCCTTCGTGAGCCGGCGATCGGCCGCTGGGCGGGCAGCGTGTACGGGATGCGGTCGTCGAGCGCCCTCTTCCACGCCGACGGCAACCGCGATCACCTCGCCACGCCCGACGGGCTCCGCGAGATCGACGATCGCGTCGAGCTGTGCGAGATCAAGACGACCTCCCACTCGTGGCGCGGCATCCCGCGCAACTACCTGCGTCAGGTCTGGTGGCAGCAATACGTGTTAGGCGCGGAGCGAACGCTCGTCGTCTGGGAACGGCACGAGGAATTCGTCCCCGTCTCGAGCGAGCCCGAGTGCCGCTGGGTCGACCGCGACGACGCCGAGATCGGCCGTCTCATCATTCTCGCCGACGACCTGTTGCGCGCCATGCGTCGCGAACGCTGACCGCTTCTCGAACGTCAGCGCCACCCCGTAGACAGCGACCCAGGCGATTCCGAGCGTCGTCGCGACGAACTCGAGCCGGCTGCCGAACCAGGCGTAGAAGTCGAAGACCGACATGAGACCGCCCGTCGCGGCGATCACCGCGACCGATATGGCCGCGACGAACGAGAACCGGCGGATGACGGCGTGCCCGACCGCGAACGCGCACTGCAGCATCGCCCAGGCCGCGAAGGCGAACGCCAGGGCTGCGGCGCTGACGTGCCCGAGATCCTGCCACGAGAGGTCGGGCCCGAACCGCGGTACCGGGCAGCCGCTCGTGCACGGAACCTGCGATGCGACCAGAAACAGCAAGCTCGCGATCGCGAGGCTCACCGACGGCCTCCACCACCGCAGCACGGAGGCGCGCGAGCGGATGCGGCGGCCGGCCCCGGCGATCGCGAGGCCCCCCGCGACGAGCAGCAGCAGCGCCTGCTCGAACGCCGCAGCCGTCGGTTCGCCGTCGGCGCCGAGTTCGCTCACGTAGACCTCACGCGGCACGTCGACGCGCAGCATCCAGATGATGGCGAGCGAGGCCAGCACGCACAGCGTGCCGATACCGGCGATGACGCGGTCGAGCATCCTGCGGGTCAGCCCTTCGGTACCGGCAGCGGCCAGCGGTCGCTGCGCCGCGACGCCCAGATCACAGCGGCCCCCACCAGGCCGATCACCGCGGCGATCAGCGCCACGTAGAACGCGACCGAGACGTAGCCCTGAGCTGAGGTCACGGGGTTGAGGAACGGGTACGGGTACCAGCCGCCGGCGTAGTCGGGGTTGAGCGCGGCTTGCGTGGGGTCGTCGACGAATGGCCCGCGGATCATCGTGTAGACCGCCCAGACGATCGGGAAGATGATGACGATCCAGATGTGCTTCCACTCGAGTGGGCGGCGGCCGGGGGCGAACAGCCAGTCGATGACGATCAGGATGGGCCCGATGACGTGCACGATCTCGTTCGACCAGCCGAGCGTCGCGCCCTCACTGACTTGGACACCGCGCAACAGAGTGTTGTAGACGATCCCGGTGGTCGCCAGGTAGGCGGTGACGGCCGCGCGTCCCACTCCGAACCACAGCGGGTCGGGGTCGGCCGATCGAATCAGCAGGATCGCGCCGACCAGGAACACCGCGATGGCGAGGATGTTCGACTCGACGGTGAAGAAGCTGAAGAAATTGACCGCGGGAACGCCGTTCTCTTCGATGCCGTGCAGAGCCCGGAAGTTCAGCGAGTGGATGTACTGTCCGACGATCGCCGCCGTGATGGCTGCTGCGCCCGCCAGGCGGAACACGATGAACCCGACCCGCACGTGTACCCCGACTCTCCGAGGCGGTATGCCTCGAAGAAATGCTAACGGAGCCCTCAAGTTTCACGAGGCGGAGACAGCCGCGTAACACCGGCGACTCATGCACGCCGTTAGCTTGGGTACGGACGACGGGATGAGGATGATGGCGACGATGCGGGCCATGGCGATGACGCGGGCCGGTGGCCCCGAGGTGCTCGCGCTCACCGATGTCGACCGCCCCGTGCGGGTCAACGCCGAACTGCTCGTGCGCGTCGTCGCCGCAGGGGTGAACCCCATCGATGCGAAGACCCGCGCCGGCACGGGTGCGTTCCCCGGAATCACCGCGTTTCCCGTCGTGCTCGGCAACGACTTCAGCGGCATCGTCGAGGAGGCGCCCTACGAGGCGCACCCGTTGCAACCGGGCACCGAGGTGTACGGCATGGGAATGGTGCCGCGCATGTCGGGGGCGTACGCCGAGTACCTCACCGTGAACGCCCTCTCGGTGGTGAAGAAGCCGTCGACGCTGTCGCACGTCGAAGCCGCCGGGGTGCCGCTCGCGGCGCTCACCGCGTGGGGCATGGTGGTCGAGACCGCCAAGGCCCACGAGGGGCAGCGGATGCTCATCCATGCCGGCGCCGGCGGAGTCGGGCACTTCGCGGTGCAGTTCGGCGCCTACTTCGGCGCGCACGTCATCGCGACCGGGTCGGCCCGCAACACGTCGTGGTTGCGCGAGCTGGGTGCGGCCGAGGTGCTCGACTACACCGCAGAGCGGTTCGACGAGGTGCTCGACCCGGTCGACACGGTGATCGATCTCATCGGCAACGTCTCCGACGACACCGGCACCCGCTCGCTGCGGGTGACGCGCTCCGGCGGCCTCATCGTCAACGGCCCGACCGGGTCATGGCCCACGATGGTCGCCGACGCCGCCGCCGCAGGAGTGCGGGCGACCGGCTACCGCGTCACCCCCGACGGCTCGACGCTGGCGGTCGTGTCTCGCTTGCTGGAATCGGGCGCCGTGAAGGTCTACGTCGACCACGTCTTCGATCTGGAAGACGCCGCGGATGCTCACATCGCGATCGAGTCGGGGCACACGCGCGGCAAATTGGTGCTCAAGGTCGCCGACGGCTGAGGATCTTCCCCGGAACGCCGGGGCTGCTCAGCGCGGCCCCCAGATGAACCGGTGGGTATGGATGGCGTGGTAGTCGAACGTCTGCACGCTGACGACCCCGGACACGGCGCGCACCTGGTCGTTCACGATCGCGAAGAGGGCATCGGGGGTCTCGGCAAGCACCTCGACGAGCAGATCGAATGGCCCGGAACCGAGCACCAGGTAGATGACCCCGTCGAGTTTGCCGATCTGGTCGGCGACGGCGCGCGCGTCGCCCTGCACCGTGACGCCGAGCATCGCCATGCGTTCGTAGCCGAGTCGCAACGGGTCGGTCACGCCGACGACCTGGAGGATGCCGCGCTCCTCAAGTCGCAGCACGCGCAGCCGGGCGCCTCCGGCGGAGAGGGCGACGCGCTCGCCCAGTTCGGCGTAGGTGAGCCGGCCGTCGAGCTGCAGGGCGACGATGAGTTCTCGGTCGATGTCGTCGAGGTCGGTATCCATCGTGAGAACTGTAGAACACTTATCGACGGTTAGCGAGGGGGGTCTTGTGCTAATGATTCGTCATCCGTAGGGTTATAGGAGTGACGATCTTTGACTTCTTTGCCCGGCCAGCCCTCGCTCGGCCCGAGGTCGACGCAGCGGCGGCCCTTCGCGTCGCCGACGGGCACTACGGGGTCACCGGGGATGTCGCCGAACTCGGCAGCAACCAGGACCGCAACTTCCACGTCGCCGCCTCGGATCGCCGCGTACTCCTCAAGTTCTCAAACGCCGCGTTCGGCCGAGCCGAGCTTGAAGCCCAGAACCTCGCCGCGGCGGCCGTCGCGGCAGCGGGCATCCGCGCCCCACAGTGCCTGCCCGCACTCGACGGGCAGACCGTGCTCGCCGTCGACTCGCCCGGCGGGCCGCTTCGGGTGCGCATGCTCGAGTACGTCGAGGGCGAGCCGCTCAGCGGCGCCGGCGCCTTCGTCACCGCCGACGCACGGCGCCTCGGAGCACTCTCGGCTCGCGTCGCCCTCGCGCTGGCCCCGCTTCGGCATCCGGGACTCGCCCAGCGCACCCAGTGGAACCTGCGCGACGCCGCCTTGACGGTGCGGCTTCTCGCCGGTGCGATACCGGATGCCGAGCGTCGTCGGCGCGTCACCACTGTCGCCGAGGCGGCGGCGCGTGCGCTCGATCCGCTGCGCGCCGACCTGCGCACCCAGGCGATCCACGGCGACCTCACCGACGACAACATCGTGGTCGGCGCTAGCGACGGCGAGTGGGGCGTCATCGACTTCGGCGACGTCGCGGAGAGCTGGCTCGTCGCGGAGCTCGCCGTGACCTGTGCCGCTGTGCTGCACCACAACCCGCGCGACCCGCTCGTGATCCTCGAGGCGATCGCGGCTTTCCACGACGTCCTGCCCCTGGCCGACGCCGAACTCGATGCGCTCTGGCCGCTCATCCAGCTGCGCGCGGCGACCCTGGTCGCGAGTGGCGAACACCAGGTGGCCCTGGAGGCCGACAACCGGTACGCCGCGCAGAACCGTCTGCAGGAGTGGCGGTCGTTCGCCGTCGCTGCCGATCTGGATGTCAACGCGATGACTGCACTCATCCACTGGCGGGTTGGCGGGCGAACCGACCCCCTCGAGCTCGGCGCCCCCGTGGCGCTGCTCGCCGACGCCTCGTCGGCCGTCGTGCTCGACCTTTCGACCACCTCCCGCGACCTCGACGGCGGCGTCTGGCTTGAGCCGGATGCCGAGCGGCGACTCGCTGCCGCCCACCAGCTGAGCGTGACCGCCTGGGGCGAGCCGCGGCTGACCCGAGCCGTCGTGCGCTCCCGGCGACACACGTCCACGGTGCCGCTCGGCATCCAGCTCTCGTCTGCGGACGCGCTCGCCGTCACAGCTCCCGCCGACGGAACCCTGCGTCGCGTCGGCGATTCGACCGTGTTGGAGACGGCCGGCTACGACCTCTGGATCGACGGGTTGCACAACGGTTCGAGTGGCGCGGTCGCGGCCGGCACTCCGCTGGGAACGCTCGCGCCACATCCGGCCCGGCTATCGGTGCAGATCTCGCGCGCGCGCGGCGGCCGACTGCCGTTCTTCGTGCCGCCGGCTCTCGCCGAAGTGGGAAAGCTGGTGAGCCCAGACCCGGCGCCTCTCCTGGGCCTCACCTCCCGACTCGGGGAGCCGGAACCCGCCGAGGTGCTCGCGACACGCGACGCCCACTTCGCGACGGTGCAAGAGCACTACTTCGCCGAACCACCGCTCATCGAGCGCGGCTGGCGCGAGCACTTCGTCGACACGCAGGCGCAGACCTACGTCGACATGGTGAACAACGTCGCGACCGCCGGGCATGCGCACCCGCGGATCGTCGCGGCGGCGAGCCGGCAGTGGGCGCTGCACAACACCAACTCGAGATTTCACTACTCCGCCGTCGCGGAGTTCAGCCGGCGGCTCAGCGAGCTCGCCCCGGCATCCCTCGACGCCGTCTTTCTCGTCAACAGCGGCAGCGAGGCCGTCGACCTCGCGCTGCGGCTCGCGACCGTGACGACGGGACACGACACGATCGTCGCGATGCGCGAGGCGTACCACGGCTGGACGGTGGGGTCGGATGCCGTGTCGTCGTCGATCGGCGACAACCCGCGGGCGCTCGAGACCCGCCCCTCGTGGGTGCGACTCGTGAATGCGCCGAACACCTACCGCGGAACGCACCGGGGGCCCGACGCGGGGCCGCGGTACCTCGCCGACCTCGACGCCGACTTCGCCCGCTGGGATGCCGAGGGGCTGTCGATCGCCGGATTCATCGCCGAACCCGTCTACGGCAACGCCGGGGGCGTCATGCTGCCCGACGGCTACCTGGCGGGTGCCTACGGGATGGTGCGGGAACGCGGCGGCCTGTGCATCGCCGACGAGGTGCAGGTCGGTTACGGCCGCCTCGGCTCGTACTTCTGGGGGCACGAGCAGCAGGATGCGGTGCCCGACGTCATCACGATCGCCAAGGCGATGGGCAACGGGCAGCCGCTCGGGGCAGTGCTCACCACCCGCGCGATCGCCGAGGCGTTCGCGGTCGAGGGGTCGATGTTCTCGTCTGCCGGGGGCAGTCCGGTGAGCTGCGTGATCGGCAGCACCGTGCTCGACATCATGCGTGACGAGGCGCTCGTCGACAACGCCCGCGACGTGGGCGGGCATCTCAAGTCCCGGCTGGAAGACCTCGGCCGCCGACATCCGCTCATCGGCGCGGTGCACGGGCTGGGGCTGTACCTCGGCGTCGAGCTGGTGCGGTCACCCGAGACGCTCGAGCCCGCGACCGCGGAAGCGTACGCCGTGTGCGAGGCGCTGCTCGAGGAGGGCTGCATCGTGCAACCGACCGGCGACCACCACAACGTGCTCAAGATCAAGCCGCCGCTCGTCATCACTCGCGAGAGCGTCGACTACTTCGTGGATGCGCTCGACCGGGTGCTCGGCGGGATCCCCCTCGGCTGACCCTCAGCCGCCGCGGGCTCAGCGGAACGACGCGGCCACCGCGTTGCGGTGGTAGTCGAAGATGATGCTCGTGCGCGTCGAGGCGACCGACGGCTGCGCCGACAGATGGTCGACGACGAACTGCCTCAGTCCGGAGGAGTCGGCGACTGCGACGTGCACCATGAAGTCGTCGACGCCGCCGAGGAAGAACAGCTGAAGCACTTGGGGCAGCGCACGCACCCTGTCGGCGAACGCCTCGATGTTCTCCTGCCGCGCGCCCGGGCGCAGGGTGACGCCGATCATCGCCTGCAGCCCGAGGCCGAGGCTGCGCTGGTCGACGCTCGCGTGGAAGCCCGTGATCACGCCGCGGTCAACGAGAGAGCGCAACCGCTGGTGGACCGTCGAGGGGGCCATACCGACCTCGTCCGCGAGTTGCGCGTTCGAGATACGGCCGGTGAGCGCCAGCACCTCCAAGATCGCGCGATCCGTCGGGTCGAGGGGGGCCGGAAGAGTCTTCGGCGTCACCCCGGCGCGGGTGTCAGTCATCCGTAGATTCTACGGCAGGTTCCCTCTTGGGCGCAGTTTCTGCGGCTCTATAGACATGTTGCCGCGCTTTCTGCGAGCGTAGGCACGCTTTCAACGACGACCCAGCAGGCGGAGAGACCCATGCGCATCGGTGTGCCCACAGAGATCAAGAACAACGAAGGTCGCGTCGCACTCACGCCCGCCGGCGTCGATGCCCTGACCCGCCAGGGTCACGACGTCCACGTGCAGAGCGGTGCGGGCCTCGGCTCGCGCATCTCCGACGAGGCGTACCGTGCTGCCGGCGCCACCCTCGTCGACGACGCCGCGGAGGTCTGGGCCGGTGCCGACCTGCTCGTGAAGGTCAAGGAACCGATTGCCGCCGAATACCCCCACCTGCGCGACGACCTGCTGCTCTTCACCTACCTGCACCTCGCCGCCGACCGGCCGTTGACCGACGCCCTGCTCGCGGCGGGCACCACGGGAATCGCCTACGAGACGGTGCAGCTGCCCGACCGGTCGCTGCCGCTGCTGGCGCCGATGAGCGAGGTGGCCGGTCGGCTCTCGATCGTCGTGGGTGCCCACACCCTTCTCGCCGGCTCGGGTGGCCGCGGCGTGCTGCTCGGCGGTGTTCCCGGCACTCCGCCGGCTCGGGTCGTCGTCATCGGCGGCGGCGTCGCCGGCGAGCATGCCGCGTCGAACGCGCTCGGCCTCGGAGCCCGCGTCACGGTCGTCGACCGCTCGATCCCGCGACTGCGCCAACTCGAGGCCCAGTTCTCGGGACGCATCGAGACCCGCGCCTCGACGCGCTTCGACATCGCCGAGCTCGTCGCCGAGGCCGACCTCGTGATCGGCTCGGTGCTGGTGCCCGGCGCGGCGGCACCGAAGCTCGTCACCGACGACATGGTGCGCGGCATGCGCGACGGCGCCGTGCTCGTCGACATCGCGATCGACCAGGGCGGATGCTTCGAGCACTCCCGGCCGACGACCCACGACGACCCGACGTTCGCCGTGCACAACACGCGCTACTACTGCGTCGCGAACATGCCCGGCGCGGTCCCCGAGACGTCGACACGGGCACTCACCAATGCCACGCTCCCGTACATCTCGGCGGTCGCCGACCTGGGCTGGGATGCCGCGGCAGCGGCCGATCCGGCGCTCGCGCGCGGCCTGAACACTCGGGACGGCCAGGTGGCGCACGCCGCGGTCGCCGAGGCGCTCGGACTCGCGGTGGCCGGCGCCTGAGGCGTCACCCCGCGTCGAGGACTCGCTCGCGCACGAAGTCGTCTTCGTACCGGTCGCCGACTTCGAACCGCTTCGTGCCGACGAGGGCGAACCCGCTCTTGTCGTAGAAGCGGTTGGCGCGAGCGTTCTCCTGGTTGACGCCGAGCCACACGCTCGCGGCACCCCGCGCGGCCGCCTCCTCGAGCGTTGCCGCGACGAGGGCCGCCGCGATCCCCGCGCCGTGGTGGTCGGGATGCACGTAGACCTTGCTGAGTTCGACCGTCGGCCGCGTGGTCACCGCCGCCGCGACATCCGGGTCGTCGGGTTCTCCCTCGACGAGCATCGTGTAACCGAGAAGGCCGGTGTCGCTCTCCGCGACGAGCAGCGCCCGGGTCGGGTCGGCAAGATAGCGCGCGAACGAGCCCTCACCCAGATGCCGGGCGATGTGCGCCGCCTTCGCCTCGTCGGTCGTGTGCGGCGGGCAGGCGAGCGGAAAGGTGAGCGCAGCAAGACGGGCGAGCAACGCGGCATCCGCGTCGCCCGCCCGTCTGATGCGGAACGTCTCGTTCAGGCTTAGAGCACGCTGACGTCGAGCGGGACACCGGGGCCGAACGTCGTCGACACCGATCCCTTCATGATGTAGCGGCCCTTCGACGAACCCGGCTTCGCCCGGTTGATCTCGTCGAGCGCAGCCTGGAGGTTCTCGCCGAGCTGGTCGCTGCTGAACCCAGCCTTGCCGATCACGAAGTGCACGTTGGCGTGCTTGTCGACGCGGAACTCGATCTTGCCGCCCTTGATCTCCTCGACCGCCTTCGCGGGGTTGGGGGTCACGGTGCCGGTCTTCGGGTTCGGCATGAGGCCACGCGGGCCGAGCACCTTACCGAGTCGACCGACCTGGCCCATGAGCTCAGGAGTCGACACGGCCGAGTCGAACGACGTGTACCCGCCGG
The DNA here is from genome assembly GCF_049651805.1 of Pseudolysinimonas sp. GTDB lineage: Bacteria > Actinomycetota > Actinomycetes > Actinomycetales > Microbacteriaceae > Pseudolysinimonas_A. The sequence continues at coordinate 27,229 of NZ_JBASCU010000008.1, forward strand.
CGACCTTCTCGATCAGCTCGGCGCCACCGACCTCGTCGGCACCGGCGGCGATCGCGGCCTCGGCGGCCGGACCGGTCGCGAACACGATGACACGGGCGGTCTTGCCGGTGCCGTGCGGCAGGTTGACGGTGCCACGCACCATCTGGTCGGCCTTGCGCGGGTCGACCCCGAGCTTGAGCGCGACCTCGACGGTCGAGTTGAACTTCGCCGAACCGGTTTCTCGAACGACGGCGACTGCTTCGGTGGGGCCGTAGAACTTGCCCTCTTCGATCTTGGCTACGGCGGCGCGGTAGGCCTTGGAGTTCTTACCCATGATTACGCCTCCACCGTGATCCCCATCGAACGGGCGGTGCCCGCGATGATCTTCATGGCCGCCTCGATGTCGTTCGCGTTGAGGTCGGACTGCTTCTGCTCGGCAATCGAGCGAACCTGGTCACGGCTGAGCTTCGCGACCTTGACCGTGTGCGGGGTTCCCGAACCCTTCTGCACGCCGGCGGCCTTCTTGATGAGCTCCGCGGCCGGCGGGGTCTTCAGGATGAAGGTGAACGAGCGGTCTTCGTAGACCGTGATCTCGACCGGGATGACGTTGCCGCGCTGCGACTCGGTCGCCTCGTTGTACGCCTTGCAGAACTCCATGATGTTCACGCCGTGCTGACCGAGCGCGGGGCCGATCGGCGGGGCGGGGTTGGCGGCGCCGGCGTTGATCTGGAGTTTGATCAGCCCGGTCACCTTCTTCTTCGGTGCCATGTGCTTCTTTCTTGTCGTGCGTCACTTCGGACGCGCTCCCGCGAACCAGGCCGTTCCTGGCAGCGGTGGGGATTTCAGTTCCGCTGGTTGAGTAGCGCCGTAGGCGCGTGTCGAAACCAGCCAACGGGCAAGTGTAGCCCGTGAGGAGTGGTTTCGACACGCCCGCTTCGCGGGCTACTCAACCAACGAGGTGGGTGGCTACAACTTGGTGACCTGGTCGAACGAGAGCTCGACGGGAGTCTCGCGCTCGAAGAGCGAGACGAGCACTGTGAGCTTGCCGCTCTCGGGCTTGATCTCGCTGATCGTGCCGGGAAGACCCGCGAACGAACCCTCCTTGATCGTGATGGTCTCGCCGACCTCGAAGTCGATCTCGGCGGGGATGACCCGAGCGGCCTGGCCCTTGCCGCCGCCCTTCGCGCCTGCGGCACCCTTCGACGGGGCCTCGACGACCTGCACCAGGCTCTTCAGCATGTTGAAGGCCTCCTCGAAGCGCAGCGGCGTCGGGTTGTGCGAGTTGCCCACGAAGCCGGTGACCCCGGGGGTGTGTCGCACGACCGACCAGGAATCTTCGTTGAGGTCCATGCGCACGAGCACGTAGCCGGGGATGCGCACGCGGGTGACCAGCTTGCGCTGGCCGTTCTTGATCTCGACGACGTCTTCCATCGGAACCTGAACCTCGAACACGTGATCTTCCATCGCCATCGAGATCTTGCGGCTCTCGATGTTCTGCTTCACACGCTTCTCGAAGCCGGCGTACGAGTGGATGACGTACCACTTGCCCGGCTTGCCACGCAGTTCGGCGCGGAACTCCTCGTACGGGTCGACTGCGGCCTCTTCTTCGGCCTCGACGATCTCTTCGTCGCTCGCTGCGGCCAGGGCGGCGTCGGCCTCCTCGACGGAGTCGATGTCGAGGGCGTCGTCGACGATCGCGTCGGCCTCGGGGTCGTTCGCGGCGTCGAGGGCGTCGAGCATCTGCTCGAGGCCGGCCTCGACCGACTGTTCGTCTTCTTCGTCATCGACCACGTGGATCGCGGCGTGCTCGGCGGGGTCGACGGAGTGCTCTTCCTGCGCGAGAACGTTGCCCTCCTGGGCCTCGTCTTCCTCGGAGGACTGCTCGGCAGCCGTCGCGAGGTCGATGTCGCGGCGCTCTTCTTCAGACACGTTTCAGATTCCTTCTATAGCTGCGGATGCCGCAGGGTCACAAGCGGTTCGGGCTCAGCCGAAGAGGGCGCCGTTACCGAACACCCATGCCACCACGGTGGCGAACACGAAGTCGAGTCCGTAGATGATCGCCATCATGATGACGACGAACACGATCACCACTCCCGTGTAGCTGAGCAGTTCGCGCCGCGTCGGGCGCACCACCTTCGAGAGTTCGGTGAGCACCTGCCGGATGAACAGGGCGATGCGCGCGAACGGGTTGCGCCGCTCGGCGCGATCCCGCTTGGCGTTCGCGACGAGGTCCTCACTCGGCTCGTCGACCACGTTGCGTGCCACGACATCCAACCTTTCGTCGATCCCAGCCAGTTCGGCGGGACTCTGTTTCGCTAACGCTGCCAGTAGCTAGCGCTGCGCAGGGCGGACAGGACTCGAACCTGCAACCTGCGGTTTTGGAGACCGCTGCTCTACCAATTGAGCCACCGCCCTCGGTTCGTGCCCACATCCGCGTTGGCGAACGGCGGGCACGACGAAGCTTGGCGTTTTCAGCCAACCGCCTCAGTGTACGTCATCTCAAATGAGCCGAGGAATCCGCGTCATAGGCCCCGGGGTCGACGGTCTCTTCTGGTAGCGGGACCCAACCAGTTCCGTCGCAACACACCAGCATCACCACAACTGCATACAGGCGTACGAGACTGTGATCAGGTTTCCACGAATTGAAATAGTAGGAAGTCGTCGAACGCGCACAGCCGAAGCTCTACCCGGACGGCCCTTTGGGGCCGTAGCTACGCTTCAGGCGCATCCTGACCACAGCCTCCTCGTCCGTATCGGACCAGGAAGGCAAGAGACGTGTTCACCACTGCAGACCGGCGCGTGGCGACTCCTCCAGGGGGATCGACAGCTCGGAACAATCACCGGACGGCAACGCGCATCGTCGCGACCATCATCGCACTCGCCCTCGGCGGGGCCTTCAGCCTCGCCGCCCCACTCGCCGCCTCGGCAGAGGAGCGGCCCGCGTCGTACGCGAAGGGGCAGTTCCTCACCGGAAACCTCATCGGGATCGACCTGGACCAGATCGTCTCGCTTGGCGCGGCCGAAGCGTCGAACAACGGCTCTCAGTCGACGCAGACCGCAAAGGACCCCCTCGACGCAGCTGTTCTCGAAGACGCCGTCGTCGTTCAGCAAACCGAGTCGCCGCAGATCGACCTCGGCGGTGTCCTGCAGATCGGCCCGGTCGCCCAGTACGCACAGGCGAACAACGACGGTTCGTCGCTCGGCGCGAGCGGCGCAATCGCCGATGACGGCGCGATCGGCGTCGGGGACCACCAGAACACCCCGCCCGCGAACGCGACGCTCGACCTACAGGCGCTGCTCGGGAACGAGTTCGCCTCGACCCTTGCCGACCTGAAGCTCGAGCTCGGCGCGATCGCAGCCCGGGCCGAAGCCGACCTCGACGTCGCGTCGGGGGACTACCAGATCGCGGATGCGGTGCTCACCTTCTCGAGCCCGGCGATCGCGAATCTCACCCCGAAGGTCGACTCGGCACTCGATGAGGTGGCCGACGCCCTGGGCGAGCTCATCGGCGGCAACGGAGCGCTGATCAGCGACGTCAACGGACTGCTCGTCGACCTCGACCCGGTGCTCAACCTGCTCGGCGGAAACGCCAACGTCACGGCCACGATCAACACCGGCAACCTCAAGGAGATCGTGCACGCGATCCTCGAAGACGAGTACGGCAACGGGGCAGTCTCGTTCGACCTGGAATCCGGCGAGGTGCACATCGACCTCGAGGTGTTGCTCGGCGGAGACCTCAACAACCTGGAGCCCGGAACCGAGCTGCTGACGGATGCCGTCGTCAACCAGATCCTCGAGGGGATCACGATGACGGTCGCGACCATCGCCGATCAGGTCGTCGACAAGGTCGAGGACGCGCTCCACGACGCGACGGTCGACATCCACGCCGACCTGTCGACGAACATCGCGCAGTCGCCGATCGTTCGCGAGGTGTGCGAACTCGTCGACCGCGTGCTGACCACTCCCGTGCTGCGCGACGCCACCAGCCTCGAGCTGCTCACCAACGGGCTGCTCGGCGACGTCGGCACGCTGCTCAACACCGGGCTCCTGGGCAGCCTGACCGACGGAGTGGCCGACGAGGTCGGCGACTTCGTTCTGGTCGACGGGGTGATCCAGCGGATCACCGGTTTCGTCAACCAGACGGTGCAAGACACGGTCTGCAGCACCACCTCGACGCCGGTCGCGCCGCTCACCACGAGCGTCGTGCTCGACATCGAAGCGACGGTCGACGAACTGATCAACGGTGTCGCCGCTCGCGCGGTCGCCGCGGTCGAGATTCTCGGGGTCGGCACCAACGTCGACCTCTCGCTCCTGATCGACGAACTCGGCGATTCGCTCGTCGATGGCCTGTTCGACGGGGACGGGGCGGTGCAAGGTCTCGTGGATGCTCTCGAGACCGGCCTCGTGCACCCGGCAACGCAGGGGTTGCTCGGCACCGGGGTCGGATCGGTGGGTGACGCGCTGCGCGACGTGCTCTCGATCACGGCCAACGTGCAGGAGCTGAGCGGTGGCCAGTTCACCGAGACCGCCATTCGGGTGTCGGTGCTCGGCGACGACCTCGCGACGCTGAACCTGGCGCAGGCGATCGTCGGACCGAACGTGACGACCATCGTCGACCCCGAGTGCACCGACCCCGACGGCTGTGACCCGGGCGGTGAAACCGTGACGCCTCCCGGAAGCGGCGGCGGGCCGGGCGCGGGAAGCCTGGCGTACACCGGAATCGGGATCGCCACGCTGATCGCCGTCATCCTCGCACTGCTGGCAGCGGGTGCCTATCTGGTGCGGGAAAGCTACCGACGCAACCACTCGGTACTGACCTCGATCGGGTAACCCGGTAGCCCCAGCGAAGCCGGAGTCGTCGGCCCCCCAACGGTGACGACTCCGGCTCCGCATTCCGGTCCCGACCCAGGTGCGCACTGAATCGCCTCGAAACGCGGAGACGCCGGCGCCCCCAGCGGTACGTGTCTCCTTTTCGGTCGCGATGGGCCCGACCGACGTGTTCAGGGTGTGGGTGCGCGCAGACAGTGCCGCCGCGAAGGTGGTGCGACTGCCGCTGATCTCGTCGCGGAGCGGGATGATCGCGGCTCTGAGCGGGCTTAGGCTGGAGCCTCGTGGGACGCATCTCGACGCGCATCGGATCCATCGCCGAATCCGCGACACTCAAGGTCGACGCCAAAGCCAAAGCGCTCAAGGCCGCGGGCCGCCCGGTCGTCAGTTTCGCCGCCGGTGAACCGGACTTCCCGACCCCCGAGCACATCGTCGAGGCGGCCGTTGAGGCGGCGCGCGATCCGAAGAACCACAGGTACACCCCGGCTGCGGGCCTGCCCGAGCTGCGTGAAGCGATCGCCGCGAAGACCTTGCGTGACTCCGGTCTGGACGTCTCGCCGTCTCAGGTCGTCGTGACCAACGGCGGCAAGCAGGCGGTTTACCAAGCGTTCGCCACGTTGCTCGACCCGGGTGACGAGGTACTCGTCCCCACGCCGTACTGGACGACCTACCCCGAGGCGATCAAGCTCGCGGGCGGGGTTCAGGTGGATGTCTTCGCCGGCGCCGACCAGGGCTATCTGGTCACGGTCGCCCAGCTCGAGGCCGCCCGCACCCCACGGTCGAAGGTGCTGCTCTTTGTGTCGCCGTCCAACCCGACCGGAGCCGTGTACTCGCCCGAGCAGGTCGCGGCGATCGGAGCGTGGGCCGAAGAGCACGGGCTCTGGGTGATCAGCGACGAGATCTACCAGAACCTGACGTACGACAATGTAAAGGCCACCTCGATCGTCGACGCGACGCCTGCACTGGCCGACCGCACGCTCCTGGTCAACGGCGTCGCGAAGACCTACGCGATGACCGGATGGCGCCTGGGCTGGATGGTCGGACCCGCCGACGCGATCACCGGAGCGGCGAACCTCCAGTCGCATCTGTCCAGCAACGTGTCGAACATCTCGCAGCGGGCGGCCCTGGCCGCACTCACCGGGTCGCAGGAGAGCGTCGAGCAGATGCGCCAGGCGTTCGACCGTCGGCGCAAGCTCATCGTCGAGGGCCTCAACGCCATCCCCGGGATGGTCTGCCCGACCCCGGAAGGCGCGTTCTACGTCTACCCGGATGTCACGGGTCTGCTGAACCGCGAATGGGGCGGGGTGACTCCGACGTCATCGCTCGAACTCGCCGACCTCGTTCTCGAGCAGGCCGAGGTCGCCGCCGTGCCGGGTGAGGCGTTCGGCCCGAGCGGCTACCTGCGTTTCTCGTACGCGCTCGGCGACGACGACATCCGCGAGGGCGTCAGCCGGCTTCAGAAGCTCTTCTCGTAACCGTGGGTTGAGGAGCGCCCGCCGTCAGGCGGACGCACGCCGGGCTTCGCCGCGGCTTCGAAACCCGTCGCGAGCTGTCGATACGACCTCGGCGGCGACGGCGTCGAGCAGCGGCGAACGCAGGTTCCACTGCTGCCAGTAGAGCGGCACGTCGATGAACCGCGCGGGGTCGAACTCGACGGTGCCCTCGGCCTGGGCGTCGGGCAGCATCCCCCAGCCCAAGCCCAGTCGCACGGCGAGCGCAAAGTCTGCGGAAGCCGGCACCCGGTGTCGCGGTGGGGCGAGGGTGCGCCGGGTCACTGTCCGCAGGTAGCGCGCCTGCAGCTGATCTTTCTCGTCGAAGACGACGACCGGTGCGAGGGCGAGGGATGCCGCACCCGGCCCGTCAGGGAACCAGCGGGCGGCGAAGCCCGGCGCCGCTCGCGGCCGGTAGCGCATGCTCCCGAGCGGCGTCGACGTGCATCCCGGCACCGGCTCGGCTTGCGAGGTGACGGCGCCCATCACGGTGCCGCTCGCGAGCCAGCCGGCGGTGTGATCCTGGTCGTCGCGGTAGATCTCGAAGACGATCGGATGCTCGCGGGCGACCCGCTCGAGCGCCGGCAGGATCCACGTGGCGAGCGAGTCGGCGTTCACAGCGATCGGCACCGTCGTCACTCCCTCGGCGCCGCCCAGCGCCTGGTCGGTTTCGTGCTCCAGTAGGGAGAGCTGCCGAGCCATCCGCACCAGCTCTTCTCCGGGTCCGGTCGCCCGGGCCGGCTTGCTGCGCACGACGAGCACCCGTCCCACCTGCTGTTCAAACGCCTTGAGCCGCTGGCTGACGGCCGATGGGGTCACCTTGAGCCGGTGTGCGGCGGCGTCGAGCGTTCCCTCCTCGACGACGGCGCGGAGGGTCTCGAGATGTTCCCGGTCGTACCTCATCGACAGCAACGCTAATGCTTCGACAGAATCTTGAGGTGGACTGACGCGGATTCGCGGCCTACGGTCAGCGTGTGACCACTCCGCTTCTCGCCGCACTCGCCGGCCTCGGGCTCGGCCTGTCGCTCATCATCGCGATCGGCGCGCAGAACGCCTTCGTGCTGCGGCAGGGCCTCCGCCGCGAACACGTGCTCGCCGTCGTACTGGTCTGCGCGGTGTCGGATGCGGTGCTCATCATCGTCGGAGTGGCGGGCGGCGGGGCGCTCTTCGCCGCGCTGCCGTGGCTCGTCGAGATCATCCGCTGGGTCGGCGCGGCGTTCCTCGTCGCCTACGGCGTGCTCGCCGGGGTGCGCGCGATCCGCCGCCCGAAGCCGGGCGCCGACGGTCTGCGTGCCGACGGGTCATCCGAGACCAGGGGCCTCGCCGTCGCCATCACCACCTGCCTCGCGCTCACCTGGCTCAACCCGCACGTCTACCTCGACACGGTGCTGCTGCTCGGCTCCGTCGGCAGCACGCACGGCGATGACCGCTGGTGGTTCGCCGGCGGCGCGACGCTCGGCAGCATCCTGTGGTTCACCTCCCTCGGATTCGGCGCCCGCCTGCTCGCACCCCTGTTCGCGAAGCCCCTCGCCTGGCGCATCCTCGACGGGATCATCGCGATCGTCATGATCGCGATCGCCCTCAGCCTCCTCCTCGTGCGCTGACGCGATCTCAACCGATCGGTGGAGGCAGTTCCCGCCGTCCGGTCGTGGTGGCGGATGCGGGCGGGCGCGAGTGTGGAGGCATGACAGAAACAGTGGTGCGGGTCCATGACCTGCGAAAGACCTACCAAGGAGGTGTGGAGGCGCTGCGCGGCGTGAGTTTCGAGATCGCGCGCGGCGAGACCTTCGCTCTGCTCGGCCCGAACGGTGCCGGAAAGTCGACGACCATCGAGATCCTCGAGGGATACCGCGACCGCTCCGGCGGCACGGCGGAGGTGCTCGGCACCGACCCGCAGCGCGGCGACCTCGACTGGAAGGCTCGGCTCGGCATCGTGCTGCAGGGAACCGATGAGGCTCCTGCCGCGACGGTCCGCGAGCAGCTCGCGCACTTCGCGGGCTTCTACCCGAAGCCGCGCGACGTCGACGAGGTGATCGCGGCGGTCGGGCTGACCGACAAGGCGAAGACGAGCATCCGCAAGCTCTCCGGCGGTCAACGCCGGCGGGTGGATGTCGCGCTCGGCATCGTCGGCGGCCCCGAGCTGCTCTTCCTCGACGAGCCGACCACCGGGTTCGACCCGGCGGCCCGGCGTTCGTTCTGGGACCTCATCCGGCGCCTGCAAGACGAGGGCACGACGATCCTGCTGACCACGCACTACCTCGATGAGGCGGCCGAGCTCTCGAGCCGGGCCGGCATCATCGCGAACGGCGTGATGGCGGCGATCGGCGGCATCGACGAACTCGGTGGCGCGGAGGCGCGAGTGCCGATCGTGCGCTGGCGCGAGAACGGCGTGGCGCGCGAGGAGCGCACCGACGCACCCGGGTCCGTCGTGGCACGGCTTGCCGCACTCGGCGAACCGGAGGGGCTCGAGATCATCCGACCGAGCCTGGAAGACGTCTACCTCTCATTCGTGGGAGCTGACAAGGAACTACTGGAGGTGACGGCGTGAACGCGCTGGTGATGAACGGCGCCTCGCGCGTCGGCTACGAGGTGCGGACTTACTTCCGCCAGGGGGACACGGTGTTCTTCACCTTCCTCTTCCCAGTCGTGATGCTCACGATCTTCTCGGTCGCGTTCGGCGAGGTGCCGTTCGGTGAGCCGGGAGCGGAGCTCAGCGCCGCCGAGTTCTACCTGCCCGGCATGATCGCGGCCGGCGTGCTGCTGTCGGGCCTGCAGAACATGTCGATCGACATCGCCATCGAGCGAAGCCAGGGCACGCTCAAGCGCCTCGGCGGAACCCCGCTGTCGCCGGTGTCGTACTTCATCGGCAAGCTCGGTCAGGTGCTGCTCACCGGGCTGCTGCAGTCGGCGGTGCTCATCCTCGTCGCGGTCGTCGCGTTCGGGGTCGACCTGCCGACGGATGCGGGCAGCTGGCTCACCTTCGGCTGGGTCTTCCTGCTCGGTGTCACGACCTGCGCCCTGCTCGGCATCGCCCTGTCGGCGATCCCGCGTTCGGCCCGCAGCGCGACGGCGGTCGTCATCCCGATCGTGCTGATCCTGCAGTTCATCTCGGGCGTGTACCTCGCGTTCGCGTCGCTGCCCGAGTGGCTGCAGAACGTCGCGAGCGTGTTCCCGCTCAAGTGGTTGGCGCAGGGGATGCGCGCGGTGTTCCTGCCCGATGCCTTCGAGGCGGTCGAGGCCGGCGGCGCGTGGGATCTGCCCGGTGTCGCGCTGGTCTGCGCCATCTGGCTGGTGGTGGGCCTGGTGCTCGCCCGCCTCACCTTCCGCTGGATCCGCAAAGATGCCTGAATGGGGCATGTGACAGCAGTGCTGGGTTCCCGGTGGTGGGCGCTCGCGGTCGGTGTGGTGGTCACGGTATGTGCCGTGCTGCTCGCCGTCGCGGCGCCCACCACCGCGCACTGGTGGGTCGGCGCGGCCGCCCTCGCGGTCTTCGTCGTGGTCTACCTCGTCGTCGGGCGCCGGGCGGCCGACGGGTCGCCCGGCGCCATCGCCTTCATCGTGACGAGCGTCGTCACCACCGGGGCGCTCGTCTCGGTCGACCCGCCGCTCGCCGTCTTCCAGGCGCTGGCGATGCCCTCCGCGTGGGTGCTGACGACCTCCCGCCGGGCGGCGATCGTCGCGAACGCCTTCATCGCCGCGGCCACCGGCACCGGCTTCTTCGTGGCACTCGGGCCGGCAGCGGCGACGAGTGCCGCGGTCACGGTGCTCTTCTCATTCGTCGGCTCCGTCGCGCTCGGCCTGTGGATCTGGCGCATCGCCGAGTACGGCGACGAGCGGGCGCGGCTGCTCGACAAGCTGACCGCGGCGCAAGACGAGCTGGCCGCCCTGCATCGGGATGCCGGCGTCACCGACGAGCGGGAACGTCTCGCCCGCGAACTGCACGACACGATCGCCCAGTCGCTCGCCGGGGTGGTGCTGCTCGCGCAACGTGCCCGACGCGACCATGCCGCCGGGAAGCTGCGCGATGACACCCTCGAACTCGTCGAGGATGCCGCTCGGGCGGCCCTCTCGGAAACCCGCACCCTGGTCGCCGGCAGCGCCCCCGTCGAACTCTCGAGCGGGATAGCCGAGGCTCTCGACACCCTCGCCGCCCGATTCCGCCGGGAGACCTCGGTGGCGATCTCGTGCGACGTCGCCCTCACCTCCCCCCTCGACCGTGACGCTGAAGTCGTGGTGCTGCGCTGCGCGCAGGAGGGTCTGGCGAACGTGCGCAAGCACTCAGGAGCGACAGCGGTACGCGTGACCCTCGTCGACGAAGCCGACACCGCCGTGCTGCGGGTGGAGGACGACGGACGCGGCCTCGACCCCGACGCGGTGCCCGACGGTTTCGGGTTGAGCGGGCTCCGCGCGCGGCTCGCCCTCGTCGGCGGAACACTCGAACTGCACGGCGGCCCCAGCGGAACCACCGTCGTCGCCCGCATCCCGAGGGAGACGACGGCATGATCAGCGTCGTCATCGTCGACGACCACCCGATCGTGCGGTCGGGACTCGTGGCGCTCGTGGAATCGGCCGACGATCTGTCGGTCGTCGGCACCGGGGCGACCGGACTCGACGCCGTCTCGCTCGCGCAGGCGCATCGACCCGACGTCGTGCTGATGGACCTGCGCATGCCCGAACTCGACGGCGACGAGGCGACCGCCCGCATCCTGGCCGCCGTGCCGACGACGCGGGTCATCATCCTCACCACGTACGAGAGCGACGACGCGATCCTGCGCGCGATCGGTGCGGGGGCGAGCGGCTACCTGCTCAAGGCGGCGCCCGAGGCGGAGCTGCTCGCCGGCATCCATGCGGTCGCCGCGGGCGAGGTGGCGCTGGCTCCGAGCGTGTCGCGGGTGCTCGTGCGTCAGGCGGCCAGGCCCGCACCGGCGGTGACGCTCACCCCGCGCGAACTCGACGTGATGCGTCTGGTGGCAGAAGGGTTGTCGAACCGCGAGATCGGCGAGCGCCTGCACCTCGGCGAAGCGACCGTGAAGACGCATCTGCTCACGGCGTTCCCGAAGCTCGACGCGAAGACCCGTACCGGCGCCGTGACCCGCGCCCGCGAGCTGGGACTTCTCGGCGGCTGAGTCCGCGCGACGACCTCGGGAACCTCGAGCGAGGAGTAGCGGCCGTCCGTCCCGAGCTCGTCGAGTGCAGGATCTTCGTCGCGATGCGCCGGGTCGTCGGCCGCCGCGCCGGGGAGGGTTAGCCGGCTCCATCGAGTTCATCACAGCCAGCGTCGGCACCGGAGCGCTCTCGTCGATCGACCCGACACTCGCGGTCTTCCAGGCGCTGGCGATGTCCTCGATGTAGGTGCTCAGCCGCCCGCGACCCGCGTGCATCGTCGCCAGCGCGGTCGGCTCTGGGTTCTTCGTCGCTCTCGGGTCGTCGGTCGCGACGACCGCCGCGGTCAAGTTGCTCTTCAGGTGAGGCTCAGCGGCTTCCGCCCGCCTTGCGGGGCTCAGCGCTGGTGGCCGTCAGGTTGCGGAGCGTCCGCACGAGCCCTGCCGCCACGGCCGTGGGGTCGCCTCGTCCGTCTGCATCGATCACGATGCCGCGCTCGCGGTAGATGTCGAGAAGGGGAACGGTCACCTCTTCATAAATAGCGATCCGCCCCCGAATCGCCCCGACTCTGTCGTCAGCACGGCCGCCGCGCGATCCGCGGAGCGTCAGGCGGGCTTCGAGTTCGTCTGCGGCGACCGACAGGTTCACCACGGCGTCCAGTCGCAATGCCCTGCTCGCGAGTACACCGTCCAATTCCTCGACCTGACCCCTCGTGCGCGGATAGCCGTCAAGGATGAAGCCCTGTTCCGTGTCTGCCGCTGCCAGGCGGCCCTCGATCATTGAGTTGGTGATGTCGTCCGGAACGTAGCCACCATCCGCCAGGACCTTCTCGACCTCACGACCGAGAGCAGTACCTTGGCGGACATGCTCTCGGAAGAGGTCCCCTGTAGAAATCGTTGGAACTCCTAGCGCAACGGACAAGAGCGATCCCTGCGTCCCCTTTCCCGACCCGGGTGGCCCGATGAGTAGTGTGCGCATCAGCGCCAGCGCTTGGCCAGCGCCCAGAACCCGGGCAGGAGCAGCGCCGCAAGGATGGCCTTGAACACATCACCGATCATGAAGGGAAGTAGCCCGCCTTGCACCGTTGCGGCTAGCACGTTACTGGTTCCGAATACTGAGACGAGGGTCTCCGAAGTCCAACCACTCAGCACCACGTAGAGCCACGGCAATCCGAAGGCGTAGATCACGAGCGTTCCGGCCGCGAACGCCAGGAACGTGGTCGGAACCTTTCGGTCCCAGGAGCGCTGTGCCAGCCACCCGACGAGTCCGGAAGCAAGAACGAAGCCGAACAAGAACCCGCCTGACGGCGCCCCGATCGGCGAGCCGTGGCCGGCAGCGGCGAAGACCGGCAGTCCGAGGGTGCCGAGCACGACGTAGAGCGACATCGAGATCACCGAACGCACGGCGCCGAGCGTCGCTCCGACGAACAGAACGGCGAACGTCTGTCCGGTGATCGGGACCGGCAGGAGCGGAATTGCCCACTGAGCGGCGATGCTCACCAAGGCAGTTCCGGCGACCACGGCCGCGGCATCGCGCACGACACTGCGCTGCGCGATGACGTCGAGAAGGGTTGTGCGGCTGCGGACATCCAGGGCGATGGTCATCGTGGTACCTCATTACGGGTGAGCGGACAGGGTGGTGGGGAACAGGGTCGACTACCGGGTCTGTGGGAGGCCCAACAGAGTGGCCGCGTTCCGTTTCATGATGAGAGGCCGCACTTCCGGCTTGATGGGCAATCCCTCGAAGTCGGCGATCCAGCGGTCGGGTGGCAGGAGTGGAAAGTCTGAACCGAAGAGGACTTTCTCACGCAGAATGGTGTTGGCGTATTGGACGAGGTTCGGGGGAAAGTACTTCGGCGACCAGCCGGAAAGGTCGATGAAGACGTTGGAGTGTCGCGAAGCTACTGCGAGTGCTTCGTCCTGCCAGGGAAACGCCGGGTGCGCCATGACGATCTTCAGGTCGGGAAAGTCGACCGCGACATCGTCGATAGCGAGGGGGTGGGAGTACTTGAGGCGGATGCCAGCGGATCCACGCATTCCCGCCCCGATCCCGCACTGGCCCACATGGAAGAGTGCTGGCACACCGAGGTCTTGGATTTCCGCGTACAGGGGGTAGGCCGCGGGGCTGTTCGGAAGGAACCCTTGCAAGTTGGGATGGAACTTGAATCCCTTGATTCCATAGTCCTCAACAAGAATGCGGGCTTCTCGCACAGCCTGGTCTCCGCGGGCGGGGTCGAGGCTGCCGAACGGGACGAGGATGTCGGTGTACTCGGCCGCCTGTTCGGCGATCAGCCGGTTCGACAAAGGGGGGTGACCGGTCGTCAACTCGTGGTCGACGGTGAACACCACAGCCGCCATCTTCCTGTCTCTGTAATACTCAGCCACGTCGGCAACGGAGACCGGTTCATGGCTCGCTCCGAAATGCGCCTGGGCCGCCTCGCGAAAGTGCTGCGGCATGTCTGAGTTGCCATACCCATCGGATTCGATGTGCACGTGCATGTCGAACGCCACGAGCTCATCCGCGTCGATCGCCCGGCGACTGCCCGTCACGATCGCTCCCGCACATAGGTGAGTGCGTTCTTGTACTCGCCGACTGGTATCGCTCCTCGTTCCAGCAGCTCGACGGCAACGCGAACGCGAAGCCGCTCCCGAACCGCCTCCTCCATCCGCCAGCCGAGGTCGCCCGCGTCTGTCGGCGAGATCCCGTCGGGCAACTCCACCTCGAGCGGGATAGGGTCGTCGAATCGGACTTGATCGATGCGGTCTTTGCGAACGCGGAGCGGTCCAGCGATCTGCGACGCAAACCCTTCCATGACGATGTCCCTGATCGCACTCGGAAAGACGTTCATCGCTTTGAAGATCAACATGTCATCTGTGCGGCCGACACAGCGCACTACCGGAGCCGTACGGCCGCACCGGCAGCTCACAGCCATGACTTGAAGGTGGTCGCGCGAGCGGAACCGGAGTGTTGGACTTGCCTCGCGCGTAAACGGTGTGTAGACCGCTTCTCCGGACGCACCTGCAGTCCAGTCCACGAGCTCTCCGCTCTCAGGGTCGATCAGTTCGACATAGACATTCCTGCTGGCCGTGAAATGCATCCCGTTGCCCTCAGAGCATTCGCCCCACAAGCCGGACATCACATCACCGAGCCCCATCACTTCGCTGACCCGCTCGGCGTTCCAAGCGTCACGAATCCGCGACCGTATGGCCTCCTGCCCCATTCCGGGCTCGCCGCCGCCGATCACTGTTCGAATCGCCAGATCGCTGGCGGGCCGTCCGGTCACCGCTTCGCACCGTTCGGCGAAGAACGTGGCAAACGATGCCGTTCCGATCAGAGTGTCGACCTTGAGGTCTGCGACGATCGAAACCGTGCGGGCCATCGTTTGACCGCCCACCCAGACAAGAGTCGCGCCGATTCGTCGAACCGCGTCCGCGTACGGAGTCCCGCCAGCCACGAGAGGCATGCCCGTCGTCAGCGCAACGACGCTCGAAGGCCGGATACCTGCGGTGTAGAACATGTTGGCGATGCTGTCTGCCCACGCCGCCCGATCGCCATCGGTCAGCCCAAAGTAGACCGGCCGTCCCGTCGTACCTGACGACGCCAGCACCTGGACGACTTCGGAGTTGTCGACGCACTGCAAAAAGCCGAGCAGGTTGTCACTTGCTTCGCCTCCTTGACCGGCCCGCAGATCGTCCTTCGTCGTGTACGGAATCTCGGCCCATTCATTCGCATCGAAGTCCCCAGAGACCTGCACCCCCTCGAGCCGATCAGCAAAGAACGGTGAGCGCTCCGCCAGTCGCGTGACGAAACTCGCCAATTGTGTGCGCTGCCACGCCAGTACCTCGACCCAGGGCTTGGTGTCCAGGTCTTCGTCCCAGTACTCATCGGACACAAGCGAGCTCCTTGCCCCTCATGAATCCGCGGGACACGTGAGCCGCTGTCCGTTCAGTGTGTTGATGACGTGTGCGTGGCATCAACCGCGCCATACGTTCCCCCATTCGTTCCGGTGATGCTCCCGGATATCCACGACATCACGCTGCCGCCCGGGTCAAAGACGGGGCCGCGACGCGCGTTCGACCACACCGTCTCCGGACGGCACTGGAGTAGAACCAGGTTGCTGCCGTCGGGCAGCTCCTCGTCAACGGCAAACTCGATGTCCTGAGCGCCCCCGTGAAGTCTTTCCAGGCGCTTTCCAAATCTCGCCAACGCAAGGACTTCGGCGTCCGTGAGACAGAATGCGTCGCGCCGATCTTCCGGAACCTCGACGAGGGCATCACCGCGTCGATACTCGACACGCTTGTCACCCATGATGCGTTCGGCAACGACCAGCCCGACCTTTTCCACGACATAGCGGTCCGGCGTGACCTCCCCTCCGACGACCGAGAGTCCGAGACCCCAGTTCGCCTCGAGCACGATCTTGGACCGATCTCCGCTGGTGGGGCTGATGGTGAACATGACCCCTGCGGCGCGGGCGCGCACCGTCTTCTGAATCACAACAGCCATCTCGATCGAGTACGGGTCGATCTCCTTCATCGCGACGTAGGAGAGAACGCGACTCGAAAACACACTCAGGTAGCACTTACGAACGTGCTCGAGCACGTCAGCTGTGCCGACGATGTCCACCCATGTCTCGAACTCGCCTGCGAAACTCGTGGCGACCGAGTCTTCCGCGGTCGCGCTCGAGCGAACGGCGACAGCAACGTCGGGCACACCGGTGTCCCGGCACAGCTTCTCGTAGCTCGTTCGGACCTGGTCGGCGACGTCGCTCGGGAGAGGCGTTTGCCCGAGGACGGCCAGGATGTCTCGCTCGGCCTTGTCGTAGGCGGCCCCGTCGCCGGGCTTCGCGATGTTTCCCAGGATGCCGTCGAGTTGGGCGCGCAGGTCGCCCTGCGCCAAGAAGGCTCGATATGCGGCGGCTACCACTGTGAAGGCCGGTGAGACCGGGAGCTCGTCGGCCACCATCTCCGCCAATCCCAGCGCTTTACCGCCCACTTCACGTACGTCTCTGCACGCCTCGTCAGCCAGCTCTGTCGTATACATCTCGCCGGCTCCTAGCTGGTCGTGGTACCGGCGTGCGTTGCGACATCGGTATCGTCGAGCAGCTCGACGGTGCCGGCCTTGCCGTCTATGCGCACGCGCTGCCCCGTCGTCAGCCGGGCGGTGGCGAAGCCCGTGCCTACGACCGCCGGGATGCCGTACTCCCGGCACACGATCGCGGCGTGGCTCATCATGCCTCCGATGTCGGTGATGACTCCCGTCGCCACCGCGAAGGCGGCGGCCCACGAGGGCGCGGTGATCGGAGCGACCAAGATCTCGCCAGGCTCGAGTAGGGACAGGTCCTTTTCGCTCCTCAGCACGCGAACGCGACCCTCGACGATTCCGATCGAACCGGGGATGCCGTTCATGGTGGATGACGAGCCCGTCGTCGCGCCGAGCCAATCGGCGACCCGCTCCGTCGTGACCCCGTAGTTCATGATGGCGAACGGGTCGGTGACCTGCTTCGGCGGGATACCGTACGCCGGCGGTGCACTGGCGCTCTGGAGGGCGTCGACGATTACCCGACGCTTGGCGATCTCGGCCCCCCAGCGCTTCACCCCTCGGGCGGGGACGCCGATGGCCCAAGATTCGACGACGTCAAAGAGGACGGCGTCGAGTTCGAACCGGTTCATGTAGAACATGTCGTCGCGCGTCTGCGTGAAGCCGGCCGCGAGAAGGAAGTCTGCGAGCTCCCACGTCTTCTGCCAGAACACGTTGTGCGCCCAGTGCTCGACGTAGATGTTGTGTTCCTCGATGTACGGGAAGACGGTGCGCGCGAGCCCCAGTAACTCATCGAACTGCTTCGCTTCACCGTCGGTCAGCAGCGCCCGATACTCGTCCACGATCGCATCCCGCTCTGCACGCAGCCGTTCGACAGGACGTGCGATGCCCTCGCCGGCAGCGAGTTTCGTCGCATAGCGGGCGATGCCCTGCAGCGGAATGCTCAGGTCACTGGCCCACGTCTCTTGGTCGTGAGTGAATCCGTACTCCGCGAAGTAGTTGAACCAGGGATCCTTTGCCTTGTCGAAGGCCTCGATCCAAGCCCGCCCCTCGTTGGTCTTCGCAAGCTCAGCGACGAGCATGTCGGGTGCATGTCCGGCACTGATTGCGGCGGTCAGCCCGAGCTCATTGGCGAGCGCGGCCAGGGCACGGAGCTCGTCGTCGGGCCGGAACGCCAGCACCTCGACGCCCGCAACCATGCGCGAGATGCTCTGCTCGCTGATCTGAGGGAACGCTTCCTTGCAGAACTGGAAGAAGGTGATGTAGCCCCCGTAGCCGAGGTTGAGGAACTCGAAGTGGTACTGCCAGACGACGAAGAACTCATCGATCAAACGGTGGTAGTTCTCGATGATGTTCCAGGACGTGGAACGGCCGCGCGCTTCGGTGACCACCTCGATCGGGTCCAGCTCGCCGAGCGGCGGAAAGGAGATGCCGCGAAGCGACTCGATCGCCGCATCCATCTTGGCTTTCCACTTGCTGTAGAGGTCATCCCAGTTCGCGTAGTAGTAACCGGCTCGTTCCTGAAAGTGGGCAACGCGAGCCTGAATCGTCTCGGGGTCCTCCACCGCGATCGGCGAGATGTACACGTAGCCGTTGACGATGCGGACATCGAGGCCGAGAGACACCGGCAAGACGAAGATTCGCGTGCTGTTCTGCCCCGCGCCGAGGTAGACGGCCTCCGCGCCGATGCTGTCGAACGGATGGGCGCCTCGCGACCAGTGCATGGTGTCGGCGAACCAGAACCGCGCGTTCTCGTCGTCTCGGGTCTCCTCGCTGGGCACGAGGAAGTAGGGAAACATCGATTCCCAACCTTCGCCGCCGGCAGGGACCTCCGCCTCATTGAAGAACGGAAAACGATCGGACTGTGAACTCATGCTGTGACTCCTTTGTCGTATGGCGAATGGATGGGTGGGAATGCGCCGAAGAGAATGCGGAAGAGCTCTGACACGTCTGCCACGGCAAGATCGGGGCGACTTCGGCCGACCAGGGCATCGAATTGGGCGGCCGAGGTCGCACCGCTCAACACGAGGACGCTTTGAGCGCCCATCAGGCGTGCCAGCTCGATCTCGACGGTGGCGTCGCCGACCACCGCGATGGTCTGGGGTTGGCTGTCGAGACGGCGGAGCAAGGTCTCGGCGAGGGCCGGCGACGGCTTGCCGAGGACCTGAGGGGTGACGCCCGTCGTCCACCCGATCGCATGAGCAATCGCCGCCGACACCGCGACTGACTTCTGGATCCCGCCGTGGAACCAAGGCGTGTCGACGGTTGTGTAGAGCGACGCTCCTGACTCGACCGCAATGCAGCCGGCGTTGATGTCTGAAGCGAGGTATTCGTCGGCCGCTCCGACCACCACGACGCCCGCGGGCCCGCCGTCTGCAGTGGTGACGACCGCGAGGCCGCGTGCCCGAAGGGGATCCACCAGCCCTTCCGCACCGATCGCCAGCACCCTTGACGTCGGATGATGCGCCGCGATGTAGTCGGCGGCGGCGCTACCGGCGGTGACGACCTGATCGTCGGAGATCTCGAGACCGACAGACCGGAGATGTGATGCGTACTGAGCGGGCGTGCGTTGCGAGGCGTTGGTGCACACCAGGATGCGCTGACCGGCGGCCTTCAGCGCCGACAGCAACTCCGCGGCCATCGGGAAGGGTTCGCCGCCGGCGCCACCCGCCCTCGCCGTTCGCATCAGGCAACCATCAACGTCGATGACCCACGCCGTGGTAGTCGCGAGAGGCTTGCCGGTCACGTCAGGTCTCCCGCCGGCGCTTTGCGCTCGAGCCGAACCGAGGTGTCACCACGTGTGACAGAGAACGACGTGATCGACGGCCGCTCATCGAGAGTCGCTAACAGGTCCTTGAGCGAGGAGGCCGCCGAGCGACCGCGAGCCTGGATCATTCCGTCGACCTGTTCGGCTGGCATCACTGCGCGCAACAGCAGCTCCTCGTCGCTGAGGCTCGCCCCGAGTCGCTTGCGCAGTTCTGCGATGGTGATGTCCCCTCCGTCGTTGATCGGCTTTCTCCCACGGTTGGTATCCATGGCGCGGTCCATCAGAGCCGGGTCAATCGGGCCGGGCAACTCCCCGAAGTCGCCGCGAAGTAGGTCGATCACCTCGTCGGAGATCTGCTTGTAGCGCTCCCCCGACAGGACGTTGAGGGTGGCCTGGGTGACGATGTATTGGGCAAACGGGGTCATCACGATCGGCCAGCCGAGGTCTGCACGCACCTGGACCGACTCCTCGATGACCTGGTCGAACAGGTCCGGACGGCGCAACTCCTTCAGTTGCCGCGCGAGGGTCGACTGCACGCCGCCCGGGATGGTGTGCCGGTAGTAGCTTTCGTCGTACTCGTTCGGGATACCAACGGGAAGCCGCCGGATCCTCGCCTGACGCTGCAGGTAGGCGGACGCTCTGGCCATGGCTTCGAGGTCGACGTTGACGGTGTGACCTCTGGCGCGAAGGTTCGCCACCAATCGTTGCGCCTCCGGGTGCGAGCTGCCGTTGGCGAGCGGAGGCAGTGCGCAGTGGATCGTCCGGATGCCGAGGTCCGCCGCATCCAACACGGTCAGCGGCGAGAGCCCTGTCGTGCTGTGCGAATGGATCTCATCGAGACGCGTCGACGCGAGGCTGCCCTGCAGCAAGGGAATGAGCGCCTTCGCCCGGTCCGGCGTCAGGAGGCCGGCCGGGTCCTTGAGGTAGACACTGTCGATATCGGCACAGCCATCGAGTTCGGCGATCTTCGCGGCGAAGTACTCGTCCGTGTGCACCGGACTGGTGGTGTAGCAGATGCCACCGATCACCTCGTCGAAGCCGACTCGCTTGGCAAGATTGGCCGTCCGTTTGGCCCCATCCATGTCGTGCATCGGGTCGATGACCCACAGTCGCCTGATGCCGTTCCGAGCGAGCAGTTCGAACGCCAGCTCGAAGACGGCATCCGGCGTGCGATGGAACGTGATGAAGCGCTTGCCCGTGGTGAGAAACCCGAGCTTCGTTCGCGGTGCGCGTTCGCGCGCGACGCGGATGCGTTCCCACGGGTCTTCCTTGTGAAAGCGCACAGCGACCGCGAGCATCGTGCTGCTCATCAGTTCGAGCGCTCGGTAGCCCACCTCATCCAAGAGGGGAACGGCACCTTCGATCATTCGCGTGGTAACTCCAGTAGCTCCCCAGAGGCTCTGGTTTCCATCCCGCAGGGAGACGTCTACGAGTTCGATCTCAGCCATCAGTGCGTCGCCCCTTGCGCGATCAAGCCGTCCAGCCAGTTAGTCGTGACGCTGTTTCCCCGATAGTCGGCGTGGGCGATGATTCGCTTGAGCAGCTCTAGCGACGTGGTCAGACCACCCACCCCGAACTCGTCGAGCCCTTCACTCATCAGTTGGATCGCCGACGCCCTATCAGGTCCCCAGGCGATGAGCTTGCCCATCAGCGCGTCGTAGAAGGGTGGAAAGACGTAGCCCTGATAGACGTGCGAGTCGAGCCGAAGCCCGGCGCGAACGGGTGGCCGCCACGTTTCAACGACCCCTGGGGACGGGGCGAGAGCCCGATCAGGATCCTGTGCCGTAACCCGGCACTCAATGGCGTGCCCGCTGAGCCGCACGTCGGCCTGGGTGAACGACAGCGGCGCTCCGAGCGCGACGAGGATCTGTTCTCGGACCAGGTCGATCCCTGTGACCATCTCGGTGACCGGATGTTCGACTTGCACACGGGGATTGACCTCCAGGAAGCTCACCTCCTCGCGATCTACGTCGTAAAGAAACTCGACCGTGCCGAGACCGACATAGTCCAGTTCTTCTGCGATGCGAAGCGCGCTGTCATGCAGGATTGCTCGGGTGGCCGCCGAGAGCGCGGCGCAGGGAGCTTCCTCTACGACCTTCTGGTAGCTGAACTGCACCGAGCACTCCCGCTCACCAAGGTGAACGCGGTTGCCGTGGCGGTCCCCCAATATCTGCACCTCGACGTGCTTGGCGTCGCTGACGAATCGTTCCAAGAAGACGGTTCCGTCGCCGAACGCCGACTGGGCTTCGGACGAAGCCAGATCCCATGCTTGAGCGAGGTCGGATTCGTGATCGACGCGTTTCATTCCCCGCCCGCCGCCGCCATGGGCCGCCTTGATGAGAACCGGGTACCCGATCTGCTCGGCGAGGGCGTTCACCTGGGGAAGACCGTCTGCTGTGCCGCCTGCCGAGACCGGGACGCCCACCGATATGGCGAGGGCACGAGCCCTCAGTTTGTCGCCAAGCGCTTCCAACGCCGCGGGCGCGGGACCAATGAAGGTCAGGCCGTTCTCTGCACAAAGTTGCGCGAACGCGGGCCGCTCGGAGAGAAAGCCGTATCCGGGATGGACTGCGGTGCAATCGGTCGACACCGCCGCTTGTACAACTGTCTCCATCGCCAGATAGCTGTCACCCGGGCGAGGACCACCTAACGTGACGACTCGACCCGCGCGTCTTGCTGCCAAGGTCTTCCGGTCTGCAGTCGAGACTCCCAAGACCGTTTCGAAACCCAGCCGCTCGCACGCCTCGATGATCCGTACCGCGATTTCGCCGCGGTTGGCGACAAAGATCCGGACTGTCATGGCAGCGGACGGATCTCGAAGAGCGGTTGCTCGAACTCGACCAGCTCACCATCTCTCGCGAGGACGGCCGTGATCTCTCCGGCCACTTCGGCGACGACCGACGACATCAGTTTCATGACCTCGATGATGCAGAGCAGATCTCCCGCCGCGACGATGGCGCCCACCTCGACGAATGGAGGTTCGCCCGGTTTGGGCGACCGGTAGAAGGCGCCGAGCATCGGAGCTGTCACGTGCACCTTTCCGGGCGAGGGTCCTCGGTCGGGTTGCGCGGGTTGTGAGGCTGCGGGTGGTGTCGAGACCTGCCGCTCGACGGTGTCCGGGACCGCGTGCGGCCTGGGGGACTCCGCTGAATCGGACAACAAATGTCCGCGACTTATCGCGAGCTTCATCTCGCCCTTCTCGAACCGGAACTCGGTGAATTCCATGCCCTCAACGAGTTCGATGATCGCCGCAAGCTCCTCGAGATCTGGATCCATGAGAAGGGAGCCCTTCCGCTGTCTGGCGCGCTCGACCGTGAGCGTCGCTCCTACTTGAAAGCTACAAACATGTTCCGCTGAAAGCAATGAGTGAGGACGACGATTCTTCCTTGCGGAATGCTCTTGCCTTTCGTCGCCCCCTCCTCTTCCTCAGCGCGGGAAGGCCGCCGCGACACCGCCATCGACATTGATCACTCCGCCAGTCACCAGGGCGCTGTCGGCAGAAAGGAGAAAGGCGACCGAGGCAGCGACATCCTCGGGTCTCACGCTGCGCCCGAGTGCAGTTCTGTCGGCATAGAAGGATTCCAGCGCCTGTGGATTCACGCCGAGCGCCGCCGCCCGTGCCTCACGGACGCCCTGCTCCCACACTCTCGAGCCCGCGAAGACCGCACCCGGATTGATAGCGTTGACGCGAATCTGGTGAGGCCCGCCCTCAAGCGCTGCAACACGCATCAGCTGCACCATCGCTGCCTTCGACGCCGAATACGCGCCAAACCCTGCGCTGGGGCCGAATGCGCTCTTGCTCGCGATGAAGACGATCGATCCCCCGCGCTTCGCCCGCTTCATGACGCGCAAGGATTCGCGGGTTAACAGAAACGCCGTATCGACATTGACCCGAAATGCCCGGACCCAATCCGCTGCGTCGATCTCGTCGAGCATCCCGGTCACACCGACGCCCGCGTTGCATACGACGCCATCCAGACCGCCGTGATCGCGAACCGCCGCATCAGCCGTCCTCTCAGCGACCTTTGGATCGGACTGGTCACCGACCACGACGGTGCACGCCGGCGCACCTAGATCGGCGAGCTCTCGAGCGACCGTGGCCAAGCCGTCGACCTCCAGATCCGCGAGTACCAGCGACCACCCGTCGCGGCCCAGGCGATGAGCGATCCCTCGGCCGATGCCGGAAGCCGCACCCGTGACGATCGCGGTTCTAGAACCCTGAGAAGGGCGGCCCACTTCTAGCGCTCTCAGGCCTTCAGCCCACGGGCGAGCCGTCCGCGGAATCGCTCGAACGTCAGTGCCAGGAACAGAATCGCGCCGGTCGCAACCGCTTGCCAGAAGGTGGGCACGCCGGAGAGCGTCAGGCCGTTCTGAAGGACCCCGATAAAGATGCACCCGACGGCGGTGCCCCAGACACTTCCCGACCCCCCCGCGAAAGACGTTCCGCCAAGTAGCACCGCGGATGCGGCCGCGAGTTCGAGCCCGATGCCGCCGGTAACGGGCTGGGACGATGTGAGCCGCCCGACCAGGAGAACCCCTGCCAGCGCCGCCAGGCCGCCGCTCAGTGCGAAGACACCTGCTCGGACCCGTCGCACATCGATTCCCGCCAGCCACGCGGCCTCGGGATTGCCTCCGACCGCGAAGACCATCCGACCGAACCTCGACCACTTCAACACAGCGAATCCGAGGACGTACACGACAACGACCACGGCGATCGGCACGGGGACCGGGCCCAGCTTTCCGTCGCCGAGGTACTGCACGAGGGGCCAGCTCGATGTATCCGCCGACTGACCGTTGGAGATCAGCAGGGCGGCGCCACGGAAAATCGACAGCGTCGCGAGTGTGACGACGAAGAAGTTGAATGCCAGGAACCCGATCGGCAGCCCGTTGGCGATCAGCGCGATCAGCGAGCACGCGACGAGAGTGGCGAGTATCGCGAGCGGTGCAGGAAGGCCCGCACTGAGGGCCATGACCAGAATGACGCCCGCAAGTGCGGACATCGACCCCACTGAGAGATCGAAGGCTCCAGCGATCATCACAAACGTCATTCCGAGGGCCGCAATCAGGAGGGCCGTGGTCGTGCGCAGGATGCCCGATGCGTTCTCGCTGGTGAGAAAGGACGGCTGTGTCAGCGAGAAGAAGATAGTGAGGGCAATCGCGGCCAGAAGGATGCCGCCTGATGAACCCAAGGCGGTCGTTAGCCGACGACCCATCCCTTTCCACGGCCCTCGTTCGAGCTCCCGCGGCGGCTGCCTGACGGCAGATTCGTCGTGACCTTGTTCAGCCGGTGACTTCTTGAGGCTCACGCGGCCCCTCCTTTTCTATGATGAGGTGGAGCAGAGACTCCTCGGAGGCCTCGTGGCGCTGGAGTTCGC
Organism: Pseudolysinimonas sp.; assembly: GCF_049651805.1. GTDB lineage: Bacteria > Actinomycetota > Actinomycetes > Actinomycetales > Microbacteriaceae > Pseudolysinimonas_A. The sequence goes on from NZ_JBASCU010000008.1 coordinate 51,807, forward strand.
CGACGATCTGGCCACGACGCATCGCGACGATTCGATCGCTGACGGCGAGCAGCTCGGGCATGTCCGAACTGATGACGATGATCGCGACGCCGGCTTTCGCGAGATCGTCGATGATCTCGTAGATCTCGCGCTTGGCGCCGACATCGATCCCCTGCGTGGGTTCATCAAGGATCAGGACCTTGGGGTTGGACATCAGGCACTTCGCGAAGGCCACCTTTTGCTGGTTCCCTCCGGACAACGACAGGACCAGGACGTCCAGGGAGCTGGCGCGGATACGTAGTGAATCCGCCTTCTCATGTGCAAGGGCCTGTTCTCGCGACTTGCGAATAACCGAGAGCGGGCCGAGCTCGAAGAGGCGGCCCAGTGTGATGTTGTCCAAGACAGACTTCGAGGCGATGATCGCGCTTCGCTTTCGGTCCTCAGGCAGGAGGGCAATGCCAGACCGGAGACTGTCCAGAGGGGTCGACAACGCGACCGCCTCGCCGCGCACGCGGACTGATCCCGTGCCCCCGGGACGGAGGCCCGCGAGCGTCCGAGCGAGCGCGCTCCGGCCCGACCCGGCAAGCCCACCTACGCCGAGCACCTCGCCAGCGCGGACCTCGAACGATACGTTTCGCAGAATGCCCCGATTCAAGCCCTCGACCTCGAGGACATTCCCGCCGCGGCCGCGACCACTGGACTTCCACTCCAGCAGGTCCCGGCCGACCATAAGGCGGATCAGCTCGGACTCGCTGGTGGAGCCGATGTCAACGGTTCTTCGATGTACCCCGTCGCGCAAGACGGAGGCGCGATCGCACAGGTCGAACACTTCAGCCATGCGGTGGGAAACCAGGACGATTCCCACTCCCGTGCTCTTGAGGTGCCGCAGATGGTCGAAGACCCGCCTCGACTGCGTGACGTTCAACGCTGTCGTCGGCTCATCGAGCAGGAGCAGGTCCGGGTTGGAGAGGAGCCCTCGCGCGATATTCACGAGCTGGGCCTGGTCCGTACGGAGCTCGCCCGCGGTCCGTCGAGGATCGATGTCGGCTCCGATGAGGTCGAGTGTCGCGCGGCACAGATCGTTCATCTGTTTTCGCGCGATCCGGAACGGCGTCCCTGGCCAACGACCCATGGCCATGTTCTCCGCCACGGTCGTGTGCTTGTTCAACTGGACATCCTGAGCAACCAGGGCGATGCCGTGCTTCCATGCATCGCTCGGCCGGCTCACTCGCAACGGAACACCGTCTTTGAGCAACGTGCCTTCGTCCGCATGGAGGCGACCAGCAACGATGTTGGACAGGGTCGACTTGCCCGAGCCGTTCTCTCCGAGAAGGGCATGGACCTCACCTCGACGCACGGCAAGCCTCGCGTCGCGGAGCGCGTGGATACCACCGAAGGACTTTGCGACGCCGGAGGCATCGAGGGCAAGTGGCGGCAAGGCGGACGGGTTCGGTTGATGTCTATTTATCATGTTCATGGCTTCGTCGACGAGGGGCGGCTGCCAGGACGTGGAGTGCACCTGGCAGCCGCACAAGCGGACTAGCTGACGACTCCGACGATCGTGGTCGGGTCGATCCACTCACCGATGTTCGCCTTGGTGTAGAGATCGGGTTCCGAGTCCACAACGATCGTCTCGGACGGAATCGCGGTCTTGCCCGTGAGGATGTCGTAGACCTGCTGCACGGCGGCAGCACCGATCTCCTGACTCTTCGGGTCAAGAACCATCGACATGGCGCCAGCCTTCACGGAATTGACGCTTTCGGGGGATGCTCCCAGACCGGTGGTAAGCACGTCTCGATCGGCCGCGTTGACCGCCGCTGCGGTGCCAGCGCCGATGATGTCGGTCACGCTCAGGATCGCGTCGAGGTCAGGGTACTTGACCAGAAGCTGCTCCCCGACAGTCCGGCCGCCGCCCGCGTCGTCGGGCAGAGCGTCGACCCGAGGCACGACGGTGATGTTCGGGAACTGCTCCCTGAAGACCTCCTCGCAGGTCGCGACCCGGATCTCCAGAACGGGGATGGGGATGCTGCCGGTGCAGGCGACCTGCCCCTCGCCCCCCAACTGCTCGCCGACCCATTCGACGGCCTGCGTTGCCATGATCACCGAACTCTGGTCGGCGATCACGCTGACGTTCTCCAACGTCGGGAGCCCGTCGATCCCGTTGACCAGCACACCAGCGTCGGCTGCTCGCTGGAGCGCCGACCTGACGGCGTTGGGATCACCGACGAGGTGGACGAAGATCGCGTCGGCACCGGAGGCCGTCAGCTGATCGATGTCGGAGACTTGCTTGTTGATGTCGAGGTTCGAGTCGAGGATCCGGACCTCCATCCCAAGACGCTCGGCCTCAGCCTTGATCCCGGCGTACGTGAGGTTGGCGGCAGGGTTGGCAACCTTGGCCGCCGCGATACCGATCGTGAAAGTCTCCTCATCGGGCGACGTGCCCGAGTCGCCGTCCGGCGCTGAGCACGCCGTCAAGAGAACCACCGTCGCTGCGCCGGCTATGAGAGTGCGCGCGCGCAGACCCAAATGACCTCTGCCGTTGCGTGAAATCAACATACTGACTCCTTTGTCGTGTGTTGCATCTGTCGGGTGCTGCGTTTGCGCCCGCTGTCCATGCCACGGAGCGCTGCTTCCTCTGCCTTACACAGCGTGCTCACGGTAGGACGCGATTCGCGGTACAGCAATACGCGAGATCGCCGTTTCTCTAGAGCAGAATCACCGAGTGGCGAGCATCCGGAGATCGACGACGACTTCGCGCGCTGTGACTCGCCTGGAGCGCTTGACGAAACTCGCGCTGACGCCTCTGACGAGCCGCGGGCGCTCGTCAGCTCAATGCCGCGGTCTAGTGGGGCAGGAGCGACAGCCGCTCAGCGCTTTCGGCAGCAACGCGTCGAAGCTCTCGACCCATGGCTGGCACAAGGCGCTTGTCGAATCGGGCGGTCGGGATCGCAATTGTCAGGGCGGCGACCGGACGCTCGGACCCGTCCAGGATCGCCGCCCCGACGCCGCACACGCCGACTTCGGTCTCCTCCTGGTTCACGGCATAGCCGTCGCCACGGACCTCCGCCAGGTTGCGCTTGAGGAGATTGACGCTGCGCAGCCTGCTGGTCGGCCAGCTGGGCAGTCCCTCCTTGTGAAGTGACTCGACCTCGGCCAACGGGACCGCCGCGAGAATCGCCTTGCCTCCGGCCGAGCAGTAGGCGGGCATCGTACCGCGGATTCTCAGGCCGACCCGGAGAACTCGGTCTGCCTCGATGCCGTCGATGAACAGAACGTCAGTGCCCTGGAGCACCATGAGGTGGACGGTCTCTCCGAATTTGCCGTGAAGCGCCTGTAGCGCGGGCGCGGCCGCCGAGCGGAGCGCGGTCGAGGTGACGGCAGCAGACCGAGACGCGAGGGCCGGGCCGGCCCGGTATCGACGTGAAGCCTCCTGCACCGCGAAACCTCGGAAGCAGAGCGCGCCGAGCAGACGATGCGCCGTCGAAGGTGCAACGTCCAACTGGGCCGCGGCCTGGGTGACGGTGAAGATCTCGCCCGCTTGGAGCAACAAGACCAGCTTCAACGCACGATCGACCGACTCCAACGGGTAAGCAGGTTGCTTCGGCACGGCAGAACGCTAGCACGGCGCTCTTGCTGCGTCGCGAACGGAGGAATCTACGACCGCACTGACAGGTCGGCAATAATTCCGACCAACACGTCAATCGCTGCGCTTGTAATCGTTGGGGTACTGACAATAAGGTGGACCTTCTGACAAAGGAGTCCCCCATGCAATTTCACGCTGATGGATACCGGCCCGGCGACCCGCGCATCGCGCCGGCGTCCACAGACGCTTACCGTGCCGGCGAAGCCATGCCGGACAAGGTCGATGTCCTCATCGTCGGGACGGGGCCTGCCGGGTGTGTTCTCGCCGCACAGCTGGCCGTCTTTCCCGGAATCCGTACTCGCATCGTCGAAAGGCAGCGAGGCCCGCTGCTGAAGGGCCAGGCGGATGGGGTGGCTTGCCGAACCGTTGAGATGTTTCAGGCGTTCGGGCTGGCGACGACCATGCTTGACGAGGCTTACTGGGTGAACGAGAGTACGTTCTGGGGCCCCAACCCCGCCGACGCGGGTGGCATCGTTCGCACCGGTCGCGTGAGGGATACCGAGGACGGGCTCTCGGAGATGCCTCACGTCATCGTCAACCAGGCCCGGCTGCAGGACTATCTGCTCGAGAAGATGCGTGAGTCACCGACCCGGCTCGAACCCGACTATGGCGTCGAGTTCGTCACCCTCGTCGTCGAGTCCAGCGGGGAGTATCCGGTGCTCGTGACTCTACGCAAGGGCGACGAGCAGTTTCAGGTGCGATCCCGTTACGTGGTCGGCTGCGACGGCGCACGAAGCGCTGTGCGGGAGTCAATCGGACGTGAGCTGTTCGGCGATAGCGCCAATCACGCATGGGGTGTTATCGACGTCCTTGCAACGACGGATTTTCCCGACTGGCGCGTGAAGTCGCTGATCCAGTCCGGGGCGGGCGGCGGTAACCTCTTGCTGATTCCCCGTGAAGGCGGTCACCTGGTGCGGCTCTACGTCGATCTGGGCACGGTGACGGACCGGGCGGCCGCCAAGGCGCTCACGGTCGAACAGGTCATCGAATCCGCGCAGCGAGCGCTGCGCCCCTACACTCTCGACGTACACGAGGTCGTGTGGTTCTCGGTCTATGAGGTCGGTCAGCGCGTCGCCGACGGTTTCGACGATGTGCCGGCCGACGAGGCGAGCCTTCGGCCGCCTCGGGTGTTCATCGCGGGCGACGCCTGCCACACGCACAGCGCCAAGGCGGGGCAAGGAATGAATGTCTCCATGCAGGACGCGTTCAATCTCGGTTGGAAACTTTCCGCCGTGCTCGAGGGGCGCAGTCCGGCCGGGCTTTTGCGCACCTACTCGGCTGAGCGACGGGCGGTTGCGGAGGAGCTGATCGCCTTCGACAGAGAGTGGTCGACCGCGATGGCGCGGCCATCCGAGGGCAGCGGGCGGCTACAGGATGCGTTCGTCAGGGCGGGCCGATACACAGCCGGAGTGGCGACCCGATACGAACCATCCTCGCTGGTCGGATTGGCGACGCATCAAGGGCTGGCAACGGGGTTTCCGATCGGTATGCGTTTCCATTCGGCGCCCGTCGTACGTATAGCCGATGGAAAGGACATGCAGCTCGGCCACACCCATGAGGCGGATGGGCGCTGGCGCATCTACGTTTTCTCGGACGCCACCGGGACGCTTGCGGCCACCCTGTTCGCGCACATCCAGAAAGTCCGCGCCAGGTTCACGCCGGTGGGCGCTGACCCAGATGCCGTGCTCGACGTCCGAGGAATCTACCCGGATCGTGAAATTCGGGAGCTTCCCGAAGCACTTCGGCCCCACAAGGGCGCGTTGTCGTTGCGCGACTACGAGAAGGCGTTCGCGGCGAGGACCCACGGAGGAACGGACATCTACGACCTGCGCGGAATCGATCGCGCGAGGGGAGCGCTCGTGGTGGTGCGACCTGACCAATACGTCAGTCACGTCCTCCCACTCGATGCCTACGATGAACTCGACGCCTTTTTCGGTGGGATCCTTCAGGAGGTCGCGTGAGCAAAGGGTCAGAGCTGGAGCCTCAGCGCTACACCGGCCATCTCATCCGCCGAGCTCAGCAACGGCATGCGGCACTGTGGACGAAACACGTGTCGCCCGAGTTCTCGAGCGTCCAGTACGCGGTGCTCTCAGTTCTTGCCCGGAAGCCGGGCGCAAGCCAGAGCGAACTCGGTGCAGAACTCGACCTCGACCGTTCGACCATCGCGGACATCGTGGTGCGCTTGGAACAACGTGGAGTGATCGAGCGGATAGCGCACGAGAGCGACCGACGACGAAACGCGTTACACCTGACCGCCCATGGTCAGGTCACCGTCGAACGATTACGACCGCTTGTTGTCGACACCAACAACCTCCTTACTACGGGGCTCTCCGCCGACGAAGTGGCGAGCCTGCGTTCGCTGTTGCGACGGTTGTTGGGTGCGCATCCCGCGTGAGGCGCAGCGATTCGACGCGCACTCTCGGCATCCCGCGGTTCGCAACATGGATCACGCGAGACGTCCAGATTGGTGACATAGGTGACAGAAGGCTTCCTCTCACTCGGCCATAGGTTCCTGGCGTGAAGTCGATGGTTCTGAGCCTCGAACTCAATCGTCGGTCCTGCACGCGATCTCTGCTCACGGCGTTCCCGAAGCTCGACGCGAAGACCCGCACCTGCGCCGTGACCCGCGCCCGCGAGCTGGGACTTCTCGGCGGCTGACACGCCGGTGGAACGGCTGTTTGCCCGAAATGGCCCACTTTCGCTGCGCGGGTTCTCGCGCTTCCCGAAAGGCACCGATCTCAGCGTGTTCAGCCCCGAAGACCTCGACTACGTTCAATGGGAGATGAACGACCGACCCCGCAAACGGCTCGACTACGCCAAGCCCAGCGAGGTCATCCATCAAGTCCTGTTGCGCTGACCGCCAGAATCCGCCTGTGAAAAGTGGGCCATTTCAGGCGAATAGCTGAGTTGGTCAGGCGAAGAACGCCCGGATGTCGCCGACCACCGTCTCGGGGACCTCGAGCGAGGCGTAGTGGCCGCCCTTCTCGAACTCGCTCCAGTGCACGATGTTGTCGTTGTCGCGGTCGGCGAAGGTGCGGATGCTCTTGAAGTCGTCCTGGGCCGTAATCCCAGTCGTCGCCGGGTGCCGGCTGGGGAAGCCGGGCGCGCGCGCGGCGAGCTTGGAGGTCGTCGAGGTCTGCCTGGGCGATCTCGATGCGGAAGGGGCGGATGTCGGCCGTGGCCGTCTTCTTCGTCATGTCTCCCACGGTAGAAGCCGTATAGGAACGTTTGATTCCTATATCTGGATACTCTTTTCGCATGCCAGATACGTCCGCCCGATTGCTTGCTCTGCTTGGCCTCCTCCAGTCCCGCCCCGAGTGGCGCGGCAGCGAATTGAGCGTCCGCCTCGGCGTCACGGGTCGCACGATCCGCAACGACATCGACCGGCTGCGCGCCCTCGGCTACCCCGTCGATGCCGAGCGCGGCCCCTCCGGCTTCTACCGGCTCGGCGTCGGCGCGCACCTCCCTCCCTTGCTGCTCGACGACGACGAGGCGATCGCCGTCGCGATCGGGCTGCGCACCGCGACGGGGATCGCCGGGGTCGAAGAGTCGACCGCGCGGACCCTCGCGAAGATCGACCAGGTGCTGCCCGGGCACCTGCGCGGCAAGGTCGAGGCGATCGCCTCCGCCGTCGACCAGGGGCCGGCCAACACCGACAGTCCGGTCGAGGATCCCGAGATCGATCCCGCCGTACTCGCCGAGACGGCCGAGGCGATCCGGCGTGAGGAGTGGGTGCGGTTCGACTACCGCGACGAGCCGCGCGTCGTCGAGCCCTATCGGCTCGTGAGCTGGCAGCGCCGCTGGTACCTCGTCGGCCGCGACCCCGACTCGAGGAAGTGGGCGACCTTCCGGCTCGACTGGATGAAGCTGCGGATGCCGACCCGCCGCCGCTTCGCCCCCGCGCCGATGGCGGAGAACGACTACGTCGACTTCGTCGTGCGCGAAGTGGCATCGACCGGCTGGAACGTGCACGCCCGCATCCGGGTTCTCGCGTCCTCGGCGGACGTGCTCACTCGCATCAACCCCGCCGTCGGCGTCGTCGAGGCCGTCAGCGACGACGAGTGCGTGCTCGTCACCGGCGCCGACAGCGTCGAGACGATCGCCGTCTACATCGGGATGCTCGGGATGCCGTTCCGGGTTTCCGAGCCACCCGAACTCGTGGATGCCGTCAGGAGGTTGGGTGCGCGCTACGCCGAAGCGGCGGCTGGTTAGGGTGAGGCCGTGACCCTGCGCTTCGAGGAACTGGACTTTCAGCAGACCCCGATGGGGGAGCTCTTCCTGCGCCGACGGGTCGAGCCGACGCTCGGGGTCGACGTCTACGAGGTGAAGCTCGGCGACGAATACCTGATGTCGAGCCTCTTCACCGAAGCCGAAGAGCAACTCGCCCACCTCGGGCTCGCCGCGACGTCGGGCGAGAACCTGAGCGTGCTGGTGGGCGGGCTGGGTCTCGGCTACACCGCGGTCGCGGCGCTCGAGCATCCCTCGGTGGCGTCTCTCGTCGTGGTCGACGCGCTGCCTGCCGTCATCGAGTGGCACGAGCGGGGTCTGCTGCCGGTGTCGGCGCGGCTCACCGGCGACCCGCGCACGCGGCTCGTGCTCGACGACTTCTTCGACCTGATGCGCCGCGACCTCGCCGCCGACGCCCCGCGCTACGACGCGATCCTGCTGGATGTCGATCACTCACCGCGGCACAGCCTCGCCGCGGGCCACGCCGACCTCTACACCCCCGACGGCCTGCGCCGCCTGGCTCGGCACCTGCGCGAGGGCGGGGTGTTCGCGCTCTGGTCGGACGACCCGCCCGACGACGAATACCTCGCCGACCTCGGTACCGTCTTCGGATCGACGCGGGCGCACGTCGTGGAGTTCGCCAACCCACTCACCGGCGGCACCTCAACGAACACCGTCTACGTCGCCCGCTAGTACTGCGACGGCATGGAGAGCACGGCCATCGTGCACCGCGAGATGCACACCAGCTTGCCGTCGTCGTTGGTGATCCGGATCTCCCAGACGTGGGTCGTGCGACCGATGGCGATCGGACGGGCCTCGCCACGCACGAACCCTTCGGCGACGGGACGCAGGTGGTTGGCATTGATCTCCATGCCGACGCAATGGAACCTCGCCCGATCCACCGCGAAACTCGCTGCCCACGACGCGAGAGTCTCGGCGAGCACGACCGAGGCGCCGCCATGCAGCACACCGGCGGGCTGCCGAGTGCGGTGATCCACCGGCATCCGCGCGACCAGCGACTCATCGGTGAGTTCCGTGAACTCGATCCCGAGATGCTCGATCATCGTGCTCGGGCGCTTCGCGTTCGCCTCATCGACCGAGGGGGTGCCGAACCAGATACTCATGCCGACATCCTGCCTCGTCGCGCACCTTCCGGGCAGGCCAGCCCTGTCATCACCTCTCCGACGACCTCGGTAGAGTCGGGGATCGACGACTGAACCCGCTCCACTCGGGCGCGGCCCCGGAGGAACGATGTACGACCCTATGAGTGCCGACCGGGTGCTGGTCGTCGGCGAGGCCCTCGTCGACGTGGTGCGCCGCGACAACGACGTGGTGCATCCCGGCGGAAGTCCGCTCAACGTCGCCGTCGGGCTCCAGCGTCTCGGGGTCGCGACCACCCTCCACTCCAGCTTCGGCGCCGACCGGCACGGGGCCGCGATCGCCGCGCACCTCGACGCCAGTGGCGTGAGCGTCACCCCGACGACGATCGGCGACCACCCCACCTCCGTCGCCCTCGCGACGATCGGCTCGGACGGCGCCGCGACCTACACCTTCTCCATCGACTGGCGACCGGCTCCGCTCGACGTCGCCGCGGGAACGATCGACGCGCTGCACGTCGGGTCGATCGGCGCCGCTCTGGAACCCGGCGCCACCACCGTGGAGCGCCTGCTGGCGAAGCTGCAGCCGACGACGCTGATCAGCTTCGACCCCAACGTCCGACCCCAACTCATGGGCTCGCCCGACGCAGCGCGGCCCCGAATCGAGCGGATCGTCGCGGTCGCCGACGTGGTCAAGGCAAGCGACGAAGACCTCGCCTGGTTGTACCCGGATGCCACCATCCCGCAGGTCATGGACGCCTGGCTCGCGCTCGGCCCGGCCCTCGTCGTCGTCACCCGCGGCGGCGACGGAGCGGAAGCCCTCACCGCGAGCGGCGCGGTGCACGTGCCCGCGCCGCCCACCCAGGTCGTCGACACAATCGGCGCCGGTGACTCATTCATGGCCGGCCTGCTCGCCGCGTTGAGCGACCGCGGCCTGCTGGCCGCCGACCGGCGCGACGCCCTGCGCGAGCTGCCGGCATCCGATATCGCCCAGATCGTGACCTTCGCCGCCCGCTGCGCCGCGATCACGGTGTCCCGCCCCGGCGCCGACCCCCCGACGCGCGCCCACCTCGCCGAGCACTAGCAACGTTTCGCGAGCCCCGCCCCGCGCCCCGCGTGAGCGCCTCCTGCCATTCCCGCGCGCCGATTTGCACGAATGAACGCTTCGGGAGCGCGAATTGGCGCGGATGAACGGAGGGACCGACACCCGACGAGGCGAGAGGGCGAGGGGGAAGTTACTCGGGGGCGTGAGCGTCGAGGAACTCGTAGACCTCGGTGAGGTCGACGCCCGTGAAGGTGCCGGAGGGCATCGCGGCGAGCAGCGACGAGTTGAGTCGCGCCGACGGCCACGCCTTGTCGGCCCACCGTGCGGCGAGGTCGGAGTCGGGCTGCCGGCAGCACGTCGGATCCGGGCACCTCGACGTCTGCCGCCGCACGGTGTCGCGCCCGCGGAACCATTTCACGTGCGCGAAGGGCGTGCCGACGCTCACCGAGAACGAGCCCGACGCGGTGCCCTGGATGCTGGAGGTGCACCAGTAGGTGCCGGTCGGCTTGTCGGTGTACTGGTGGTAGGGGCTGAACCGGTCGTCGACGGCGAACACCTGCCGCGCGCTCCAGTACCGGCAGACCATCTGCCCCTCGACGGCGCCGAGCACGTCGGTGGGGAAGAGCGCTCCGTCGTTCTCGTACGCCTTCGAGATCGCGCCGCTGGCGTGCACTTTGAGGAAGTGCACCGGGATGCCGAGATGCTCGGTGGCGAGGTTGGTGAACCGGTGGGCCGCCGTCTCGTAGGTGACGGCGAACGCGTCCCGGAGGTCTTCGACGCTCAGCTCGCGGGCATCCTTCGCGCTCTTCAGGAAGGCGACGGCGCTCTCTTCGGGAATGAGCAGCGCGCCGGCGAGGTAGTTGGTCTCGACCCGCTGGCGCAGCAGGTCGGCGTAGTCGCGCGGCTCCTGCTTGCCGAGCACGTGCGCGGCGAGCGCCTGCAGCAACGCCGAGCGCGGGTCACCGCCGGTGGCGTGCCGCACCGGCAGGTAGATGCGGCCGTTGGCGTGGTCGGTGACGCTGCGGGTGGTCTCCGGCAGGTCGGCGACGTAGTGCAGGGTGAAGCCGAGGTGGCTGGCGAGGTCGGCCGCGACGCGCTGGCTCAGCGGACCGCCCCGATGCCCGACCGCGGCGAGCAGGTCGCGGGCGATCGTCTCGAGCTCGACGAAGTGGTTGCCGGCCTTGCGCTGCTCGGCGCGCAACTCGACGTTCGCCCGCCGGGCCTCCTCAGGGGTCGCCGCCCGCTCCTCGTGAAGGCGCCGCAGCTCGTCGTGCAGACCGAGGATCGTCTCGATGGCCTCATCTGACAGCGTCTTGCGCACCGGGAGCGCCGGCAGACCGAGGCTCGCGTAGAGCGGGGCGCGTTGCACGCGCTCGAGCGCGATCTCGAGGGCGGCGCGCTTCGACGGGGGTTCGGGGCTCAGCAGGTCGTCGAGGGTGACCCCGAGGATGCGCGCCAGCTTCTGCAGCTCCCCGAGCTTGAGGTCGCGCTTGCCGTTCTCGATGACCGACACCTGCGACGGCGCCCGCCCGAGTTCGGCGGCGAGCGCGTCGAGCGTCATGCCGCGATCGGTGCGGAGCTGACGGATGCGACGGCCGACGGTGAGCGGATCCAGCATCTCTTCATCGTCGAGGTCTTCTGCGCGCGACAGGGTCATGACAGCATCCTGGCGCCTCGATTCCTTTCGCGGAATAGAAGAATGCTGAATCTTCTGTCGATCAATCTGGGAAAGACCGGCCGCAACCCACGCACGCTGGGGTCATGACCAACAACACCGGCCGCGGCGCTCGCCCCGGCGACATGACCCAGACCGCCGCCGACCTCGAGACCGAGTGGGCCGCCGACCCGCGCTGGAGCGACGTCACGCGCGACTACACCGCGCAGGATGTCATCGACCTCCGTGGCCCCGTTCGCGAGGAGCGCACGCTCGCCCGTCGCGGCGCCGAGAAGCTGTGGGAGCTCATCCAAGACAACGACGATCCCGACGAGTGGGTCTCCGCGCTGGGGGCGCTCACCGGCAACCAGGCCGTGCAGCAGGTGCGCGCCGGACTGAAGGCGATCTACCTCTCCGGCTGGCAGGTGGCCGCCGACGCGAACCTCTCGGGCCAGACCTACCCCGACCAGAGCCTCTACCCGGCCAACTCGGTGCCCGCCGTCGTGCGGCGCATCAACAACGCGCTGCTGCGCACCGGGCAGATCGAGGTTTCGACAGGCTCAACCAGCGGAGAGGGGGACCGCGACTGGATGGTTCCGATCGTGGCGGATGCCGAAGCCGGCTTCGGCGGACCGCTCAACGCCTACGAGTTGATGAGCTCGATGATCGAGGCCGGCGCGGCCGGCGTGCACTGGGAGGACCAGCTCGCGAGCGAGAAGAAGTGCGGGCACATGGGCGGCAAGGTGCTCATCCCGACCAGCCAACACATCCGCACCCTCAACGCGGCCCGCTTGGCCGCCGACGTGGCGGGCGTGCCGACGATCGTGATCGCGCGCACCGATGCCCTCGCGGCGACGCTGCTCACGAGCGACCACGACGAGCGCGACAAGCCGTTCACCACCGGGGAGCGCACCGCCGAGGGCTTCTACACCGTGCAGAACGGCATCGGTCCGGTTCTCGCCCGCGGGCACGCGTACGCCCCCTACGCCGACCTGCTCTGGGTGGAGTCCGACAAGCCGAACCTCGAGCTGGCGCGTGAGTTCGCCGAGAGCATCCATGCCGAGTTCCCGAACCAGAAGCTGGCCTACAACTGCTCGCCGTCGTTCAACTGGAAGCAGCACCTCGACGATCGGCAAATCGCGAAGTTCCAGCGCGAGCTTTCGGCGATGGGCTACGCGTTCCAGTTCATCACTCTGGCCGGCTTCCACGCCCTCAACCACTCGATGTTCGAACTGGCGACCGGCTACCGCGACCGCCAGATGAGCGCCTACGTCGAGCTGCAGGAGGCCGAGTTCGCCTCTGAGTCCTACGGCTACACGGCGACGAAGCACCAGCGCGAGGTGGGCACCGGCTACTTCGACAAGATCGCCACCGCCCTCAACCCGTCGAGCGCAACGCTCGCCCTCGTGGGCTCCACCGAATCCGAGCAGTTCCACTGAACCGCCCGGCTGACGAACACCGTCTTCACGACACGAAGAGAGAAGAGACCATGGACATCCGCATCGAGATCAACGGCCCGACCGGCGATCGCTACGACGAGATCCTCACCCCCGAGGCGCTCGAGTTCCTCACCCGGCTGCACGACCTGTTCCTCGGCCGGCGGCAAGAGCGCCTCGCCGGGCGCATGCTGTTCCGCCAGGCGATCGACAACGGGCGCAACCTGCGATTCCTGGATGACGAGAACGACATCCGCCGCAACCGGTCGTGGCGTGTTGCCGGACCCGGACCCGGGCTGCACGACCGCCGCGTCGAGATCACCGGGCCGACCGATCGCAAGATGACCGTGAACGCCCTCAACTCGGGCGCGAAGGTGTGGCTGGCCGACTTCGAGGATGCGACGAGCCCGACCTGGGCGAACATCATCGAGGGTCAGATCAACCTGTTCGACGCGATCCGGCGCCAGGTCGACTTCACCTCCGAGGAGGGCAAGGAGTACAAGCTCGGAAGCGAGACCCCGACGATCGTGGCCCGCCCCCGCGGCTGGCACCTCGTCGAGAAGCACCTGCGCTACACCGACCAGGCGGGCACGCGCCAGCCGGCGTCGGCATCCCTCGTCGACTTCGGGCTGTACTTCTTCCACAACGCGGCCGAGCTGATCGACCGCGGCACGGGGCCGTACTTCTACCTGCCGAAGCTCGAGAACCACCTCGAAGCCCGGCTGTGGAACGACGTGTTCACCTTTGCGGAGGCCTACCGCGGCATCCCGCACGGCACGATCCGCGCGACGGTGCTCATCGAGACGATCACGGCGGCGTTCGAGATGGAGGAGATCCTCTACGAGTTGCGCGACCACGCGGCGGGACTCAACGCCGGCCGCTGGGACTACGTGTTCTCGATCATCAAGAACTTCCGCGGACGGGGCGCCGGCTTCGTGCTGCCCGACCGCAAGCAGATCACGATGACGACGCCGTTCATGCGGGCGTACACCGAGTTGCTCGTGGCGACCTGCCACCAGCGCGGTGCGCACGCGATCGGCGGCATGAGCGCGTTCATCCCGAACCGCCGCGACCCCGAGGCCACCGAGAAGGCTCTCGAGCAGGTGGCGGCCGACAAGCGCCGCGAGGCCCGCGACGGCTTCGACGGAACCTGGGTGGCGCATCCGGACCTCGTGCCGACCGCGTACGCGGAGTTCGACGCGGTGCTCGGCGACCGCCCCAACCAGGTCGACCGGCTGCGCGAAGACGTGCAGGTCGCCGCAGCCGACCTCGTCGATCTCACGATCGACGGCGAGGTGACGGATGCCGGGGTGCGTGCCAACGTGTCGATCGCGTTGCGCTATATCGAGGCCTGGCTGCGCGGCCTGGGCGCGGTGGCGCTCGATGGCCTGATGGAGGATGCCGCCACCGCCGAGATCTCGCGGTCGCAGCTCTGGCAGTGGGCGGCCCAGCGCGTGCGCACGACCGAAGGGACGCTCGTGACGCGGGAGTGGATGGAGCGCATCCTCATCGAGGAACTCGACCGGCTGAGCCCCTCAACGGCGAGCGGCGAGGAGGGCAGCCGCTTCGAGGATGCCGCCGCGATCTTCCGCGACGTAACGCTCGAGGACGACTTCCCGCCGTTCCTCACCGTTCCGGCCTACACCCGCTATCTCGTCGACACTGTTCCGGCCACGACGGCGGTGGCGGCATGATCCGCGTCGTGCTCGCCGGTTCGACGCCGGACGTCCGGGCCTCCCTTGCAAGGCAACTCGCGGAGCGGCTCGGGCTTCCGGCGGGCGACGGATTCGTGTTCGCCGACCCGCCGACCGACGCTCTCGCGTTCGACGCCGAGCTCGCGCGGCGTGGCATGGAGGTGGATGCCCTCATCCATCTGGGCGGCGCCCCCGACGCGCTGCTCGACCACTACGGTCGCGCGCTCATCGAGGCGACGCCCGACGTCGACGTCATCCTCGACCGCCTACGAGAGGCGTTGGCGACCTTCGCTGGTTGAGTAGCCGCGAAGCGGCCTACTCAACCAACGAGGTCGGTCGCGGCGACGGGCTGGCGCAGGATGGTGCGGAACTTCGCGGGGTCGACCTTGCGGGTGTCGCTGAAGTAGATCTCGTGGTGCCGGCCGGTCAGACCTGCGCCGGCACCCGGGATGAACTCGTCGTGCATCCGCGCGAGCGTCTCGGCCTCGTCGTCGAACGGCCCGAGGTGCAGCGTCTGCACGCAGCGACCCTCCTCCAGGGTCTCGAGTCGCACGTCTTCGAGGCCCGGCGGGCGGCTGCGCGTTGCCACCACCCGCACCGCTTCGTCGACATCGGCCTGCGTCACCCAGTCGGGCACCAGGTTGAGCAGCGTCCAGTCCCACTGCGACTTGTCGCGACGTGAGGTGAACGCCGCCATGTCGGGAGCCGACCACAGCGCTTCCAGCGGCGGCACAACGTAGTCGCGACCGGCGTGTTCGCTCGCAAACTTCAGCTTGTAGGCGACCGGGTAGATCGTCGAGATCGCGTCGCTGTAAGCGCTCGTGTTCGGATCGCCGCGCCCGTCGATCATCAGGTACTGCCGCGGCGGCAGGTCGAGGATGCGGAACTCCCCGGCCTTCGCGCGATAGCTGTCGAGGGTCTTCCTGAAGTCGGTCGCAGCGGCCACTTCAGTATTCAAGCCCGACCCACTGATCCCAAACGTCGGTGCCGCACCATCGCCTCGGTGTTACACTTCCGGCATGCCCACCGTCCGACCACGCCACACGATCACCGAGACCGACGAGATCGCCCGCGCTCTCGATCGAGCGGCGCGCGTCTGGCCGGAACTCCGCGACGACCGCGGAGCGCTCCTGAGACGGATCCTTGAGCGGGGAACCGCAGAACTCGACCGCGAGGCCGATGCCTGGCTGGCCCGACGCCGCGCGGCGATCCGAGAGACGGCGGGCAGCCTCACTGGCGTCTACCGGCCGAATGAGGCGCAGCTCCTGCGCGATGAGTGGCCCGATTGATCGTCTTCGACGCCGGGGTGCTGATCGCCCACCTCGAACCGTCTGACCTGTTCCACGACGCCGCGACCGGCTTCCTCGAGGAGTTCGAAGAGTTCGACTTCGCCGCGAGTGTCGTCACGCTCGCGGAATGCCTAGTGCGACCCGCCCAGTTCGGCCGTTCGTCCGAGGCCATCGCGAAACTCGATCGGCTCGAGCTCATCCGGCTCGACGTGGCCGCCGACGCGGGCAGCCGCATCGCGGACATCCGCGCGCACACCCGTCTCAAAATGCCCGACGCGATCGTGCTGTACACGGCCGAGCGCGAGGGCGCCGAACTTGTGACGACCGATCGCGGGCTGTCGGGTGCGGCGACCGCTCGCGGCGTCGTCGCACACCAACTCGAGGCAGGCACTCAGAGCTGAACACCCACGAGCACGGGCTCCGGCTGTAGGTTGACGCCGAACTCGGCGAGCACGCGGGTCTGGATGTAGCCGGCCAGCTGCACCACCTCGGCCGCGGTCGCCCCGCCGCGGTTGACGATTGCCAGCGTGTGCTTGCTCGACACCGCGGCCCGCGACCCCGGAAGCGCGAACCCCCGCGTGATGCCGGCCCTCTCGATGAGCCACGCGGCACTGAGTTTCACGAGGTACTCGCCGCGCACGATGTGCGGGATGTCGGCGCCGAGCGGCAGCACCCGTGCGGCCTCCTCGGGCGCTGTCGGCCAGCGCGGCGCGTCGGCGGGCAGGCCGCGGGCGAAGGTCTCGGTGACGACCGGGTTGGTGAAGAACGATCCCGCGCTCGCCGCGTCGGGGTCTGCCGGATCCCACAGCATGCCCTTCGCCCCGCGCAGTTCGAGCACGGCGGCACGCAATTCTGAGACCGGCACCCGATCGCCGATGCGCACGTTCAGCGCCGATGCGAGCTGTGCGTACGCGATCGGTTGGCTCAAGCCGCCGCGCCGTCCTGAGCCTGTCGAAGGGTCATCGGCGAGGGCGAGTTCGAGCGACACGACGAGACCGAGCAGCCCGCGTTTGAGCGAACTCGTGCGGTAGCCGAGCCCGAGCTCCGAAGCGGCGACCCGCCTCAGCTTGCCGGTGTCGAAGTCGAGGAAGTCGATCGCGACGAGACTGCTGCTGAGTTCCTGCCCGTACGCCCCGATGTTCTGCACCGGCGCCGCGCCGGCAAGACCCGGGATGCCCGAGAGCGCTTCGATGCCCGACCAGCCGTTCTCGACCGCGTGGGCGACCACGTCATCCCAGGGCTCGCCGGCCTCGACGGTCAGTCGCACCGGCCGCGCACCCTCGACGCGGGTCGAGGTCATGCCCCGGGTGGCGACGCGGATGACGTCACCGTCGAAGCCCTCGTCGGCGACGACGACGTTCGACCCGCCGCCGATCAGCAGCCAGTCTTCGGGCGATCCCCACACGGCGAGGGTCTGCTCGATCAGCTCGGCGCGGCTCGCCGGCTGCGCGAGCCGGGCGGCGGGACCGCCGACCCCGAGCGTAGTGAGTTCGGCGAGGGTGGTCATCCGGCCGGCGGCACCACGCGCACCTGCGCCTTGCCGAGCACCGTCTGCTCGCCGAAGGTGACGGTGAGGTCGATTCGTACCACCGCATCCTCGATGGCGCCGACCTTCGCCACGACGGTCACGACGGCGCCGGTCTCAGGGTCGACGATGACGGGGCGGGTGAACTTCACCTGGTAGTCGAGCACCTTGCCCGGGTCGCCGAGCCAGTCGACGACCGGCTGCACGGCGAGGCCCATGGTGAGCATGCCGTGGGCGAGCACGCCGGGAAGACCGACAGTCTGCGCGACGTCGTCGCGGTAGTGGATGGGATTGAAGTCGCCCGACGCCCCGGCGTAGCGCACGAGCGAGTCGCGGGTGAGCGGGAAGCTGGCTTCGGCGACGATCTCGCCGACCTCGAGCGCCATCAGTCGTCACCCCGCACGACGAGAGTGGATGTCGCGGTCACGACGTGCGCGCCGGTCGCGTCGGCGATCGCCGACTCCGACGTCACCATGCTGTGGCCGCCGATCGACTTGACGCTCGTGATCGTCATCGTCGCCGTGAGTTCGTCGCCGGCGACGATCGGGCGGCTGAACGAGAAGCGCTGGTCGCCGTGCACGACGCGCGTGAAGTCGACGCCCGCGTCGGGGTCGTCGAGCAACTGCTGCAGCGTCGCGCCGGTCACCACGATGGGGAAGGTCGGCGGGGCGACGACATCCGCGTACCCGGCCGCGCGCGCCGCCTCGGGGTCGGAGTGGATGGGGTGGCCGGCGAAGACGGCGCGGGCAAACTCGCGCACCTTCTCGCGGCCGACGAGGTACGGGGCGACGGGCGGGTAGACCCGCCCCTCGACGCTTGCATTCACGGGCACGAGTCGAGCCTATCGACCTCACCCCAGCGCTCTTGAAAAGCAGAGGGCCCTTAAATGCTCGAGACCCCGGCGACTGAAGTCTGCCGAGGCCTCGAAGGCTGGGGTGCCGTTACTGGCAGCTCTCGCACTGCAGGTCGTCCATCGGATCGACCGGAACGGAGTAGCCACCCACGGTGTCGACGTCGTTCATGGGAACCTCCTCGAAGTCTTTGCCCCCGCTGACTGCGCTGGCCCGCGGGGCCGGTGGCCGCCGCGTGAATCACCACTATATAACCGGAATCACACGAATGTCATTCCCCTACATCTTGTGTTTTCGGCGTGTCGCGCTGGAGTCACAGGCTACGCGCAGCCACCGACATCGATTCGGCCGTCGGGCGACACCTATCGGTAGTCGCGCAGGGTGCTGAAGAGGTCGGCCATGCCGCTGAACATAGTCGCGAGAATCACGATCATCACGACGAGGCTGAACAGCAGAACACCGACCTCCGCCCAGATCGGAGCGTGGCCTGTGCCCGTGCGCCGCGCCACGACCACCGACCGCCCGATCGCGTAGACAACCCCGCCGATGAACGCGAACGCCCAATGGAAAGGGCGGGGAACGCCGCGCGCCGTGAGCTCTTTCGCATCCCGATAGGCGAAGAACACGACGAGTCCGTAAACGGCGTAGCTCACACCCAGCGAGGCCCAGTAGAACGGCGAGAGGAACAGCCCGAACGTTCCCGACATCCCGCTATAGGCGTTGGGATCGGTCGGGTCGATGTCGAACATCGACCCCCACGGTACGAACAGCAACAGCAGGGTGGGCAGCACCGGAAGCAGTACGATCAGCCAGATCCACGGGGTGTTCCAGTCGGTGCCGGGGGGAGCCTTCGGAACCGCGCCCGCCGGGAAGGGCTGCCCGGGGGTGTGGTACAGGTCGGTCCAGGCGTGTCCATTCCAGTAGCGACCGCGGCCTGCGTCGTGCGGATCGGGGTACCAGCCGGCGGATGTGCTCGTGCCCGGTGCGCTCATGATTTGAGCATAGGGCGGCCGTAGGATCGGGCCGTGGCGACGGTCGGGCGAGGCGGGGGCGTGTTCTCGCATCGCTCGCGCACCGCCGACATCGTCGAGGATGCCGCGCTGCTGGCTACCGCCGCGGTGCGCATCGCCGTCAAGAATCTGCTGATCGTGCGAGCGCTGCGCGATCGTGCCGACTTCGACGAGCGCTGGTGGCGTTCGGCCGTGGAACGCGAGTTCGAGCTGCTCGCGGCAGAGAACGAGGCCGACGCCACGCGACTCGAGGGTGTGCGAGCGGCGGCGAAGGGAAAAATCGGACGGGCGCTGCACCCGGCCGACTTCCGGGCACGCGATCGCCCCGTGCTGAAGCGCCGCATCCGCATCCTGCGCAGGATCGCGACGCGCTTGCGTGAGATCGCCGTCGACGAGGATGCCGTGCTCGCTCTGGTCGGGCAGGCGCGGCAGACAGCGTTGGACGAGATCACGACGGCACGGCACGACCCGAGCCCGCGCGCAACGACCGACCCCGGCGAGCGCGCCGCCGGCCTCGCGTTCCTCGCCGACGACCTCGCGGCTCTCGCGGCAGGGCGGTCGATCGACGACGAGTAGCATCCGACGGCGGCCCTGGCGCGTCGGGCGCGGGTCGGCCACGATGAGCTGTGACGACGACGATCTTCGAACGCTCTGCGCCCGCCGATTCCCTGGTGCACGAGGCGTTGCGCGACAGCCGCCCGGCGGTGTTCTGGCTCGAAGACGCGCCCGGCGAACGGGCGCCGCGACTCGAGGGCGACCGGGATGCCGACCTCGCGATCGTCGGCGGCGGCTACACCGGGCTGTGGACCGCGATCCGAGCGCTCGAGCGCAACCCCGGGCGTCGCGTCGTCGTTCTGGAGGCCAAGGAGGTGGGCTGGGCGGCATCCGGACGCAACGGCGGTTTCGTCGAAGCGAGCCTCACCCACGGTGAGGCGAACGGCGAGCGACGCTGGCCCGACGAACTCGCACGGCTCAACGAACTCGGGCACGCCAACCTCGACGCAATCGAAGCCACGGTCGCGCGCTACCGCGTCGACGCCGACTTCGAGCGCACGGGCACGCTGAGCGTCGCGGTCGAGCCGCACCAGGTGGAGTGGCTTGAAGGGCCGAGCACCGACGCCTCCCGGTTCCTCGACGAGAACGCGGTGCGCAACGAGATCCACTCCCCCGCCTTCCTCGCCGGGCGTTGGGACACCCGGGAGACCGCCCTGGTGCATCCGGGAAAGCTCGCGGCGGAGCTGGCCCGGGTCGCCCGCGAGCTCGGGGCGGAGCTCTTCGAGCACTCCCCCGTTCGACGGCTCGACGACGACGGGGGTGCCGTGGTGCTGCACACCGACGGCGGAACGGTGCGCGCGTCGCGGGTGGTGCTCGCGACGAATGCGTTCCCGTCGCTGCTCAAGCGCAACCGGCTGATGACCGTGCCGGTCTACGATTACGTGCTGATGACCGAACCGTTGACCGCCGCGCAGCTCGCCTCGATCGGCTGGATCAACCGGCAGGGGCTCGCCGACCTCGCGAACCAGTTCCACTACTCGCGCCTCACCGCCGACAACCGCATCCTCTTCGGTGGCTACGACGCGATCTACTTCGCCGGCGGCCGCATCCGCCCCCGGTACGAGGAGCGACCCGCGACATTCCAGCGGCTGGCGAGCCACTTCCTCACCTTCTTCCCGCAACTCGAAGGCGTGCGCTTCGGTCACCGCTGGGCGGGGGTCATCGATACCAGCACACGGTTCTGCGCCTTCTTCGGCACGGCCCGCCGCGGCCGCGTCGCCTATGCCGCCGGCTACACCGGGCTCGGCGTCGCAGCGACCCGGTTCGCCGCCGATGTGATGCTCGACAAGCTCGACGGCGTGTCGACTGAGCTAACCGAACTGCGGATGGTGCGCGAGCGGCCCCTGCCGTTCCCACCGGAGCCAGCGGCATCCATCGGCATCAACCTCACCCGCCGCTCGCTCGACCGCGCCGACCACCGCGAGGGGCGCCGCGACGTGCTGCTGAAAACCCTGGATGCCGTCGGCCTGGGGTTCGACTCGTGAGCCTCGACCCCGGAGTGCTCGTCGCGGCGGCGACCGTCGAGGTGCCACTTGAGCCGGTGCCGACCGTGCAGGTGATCGCCGGGGAGCCGTCGGCCGGCTTTGTCGTGCTCGACGAACGCGATGGCCGCGAGATCGGCGTCTGGGAGATGACGCCCGGCACCGCGACCGACACCGAGGTGGACGAGGTGTTCGTCGTGCTCGCCGGCAGCGCCACGGTGTCGTTCGAGTCGCCCGAGGTGCCCGCCATCGAACTCGCGCCGGGCGCGGTGGTGCGCCTCACCGCCGGGATGCGCACGACCTGGGTCGTGCGCGAGACCCTTCGGAAGGTCTACGTCGCCTGAACCGGAGCGACCGTCGTGAACCGCGGATACTTCGGCTCGCGCCCGTCACCCGACGACGTGCCGGTGAGGCGTCGGCGCATCCACGGGCCGAGGTGTTCGCGCAGGTACTCGCTGCGGCCCAGCCGCTCGGGTTCGGCCAGTTCGGTGTAGTTCCACCACTCGACGGGCGCTTCCAGCCCGAGCGCGCTGAGCACCCGGGCGGCGACGCGGTGATGCCCGCGGGAGTTCAGGTGCAGCCGGTCGGCGGCCCAGAACGCGGGCGCGGCGAGGTCGCGATCCGGCCAGTTGAGGGCACGGATGACGTCATCCCTCCCGAGCAGCCGCGACGCGACGATGCGCGACAACGCGTCGCCGCGGCGCTGCACGAGCCCGCCGAACGGCAACTGCCGTGACGGGTTGCCGCCGCTCAGCAGGATGAACGTGACACCCTCCTCGTCGCAGCGCCGCAGCACGTGGCTGAAGGCATCCGCGATCCGGGCGAGCGGAGTGCGGGGCCGCAGCATGTCGTTGCCGCCGCCGTTGAACGACAGGTGCGTCGGCTTCAGGGCGAGCGCCGGCTCCAGCTGCTCGTCGATGATCGGCCACGCGAGCTTGCCGCGGATCGCCAGGTTGGCGTACTCGATCTCGCTGCCCGTGGCATCCGCCCAGCCCTGCGCGACCAGGTCGGCCCACCCGCGTACGACGCCGGGCGCGGGTTCGTCACCGACGCCCTCGGTGAACGAGTCGCCGATCGCGACGTACCGCACGGAATCCACTCGACGACCTTAGGCCTGCGCGGTGGTTGTCATGGTGAGCGCGACGCCGCCCTCGACATCCTCCCGTGCCAGTTCGACCCGCACGGCGGCGAGCTCGCCGAGCGAGGTGAGGTGCGTTCCCCCGCACGGGATGACGGCGTCGCCGCCGGGAAGTTCGCACACCCAGCGGCGGCGGTCGCCGAGGCCGTCGCCGTCACGGTCGATGCGGATGCCGGCGCCCGTCGCGACCCAGTCGGCGAGTCGCGCGTTGGCGGCATCCTCGACCGCCCTGACGTCGTCGAGAGCCGAAACGTCGAAGCCCCGCTTCCGCAGCGACTTGCCGACCCGGTACACGTCGGTCGATCCGAACTCGTGGATGCGCGACGACGCACAGGCGAGTGCATCGAATCCGGGGGCACCGAGGGTGTCGGCGGCAACCTCCTTCGTCCACGCGCTGGCGAGGGCGGCGTCGAGGGCGAGCGATGCGAGGTGGCACGCGGTGTGCCCCGCCGAGAGCGCATGGCGGTAACCCTCGTCGACGGTCACATCAACCTCGTCGCCTACCTGGATGGGGGTGTCGGCGGCCACGACGTGGGCGACGACGAAGGCCCACCGCTCAGCCCCGGTGCGCACCGGGATGTCACCCCCGATGAGGATCTCGCCGCCATCGGTCGCGCCGACGACAGCGTCGATCACCTCTTGGCCGGCGAGGGCGCCGCGGTCGGCGGGCTGGTCGGGCCACCCCGCATCGACGGCATGGAACGCCGTTCGGTCGAGCACCACGCCGAGCCCGTCAGGCAGTGGGAGAGTGGCGAGCACGACGCCACGCGACGTGGTCGCCCCCGCGGGGTAGTCGACGATCGTGTCGGACGAGATGGACATCGGCGAACCTCTCCAGCGAAACCGCCTGTGGTGTCGCAGCGAGGTCAATTATCGGCCGGGCGGCCGCATCAAACTGACTCACCAACCGAAGGGCCGTTCCGCGATGCGACGAGGAAGAGTGCGTGCAATACCCCTTCGGGCGAACGACGGCGTCGTCAGGACGGCTTGGCACCCCAACGCGCGAGCCAAAGGTCCTGATGGCTACTCACCCGCTCGGTGAAGCCGCTTTGGAGGCCACGGAGCCTAAAGGCACTCGGTTCTGGCGACCACTTCTCGACCACGTAGGGCAGCCCTGCGGTTAGCGCGGCAAGCTCAAGGGCAAGCCCTTTGGACCCGCCTACCTTTCCCATGTGTAGGTGGATGAACGTCAGGCGGTTGTCGTGGAGCGCGCGTCGCTCAATGAGTGCCGGCCGTCTCGAAGGTGTGTTGATGCCGGAAGATCAGTCGCAGCGGTCCAAGCGAGACCACGGCCATGTTCTCGTCTAGGAAAAAGTCCATCTCACGCGCTCGCCCGCGATTCTGCCCAATCCGGGATCGACCTCGCGAAGTCGAGCGCGTCGGTGGCTGCCGCTGCGGAAACCCCGGGGTAAAAGGCGTCCACCTCGTCGGGTCCGATTCGCCCGTCGAAGATGAGGTCCGCCACGACGTCAAAGGGGACCCTGGTGCCCTCAATGGTCGGCCACCCACCAAGACGCTGCTCCCGGACCTCAAGGTGGCGCCGCGGGCGGCGTAGGTCAACGACCTTCCCGCGAGGCGTTTCGAACTCACCGAGAATCTCCGTCAACTGCGCAAGGGTGGTCTGACCCGGGTCCGCAAGCACGTCGATACCAACACCGTCGTTCTGCACGACAACGATCGACCGCCCTGTGTCAACCAGCGAGTATCGCGAGGGATGCTCCGTCAGATCGAGGGCCGACATGTGCGAGAAGGCGCGACGGATCTTCTGCAGAGACTTCACACTGCGGAGCTTCACGACGGAGCGGAGCGCGATGATGTCGCGGAGCGAGTAAAGCATCGGCTTCGCACGCGACTCGACTTCAGGAATGAAGAGGCCCGTGCGGCGCCAGTTGTGGAGCTGAGAGACGGAGGCGCCGGAGAGCACAGACGTCTCGGGCACTGGAAACGCCATTCGACCCTCCTTTCCCAGTCGATCAGACTGTACTGCTCACCACCGCGGTTTCCGCTTAGGCGAACGCCACTTGGGGTCGCTTCGCGAGCCAGTAGAGATATTGGTGGGATGCGGTCGCGTTTCAGGGACGAGGTCAACCTCTTGCGAGGTCGGCGACCGTGTCGCTAGAGATCATCCCGAGTCCTGAAATCGGTAGCTGAGGCGGGGCACGATCCCGCGACCTCACGATTATGAGTCGTGCGCTCTAACCAACTGAGCTACTCAGCCAAGGGCAGCTCCCGTCGCCGCCTGGTGCACCGGCGAGAGCGCCGAGCCCCGAGTCAGGATTGAACTGACGACCCCTTCCTTACCATGGAAGTGCTCTACCACTGAGCTATCGGGGCACGCCTCGAACGAGCCGAGGCACCAGGAGACTTTAGCATCCGGGCGCCCGGGGTTCGACCGGATGACGGCCTAGCGCTGGGAGCGCAGCTCCCCCGGCGTCGCCCCGAACCGGGCGCGAAAGCCGCGGTGGAAGTGGGTCGGGTCGCGGAACCCGCTGGCTTCCGCGATGGCCGCGACACTGCGCGTTCGCCAGGCCGGTGAGGTGAGGCGGTCGTGGGCGAGGTCGAGCCGCTCCGCGAGCAACCAGGCGCCGAAGGTTTCGCCGGCTTCCTGAAACACCGACTGAACTGTGCGCCCGGTGAGCCCGAACGCGGCGGCGACATCGTCGGCTCGCAGTGAGGCGTCGGCGATTCGGGAGCGGGCCACGGCCTTGAGGTCGTCAAGGCGTCGGCTCGGCTCGGTCGACGACACGGCGAGCACGCCGAGCAGAGCTCGCACGGGTGCGGCCATGGCCGCCGCGACCTCCGGCCGGCCGGCCTCGACCTCGGCACACATCAGCCGAGCCTGCGTCATCAGCGCCCGCCCGGTGGGAGTGCGGGCGAGCTGCTCGTTGATGCGCAACACGTCACGACGAGTCGGGGCGAACCCGTCGTGCTTCTCGATGCGCAACGAGAACAGCCGGAAGCGCGCCCGGTCGGCGAAGTCGACGACGAACGGCGACTCGCTGTCGAGCAGGATCGGCATCCCCCGGCCGAGCGACCACACGCGATCCAGATGGCTGACGACGTGATCGCCCGAGGTGCTGAGATTGAGGTAGACGGCTTCATCGGGGCGCTGCTTCACGAGCGCCGAGCCGCGGCGCCCGACGTGCCCGGGGGCCCACATGTGCGCGAGCACATCGCCGTCGACCGGGTAGGAGTCGAACGCCGCGTCGAACACTCCTGGGCCCGACCACTCGGTACGGATGCCGAGGTAGACGTCGCTCAGGGCATCCCGGAAGTAGTCGAACCGCTCGGACTCCGGCACGTCGGTGGTGCGCGCGTGCACCGCTTCGCTCATCGTCATCGATTTTCGCTTCCGGCCAGAGATCGGGGCCCCTGACGCTGCCTATCCTGCCCACGAACCATCACCCGCTCAAGGAGAAGACCATGTCGAACGACCCCACCATCCTGCTGGTCCACGGCGCCTGGCACGGCGCCTGGTGTTGGGATGCCGTGCTCACCCGGCTCGAGGCGAAGGGTCGCACCGTGCTCGCGATCGACCTGCCGACCGTGCACGCACCGAACAAGGCGGAACTCGGGATGCTCGACGACGCCCAAGCGGTGCGGCAAACCGTGGATGCCGTGGACGGCCCCGTCGTCGTCGTGGCGCACTCCTACGGCGGGGTGCCGACGACGCACGGACTCGCCGGGGCGACGAACGTCGCCCACATCGTCTACATCGCCGCCTTCGCCCTCGACGCGGGCGAGTCGCTGCTCGGCGCCGTCGGCGGTGTGCCGCCGACCTGGTGGATGGTCGACGGTGCCCTCACCACGGCCGGCAACGACGCCGAACCCGCGGAGTCACTGTTCTTCAACGACCTGCCCGACGACGTCGCCCACGCCAACGCCGCGCGTCTGCTGCCGCAGGCCACGAAGCCGTTCAGCGACGTGGTGACCCAGGTCGCCTGGAAGGGCATCCCGTCGGACTACGTGATCACCGAACGCGACGCGGTCTTCCCGCTCTTCGCGCAGGAAGCGCTGTCGGGCCGCTCGGGGTCGACGGTGCACCGACTGGACACCGGCCACTCGCCGTTCCTGTCGCAGCCCGAAGCGACGGCCGACATCATCGACGCTGCCGGACGCTAGACCGACCAGTCGGGGGCGTCCGCGGGTCCACGTGACCACACCGCGAAAGCGGCGCCCCCGGTGGTGATCACTCCCTCGGCGACGGTGACGTCTCCCTCCGCCAACAACAGGCCGGTGACGCCCAGACCCAGGTCTGCGGTCGTCGCCGATCGCGCAGCGACGACGACCAGCACCTCGTCGACCGACTCTCGGGCGAACGCGATCAGCTCCGCCGACGCGTGCAGCCAGCGCAGGCCGCCGTCGGCGAGCGCGGGATGCTCGGCCCGCAACCGCGCGAGGCGCCGATAGAGCGCGATGCGGTCGGACGCGGCATCCAGCTCCTCCCACGGCAGCGGCGTGCGTGAGTCCTCGCCGTCGACGCCGGTGAGGCCGAACTCGTCGCCTTGCCAGATCGCGGGAATGCCGGGCAGCGTCATGGCGAGCCCCACCGCGACCGGCTCGGTGCCGGGCCTGGCGTCGTTGACGAACCGCGGGATGTCGTGGGTGCCGAGGGCGTTCATCGTGCGAGTGCGCACCCGCCAGGGGAATCCCGCGGCGAACTCGCGGTGCGAGGCGACGGCATCCGCCCCGTCCCAATCCTGCGTCTCGCCGACGATCATGGCGAGCCCGCCGCCGGCGCCGCTGCCGGGCGTGCGCAACCAGTTCCAGATCGGGCGGGTGAAGTTCGCGTAGGTCATCGCACCGTGCCAGGCATCGCCGGTGAAGTCGGTGGCGGCATCCGCGGTGAACTCGCCGAGCAGCAGCGTGTCGGGATTCACCTCGGTCATGGTGCGGCGGATGATCTGCCGCACCTCACCGTTGAGATCGTGCTCGCGGTACCGGCCCGTCATGTTGGCGACGTCGACGCGCCAGCCATCGAGCGAGAACGGCGCCTGCAGGTAGCGACCCACCACCGAGTCGGGGCCCTCGATGAACCGCCGGCGCAGTTCCGTCGACGCCCAGTTGAACTTCGGCAGGCTCGGCACCCCGAGCCACGACACGTACGAGGTCTGAGCGTCATCGAGCCAGAGGAAGAACTCGCTCTCTGGCGCCCCCGGGTTGCCGTACGCCGCCCGGAACCACTCGTGGGCATCCCCGCAGTGGTTGGTCGTGAGGTCGCCGATCACCTTCAAACCGCGGGCATGAGCAGCCTCGACAAGCGACACGAGTGCCTCGTCACCGCCGAGCAGCGGATCGACGTGGTCGAACGACAGCGCGTCGTAGCGGTGGTTCGACCGCGCGGGGAACACCGGGGTCAGGTAGAGCAGCGTCGCGCCGAGCTGCTGGATGTGGTCGAGCCGCTGCTCCACGCCGGCCAGGTCGCCGCCGTAGAACTGCACGGCTGTGTGGCGACGGTCGCCGTCGACCGGGTCGCTCCAGTCGGCCGGCTCGGCCCACTCGGGCAGCTCGCGGGCGTCAGCCTGCGCCGAACGGGCGAACCGGTCGGGGAACACCTGATAGAGCACCGCCGGCGCCGACCACGCGGGGGGTGGGTTTCCGGCGACGAGCCGGAAATCGTCGGCATCCCGAGGGTCGAGGCGGTGGAGCCCCTGGGCGTTCAACCAACGCACCGAACCGTCGTCGAGGGCGAGCCGGAACCGGTAGGGGTGCACCGGGTTCTCGACCGTCACCGAGGACTCCCACCAGGCGACCCCCGCGACGGTGCCGAGGCGGTTCGCCTCCACGTACGACGGCTCGCCGTCGGGTCGAACCCGCACGCGCACCCTCGTCGCCCGCCACGACTCGGGCACCCGCAACCGCACCCGCACGACGTCACCGATCTGGGGCTCGAGGTTCGACACATAGAGGCCCGAGCCGTCGTGGTGCGGCTCGGCCGCGAGGGGCGTCGCGACGGTCTCGAGGGTCATCCGAGCACGCTACCCCGGTGATGTTTCGTACAGGTGACCGCCCATTAGGGTCGAAGGATGCCTTCCGCTCACGCGACGAACGACTGGTGGCGCACCGCCGTCATCTACCAGGTGTATCCCCGTTCCTTCGCCGACTCCGACGGCGACGGTGTCGGCGACCTCGCGGGTGTGCGGCAGCGCCTCGACGCGCTCACCGAGCTGGGTGTGGATGCCGTGTGGCTGTCGCCGTTCATGACCTCCCCGCAACGCGACGGCGGCTACGACGTGGCCGACTACTGCGACGTCGACCCGCTGTTCGGCACCCTCGCCGACTTCGACGACCTCCTCACCGGCGCCCACGATCGGGGGTTGCGCGTCATCGTCGACCTCGTGCCCAACCACACCTCGAGCGAGCATCCCTGGTTCGCCGAGGCTCTCGCCGCGGGGCCGGACTCGCCGGAGCGAGCCCGCTACCTGTTCCGCGAGGGTCGGGGAGCTGCGGGCGAATTGCCGCCGAACAACTGGCAGTCGGTTTTCGGCGGCCCGGCCTGGACCCGCATCACTGAAGCCGACGGCACTCCGGGGTACTGGTACCTCCACCTCTTCGACTCGTCGCAACCCGACCTCGACTGGAGCAACCCGTGGGTGCGCGAGCGATTCCGCGAGATCCTGCGCTTCTGGCTCGACCGGGGCGTCGACGGCTTCCGGGTGGATGTCGCCCACGGCATGATCAAGGCCGACGGGCTGCCCGATTACACCCCCGATCCTGAGGGCGGCAGCATGGGCGGGGACGCCTTGGATGTTCCGTACTGGGCACAGGAGGGCGTGCACGAGATCTACCGCGACTGGCGGAAGGTGCTCGAAGAATACGACCGCGAGCGGGTGCTCATCGCCGAAGCCTGGGTCAACCCGCTCAGCAAGATGGCGCAGTGGGTGCGGCCCGACGAGATGCACCAAGCGTTCAACTTCGGCTACCTCGAGACCCCGTGGCGGGCAGAGGCGTTGCGGCTGGTCGTCGACGAGTCGCTCGAAGCGTTCGGCGCGGTGGGCGCGCCCAGCACCTGGGTGCTCTCCAACCATGACGTCATCCGGCATCCGTCTCGGCTTGCCCTCACCCCGCCGCCCCCGCAGGGTGAGGGCATCGGCCCGCGCTCGCCGCGGCATCCCGATGAACTCGTGGGCTTGCGTCGCGGGCGCGCGGCGACCGCCTTCATGCTGGCCCTGCCCGGCTCGGCGTACGTCTACCAGGGCGAAGAGCTGGGGCTGCCGGAGGTCTCCGACCTCCCCGACGCGGCACGCCAGGACCCGACCTTCATCCGCACCGCCGGCGAAATGTACGGTCGCGACGGATGCCGCGTGCCGATCCCGTGGGAGGCCGGCGCACCTGCCGCGGGCTTCAGCACCACGGGGGTCTCCTGGTTGCCCCAACCGGAAGTGTGGGGGTCGTATGCCCGCGACGCCCAGCGCGGCGTGCCCGGGTCGACGCTCGAGTTCTACGTCGCGGCCCTCGCGGCCCGGCGCGAGCACGGACTCGCGGCCGGCGACATCGAGTGGCTGGAGACGGAGCCCGCCGTGCTGGCCTTCCGAAACGGCGGACTGACGATCGTGGCGAACACCGGGTTGGTCCCCGTCTCTCTTCCCGACGGCGAGATCGTCGTCTCGAGCGGCCCGGCGGGTGACGGCGTACTGCCGGGCGACACGACCGTCTGGCTGCGCTGACCCGCGCCACCGACCGGGAGAGCCGACGTCAGAACGCGTCGAAGGCGCCCAACTCGTCGAGAAGCCGCTCGAGCCGCTCCGCGACCGACGGTTCGGCCACGAGCACGAGATCGCGGCTCGGCGCGGCCCCGCGCATTCCGGTGACTCGTGCCCCCGCCTCACGGGCGATGAGCGCCCCGGCCGCGTGGTCCCACGGGCTCAGCGTGCGTTCGAAGTAGGCGTCGTAGCGGCCGTCGGCGACGAAGCACAGGTCGAGGGATGCCGTGCCCTGTCGCCGGATGTCGCGCACCCTCGGGAGCAACCGGGCCACGACATCCCCCTGGAACGCACGCGTACTGGCGGCGTACGCGAACCCGGTGGCGATGAGGGCGAGGTTGAGCGGCGTGGACTCACCGACGTGGATGCGGCGGTCACCGCAGAACGCGCCCTCGCCGGCTTCGGCCGTGAAGATCTCACCCGTCGCCGGGTTGAGCACGACGCCGACCTTCGACGTCCAGGTAAGCGGGTCAGGCTCACCCTCCACGAGCGCGATGCTCACCGCGTAGTGCGGGATGCCGTAGAGGTAGTTGACGGTGCCGTCGATCGGGTCGACCACCCAGGTGAGTCCGCTCGATCCCTGCGCCGAAGCGCCCTCCTCGCCGAGCACCCCGTCGGCCGGGCGAGCGTCTTGGATACGGCCCAGGATCAGGCGCTCCACCTCGCGGTCGGCTTCGGTGACGACATCCACGATCGTCGATTTCGTCGCTGCCACCTCGACGCCTTCCCGGCGTCGTCGGGCGGCGAGCTCGCCGGCTTCGAGGGTGATCGTGCGGGCGAGGTCGAGGAGTTCGGTCACCAACCCAAGCTACCCGTGCGCGTCCGATCTCTCGGAACCGGCGACGTTCATCAAGCTCTCGTCGATGAACCCCCGTCATTCCGAGAGTTGGAACCGCAACATGGGCCGGAAAGCCAGAAGCCCCGCTCGGGGCGGGGCTTCGATACGTGGCGAGTGAGGGATTCGAACCCCCGAAACTTACGTGTCTGATTTACAGTCAGATCCCTTTGGCCGCTTGGGTAACTCGCCGTCGCGCCGAAGCGCTCGACAAGGATACCCGAGCGCCGACGCCTGCCCCACCATGGAAGCAGGATCGGCCTAGGCACAGGTAGCCCGCACTAGTCAGCCCCTCGCCGCGATGACGTGCCGCACGGCAGCGAGGTCGATCCGCACGTCGCGGTCGACCGTGTTCCAGAGCGCATCCCAGTCGATGGTGTCTCCGTAGATGTGGCCGATCTTGTCGCGCGTGCCCATGAGCGCACGCCAGCGCACGCCGAGATGTGTCGCGCGGAACTCGTCGGGCAGGTCCTTGACCGCGTTCCCGGTCTGGATGAGCGCCGCGAGTGCCGCGTACCGGTTGACGAAGTCGGGGCCGAGGAACGCATCCCGGCCGCGCCCGGCGAGGTCGAGGCACTCCTCGAGGTGGCGCTCGATCGCGGCGAGGTTCGCGTGGATGCGGGCGGTGCGGGCGGCAGCCTTCGGGTCGGCAGCACTCACGCGGCTGTGCTCGGTCGCAGGTCGATCGCCGACGCGAGCATCTCGTCGGATGCCGTACGCGCCGACACCACGTCTACCCCGACGCTGAGGAGGTCGGCGATCTCGTCCTCGATGTGGAACAGGTCGAACAGCGAGGTGGCCGGGCCGGGGTCGACGAGCAGGTCGAGATCGGAGTCGATCGTGTCCAACCCGTTCGCCACCGAGCCGAACACCCGCACGCGTGTCGCACCGTAGCGAGCGGCGATGTGCAGCACCTCGGCCTCGTGCCCGTGCAACGCATCCGACGGTCTCGGCCGCATTGCGGCGATCAGCCGATCGCGCACCTCGGGCGACGGAGTCTTCGCACCCGACTCGTAGGCGGCGATGTTCGGCCGCGCGGTTCCCGCCCGCACTGCCAGTTCGGCCTGTGTCAGGCCGGCCGCGCGCCGCATTCCCCGGATGTCGGTCATGTATACGAATATACGACTGCCGCTGCGGTTGTGGCTAGAGTCCAGGTCTCGACACGCGCCTTCGGCGCTACTCGACCACCGAGTTTGCGTAGCTCACCGCGTAGGTCGCGACGGTGTCGCGGTAGGACTGCGGGGAGTTGAATCCCGATACGGCGGCGATCCAGCCGGTTTCGGTGTCGATGCCGATGCTCACTCGGCAGAGGTAGTTCGCGGTCGCCATCGCGGCGTCGTCGATGTTGTGCGGGTCTTCCACGCCGTCACCGCTGCCGTCGGTATGCCAGTTGCGCCAGGTCTGCGGAATCAACTGGAACGGCCCCACCGCGCGGTCGAATTCCGCGTCGCCGTCGAGTACTCCACCGTCGGAGTCGGCGATGTACTCCACCCCCTCCCCGCCCGCAAGCGGCACCCCGTAGATCGGCGGCGTGACGGTGCCGTCAACGCCCACCTCCGAGCCGCCGTGCCGGCCGTGGTCGCTCTCGGTGGCGCCGATGCCGGCGATCGTGTTCCAGGAAAGGCCGCACTCCGGCATCGACGCGGCCTTGGCGAGGGCCGCTCCGGCGTAGGCGGCGAGCGCCCGTTCCGGGATGTCGGTCGCCGCGCTCGTCGATGCGAGCCAGTCGGCATCCACCAGGCCGGCGATTCCGGTGCCCGGCTCTGCCGCGGCGACGGGCGGGTCGGCAGGGGGTGCCCACGTCGGAGCGGGCTCTTCGACCACTGGACTCGCCCCCGGCATCCCGGGCACCCGCGGCGCAAGGAACACCAGCACCGCGGTCGCGACCAACCCCACCGCGACCAGCACGGCGGCCGCGATCAGGATCGTTCGGGGAGCCGCGCGCATCGACACGTTCTACCATGGCGGCATGGCAGATTCCTCGTTCGACATCGTCAGCAAGGTCGACAGCATGGAGGTGCAGAACGCCCTCGGCATGGCTCAGAAGGAGATCGCACAGCGCTACGACTTCAAAGGGGTCGACGCGTCGCTCGAGATGTCGGGCGAGAAGATCCTGATGAAGGCCAACGCCGAAGAGCGCGTGAAGGCAGTGCTCGAGGTGTTCGAGCAGAAGCTGATCAAGCGCAACATCTCGCTGCGATCGCTGGATGCCGGCAAACCGTTCCCGAGCGGCAAGGAGTACCGCATCGAAGCGGCGATGAAGCAGGGCATCTCGAGCGAAGACGCGAAGAAGATCGCGAAGATCATCCGCGACGAGGGGCCGAAGTCGATCAAGAGCCAGATCCAGGGCGACGAGCTGCGCGTGCAGTCGAAGTCGCGGGATGACCTTCAGGCCGTGATCGCACTGCTCAAGGGCAAAGACCTCGACGTCGCCCTGCAGTTCGTGAACATGCGGTAGGTCTCGATACGCCGCCTACGGCGGTTACTCGCCCCCCGAGGTGTGCCGGGGGATCCACCAGTCGGTGAACTCGGCGGCACGGCCGTCGGGGGCGAACTCGATGACCCACATGTTGTCGTAGGTGCCCTTCTTCGGCCCGTCGGGATACGTCGTCACGCAGCGCACCACGGCAAGGTCGCCGTCACGCGCGAGCGTCTCCCAGGCGAACGTCGTCGAACCCGGTTCGTCGGCGTGCTCCAGCCAACCGGCAACGATCGCCTCATGACCGGTCCAGGCCGGCGTACCGGGCCGGCCGCGGTAGATCGCATCGGGGGTGAAGAGCGCGCGGATGTCGGCGTCGTCGTTCGACTCCCAGGCGCGACGGTAGCCATCCATCCAGTTCTGCACGACGTCAGCCGCGGGCGTGTCGTCGAGCCTGGCATCCGCGGCGCTCACGCGGCATCACCCGGGCCGCCACTTGCTCGCCGGGGGATCCACCAGTCGGTGAACTCGGTGGCGCGCCCGCCGGGCGCCAGCCGGATGACGAACAGGTTGTCGTAGGTCGTCGGCGGTTCCTCGTTGAGGTAGGTCGTGACGCACCGCGCGATCGCGACGTCGGCGTCGACGGCGAGCACCGCCCACTCGAACTCGGTGTCGCCCGGCTGGTCGGCATCGTCGAGCCATCCGGCGACGATCGCCTCGAGACCCACGTACGGCTCGGGATCGTCGGGTTTGCCCCGATAGACGGCGTCGTCGGTGAACAACCCGCGGATGTCGCCCTCGTCGTTCGACTCCCAGGCCACCCGGTAGCGACGGAACCAGTCTTCGGCAGCAGCGCGATCAGCCATGCTCCCGGTCTACCACCTGCCGCTGTCAGACTGTGCGCATGGACTCCGGCACGATCGTCGCGGTCGTGATCATCGCCGCCCTCGCCGTCGACCTCGCGGCTCGCATCCTGGCCCTCATCTTCGTGCCGAAGAACCGGCGACCGCAGACGGCGCTCGCGTGGTTGCTGGCGATCTGGTTCCTGCCCTACGTGGGCATCATCCTGTTCCTCATCCTCGGCCGGGCCCGTCTGCCCAGGGCTCGTCGCCGCAAGCAGCGCGAGATCAACGAGTACATCCTCGACACGACCGAAGGTTTCGAGCTGGTCAAACGCGACCCGCCGTGGCCGCCGTGGCTCGAACCGATCGTCGAGTTGAACCGCGCCCTCGGCTCGATGCCGCTCGTCGGTGGCAACAGCGCCCAGATGTGGAACGACAACACCGAGGCCCTCGCCCAGATGACCGCTGCGATCCGCGCCGCGCAGAAGACGGTGCACTGCGAGTTCTACATCCTGCAGCTCGATGACGCGACGACCGACTTCTTCGACGCGCTGCAGGAAGCGCACGATCGGGGCGTCGTCGTGCGGGTGTTGCTCGATCACCTCGGCAACGCTCAGTACCCGGGCTACCGCCGTACCGTGAGGCGGCTGAACAAGATGGGCATCCAGTGGCGGCGGATGCTGCCGTTCCGCCCGTTGCACGGTCAGATCCAGCGCCCCGACCTGCGCAATCACCGCAAGCTGCTCGTCATCGACGGCACCGTCGCGTTCACGGGGTCGCAGAACGTCATCGAGACCGGGTACCAGCGGTGGCGAAACCACCGTCGGGGGTTGCGTTGGAAGGACTACATGGTGCGCTTCGAGGGTCCGGTCGTTGCCGGCATCGACGCCCTCTTCGTCACCGACTGGTACTCGGAGACGGGCGAACTGCTCGAACGGGAGGCTGCCTCCGCGCGAACCAGCGGCGAGGGCGACCTCGACTGCCAGGTCGTGCCCTCCGGCCCCGGATTCGACGGCGAGAACAACCTGCGACTGTTCAACTCGCTCGTCTACGCGGCGCAACACAAGGTCATCCTCACCTCCCCCTACTTCGTGCCCGACGACTCGATGCTCTACGCGGTCACCACCGCCGCGCAGTCGGGGCTCGAGGTGGAGCTGTTCGTATCGGAGATCGGCGACCAGTTCCTCGCGTTCCACGCACAGCGGTCGTACTACGAGGCGCTGCTGCGTGCCGGAGTGAAGATCTGGCTGTACGCCGGACCGACCATTCTGCACGCCAAGCACCTGACGATCGACGACCAGATCTCGGTCATCGGCTCGAGCAATGTCGACATGCGCTCGTTCAGCCTCGACCTCGAGATCTCGGTCATGGTGCGCGGCCCGCACTTCCTGAAGGAGCTGCGAGCGATTGAGGATGCCAACCGCGCCATGTCGCGCGAGCTCACCCTCGAGGAGTGGTTGAAGCGGCCGATCCGCCACCGCACGCTCGACAACCTCGCACGGCTCACCGCTGCTGTGCAGTAGCTACCCGAGGGCGGCGACCGCGTCAGTCGCGAACGGCGTGAGGGCTGCGACATCCGCTGAGGGAGCCGCGCCCACCTGCACGTAGTAGTCGCCGGTGAGCACCCGCACCTCGGAAGACGAGTCGCCGTTCACCTCGTTCGAGATCGCCGTGTAGTACGCGACATCCCCGACGCCGTCGACGGCGAGGAGGTCGTCGCGTTCCCACCGGCGTTCGCGGCGCTCGGCCTCGTTGCCCTGGATGAGCTGCACGCCCACGTGGTAGACGGTAGCGGCGGCGGGGTCGGCGAAGAAGCACACCGTTCCGCCCGCCTGTTGGATGCCCGAGAGGTCGGAGTCGTCTTCGTACTGCGGGTCGACCGTCACCTGCGCGAAACCGCGGTCGGCGGCGCTCGGCACGAGCAGCGCGCAGTCGGTCGACACGGCCATCTGGTCGTCGGCAGTGGTCGAAGGGTCGGTGTCGAAGCGGTCGGGGCG
Organism: Pseudolysinimonas sp.; assembly: GCF_049651805.1. GTDB lineage: Bacteria > Actinomycetota > Actinomycetes > Actinomycetales > Microbacteriaceae > Pseudolysinimonas_A. The sequence continues at coordinate 88,227 of NZ_JBASCU010000008.1, forward strand.
GAAGGTGGTGCTGCAGCCGGCGAGAAGCACCGATGCGGCCAGCGGGAGGGCGAGGAGCGACAGGATGCGGCGTGAGGTCATGGGTCCAGGATGGCGGCGACCCGCGCACAGCGGATCGTCCGAACGGATCGAGTCCTGTACGCCTTCGGGAGTAGCCCGCTACTGCGAGAAGGTGGTGATGAGGCCGATCACTGCCGGGGTGAGGATCACGATGAAGAGCACTGGCAGGATGCAGAAGACGAGGGGGAAGACGACCTTCACCGGCACCTTCATCGCCTGCTCCTCCGCACGCTGGCGCCGGCGCACCCGCATGTCGCGGGCCTGTACTCGCAGCACATCGGCGATCGAGATTCCGAACGCGTCAGCCTGGCTGATCGCCCGGATGAAGCGGCGCAGATCGGCGGAGTTGGTGCGGAGTTCGAGCGCACGATACGCGTCGCGGCGGGACCTGCCGATGCTCTGGTCTTGCAAGGTGCGCACAAGCTCGTCGGCGAGGGGTCCGCGGCCGTTCGTCGCGGCCTTGTGCAACGCTGCGTCGAACCCCAGTCCGGCCTCCACTGCGATCGTCATCTGGTCGAGCGTGTCGGGCAGAGCAAGAGTGATCAGCTTCTGTCGGTCGTCGGCCCGCGACGACGCGATGACCTCGGGCGCGACGAAGGCGAGGATCACGAAGAGCACGGTGAGGAACGTGAACAGCGGCGGCGGCCCGAGGGACAGGACGAGCCACGCGAGAACTACGGCGAAGGCAGTTCCGATCAACTTGGCAAGGATGAAGCCTCCCGCCGTCCAGGAGTTCTCCCGCCCCGCGTAGACGATTTGGCGCTCAAGCCAGGCGATGTAGCCCTTCGGCGCCGCGGCGGCGAGACGCACCGACGGCGCGACCGACGGGCTGCGAACCCCGTGGGCAGGCGCCGGGGTCGGATAGTCGGCGACCGTCGGGGCACCGACGGGGATCGCGAGGAAGATCAGAAACAGCAGCAACGCGCTGCCCAGGGCGGCGGCCACGACGGCGATGATCGCAAGGGGCTCCATCAGAACTTCACCTGCGTGACGCGGTACATCCAGAAGATGCCCACTCCGAGAAGGAGCAGGCAGGCGGTGAGAGCCAGGACGCCGAGAATCGACGAGAAGAAGATCGCCACGTAGCTCGGCTGAAGAAGGAGGATGGCACCGAAGACGACGACCGGGAGTAACGAGAGCACCGTGGCCGATAGGCGCCCCTCGGCGCTCAAGGCTTGCACCTGCCGGCGGATCTCGTTGCGCTCGCGGATCGTCGCGGCGACGTTCTCGAGCACCTCGGCCAGGTTGCCGCCCGTCTCGCGGTTGATCATGATCGCCTGGGCGGCCCACCGGAAGTCCTCGCTGCGCATCCGCTCGGCAGTCTGTTCCAACGCCGGCCCGAGTTCACGTCCGAGTCGGGTCTCGTTGACGATGCGCGCGAACTCCTCGGATGTCGGCTCGTCGAGGTCTTGGGCGACGCCGTCGAGCGCCTGCACGAGGCCGTATCCTGCGCGAAGGCTCCCCGAGATCAGCTGCAGGGTGTCATCTAGCTGAACGGCGAACTTCCCGCGTCGCCGAGCCATCCGGACCGCGAGCAGAATCTTCGCGCCGATGGGGGCGAGGGCCGCGAAGAGCACGGCGAAGAGCACGGACAGGAGCGACCCGAACCCGACGAGAATCCCCAGCGCGGCGAGCGCGGCGGAGCTGGAGAACGTCACCAGCAGAAACTGGGAGGGCTCCATCCGGATTCCCGCCAGGTCGAGTTCCTCCTCGTCGAAGAGACGACGGCGCCCGCGCGTCGAGCTCTCGATCGCCGACACGGTGCGCTCGGTCGCGCGGGTGAGGAGTGAGACGTGAGTGGTGCCCGGCTCGAGGCGCCGGTCGATCGACACCCGCGGCTTGGGTGGGGCCAGGACGAAGAAGACGATCGCAAGAAGGGCGAGCGCCGCTAACAGAATCCCGATGAGGAAGACCGTCATCGTACGCTCCGACCAGACGTGGGCCTCGGCGCGATCACCGGCAGGTCGATTCCGAGATCGTGAAGGTGCTCCATGAACTTCGGTCGGATGCCGGTCGGGATGGCGTTGCCGAGGAACCGACCGTTCTCATCTATGCCGGCCGAGTAGTCGAAGAGAAAGACGTCCTGGAGGGTGATGATGTCGCCCTCCTGGCCATGCACCTCGGTGACGTGCGTCACCCGTCGGCTTCCGTCCTTCATCCGACTCACCTGCACGATCACGTCCAGGGCCGACGCGATCTGCTCGCGAATCGCGCGCAGAGGCAAATCCATCCCCGCCATCAGCACGAGTGTTTCGAGCCTCGAGATGGCGTCACGGGGAGAGTTGGCGTGGATGGTCGAGATCGAACCTTCGTGCCCGGTGTTCATCGCCTGCAACAGGTCGAGGCTCTCGCCGCCGCGCACCTCGCCGATGACGATGCGATCGGGGCGCATGCGGAGCGAGTTGCGCACGAGGTCGCGGATCGTGATCTCGCCGCGACCTTCGATGTTCGGGGGGCGGGACTCCAGCCGGACGACGTGGGTCTGCTGCAGCTGGAGCTCGACCGCGTCCTCGATCGTGATGATGCGTTCGTTCTCGGGGATGAACGCGGAGAGAACGTTGAGCAGCGTCGTCTTACCAGTACCCGTACCGCCGGAGACCAGGATGTTGAGCCGGCCGCGGACCGCGCCGTCGAGCACGTGCGCCATTTCGGCCGTCACCGTCCCCATGCGGATCAGGTCATCGGCCGTGTAGGGCGTGCGCGCGAACTTGCGGATCGTGAGGGAGGCGCCGTTGACGGCGAGTGGCGGGATGATCGCATTGACGCGCGATCCGTCTTCGAGTCTGGCGTCGACGAGCGGAGACGACTCGTCGATGCGACGCCCGACCCGGCCGACGATGCGCTCGATGACCCGGCGCAACTGGCCCTCGCTGGAGAAGCGCGCGGGATACGCCGTGAGTCGGCCAGCACGCTCGACGTAGATCTGATCATGGCGGTTGACCATGATCTCGGTGATCTCGTCGTCGCGCAGCAGCGGCTCGAGGGGGCCGTAGCCGAGCACATCCGCGCCGACCTCATCGATCACCCGCGCACGCTCGGCGGGCGTCAGCGCGATCTGCTCGTCGCGCACGATGCGCCCGAGCTCTTCACGGGCGAGCTCGTGCAGGCGTTCCTCGGTGAGCGTCGTGTCATTGAGTCGTGCACCGACTCGTGCGAACAGCTCCTGGGCTGCGCGCTCCTTCAGCTCCGCGAACGGGTCCTCGGGCGTCGAGGTGGGGGGGGTCAGCGGCCACGACGGGGCCGCTGCGGCCTCGACCAACGTATCGGCAGCCGGCGGTGGAGGATCGACCTCGACGACCGCGACGTCCTCGTCAGACAAGACCGGCTGAAGGTCGATTGGCTCGGGGACGCCGCCGACGGTCGAGAGCCGAGTGGCGTCGATGCGATCGCGCAGACTCATGCGGTCCTCCTATGGATGCGACGACGCGTCGGGAGCGCCGAGGGTTCGTAGGCGACGACGAGCTCGCGCAGTGCCTTTGCGGCCGGGTCGCGGACGTCGTGGTGGATGAGTGGCACGCCCCGGTTCGCTGCGAGCACCGCGGATTTGGACCGTGGGATGACGATGTCGACCGGAACCCCGGTGATCGTCGCCGCGTCCGACACCTTCAACCCGCCGTTGCGGTCGGCGAAGTTGAGCACCATTCGGCGGTCGTGTGGCAGCAGGTCGATCTTCTCGAGCGTCTTCAGCTCGGCGTGCAGGGCCCGCAAGCTCGGCACCGTGAGGGCCGACACGAAGAGCACATCGGTCGACGATTCGAGCACGGCGAGGGTGTGCTCGCCGAGCCCGGGCGTGGTGTCGACGATCACGTAGCGGAAGATCTCCGACAGTTGCCGCAAGAGCGCGGCGAGTGCTGGGGGATCGACGATGTCGGCGTCCTCGGGAGACCGGGGCGAGGGAATCACGAAGAAGTCATCGGAATGATGCATGAGCGTCGTCTTGACCGTGACGACATCCCGGTTGATGAGTTCCTCGAGGGTCCGCCGAAGAGGCAGATCCAGGCTGTTCGCGATGTCTCCGAACTGCAGATCGGCATCGACGAGCACGACCGAGTTGGGCGCCACCTCGGCCAAGCCTGTCGCCAGGTTGATCGCCACCGTCGTCTTACCCTGGCCGCCTTTCGGAGCCACGACCGAGATGACTCGGGAGACCTCGGTCTCGTCGATCTCCACAGGGGCAGGCGGGACCGGCGCCGCGGCGTCATCAGCGAGGGAGACCCGGATCTCGGGAACACCGTCCTCAAGCTGCTGAACGCGTTCGTCGAGCCTCTGAAGCAATCCTTCGACCGTCGCGTCGTCAGCGTCGGGAGCCAGGACGGCGTGGATGCGCATACCGTCGATCCAGTCTTCGAGGTCGCCGCGTCCATCGCGCACGACCACGATGCCGATCTCGGGGAAGCGTTCGATCAGCCCGTCACCGAGCGACTTCGTCTCCTCATACGTGAGGAGTGGCCCGAGCAGTGCGACGGTGGGACGGCGGGGGGATCGCGCAAAGACGGCCTGCGGCCCGTCAGCGAGATGCGCGCTTTCGATTGCAGTCAGGCGGACGCCGAGGAGTTCTTGCAATCGGCCCTCGTACTCCGCACTGCGGCTGACCAGGATGTACTGGGACATCAGAGGTAGATGTTGGCGCCGTTGACCGGTCGCGAACCGCTGGTGTCGACGGCATCCGGCTGAAGGGTCAACCAAATGCCGGCCGTGCCCTCCTCGATCAGCTCGGCTGCCCAGACGAGCTTCTCGATGTCGGGGGTGGCCAGCGCCAAGGTCACCATGATCTCCGAAACCGGTGCGGATTCCTCCTCATCGCTTTCGGGAACAAAGCTGCTGCCGCCCGCCACTCTCGTGACGAGCACCTCGTTGAAGACGAACTGCGTGGTGGCATCGGGAGTATTCGCCGAGATCACGATGCCGACCTTGCTGCCCGGGAGCACCGCCCCGCCCACGACGCGCTGGACGGGCAGCGCGATCGAGATCTCCTGGAGGCCGTCGGGAACGGGAACGTCGCCACGGGCGGCGAGCACATCCGGATCCTCGAAGCGGGCGCGGATGAGCTGTTCCCCGGGGATCAGGTCGGTGGTGGCGACAAGCCCCTCGATCTGGTTGAGGTCGGTGACGCCGCCGTCGAGCACAGCCATGGCTGGGAGCTTGTCGACCTCTATCCGGTCGGTCACCGTCGCCACGTCCGAGCCTGCGGGAATGGGCTCGGTCACCACATACACCTCCACGAGAGCTGCGCCGCCCAGAGCTCTCTGCTCGGCGCTAGACACGTAAAGGAAAAGCACGACGCCGCCGACGACGGCGAGTACGAGGGCGACGAGGGCCCCGATGATGCGAATTCTCATTTTCGGGCTTTCGAATTCGAGGGTGGGTTGTTCGGGGTTCTGAGCGTTCTAGTCGATGAGTTTGACGACCGTCGTTCCTAGGTTGACGCCATTCGGATCGACGTCGAAGTCGGAGAAGCCGACCCACTCGACGAACTGTCCCTGAATGCCCATGCAGTTGTTGGCGTTCGGGGGGCCGTTGCCGTTGCCGTTGCCGTTGCCGTTGCCGTTGCCGTTCCCCGGGGCAGGAGCACTTCCGCCGCTGCACGCTGGCGCGGCCGGGTCGGGGTTGGTCTCGCCGGGGAACACCCAGCCGGTGACCAAGAACGAGGCGAACGAGTAGATGTCGAAGACGCCGTTCTGACCTTGAATGCCATTGCTGCAGTCGTTGTCGTTCGGGTCTTGGTTGCACTTGTAGATCGGGATGAGGACGATCTCGCCCTCGAGCTCCTGAAGTGCGTCGCGGCAGTCCTGCGAGATGCTGAGACCGGGCGCGCCGGGCATCGTCGCGTTTGCGAGGTCGACCTCGGCGATGCAGTCACCCGTCTCGTCGAGCCAACCGAAACCGCCGGCGATCGGCTCGCCCTGCGGCCCGCTGCACGTCTTGTTCTCATCGATGCGAATGAAGACGGTCTCTTCGAATTCGGAGTCGGCGAAGTCGCAGTACGAGAGGGCGAGCGGGAAGACAGTCCCGCTGACCGGCGGGCCCCAGACCGCGGTCGCGGTTGACACCACCTTCGTCGAGTCGATCCCGAGAATCGCAGCAAACGGATGACGCAGCTCGTCGGTCCCGTCGGAGTTTTGGGTCTCCACGTCGATTGTGACAGTGCCCGGCGCCGGGAAAGTCGGCTGGAGCGACGTAGTGGAGTCATCGATCGCGTTGGCAGCCGCAAACTCAGACGCCACGGCGCTGGAGCCCGTGCAGTCATCGTCGATTGCGCATGCGTAGGCAACAGCGAGAGCCGCCCCGTCGGCGCCGTTCTGGAGCTGGGCCTTCTCGGCATAGAGCCCCCCGACGTCGACGGAGATCGCCAGTGCGCCGATGAGTGGCACGAGCAGCAGACCGAAGATGACGGCCGAGGCGCCGCGTTCCTTGCGAAGTAGTGCGTTCAAGCGCCGCATACCATCACTCCAACTCCGTCAATGTCCAGATTGATGCCGAAGAGACCCGTCATAAGCGGAAGCGCGTAGTCGATTTTGAACTCGACCTGACAGATGTCGTTAACGATGCTCTCGGTGATCGTGATGTCGCCCGCGGTAACCGCCGGGTTGACGCTGGGCGCCGCCGCGATCGCGGCGGCGATCGCGTCATCCGCATCGCCGTGGATCGCCATCTCGCGGGCGCCCTCCCGCGCAGCGCCGCTGAGGGAGATCTGCGCATTGTACGCCCGAGAGAACTCGAGCATGCCGAGCACCATCAGCAGGAGCACCGGAAGGATGAGCGCGAACTCGACCGCAGCGGCACCGCGGTCACGCCTCAGGTCAGACATCATGGTCGGCAAAGGCCAGGTTCCGGCACCTTTCGGTGCCGGAACCTCGACGGATGCTTACGCGCCGTTCAGGATGCCGGTGACCTGGTCGAACTGACCGCTGAGCGCCACGGCAAGAAGGCCGAGAGCGATCACGATGCCCACGGCGACGATGCCGATGATCAGACCGTACTCAGCGGCGTTGCCGTCTTCGTTGCGAAGCGAGTTGACGCGGGACTGCAGGGAAACGAGTGCCTTCATCATGGGGGTTCGGCCTTTTCGGGTTGGGGGATTTTCTGATGGGGGATGGAGCGCTACTACTGGGGGATGAAGCGTCAATACGGCCGCGGGTTACCGATCTTGAGGATCAGTCGTCGTACTGGGGTGACCCCAAGTTAGCGGTCCCCCAAAATGCCCACAACAAATGTGAGAAGAGTCTCACCGTGGGGTACATGGGTACCGGCCCGAGCGTGCTAAAAGGTGAGACCGACGAGCGTCCCGACGATCATCCACGGGCCGAAGGGGATGCTGCCCCGCAACCCGACCCGGCCCGCCACTAAGGCGATCAAGGCGACGACCCCGCCGACGAGGAACGCCGCGAGCAACCCGACCAGCCACCCCGTTAAACCCACCGCTCCGAGCGCCCCGCCGAGCAGCGCCGCGAGCTTCACATCGCCCATCCCCATCGCCGCGGGCACGACGAGGGCGATCAGGAAGTAGAGGGCGAACATCGCGGCCGCCCCGGCGAGCACCGCAAGGAGCCTCGCCGGCTCGCCCCGGACCAGTAGCCCCGCCGCGAGCAGCAGCGCGACCGCCGGACCGGCGACGAGCAGCATCCGATTGGGGATGCGCTTCTCGCGCAGATCAACGATCGAGATCGCCGTGCCGACCGCCATGACCGCGACGAAGGCGGGGAGCAGGGCATCCACCCCCACCCGCGCCGCGAGCACCCCGAAAGCGACGGCGGTCACCCCCGCCCCGGCGACGCGCGTACGCACCCCGGAGCGCGCCGCCGACCGCGACTCGCGATCGGCCCACCACGGCAGCACGGTCGCCCCGAGCACAGCACCCAGCGCGGAGACCCCCGCGACGAAGGCGATCGCGGCCGGAGTCATGCGCCCGACGTTACTGGGCTGCCCCTACTCTCCGCGCGAGATCTTCACCACCTCGTCGCGCCGCACCACGCCCGCAGCTTGCATCGCGAACAAACTTTCGATAGCGTAATCTTGCTCGTGCCGAGCATTTCGTATCTCTGTTCTGCTTGAGGTACTCCATGAAAGGTCTTCGGCGTGAGCGTGTCCGGCGGTACCGTGATCGAGCTTCCTGAGCTCTCCGGTCTCCCGCGCGCGTCGGACGCTGAACTGGAACGGCTGCTGGGGGTGGTTGCGGCTGTCAAGAGGCAGGTGGATGCCTGCGCCGCGACACTCGCCGGAGAGGTTGAGCGACGTTCGGATCGGGAACTCGGGTACTCCGGGTTGGCGCAACGCTCCGGGGATCGCACCTCCGACGGGTTCGTCGCCCGGGTGACCGGGGCTTCGGGCCGTGAGGCGC
>NZ_JBASCU010000009.1:0-9850 GCF_049651805.1 Pseudolysinimonas sp.
CGACATCGACAACGAGCCCATCCCGCCAGCACACACCAGCGCTCGACGCGGGGCCAGCGTTTCGCGAGCAGATCCCAAATGAGGCACGCACCCCATTACGCGAGCACTATAGGTGAGTCTCGTCGTCTGCTTGAAGGATGACGATCGGGCGATATCGTGAGGCGGTGCGCGACGAGCGCGCGCCGTGGTAGCGACCGCAGCACAGAACTTCGACCTCATCGTCGTCGGGGCGGGCCCCGCGGGCTCGGCCGCGGCATTGGCAGCTCTGCGCGAGCGACCCACCGCGCGCGTACTGATACTCGACCGGGCGCCCCTCGGCCGCGACAAGACCTGTGGCGACGGGATCGGGCCCGATGCTGTGACGGAGTTGACACAGCTCGGCTTGACGGAGCAACTCCGCCCACAGGAGCGGGTCTCCCGCTTTCGACTGGTCGCCCCCTCGGGCGTGGAGATCCTCGGCGTTGCGCCGCTGCCCGGCTATGTCGTTCCCCGACGCGAATTCGATCTCCGACTTATGTCAGCGGCGATCGCCGCCGGCGCGATCTTTCAGCAGCACGCGGTGCATGAGATACATCAGAATGAGCGAGACGTCGCGGTGGACGGCCGGTGGAGCGCGCCGGTGCTGATCGGAGCGGACGGGGCCAACTCGACGGTGCGCAGAGCCGCCGGAGAGCCACGCAATCGGGGACGGCACCTGGCCGTGGCAGTCAGGGGCTACGTGGCCGCAGCCGACGGACTTGACGAACTTTATATCCGGTGGGATCCAGTTCCCGGTGACGGACTCGGCTATGCCTGGGCTTTTCCGACAGCACGGGGAATGGCGAATGTGGGCTACGGCACGGCTGCTGAGGGGGTCAGTAAGGCGCACCTGGTGAAGAGGGCGAGCGAACTCCTGCCGGCATTCGCGATCGAATCCACTCGCATGACCGGTCACCTGCTGCCCCTGTCCACTCGCATGCCCCGGCTGGCCGTCGGGCGAATCCTGCTCGTCGGAGACGCGGCCAGTCAAATCAACCCCCTCACGGGCGAAGGCATCTTTTACGCGCTCGCCTCGGGAGCGCTCGCCGGACGCGTCGGGATAGCCGACTCCGACGCCGGAAATGCCTATCCACGAGCCCTGCGGAAGAGATTCGGCCGCCAACACCGACAGTTGCGCGCGCTCTATCCATTGATCGACCGGCCTCGTGCCATCGAAGCCACGGTGCGAGCCTGTGCCCGGGACGAGCGGTTGTTCCAACGGGTGCTTGCCGTGGGGCTCGGTGACGCAACGTTCAACATCGCCGACCTGGGGCGCTTCGCCGGTGCCATGCTTCGACGCTGATTCGAACTCTCGTCCCCCTGGCGGCCCGGTCGCGTCAAGGAGCAGCACCGTCCAGGCGGCTTCCCAGGGCCAGGCGTGGGGCAGGTGCGGGCGGAGTCATCGATCGAGTCTGCCCCGGCCACCATCCCCGCAACGATCGCCTCGACTTTCAACCCCGCGTTGGCGCCCCTGTCCGTGGGGACGCTCAACCGACGCGAGGGCAGCCCTGGCGGCAGGGAAAAGCTTGCGCCTACGAGATGCCTTTCGTTTCAGGCGAGTGTTGTTCTCGGGCATCGGTGGATCCAGGCTACGACAGCCCGGTGATGTTGCCGTCGGCGTCGATGTCGATGCGCTCCAACGCCGGGCGGGCGGGCAGGCCGGGCATCGTCATGATCGTGCCGGTGAGCGCGACGACGAAGCCCGCGCCGGTGCGCGGGATGACGTCACGCACGTGGATCACGAAGCCTTCGGGGGCGCCCAGCAGCGTCGCGTCGTCGGAGAAGGAGTACTGCGTCTTGGCGATGCAGACCGGAAAGCGGCCCCACCCGTTGCGTTCGATCTCGGCGATCTTGCGCAGCGCCGTGGGAGCGAACTCGACGTCGTCGGCGCGGTAGATCTGCCGGGCGACGGTGCGGATCTTCTCGACGATCGGCAGGTCGAGGTCGTAGAGGTGGTGGAAGGTCGACGGCTGCTCGATCGCGGTGAGCACGGCTTCCGCCAGCGCGTCGCCGCCCGCACCGCCCCCGCCGTTGGCCCAGACATCCGCGATCGCTGCGGCAACACCCGCGTGCTTCGCCCAGGCCAGCACCCGCTGCCGCTCCTCGTCGGTGTCGGTCGGGAAGGAGTTGATCGCCACCACGGGCGTGAGACCGAAGCGGCGGATGTTCTCGACATGGCGGGCGAGGTTCGGGATGCCGCGGTCGACCGCATCCGCATCCGGTGTCGCGAGGTCGGTCAGCGCCACACCGCCGTGCATCTTGAGTGCGCGGATCGTCGCGACGAGGACGACCGCGTCGGGGGCGACATCCGCGACCCGGCTCTTGATGTCGAGGTACTTCTCCGCGCCCAGGTCGGCTCCGAAGCCCGCCTCGGTGACGACGACCTCCGCGAGCGAACGGGCGGCCGTCGTCGCGACGACAGAGTTGCAGCCGTGGGCGATGTTCGCGAACGGGCCACCGTGCACGAGCGCCGGGGTGCCCGCGATCGTCTGCACGAGGTTGGGGCGGATGGCGTAGCGCAGCAGCGCGGTGAGCGCCCCGGCCGCGCCGAGGTCGGCGACGGTGACCGGGCGTCGATCCGCGGTGAAGGCGACCGTGATCGCCGCGATCCGCGCCTTGAGCGACGCCAGGTCGGTCGCGAGGCACAACGCCGCCATCACCTCGGATGCCGCCGTGATGTCGAAGCCGCCCTCGCGCGGCACGCCCTCGGTCGGCCCGCCGAGCCCGAGCACGACGTCGCGCAGCGCGCGGTCGTTGACGTCGAGCACCCGGCGGAACGTCACGCGCCGCGGGTCGATGCCGAGTGCGTTGCCGTGATGAAGGTGGTTGTCGACGATCGCTGCGAGCGTGTTATTCGCGCTGGTGATCGCGTGGAAGTCGCCGGTGAAGTGCAGGTTGATGTCTTCCATCGGCAGCACCTGGGATCGGCCACCGCCGGCGGCACCACCCTTCATCCCGAGCACCGGACCGAGCGAGGGTTCGCGCAGAGCGACGATCACGCGCCGACCCGTTCGGGCGATCGCGTCCGCGAGGCCGACCGACATCGTCGTCTTGCCTTCACCGGCGGGCGTCGGGCTCATCGCGCTGACCAGCACGAGTTTCGCCCGTCCGCCCGGCGGGAGTTTCGAGATGTCCACCTTGGCGATGTGGCGCCCGTATAGCTCGATCGCCTCCCGCGGGATGCCGGCGGCATCGGCGATGGACTCGATGGGCTGAAGGGTCGCCGCGCGGGCGTAGGCGAGATCATCCATCGTCGACTCTGACATGACCACATCGTGGCCGACCGGAAGCGCGAGGGCTAGTGCGGCGCCTAACGTGGAGGGGTGCTGACTGTCACGGCCTACGCCGCCGCTTCCCCTACCGCCGACATCCTTCCCACCACAATCGAACGTCGAGACGTCGGGCCGGCCGACGTTCTCATCGAGATCGCGTATGCCGGAATCTGCCACTCCGACATCCACACCGTGCGTGGCGACTGGGGCGCGCAGACCTACCCGCTCACCGTCGGCCACGAGATCGCGGGCGTCGTGTCGGCGGTCGGGTCGGGCGTGACGAAGTGGGCCGTCGGCGACCGGGTCGGCGTGGGCTGCATGGTGAACTCCTGCCGCGAGTGCGTCAATTGCCGGGCCGGGCTCGAGCAGTACTGCGAGAACGGAAACGTCGGCACCTACGGCATCGTCGACCGCGACGGCACCGTCACCCAGGGCGGCTACTCGACCCACATCGTGGTCGACCAGGACTTCGTGTTGCGCATCCCGGAGGCGATCGACCTCGCGGTCGCCGCTCCGCTGCTGTGCGCGGGCATTACGACCTACTCGCCGCTCAAGCACTGGAACGCGGCCCCCGGCCGCAAGATCGCGGTCGTCGGGATGGGCGGGCTCGGCCACATGGCGGTGAAGATCGCCCACGCGCTTGGGGCCGACGTGACGGTGCTGTCGCAGACGCTGTCGAAGGAAGCCGACGGGCGGGCGTTCGGGGCGACGCGCTACTTCGCGACGAGCGACCCGGCCACCTTCGCCGAACTGAAGAACGAGTTCGACCTGATCGTCAACACCGTGTCGGCCGAGATCGACATGCGGGCCTACCTCTCGCTGCTGCGACTCGACGGAGTGCTCGTCAACGTCGGGGCTCCGCCCGAGCCGCTGCCGGTTCCGGTGTTCGCCCTGTTCGGCAACCGCCGGTCGTTCGCGGGCTCGAGCATCGGCGGCATCCGCGAGACGCAGGAGATGCTCGACTTCTGCGCGGCGCACGGCGTCGTGCCCGAGACGGAGCTCATCGCGGCCGACCAGATCACTGAGGCCTGGCAGCGCGTGCTGAAGTCCGACGTGCGCTACCGGTTCGTGATCGACGTCGCGACGATGGCCTGAGCCCCCATCAGGAGGCGGTCGCAGCCCGTCGCGTCCGCCTCAAGGCCACCTGGTTGCGGTCAAACGCACCGAGGCGCCGCGCCGATTTAGCGGGCGAGCGGCGCCACTGCGTGATAGAGCTTCAAGAGATCCTCCGCTAGCGGATCTTGGTGGCCCTCGAGGAAACGCGACATCCCGCGAACCTCCGCCAATGCTTCGCGTGCAGCAGCTAGCTCCTGCGGTGTGGGTCCGAGATCTCCCGGATCATCGCCCACGCTCGTCCGGATATAGGCACTGGCCCGGGCGCGGAGCTGCTCGGCTTGGTGTTGAAGGTGTTCGATCTGCCCCAAGGTCTTGCGAAGGTCGCGCTCAGCACTTCGGCGGCAGTCCTCGCTGTGAAAGTCCCGGGGTCTGCCCGGCCCTGGAGTGCGAAAGAACTGTTCGTCACAACGCGGGTTCGCACAGGTAGCCTGTTGGGCGCTGAGAGCCGGATTGGCATCCAAGTCCCGCAGCTCGACGAGGTCACGAGATGCAGCCATCAGGGCCCTTCGGATCGTTTATCCGCGCGATATTGGAAGCTCCAGACTACTGGTAGCACCTGCCCCAGAGGCAGCGGGCGCGCCGCGTGGGTCCAACGCCACGCCGGATCGATGCAAATAAATCGGCGCGAAACTCTTCGGCGCGACACTTGTGGCATGAGGATCGACCGAGTTCGCGATCGGGGCGCCGAGCGACTGAACACCGTGGGCGGCTCAAGCGTTGCCGGTCTCACACGTGCGTCGGGTGTGGAAAGTTCGACTCGGCTGCCGCGAGGACTGACATCACGCCTTGGCAGCGGCCGCTGCGCAAGTCGCCGTAGTTCGGTCGGGGGCCGGGCCTATGCTGCCGCCATGGCGACCACCAGCACGACTGCAGAAGCTCAGGTACATGGCGCGGGAGTCGCTTCCTGCAAGCGATGGCGAGAATTTGGAGAGGCGCCCGAGCTCCTGCGGTGGAAGGACTTTGTGGACGAGGTCGGTATCGAGACGTGGAATGTCGCGGCCGTCGGAGAAGCCGTTGTCCTCCGACATGCATATGCAGTCGAGTGCATCGTGACCACTGCCCCGAACTGGCATCTCCTCCAGGAGAACGTCACTGCGCTCATCCACCGGGGTTGGATGGTCACGGTCGTCACGCCGCTGAGCTCGATGGGCCACGCTCACGAAGAGCTGCGAGGCACTGCTGCGCGCATACAGGGTTGGTGGACCCGAGAGTCGGACTATCTATTCAGTCCGCAAGAGATCGCTTAATGCCACCCGCCCTCAACGCGCAGAACGTCATCGCGTTCGTATGGGATTTTGACAAGACGCTTACGCCCGGGTACATGCAGCAACCCATCTTCGATGCATACGGCATAGATGCACACGAGTTCTGGGGCGAGGTTAACGCCCTCGTGGACCACTTTCAGGAGCGCGGCCTGAAAGTATCCAAGGACACGGCCTATCTCGGCCACATGCTGACCTACATCGACGGCGGCCCCTTCGAGGGACTGACCAACGCTCGCCTGCGAGAGCTGGGGTCGCTGGTTCCACTGGCCCCCGGCATGCCTGAATTCATGGAGCGAATGCGAGACCTCGTTCGGGCCGACGAGCGGTACGCGCACCACGACCTGAAGGTGGAGCACTACATCGTTTCCACCGGCTTGCGCCAGATGATCGAAGGCAATCCGATCTTTGAACACGTCGACGGGGTCTGGGCGTGCGAACTCTTGTCAGACCCGCCGGGACCGGGATACCTGGAGACGCTCGGGCGCGTGGAGCTGAGCGACAAGCTCACGCAAGTGGGGTACGTGATTGACAACACGACCAAGACGCGCGCCATTTTTGAGATCAACAAGGGGGTCAACGTCGAGCCCGCGCTGGACGTCAACGCTCGGATGGATCCCGACGAGCGCCGCGTTCCGGTCCAGAACATGATTTACATCGCGGACGGTCCCAGCGACGTTCCGGTGTTTTCGGTTGTCGGGCGAGCCGGTGGCGGCACGCTCGGAGTTTGGACGGACGCCGCGAACTACGAGAACGTTCGTCGGCTAGAGGCCGATGGACGCGTGAACAGTATTGCCAAGGCCGATTATTCCGAGGGCGAAGCCGCGGACATGTGGTTGAGTTCCTCGCTACGCAGCATTGCTGATCGCATCTGCGATGCACGAGATCGCCGGCTGCAGGGTATTGCCGCACCCGGCGGTCACGTTGTCTAGGGGCCGCGTCAGCTCGGGTAGTTGAGCCCGATCTGGCGGCGGATCTCGTCGAGCGTGGCCATGATGGCGACGGTCTGCGCCGGCGCCAAGATGTCGCCCTCGAGCTTTCCCGACGCGACGATGCGCTCCAGTTCGGCCGCCTGGAACTGCATGCCGCGGCCCGGCTCGCGCGCGTCGAACCGCTCGACGACCTCACCCTCCGCGTCGTAGCGGGTGAAGGCCGTCTGGTTGTACCAGACCGACTCGATCTCGATGCGACCCTGCGTGCCCACGATCGCGGCGCGGTTGGGGCCGGTGCCGTTCATCTGGGTCTGCAGCACCGCATGGGCACCGTTCGGGTAGCCGAGGATGATCGCCGTCTCGAGGTCGACGCCGGTGTCGGTCATCGTGGCGTGGGCGATGACCGTGTCGGGTGCGCCGAGAACGTCCCAGGCGAACGACACCGGGTAGATGCCGAGGTCGAGCAGCGCACCGCCGCCGAGCTCCGGTCGGATGAGGCGCGCGATGTGGTCGATCTTCTGGTCGTGGTCGGCGAGTACGGTGCGCACGTCGCCGAGCTGCCCTTCGGCGAGGATCTCGCGGATGCGCACCATGTGCGGCAGCCAGCGGGTCCACATCGCCTCGAGGATCACGAGGTTCTTCGACGCCGCGAGATCGACGAGTTCTTGTGCCTGCGCGGCATCCATCGTGAACGGCTTCTCGACCAGCACGTGCTTGCCGCCCTCGAGCACGATGCGGGCGGCGGCGGCGTGGGCGGGATGCACGGTCGCGACGTAGACAGCGTCGATGTCGGGGTTGGCTGCCAGCTCCTCGTAGCTGCCGTAGGCGGTCGGCACCTTCATCTCGTCGGCCCACGCCCGCGCCTTGGCGAGGTCACGCGCTGCGACCGCGGCCACCGTGAAGCCGTGCAACTGCATGTCGGCCACTTGGGCTTTGGCGATGCCGCCCGCGCCGAGGATTCCCCATCGAAGTCCGCTATTCGTCATACCTTCAGCTTGGCATCTCTTCGGTGGCGAGCGTCCACTCCAGGATGCGCGGCCAGGGCCCGAAGCCCGAGTCGGGGGTGAGGTGGCCGCCGCCGTTCACCAGCTCCACCGGGATCGACGGATCAATCTCGTACGCCGCGCGAACGCCCCCAGGCGAGTAGGGGTCGTCCTCGCCCTCGAACACGATCTGCTCGACACCCGGCAACGGCGCGATGACCGGCGGGTGGTCGATGAACGCTTCGACGACCGTCGAGCGCAGCACGTCGGGCGCGGGGATCGCGGCGAGCGCGAGGCGCGTGACGAGCCCGGGCGAGTCACTCCGGGCGAGGCGGGTCAACCAGAGGGATGCCGCCAGGCTGTGGGCGAGTAGCGTCACGGGGCGCTCTCCGCGGGTCACCAGCTGGTCGAGTGCTGCGAGCCAGGTGTCGAGGTCGGGGGTGTCGGGGTCGGGCAGTTGCGGGTAGTCGACCTCGGCGCCGCGGGCGGTCAGCTCGTCGAAGAGCCAGTGCTCCCAGTGGTCGGGGGGACGGCGGTTCTCCCAGCCGTGGAGGATCACGAAGCGGTTCTGCATCCCTCGATCGTTCTTCATCGGAGTACCGTGGCGCCATGCTTCCACTGCCAAATCTGCTCGCGTTTCTGGCAGCCGCGATCGTGCTCGTCATCATGCCCGGCCCGACCGTGCTGTTCGTCGTCGGCCGGTCGCTCGCGCTCGGCCGCCGCGGCGGGCTGCTCAGCGTGCTCGGCAACGCGATCGGCATCGTGCCGGTGATCGTCGCCGTGTCGTTCGGTGTCGGTGCGATCATCACCCAGTCGGTCGTCGTCTTCACGACCCTCAAGTTCGCCGGGGCCGCCTACATCGTGTTCCTCGGGGTGCAGGCGATCCGGCACCGCAAGCGCACCGCCGAGACCATGGCCGCGGGGGTGGCGCCAAAGTCGACGCGGCGGATGCTCGGGGAAGGGTTCGTCGTCGGCATCACGAACCCCAAGACGATCGCGTTCTTCGTCGCGGTGCTGCCCCAGTTCGTCGCGCCCGAAGCGGGGTGGGTGCCCGGGCAGATGCTGCTGCTCGGCGGGATCTTCCTCGTGCTCGCGCTGCTCAGCGACGGCGCCTGGGCGCTCGCCGCCGGGTCGGCCCGCGACTGGTTCGCCCGATCCCCGAAGCGCATCGAGCGGCTCGGCGCGACCGGCGGCGTGATGATGATCGGCCTCGGCGGCGTGCTCGCTGTTACGGGGGCGAAGGACTAGGTCTCGCGGCGTGGTCTCGACACGCTCGCTGCGCGGGCTACTCGACCACCGAGACGGTGACGGTGTGGTGGCCGGTCGCGCCGTCGGGGGCGACCGGAGCGAAATCCGAGGTCTGCACCTCGCCGTCGGCACTCGTCGCCCGCACCTTGAGCATGTGGGCGCCGGGGTCGGCATCCCAGCGGTAGCTCCACTGCACCCAGGTGTCGGTCGAGATGGCGGACGCGAGCTCGGCATCCTGCCACGGGCCGTCATCGATCGACACCTCGACGCCCGCGATACCGGTGTGCTGGTGCCAGGCGACGCCGGCGACGACGACCTCACCCGCCGACACGTCGCTGCGTGGCACGTCGATGCGCGACGAGATCTTCACCGGGCCTCGGGCACTCCAGCCCCGGTCGGTCCAGTAGGCGCGGGCCTGGTCGAACCGGGTGACCTGCAGATCGACGACCCACTTCGTCGCCGACACATAGCCGTACAGGCCGGGCACGACCATGCGCACGGGGAAGCCGTGCTCGAGCGGCAGCGGCTCGCCGTTCATGCCGATCGCGAGGATCGCGTTGCGGTCGTCGGTGAGGGCCTCGAGCGGACTCGACGCGGTGAAGCCGTCGGAGCTGCGCGAGAGCACCATGTCGGCCTCGCTCGTCGGCTTCGCGCGGGCCAGTAGTTCGCGGATCGGGTAGCCGAGCCACAGCGCGTTGCCGACGAGCTCGCCGCCCACGGGGTTCGAGACGCACATCAGCGTCGTGTGGCTCTCCTCCAGCGGCAGGGCGATGAGTTCGTCCCAGGTGAGCTCGAACTCGTTCTCGACGAGCCCGTGAATGCGCAGCCGCCACTCGGCGGGGTCGAGGTTGGGCACCTGGAGGGCGGTGTCGATGCGGTAGAAGTCGGCGTTCGGCGTCACGACCGGCGCGAGTCCGCGGATGCCGAGCTCGGCACCCGCAGGAACGGGTGGGGCCGCCACGGCCGGGGTGGGCAGCCGGAAGGTCTCGCGCACGGCGGTGACGACGCGCGCCCCGGCC
>NZ_JBASCU010000010.1:0-10928 GCF_049651805.1 Pseudolysinimonas sp.
GGCGCGCACGACGTCGGGGGCGAGCGGGTCGGCCGGGATGCCGAGCAGTCCCGCGGCGGGGAGGGGCACCGCCGGGCCGCGAGCTCGATGCAGCCAGGCCGGGGCGGGGTTCGGCGTGACGACGTCGGCGGCGAGCCCTAGTTCTTCGATCAGCGCGGAGACCGCGGTACCGCGGGTCGCGAACGACTCGGCCCCGGCATCCAGCTCGACGCCAGCGATGCGCTGGGGCGCGAGCTGCCCGCCCACGCGGTCGGACGCCTCCATCAGGGTTACTCGGTGGCCGGCTTGGGCTAGGCGGAGGGCGACGGTGAGACCGGCGACTCCTCCGCCGATGACCGTTGTCGCGGGTGTGGTTTCGACACGCCCGCTGTGCGGGCTACTCAACCACCGAGTCGTGGCGATGCACGAGGTCGACGAGGCGAGTGAGTACGGCGGGGTCGGTGTCGGGGGGAACGCCGTGGCCGAGGTTGACGATGTGGGCGGGGGCGGCGTCGCCGCGACGCAGTACATCGGCGACGTGGCGGTCGAGCACCTCGGGGGGCGCGAATAGCAGCGCGGGGTCGATGTTGCCCTGCAACACGACGCCGGGCAGCCGTCGCGCGGCCTCGTCGAGGGGCACCCGCCAGTCGACGCCGACGACGTCGGCCCCCGCGGCGGGCAGCAGGTCGAGCAGGTGCGCGGTGCCGACCCCGAAGTGGATGCGCGGGATGCCGAGGTCGGCGACGGCGTCGAGGGCGCGCTTCGAGTGCGGCAGCACCGAGCGCTCGTAGTCGGCGCGGGAGAGCGACCCCGCCCAGGAGTCGAACAGTTGCACGACGCTCGCTCCCGCCAGAACCTGCGCGCGCAGGAACGCGCCCGTGACGTCCGCGCACCAGTCGAGCAGCGCCGCCCAGGTCGCCGGATCGGAGTGCATCAGAGCGCGCGTCTGCAGTTGTTCCTTCGACGGACCGCCCTCGACCAGGTACGAGGCGAGCGTGTACGGGGCGCCGCCGAATCCGACGAGCGGGGTCTGGCCGAGTTCCGCGACGACGAGGGCGACAGCCTCGGCGATCGGGGCCAGCGCGTCGGGTTCGAGACGGGGTAGGCGGGCGACATCCGCCGCCGTACGCACCGGTTCGTCGAACACCGGCCCCTTGCCGGGCACGATCTTCACCGCGACCCCGGCGAGCAACACCGGCACAACGATGTCGCTGAAGTACACGGCCGCATCGACGCCGTGACGCCGCACCGGCTGCAGGGTGATCTCGGCCGCCATCGCGGGGTTCAGGCACGCCGCGAGCATGTCGCCGCCGGCCCGCAACTCCCGGTACTCCGGCAGTGATCGCCCCGCCTGCCGCATGAACCACACCGGTCGCACGGGCGTGCGCACACCTCGCGCCGCCTGCACAAGGGGCGAGGCGACGGTGAGCCCGGAGGCGAGCGGATGTTCGGCGGGAAGGGGCACCTGTCCACCCTAGGTAGAATCGGCTGGTGCTGTTCTGCCTGACGGCGAACCATCGCAACACTGAGTTCGACGTTCTCGACCGTATCTCGCGGGTCGCCTCGACGACCGCCGCGGATCTCATCGTCGAGGCCGATTTCGTGCGCGGAGCCGTCGTGCTCGCGACCTGCAACCGCTTCGAGGCCTACATCGAACTCGACGAACCGCTCACCGCCGGCCCCGAACTCGCGATCGAGGCGGTCATCGACGCGCTCGCCCTGCGAGCCGGTGAGGATGCCGAAACGCTCCGCGAAACGGCCGTCGCGTTGACGGGTCAGGATGTCGTGCGCCACCTGTTCGCCGTCAGCTCAGGGCTCGAGTCGATGGTGATCGGCGAAGAAGAGATCGCGGGTCAGGTTCAGCGGGCCCTGCGCGAAGCCCGCGAAGCCGGCACGACATCCAGCGGTTTGGAGCTGTTGTTCCAGCGCTCGGCGCACGCCGCCCGCGAGGCCCGGGCCCACGGCGACCTCGCCGCCGCCGGACGCTCGATCGCCCGCGTCGCCCTCGACATGGCCGACTCGCGGGTTCCGGACTGGTCGGATGTCGCGGTGCTTCTCGTGGGAACGGGCAGCTACGCGGCCACCACCGTCGCCGCCCTGCGGGCTCGAGGTGCGACCGACATCCGGGTGTTCTCGGCCACCGGTCGCGCGCAGCAGTTCGCCGTGCGCTACGGGGTCGGCGCAGAACGGGATCTGCGCGAGGCCATTCGTTCTGCCGCCGTGGTCATCACCTGCACAGCTCGGTACGTCGTGACTTCGGCCGACATCCCCGATGACGCGCCGCGGCTGGTGATCGACCTCGGGTTGCCGCGCAACGTCGAGCCCGCCGTCGGGACGCTGCCCGGCGTCGAGCTGCTCGATCTCGAGCTGATCGGGCGTCACGCGGTACTGCCGGAGCTCGGTGCCGGCGTGCAGAGAATAGTCGGCAACGCCGCCGCGGCGTTCGAGTCCGATCGACGCGCCGCCCCCGCGATCGTGGCGCTCCGACGCCATGTCGACGACGTGCTGCAGGCCGAGATCGCCCGACACCGCGCCCGCCACGGAGTCGACGAACGCACCGAAGCCGCGCTGCGTCACCTCGCGGGCGTGCTGATGCACGAGCCGTCGGTGCGCGCCCGCAATCACGCCGCGGCCGGGCAGCTCGACGCGGTCGAGCAGGCCGTCGAAACGCTCTTCGGGGTCAACCCGCAGGCGCCGAAAGCCCTGGAGGACGACGCCGTCGGATAGCGCGAGTTGACAGTCCCGGATCGACGGATGTTAGGTTAGCCTGACCTAACACCGTTCGACCCGAGAGGTTCTCTGTCGTGAAATTCCGCCGTGTCCTGGGGATGGTCGCCGTCGCGACCGTCGCCGTGTCCCTCTCTGCCTGTGCGGCATCCGCCGCAGACACCGACACCGACCGAGCCGACGGCGCGTTCCCCGTCACGATCGAGCACGCCTTCGGCGAGACCACGATCAAAGCGAAGCCCCAGCGCGTCGCGACCGTCGCGTGGGCCAACCACGAAGTGCCGCTCGCGCTCGGTATCGTGCCGGTCGGGATGAGCAAGGCCACCTGGGGCGACGACGACGGCGACGGCGTTCTGCCGTGGGTCGAAGACCGGCTCGCCGAGCTCGGCGCCGAGACACCGGTGTTGTTCGACGAGACCGACGGCATCGACTTCGAAGCGGTCGCCGACACACAGCCCGACGTGATCCTCGCCGCCTACTCGGGCATCACGCAGGAGGAGTACGACACGCTCTCGAAGATCGCGCCCGTCGTCGCCTACCCCGAGATCGCCTGGGGAACCTCGTACGAGGACATGATCCGACTCAACTCGGCCGCGCTCGGGCTCGCCGGGCAGGGCGACGCACTCATCGCCGATCTCCAGGCCCAGGTGAACGCCGCGCTCGCCGCTCAGCCCGCGCTCGCGGATGCCACGGTGCTGTTCGCGTACATCGACCCCAACGACCTCAGCCAGATCGGCTTCTACACGAGCCACGACACGCGCCCCGGATTCCTCGAGAGCTTGGGGATGCCGGCACCCGCCATGGTCGAGCAGGAGTCGGCGGGCACCGACGGGTTCTACGTCACGGTGAGCGCCGAGCAGGCCGATCAGTTCGCCGACGTCGACGTCTTCGTGACCTACGGCGAGGCCGACGGCGCCCTCATCGCGGCGATGCAGGCCGACCCGCTGTTGTCGCAGATCCCCGCGATCGCCGAGGGCCGCATCGCGATCCTCGAGAACTCGACGCCGCTCGCCGCCTCGGCGAACCCGTCGCCGCTCTCGATCGGCTGGGGCATCGACGAGTACTTCGCGCTGCTCGCCGGCGCGCTCACCCCGGCCGGGTGAGCACCGGCACCATGACCCCGCCGGGCGTCGCCGCCGCTGCCTCACGAGCGGTACGACGCCCGGCGGTGCCGCGCCCGGTGTGGCTCGCGATCGGAATCGGGAGCCTGGTGCTGCTGTCGCTGGCATCCGTCGCTTTCGGCAACCGCGAGGTCTCTCTCGACGAACTGCTCGCCGCGCTCGGCGGTGAGACGAACGGCATCGGGCAGGCCGCCGTCGCCGCCCGGCTGCCCCGCACGGTGCTCGCCCTGCTCGTCGGCGCCGCCCTCGCGCTGTCGGGTGCCGCCCTGCAGGGGGTGACGCGCAACCCGCTCGCCGACCCCGGCATCCTCGGCGTCTCGAGCGGTGCGTCGCTCGCGGTCGTCGTCGGCATCGCCTACTTCGGGCTATCGAACCCTTACGGCTACATCGGCGTCGCGACCGTCGGGGCCGCGCTCGCCGCGCTGTTCGTCTACTCTGTCGGGTCGCTCGGCCGCGGAGGCGCGACCCCGCTCAAGCTCGCGCTCGCCGGGGCCGCGACCGCGGCGGCGCTGTCGTCGCTCGTGAGCGCCGTGCTGCTGCCGCGCGTCGACATCCTCACCATCTTCCAGTTCTGGCAGATCGGGGGCGTCGGCGGCGCGGAGTGGGACCGCATCGGCATCGCCCTGCCGTTCCTCGCGGCGGGCGCGGCGATCGTCGTGCTGTCGGGTCGCGGCCTCAACACCCTCGCCCTCGGCGACGACCTCGCCGCCGGGCTCGGCACCCGCGTGGTGCACACGCGACTGATCGCGTTCGCGGGAGCCGTCGTGCTGTGCGGCGCGGCCACCGCGGTCGCCGGACCGATCGCCTTCGTCGGGCTCATCGTGCCGCACCTGTGTCGCCTGCTCGTCGGGCCCGATCAGCGCTGGCTGTTGCCGTTCTCGGCGATCGCCGGCGCCGCACTGCTGGTGCTCGCGGATGTCGTGGGCCGGGTCGTCGCGCGCCCGCAAGAGATCGAGGTGGGCATCATCACGGCGGTCATCGGCGCACCGTTCTTCATCTGGATCGTGCGCCGCCAGAAGGTGCGCGAGCTGTGACCGCCGTTCTGGATGCCGCACCCGATACCGCGCGCACGGTTCGGTCGAGCAGGGCTCGACGCCGTCGCGGCAACTCGCTGCTCGTCGGCGGCCTTGCCATCGGGTTGCTCGCTCTCGTCGCCGTCGCCCTCATGATCGGCAACACCTTCTACTCCCCCGCCGAGGTGCTGCGGGTGCTGCTCGGCGAGCAGGTGCCCGGCGCCTCGTTCACCGTCGGCGAGCTGCGGCTGCCGCGCACCGCGCTCGGCGTTCTCGCGGGTGCTGCGTTCGGCATCGCGGGTCTCACGTTCCAGACGATGCTGCGCAACCCGATCGCCTCCCCCGACATCATCGGCATCAGCACCGGCGCGAGCGCCGCGGCGGTCGTCGGCATCGTCGTACTGTCGCTCGACGAGACCGCAGTGTCGTTGCTCGCTCTCGGCGGTGCCCTCGTCACGGCGCTCGCGATCTACACCCTGTCGTGGCGCCGCGGCTTCGCCGGAGCCCGGCTCATCCTCATCGGCATCGGCATCGCGGCGATGCTGCACAGTGTGGTGTCGTACGTGCTGACACGGGCGGCGGCCTGGGACATCCAGGCCGCGATGCAGTGGCTCACCGGCAGCCTCAACGGCGCCACCTGGGAACGCGTCGCGCCCCTCGCCGTCGCGACCGTGGTCGTCGCGCCACTGCTGGTGTGGCGGCAGCGCGATCTCGACATGCTGCGGCTCGGCGACGACGCCGCGGCGTCCCTCGGGGTGCGGCTGCGCCCGGCGCGGCTACTTCTCATCCTCGGCGCCGTCGTACTCATCGCGTTCGCGACCGCGGCCGCCGGGCCGATCGCCTTCGTCGCCTTCATGGCCGGACCGATCGCGGCGCGCATCACGGCATCCGGCGCCCCGCTGCTCGTGACCGCCGGCCTCGTCGGGGCCCTGCTCGTCGTGGGCGGCGACCTCGTCGGCCAGTTCGCGCTCGGTACCCGCTACCCGGTGGGCGTCATCACGGGTGCGGTCGGCGCACCCTTCCTCATCTACCTGCTCGTTCGCTCGAACCGCTCGGGAGCCTCGCTATGACCCTCACCCACCAGCTCACAGCCTGCGACCTCACCCTCGCCTACGGCGATCGGCTCGTCGTCGAAGAGCTCGCGCTCGAGGTCGCCCCCGGGCGCATCACGGCGATCGTCGGGGCGAATGGATGCGGCAAGTCGACGCTGTTGCGGGCGCTCGCCCGGCTGCTGTCGCCGAAGGCAGGGCAGATCGCGCTCGACGGGGTGGAACTGTCTTCTCGCCCGACGAAGGAGGTCGCGCGGCTGATCGGCCTGCTGCCGCAGAGCCCGATCGCTCCCGAAGGCATCGTCGTCGCCGACCTCGTCGGCCGGGGGCGGCATCCGCACCAGGGGCTGTTCGCCCGCTGGAGCCGCGCCGACGACGAGGCGGTCGCCGCCGCACTCGACGCGACGGGAATCGCCGACCTCGCCGACCGGCCCGTCGACGAACTCTCGGGAGGCCAGCGTCAGCGGGTCTGGATCGCGATGGCGCTCGCGCAGGCCACCGACATCCTGCTGCTCGACGAGCCGACGACGTTTCTGGATGTCGCGCACCAGATCGAGGTGCTCGACCTGCTCGCCGACCTCAACCGCGCGCGCGGCACGACGATCGTCATGGTGCTGCACGACCTCAACCTGGCCTCGCGCTACGCCGACGAGATCGTCGCCGTGTGTCGTGGGCGCATCCACGCGCTCGGTTCGCCGGGGTCTGTCGTCACCGCCGAACTCGTCAGCGAGGTCTTCGGGCTCGACAGCGAGGTCATCCCCGATCCGCTGACCGGAAAACCGCTCGTTCTGCCCCGAGGGAGGCACCATGTCCGCTGAATCCCCGTTTGTGCTCGCTGTTGCGACCGTCGTCGCGGTGGAGCGCGTGTCGCCGAGTTTCGTGCGCGTCACGTTCTCGGGCGACGAGTTGTCGGACTTCGGAACCCCGGGGCTGGTGCTCGATCAGCGCATCAAGCTCGTCTTCCCCGCGCCGGGCAGTTCGGTGCCCCGGCTCTCCGCGGGCGATGACTGGTACAGCGCCTGGCTGGCCCTGCCCGACGACGAGCGCGGGTCGATGCGCACCTACTCGATCCGTCGCCTCGACATCGACGGCGAGGAGACCCGGCTCGTCGTCGACTTCGTGTTGCACCTCGCCCCCGGCTCGACCGGCCCGGCATCCCGCTGGGCGGACGCCGCTGCCGTGGGTGACGAGCTGCTCGTGATCGGCCCGCGCCGCGGCCGGGCCGGAGGCGGCGGCATCGAGTACGCCCCCGGCGACGCCCGCGCCATCCTGCTCGCGGGCGACGAGACTGCGGCCCCCGCGATCGCCCGCATCCTCGAGGACGTCGACCGCGACACCCAGGGGGTCGCCTTCATCGAAGTACCCGAGGATGCCGACATCCTTCCCATCGCGACCCCGCCCGGTGTCGAGGTGCGGTGGTTGTCGCGCTCAGGCGACGCGCACGGCACGCGGCTCATCCCGGCGGTGCTCGATCACCTCGGGGCGGTCGCACCTGCTGTGATCGCGGATGTCGACACCGACGACCCGCTGTGGGAGACCCCGACGTTCTCGAGCCTCGGCGAGTCGGTCGCGTCGGGCGCGAACCACGCCGACCGGTACTTCTGGATCGCCGGTGAAAGCGGGGTCGTCACCACGCTGCGTCGCCACCTCGTGAAGGATCTCGGTGTCGACCGCTCCCAGGTCGCGTTCATGGGGTACTGGCGGCACGGGGTCGCGATGCGAGGCTGAGGTCACTGCTCGTCTGCGACGACCTCGGCTTTGAAACCGGCGGAGTTCTCCAACCATCCCGCGTAGTGGCCAGCGCCTCCCGCATGGGGATACCGCTCTCGATAGAGCGGGTGCCAGCCGTGCTCTTGCGCGTCTTCCATGATCGCGTCGACCCGGTCGGACGAGCCACCCTTGAACGCGAGGTGATTCATGCCCGGCTTCCGACGATCATGTGTCGACCCCGTGAGGTTCGGCGATGTCGTCAACGTAAGGTACGCGCCTCCGGCAGCCCAGGACTGCCCCTCCGGCCATGCGCTCTCAAGAGAGAACCCCAGCCGCTGCAGCAGCCAGCCCCACTCGGCCTGCACAACCTCCAGATCGGCAACCCAGACCTCGACATGATGAATTCCCGCCACGCGACGAGTCTCTCAGGGCGCTCATCGGTGCGAGCCGTAGACGTCGGCGCGATGTGCGATGCGCATGACCTGCACGAGCCGCGCATCCTCGTCGATGCGCACGAGAACTCGGTAGGAGATACCGACGTATCCGGCGCGAAGCCCTTCCAGTTCGGCGCCGAGGGGCTTGGTCGCTCTCATCGGGTTCTGCGCCAACGGCCCGTCGAGGAATCGCAGCACTGCGTCGACGAGTTTGGCGGGCAGCCGCTCGAGCGCGCGCACCGCGGGGCCAGAGAGCTCAACGCGGTACGGCCCTGGCGTCACCGCTTGGCCAGTTGCGCACGCACCTCTTCGAGGGAGAGCATGCGACCCTTCGCGATGTCATCATCTGCTTCGGCCATCTCTGCCGCGTGGTTCGGATCCGACAGCCACGCCAAGGTCTCCTGAAGCGCGTCCAGATCATCGGGTGAGATCAGCACTGCGGCCGGCTTGCCGTGGCGCGTGATGACGACGGCCTCGTGAGTGGACTCGACGCTTTCCACAAGGGCCGAGAGGTTGTCCTTCGCGTCACTAACCGACATGGTTCGCATTCCCTCATTCTGGCCTACTTCTCGGCCATTTTTCTAGCCACGATACTGGCTCTTTCAGAACCCGGGCTGTAGCACGAGGATGCCGGGGAAGACGGAGTCGCCATCCGCGGCTGACCGCACGCCGACCTCCAGCACGGCCAGGATCAAGTGCCGATCTTGTGCTCCGCGAGCAGCAGCTGCACCGCCTCGCGGACGAGCTCGCTCTGATTCTTACCAGTGCTCTGCTCGAGCCGCTTGAAGGCCTCGAAGTCCGCGCTGGAGATCCGCCCTCGAACGCTGGGGGACTCTCCGCGCGGTGACCCCACGTGCGGACGTCCGGGGCGAAGGGCCTGTTGCAGAGCCTCTTCAGTGCCGTACTCGCGAAGTAGGAACGCCCGGCCCTCGGCGGCGGCGGCATCGCCGGTGAGCACGGCGTCGGGTTCCGGAAGCGGGGTCGCCGGGTCGGTGAGACGAGCGGCAAGCTCGTCGTAGTCGATGTCAGCCATTGGGGTGCTCCTCTCGGTACCGCCGGACTTTCGGCCCCAGGGGCATCGCGTGGAAGATCGACGCTTCCCTGCCGTCCGTGAAGCAGTTGACCAGGATTTCCAGTTCCCGGTCGGTCTGTTCGTGCTCGGGTCCGACGTACAGCCGGACGGTGCCGCCGTCGTTGCTCGAGCCCAAGTCCGCGATGTAGGTCGCATGCAGGATCGCGTAGATCTGGTCGGTGCGCGGGACGCCGTGCTTGTCGCTCGACGGTTCCCAGCGTGGAGCCACTGCCAATCCTACCTTAATTAGGCTACAAAACTGTAGCCTAATATTTGACCCTGCCCGACCTATTCAGAACCCGAGTTGAAGCACCATCACACCGGGGAAGATCGCGAACGCGACCGTCACCGGCAGGATGAGGAAGACCAAAGGCACGAGCATCGCGATCTCCTTCTTGCCCGCCGCTTCGAGCAGTGACCGCTTGGCGTCATCCCGCGAGTCCTGTGCCTGAGCCCGCAACACATCGACGAGCGGCGTCCCGCGGTCCAACGCCCCGACGAGCTGATCGACGGTGCGTGACAGCGGCGGCAACTGGATCTCGTCGGCACACCGTTCGAGCGCCAGCGCGAGCGGCACCCCGGCGTTCACCTGCGCGACGACGACGGCAATCTCGCGGGCGAGGTCGCCGTTGCCCGCTCGCGCGACCCGGCGCAGCGCATCGAGCACCGCCTCACCAGCCGACAACGAGAGCGTCAGAAACTCCAGCACCGTCGGCAGTTCGGCGGCGATCCGATCACGCCGCGCCCGTGCCGCCCGCGACAGCACCTGGTCGGGGAGCAACACCCCGATCGCCGCGCACACCGCAACGATCACCCCGAGCAGCAACGGCGACACCGACGACGAACGCGCGATAGCCACCGCGAACAGCACGCCGACCCCCGCGCCCGCTGCCCCTCCCAGCAACTGCCGCCCCCGCAACGCCTCGACAGTGAGCGACCACCCTGCCTGCCGCAACCGCCGCTCGACCGAGTCGTCACCTCCGAACACCGCGACCAGGGCCGAGCGGATGCGACGGCCGGCCGGGGCGAGCAACCCACCGACGAAGGGCAGCGGCTCCGCGGGGCGGCGGTCGAGAAACTCGCGGGCCTCGGGAGACAAATCCGCGATGTACGGCGCGACCCGGGCGGCGAGCCGGGTCGCGCCGATCCGCGGCACCAGGCCGAGCAACGTCCAGAGTCCGAGACCGAGAGTGACCCCGACGGGAACCGCGAGCGCGATGAGCGGCGTCACGCGAACCACCGCCGCTCGTCGGGCAGTCGGCCGAGCGCGATCATCACCCGGTAGGCGACGACCGTCACGACGAGACCGACCCCGAGCAGCACCAACCCCGCCGGGCTGTTGTACGAAGCCGCCGCCTCGGGCCGCGACGCGAGCAACAGCAGCACGACCCACGGCGCGACGACACCGAGCCGGGCGGCACCTCGCACCCACGACTGCCGTGCCTCGACTTCGGACCGCACCGCGGCATCCGCCCTCAGCGAGGTCGCCAGGGCCCGCAACACGGACGGCAGCTCGGAGCCGCCGACCTCGCGCGCCATCTTGAGGGTCTCGACGATGCGGTCGGCGATCGGATCGGCGAGGCCGGCTTTGAGCCCGTCGAGCGCCGAGGCGAGGTTGCCCGACCCCATCGCCCGCCGTTCGAAGGTGCGGAACGCGACGCGCGTCTCGGCCGGCCCGACCTCGGCGAGCGCCCCGACCGCTTCGGCGAGCGGCAGGCCGGCGCGGATGCCCGACACCAGGTGGTCGACGAGGTCGGGCCACGCGAGGCGCAGCGTTTTGCGCAGAGCCCGCGCCCGCGCCGACAGCACCGCGAGCGGGACGG
>NZ_JBASCU010000011.1:0-79792 GCF_049651805.1 Pseudolysinimonas sp.
GTCGAGGACCGCGACCGCGCCGAAGCCGGTCGCGAGCCGGTGCTCGGCGGCGACCGCGCCGTCGGCGGCGAGGGCGACGGCATCCGTCTTCGTCCCGCCGATGTCGATCCCGATCCTCAGTGCCATCCGCGCCACCCCTGATCCATCAGCCAGCCCACGAGCGCCGCGCCGACCCCGCGGGACGCCCCGAAGGTCGCGATGTCGACCGGCCCCGACGGCCAGCCCATGTCGACGACGAGGCTGCCCGGACGACCCGTGCGCACGACGTCGGCGAGCGCGGCGACGTCGGGATGCCGGTGCACGTCCTTCGCGACGAGCACGACGGGCGTATCGGCAGCGAGGTCGGCGGGGAGCGGATCGCCCGCGGCGATGTGCAGCACCGGGGCGCCGGCCGCGGCGGGACCCCACGGCGCCAGCCCGACGGCGATGTTGGCCGTCGTCTCGACGACGACGATCACGGCGTCGGGATGCGGCAGGGCGCCCTCGACGATCGCGAACCCCCGGTCGAGTCGTTCGCCGAGTTGCGCGCTGACCGGTCTCGTTCGGGGCCCGCGTAGCGAGTCGATGAGTGCGGCCACCCGCGCGGTCGCGTCGGCGAGGCGCGACGGTTCGACCTCGCGGACAACGGCGTCGCCGATCGCGTCGAGCTGCTCGGGTGACCCACCCGTACCGAGGCAGAGCAGGTCACACCCCGCGGCGAGGGCGCGCGCGGCGGCGGCCGGGATGCCGATCCCGCCCGATGCTCCCGTCATGTCGAGGGCGTCCGAGACGACGACGCCCGCGAAACCCAGTTCCCGGCGCAGGATGTCGCCGAGGATGCGGGCAGAGAACGTCGCCGGGTTCACGGGGTCGACCTGGGGCAGCAGGATGTGCGAAGTCATCACCGTACGAGCGCCTGCCTCGATCGCGGCGCGGAACGGCGGCAGGTCGCGGGCCCGCAGCACGTCGAGCGGCACGTCGACGACCGGCAGCGCGAGGTGCGAGTCGGACGCGGTGGCGCCGTGCCCGGGGAAGTGTTTGACGCTCGTCGCCACCCCGACGGCCTCATGCGCGCGCGTGAACGCGGCGACGTGCCGCGCGACGAGGTCGGGGTCGGCACCGAACGAACGAACCCCGATGACCGGGTTGCGCGGGTCGGAGTTCACGTCGGCGACGGGTGCGAGGTTGAGGTCGGCGCCGGCGAACACCAGGTCGTCGGCGACCGCGCGGCCGACCACCGCAGTCAGCTCGAGGTCGTCGAGGCGACCGAGAAGCGCTGCTCCGGGGTAGGGCGATCCCTCGCTGTAGTGCAGGCGGGTGACATCTCCACCCTCCTCGTCGATCGCGACGATCGCGTCCGGCTTCGCCTGGCGGATCTGCCAGATCAGCGACTGCACCTGTCCGAGCGACTCGACGTTCTCGCCGTAGAGGCAGACCCCGGCGAGCCCGCCGCGCAGCCGGTCGGCGACCCAGCCCGGCAGGGTGGTGCCGACGAAACCGGGCAGCAGCACAGCATCCACCCCGCTCATCCCTTCACCGCCCCGGCCGCCATGCCGCCGACCATGCGGCCCTGCACGAGCAGGAAGAACACGATCACCGGCACCGCGATGAGCGTCGAGCCGGCCATGATCGCCGCCCAGTCGGTCGCCTGGGTCGCCTGCACGAACGCGCGCAGCCACACCGGCAGGGTGCGTGCGTCGGGCTTCTGCATGATGACGAGGGCGAACAGGAACTCGTTCCACGCCTGGATGAACGCGAACACCCCCGTGGCGGTGAGCCCCGGCCAGAGCAGCGGCAGCGTCACCCGGAAGAACGCGCCGAAGCGCGAACAGCCGTCGACCATCGCCGCCTCCTCGAGCTCGACCGGGATGCCGGCGACGAACCCGCGCAAGGTCCAGATCGTGAACGGCAGCACGACCGCGAGATACACGAGGGTGAGACCGATGACCGAGTTGAGCAACTGCCAGCCGTCGAGTACCCGGAAGATCGACACGATCATCGCCTCGGCGGGGATCATCTGCGCCACCAGCAGGGCGACGACGAGGGTCTTCTTCGAGCGGAACCGGAAGCGGGAGAGGGCGAGCGCCGCGAAGAACGCGAACACCGCGGCGAGCACGACCGTGGTGAGGGTCACCAGCAGCGAGGTGCCGAGCGCGGGCAGGAACTCGATCGTTCCCGACGGCTGCGTCACGACCTTCACGAAGTTGTCGACGGTGAACTGGTCGGGGAGGAAGTGGGGGGTCTGCTCGCGGATCGCGCTGTTCGGCAGGAACGCCGAGTTGATCATCCAGTACACCGGGAACGCGGAGGCAACGAAGACGATCACCGCGACGACGTTGAGGGCGGCGCGCACGGCGGCCGAACGAGGCCGCCCCGGGGCCAGTTCGCGCGTCATGACTCCTCCTGCTTCAACAGCGAACGGATGTAGTAGCCCGAGAGGGCGAGCATGAGGACGACGAGCAGCACCGAGATCGCGCCGCCCGCACCCAGGTCGCCGGCCCCGATCGAGACCTTGAAGATGTAGACGCCGATCGTGTTGGTCTCGGCGGCGATGCCCCCGACGGTCTGCAACGCGTAGATCTGCGAGAAGACCCGCATGTCCCAGATGATCTGGAGGATCAGCAGGATGACGAGCACACCGCGCAGGTAGGGCAGCACGATGAGCCGGAAGCGCTGCCAGCCCGTCGCCCCGTCGATCTCGGCGGCCTCCAGCACTTCGTTCGGAACCTGGGTCAGCCCCGCGAACACGGTGAAGGCGACGAAGGGGATCGCCTGCCAGGTGACGATGATCGTCGCGACGAAGAAGAAGGAGAGCGGTTGGATGAGCCAGGAGTGCCCCTGGAAGTCGACGCCGGTGACCTGCGTGAGCAGGTAGTTGACGACGCCGCGGTCGGTATCGAAGATCCAGCCCCACACGACGCTGGCCGTCACGGGGGGCATCGCCCAGGCAAGCAGGAGGCCGACCGAGACGAGCAGCTTGAAGCCTTTGCCGAGCTTGGTCATGAGCACGCCGATCGAGATGCCGAGCAGCATCGTCAGCAGCACGTTGACGAGGCAGAAGGCGACGCTGCGACCGAGCACCTGCCAGAACTCGTCGTCGGTGAGCACGTCGGCGTAGTTGTCGAGGCCGACGAAGATCGGCGGTGCACCGAAGATCTGCGCGCGGCCGAACTCGAGGAACGAGGTGATGATGAGCTGGATGAGCGGCCAGGCGGTCAGGGCGAGCAGCACCACCCCGGCCGGAATCAACAGGTACAGGGGGGTGAGGTCGCGCTTGCGCCGCACACGTGCGGGGGCGAGCGGACTCACGGGGAGGGCCTTTCGGATAGGTTGTGGATCGTGCCCCGGACCTTCCTAGGGCGACGGGTGCCGGTGGCGCGGCGCGGTCGAATCGCGCCGCGCCACCGTACTTTCACCCGTTGAGACTGATCTCTCAGTCGTTAAGGACGGCTTCGATGTCGAGGTCGAGCTGGGTGGCCAGCGCCTCGATGTCACCGCCGGTGGCGATGCGCACGAAGAAGTCCTGCAGCAGGCGCGCCGCCTCCACGTCGGCCCACTTCGGGCTCGCCGGGGTGAGCTTCGCGTTGGCCGCGGCCTCGGCGATGACGGCCGCGAGCTCCGGGCTGGCCGCCGCCACCTGGTCACCCAGTGACTGCTTGGCCGGCACGAGGCCGTTGGCCGCAAGGATCGACTGGTACTCGTCGCTGAAGATGATCTTCAGCGCGCTCTCGGCGAGCGTCGGGTTGGCCGACTTCGCCGAGATGGCGATGTTCGAGCCACCCGCGAACACCTGAGCCGCTCCGCCGTCTTTACCCGGCAGGGCGAAGTACCCGAGGGTGTCGGTCAGCGCGGTCGGCGCCTGATCGGCGTCGGCGATGATCGACCAGTACGCCCAGCTCGGAGCCGACAGGGTTGCCCCCTGCGCCTCACGGAACGGCACCCAGACATCCGTCTCGTCGCCGTCCTTCGGGGCGGTCGAGGATGCCATCACCTCGGCGACCTGCGTAAGACCCGCGAGGGATTCGGGGCTGGAGAGCTGCGCGTCCCACGTCTCCCCGTCGAGAACGGCGATCTCGCCGCCGTTCTCCCAGATGAAGGGGAGGGCGTTGTACCAGTCCTGGCCGGGCCAGTACACGCCCGAGACGCCCGGGAGCGCCGCGGCGATCGCGCCGGCGTTGGCGACGTAGTCGTCGAGCGTCGCCGGAACCTCGACCCCGGCCTGCGAGTACTGCGCCGTGTTGTAGAACACGACGCGAGCGCCCGAGTAGTACGGCGCCGCGTAGAGCGTGCCGTCGTACGAGCCCGCCTCGACGAAGCCGGGCAGGAGGTCATCCCCGCCGAGGTCTTCGTAGACCCCGCTGAGGTCGCGGAATGCGCCGACCGACGTGAACGCCGGAGCCTGCGTGTTGCCGACCTCGACGATGTCGGGGCTGTCGTTCGACGAGAGAGCCGTCGTGAGCGTGTCGACGAGACCCGTCCACTGCTGCTCCTCGATGACGAGGGTGGAGCCGGGGTTCTCGTCTTCGAAGGTCTCGATCAGGTAGTCACGGGCATCCTGCGGAGTGTCCGCACCGACGAGCCAGACACGGATTTCGCCGGACTCGGGCTCGGCGGGGGTGCCCGAGCAGCCGGCGAGGACGATCGCACCGGCGGCGAGCGCCGCGGTGAGAGCGAGTTTCCTCATTTCTCTGTTCCTTTCCTAGGGCGACGGTGCGAGCGAAGATGCAGGCACCCTGTAGTGCGGTGGTACAGCGGTGCAAGGGTCAGCTGACCCCGAGCCGCCCGGAGAGCACCATGGCAGCGGCGCCGCGCATGACGATGTCCTCTCCGAGGGCGCTCCCCCGCAGGGCAAGATCGCCGTGGAATTCGGCCATCGTGCGCGAGCGGAGGGTGTCGAGGGCCGCGCGAGCTAGCGGGCCTTCGAGCAGGTGCGCGGGGCCGCTGAGCACGACCTCCGCGAGATCCAGGGCCCCGACTACCGGTGCGAGGGCGATGCCGAGACGTTCGCCGGCGCGGGCGAGGATGTCGTCGCGCTCGTCGGGTGAGGCCGCGATCCGCGCCTCGAGGCGCGGGATGGCGAGCCACGTCTCGAGGCAGCCGCGCTTGCCGCAGGCACACGGCTCGCCGCCGTCGGTGCCGACGACGACGTGGCCGATCTCGCCCGCCGAGAAGCGTGCGCCGGAGAGCAGAGTGCCCCCGACGAGCAGGCCGGCGCCGACACCGTTACCGATCTTGATGAGCATCGTGTCGCTGAGGGCATCCCCGAAGGAGTGTTCGGCGAGTGCGGCGACGTTGGCGTCGTTGGCGACCAGGGTGGGCAGCCCGAGCTCGGCGCTCAGCCGTTCCTGCAACGGCAGGTCGTGCCAGCCGAGGTTCGGTGCCGTCAGCACGATGCCGGCGAGGTCGACGACACCCGGCGACCCGATGCCGACGCCGAGGATCGGCACGGGCGCCCGCGCGGCGAGGTCGCGAGCGAGGTCGATGACCTTGGCGACTGCGGCCTCGCCGGTCGCGCCGGCGAGGGGAACGGTCACCCGATCGTGGATGCCGCCGTCGAGGTCGAGGAGAGCGCCGCGGAAGGCGTCGTGGCCCGAAAGATCGATACCGAGGATGCGAAACCCGCTCCTGTCGATGTCGACGAGAGTGGCCGGCTTACCCGGGCGTGCCTCGTCGCGCGTTCCCTGCTCGACGACGAGGTCCTCGGCGATGAGTTCGGAGATCAGGTCGGAGATGGTGACGCGGGTGAGCCCCGTTGCCCGGGCCAGGTCGGCGCGGCTCATCGCGCCCGACGAGTAGAGGGTCTGGAGCACGAGCGACCGGTTGTGGCCCCGGGCATGCTCGGGCAGTGACTTGGCGGTCGTCCGCAGCGACGAGCGAGGAGGCATGCGGGTTAGTAAACCCTACGAACAAACTATTCGCAACTTTTGAGCGGACGCTTAACAAACTTGTTATGCGCCCGGTCACCCCGGAAGAGCACGAGGGAGCTGCCCGGCGGCGGTTCGTACGCGACCCGCAATTGGTGACACGTCCAGCAAATTCACGGGTTAACGAACGACTTCGGTTTCCCGAAATCTGGAAGGCTGAGCGCATGACCACGACGACTACTCCTCGCCTGATCGCCCTCGGTTTTGCCGGACTCGGCCTGACCACCGCCCTCGCCGGCTGCTCGGCGGCGACGGGTAACACGGGTGATGAGTCCGGCGCGACGGTCGACTCCGAAACCAGTGCCGAGTACGCCGACGGCACGTACACGGCGGAAGGCGACTACGTGTCCCCCGCCGGCCCGTCGAAGGTGAGCGTGGAGATCACCCTCGCCGGCGACATCGTCACCGGGGTGACCGTGACTCCGGAGTCGACCGACTCGACGGCGAGGGGCTTCCAGACCCAGTTCGCCGACGGCATCGGTGCCGTCGTCGAAGGCGAAGACATCGACACCCTCGCGGTCTCGCGCGTCGGCGGCTCGTCGCTCACCAGCGGCGGCTTCAAGGACGCGATCGAAAAGATCAAGGCCGAGGCGGCCGAGTCGTAGCCGGGCGATGATCGTCGATCCTCTTCCGGTCGCCTGGACGTTCGAGGCGATCGGCACGAACTGGCGGATCGACACCCGGGATACCCTCGCGCCGCCGATCGCCGACGCCGTCACGGAACGGGTGGCGCGCTTCGATCGCGATTGGTCGCGTTTCCGTGCCGACGGACGGATCGCGGCACTTGCCACGCCGGGGCGACATCGGCTGGCCGACGATGCCGGCCCGCTGCTCGAGTTCTACGGCGAGTTGTACAACGCGACCGCGGGGCGGGTGACGCCCCTGGTCGGACGCGCGCTCGAGGCCCTGGGCTACGACGCGACCTACCGGCTGCGCCCATCCGGAGACGTCGCCTCGGTTCCCGCATGGGACGACGCGATCGCCTGGGACGGCGAGTACCTGGATGTCGTTCGGCCCGTCGTGCTCGACGTCGGGGCCGCCGGCAAGGGCTACCTCGTCGACCTCGTGA
Organism: Pseudolysinimonas sp.; assembly: GCF_049651805.1. Classification (GTDB taxonomy): domain Bacteria; phylum Actinomycetota; class Actinomycetes; order Actinomycetales; family Microbacteriaceae; genus Pseudolysinimonas_A. Next base: position 6,973 of record NZ_JBASCU010000011.1, read on the forward strand.
GCGACCTGCTCGCCGACGCCGGCATCCCCGAGCACATCGTGGACGCGAGTGGCGACATCCGCACCCGAGCGGTGCCGATGCGGATCGCGCTCGAGCACCCCCTCGACCCGCGCAAAGCCGTCGGTGTCGCCGAGCTGGCCGACGGCGCGTTCTGCGCGAGCGCCACGACCCGGCGGGCGTGGGGCGACGGGTTGCACCACGTGCTCGACCCCGCGACTGGGCTACCGACGCGTGGGGTGATCGCGACCTGGGTGCTCGCGCCGTCCGCCATGGTCGCCGACGGAATCGCGACGGCACTCTTCTTCGACGCCGATCCGGGATTCGTCGCCCGCCGGGCCACGGCTTTCGCCAGAATGTTCCACGACGGCTCCGTCGATGTATCGCCCGACTTCCCCGGGGAGATGTTCCTATGACCGCATGGCTCGACGCACTGCTTGGCCGCTTCACGATGTACCGCCTCGTGCTCTACAGCCTCGGCATCCTCTTCATCGTCGGCCTCGTGTACTCGATGCTCGGCGTCGTGCAACCGGGCAACGCGGGGGCACTCGGGATGCTCGCGCACGCCGCGGTGGTCTCCGCCGCGTGCGGGCTGACGAGTCTCGCGTTCGCAGCGCTGTTCCGCGTGAAGGCGCACACTGAGTCGACGCTCATCACCGCGGGCCTGCTGTACTTCATTCTGCCGCCGAACCTCAGCCTGTCCGCGCTCGGCGGCGCCGCCCTCGCCGGCGTGATCGCAGTCGCGAGCAAGTACCTGCTCGCGATCCGCGGGCGCCACATCTTCAACCCCGCCGCCGTCGGAGCGCTCGCGATCGGGTTCACGGGCCTGAGCTTCGGCGCCTGGTGGCCGGGAAACCCGTGGATGCTGCCCTTCGTGGTGGTGTTCGCCTTCCTGATCCTGTTCCGCACGAGGCGACTGCCGATGGGAGCCGTCTACGTGGGTGTCGGCCTTGCCGCGGCGGCCGTCAACTACCTGCTGTTCGGCGGCGACCCGGTCGCGGGACTCCAGTACGCGGTGCTCCAGTCGGCGCTCTGGTTCTTCGTCGGCTTCATGATCACCGAGCCGCTCACCCTGCCGCCCCGCCGCTGGCAGCAGCTCGTCTACGCGGCGATCGCGGCGATCCTGTACTTCATCAGTTTCAACATTCCCCCGTTCCACAACAGCCCCGAGCTCGCGTTGCTCGTCGCCAACCTGTTCGCGTTCCTCTTCGGACAGCGCCGCGGCATCCGCCTGGAGTTCGCGGGCCGCCGGCAGCTCTCGCCGTCGTCATGGGAGTTCGACTTCCACCCGCTGCGGCCGGTCAGCTTCGCCCCCGGGCAGTTCATGGAGCTCAGCCTGCCGCACGGCAAGACCGACTCCCGGGGCTGGCGACGGGTGTTCAGCATCGCCTCGGCGCCGGGCGAGATGCTGCGGTTCGGCATCCGGCTGCCCGAGAAGTCGAGCTCGTTCAAGCGCGCCCTGCTCGACCTCGAGCCCGGTGCGAAGGTGTCGGCGACGAGCGTCGGAGGCGACTTCCTGCTGCCCGCGGATTCGGGCCGCCCGCTGCTGCTCGTCGCGGGCGGTATCGGCATCACGCCGTTCATCGGCCACCTCGAGCAGGCGGCCGCAGAAGGCGGCGGGCGCGACATCGCGGTGGTCTACGCGATCTCCTCGCTCGACGACCTCGCCTATGCCGAGCAACTCGAGAAAGCCGGATGCCGGGTCGCGATCGCGTCGGCGGAGAAGCCGGTGAGCCTGCCGACCGGGTGGACGTGGATCGGCCCCGGCCGACTCTCGGGCGAGACACTGCTCTCGGTCGTGCCGGATGCCGCGACCCGAGACGTCTTCCTCTCCGGCCCGCCGTCGATGGTCGCGGCGCTGAAGAAGGCCCTCCGCAAGGCGGGTGCCCGCCACATCCACACCGACGTCTTCGTCGGCTACTGATCAACGCGTTCGCCGAGGGCGATCGGAAGAATCTGGCACTCGCAACACCCGAGTGCTAATCTCCTGAATAGTTGAGTCATGGTGACTCAAGGTATCGATTTCAGGAGGATCTGATGGCGATGTTCTTCGACCCGTTCCGCGAGATGGATCGCGTCGCGGGGCAGCTTCTCGACGCCCGCCAGGGCCCGCGGCTCATGCCGATGGACCTCTACCGCGACGCCGACCACTACGTGCTGAACGCCGACCTTCCGGGCATCGACCCGGGCAGCGTCGACATCGACGTTGACGGTCAGCTGCTCACCATCCGCGCCGAGCGCACCACGCGCAGCCAGGAGGGCGTGAAGTGGCTCGCCCGCGAGCGCAACGCCGGAACGTTCCTGCGTCAGCTCAATCTCGGCGACGGCATCGACACCGCCAACATCTCGGCGTCGTACGAGAACGGCGTGCTGAGCGTCGTCATCCCGGTCAGCGAGAAGGCCAAGCCGCGCAAGATCGAGGTGCAGGCGGGCAGCCCCGCCGCCACCAACGTCGCCGTCGAGGCGTAGCGACCCACACGGAAGAGCCCCGGATGCCGCCGCCGAGCATCCGGGGCTCTTCCATACGCTGGGGGGATGCCCGGCGCCGACGAACCCGACCACCGCGGCCGCACCGGCCCGCACCAGACCGACTCGGCCTCGACCGCCATCCCGGCGGCTCTAGCGCGGATCGGATCGGGCATCGTCGACGCCACGACGATCATGTTGTTGCCGTGCGGCGCTGCGTGGCCCGTTTCCCCAGCGGATGCGGCAGCGACGCGTCAGACTTGAGTGGGCAGCGAGAGGATCGATCAGTGCACGCGACCACGCCGGAGCTCACCGACGACGAGGTGCGCGTCATCCGGCGCGACTTCCCGATCCTCGGCGAGACGGTCAACGGCCATCCCCTCGCCTACCTCGACTCCGCCGCGACGGCGCAGAAGCCCCGAGTGGTGCTGGATGCCGAACGCGACTTCCTGGAGCGGCGCAACGCTGCCGTGCATCGCGGAGCCCACACCCTCGCGGCCGAGGCGACCGAGGAGTTCGAGGCCGCTCGGGCGACCCTCGCGGCGTTCGTCGGCGCCGACGCGGGCGAGATCGTCTGGACCTCGAACGCCACCGAGGGCATCAACCTCGTCGCCTACGGCCTCTCCAACGCCGCCTTCGGCGACGGCGACCCCGCGCTCGCGGTCGGACCGGGCGACGAGATCGTCGTCACCGAACTCGAGCACCACGCCAACCTCATCCCGTGGCAGCAACTCGCGCGTCGCACCGGCGCAACGCTGCGCTACCTGCCGGTCGACGACGACGGTGCCTTGCGCCTCGATCTCGTCGGGGAGGTCATCACCGACCGCACCCGGGTGGTCGCGGTCTCCCACGTCTCGAACGTGCTCGGAATCGTGAACCCCGTCGCCGAGCTCGTCGCCGCCGCCCACCGCGCGGGCGCGATCGCCGTGCTCGACGCCTGCCAGAGCGCCCCGCATGCGCCGCTCGACCTCCACGACCTCGACGTCGACATCGCGGTGTTCTCGGGCCACAAGATGCTCGGCCCGACCGGCGTCGGCGTGCTCTACGGCAAGCGTGCGCTGCTCGAGGCCCTTCCGCCGTTCCTCACCGGCGGATCGATGATCACGACCGTGACGCTCGACCGCGCCGAGTTCATGGCCCCGCCGCAGCGCTTCGAGGCGGGTACGCAGCGCGTGTCGCAGGCCATCGGCCTCGCCGCCGCCGCGCGCTACCTCGAGGCGGTCGGGATGCCGCGCATCGCCGCTCACGATCGCCGGCTGGGGGCGCGCCTCGCCGAGGGACTCGACGCCATCCCGGGCGTCCGTGTGCTCGGACCCGTCGGGGTCGAGCGGGTCGGGCTCGCCGGATTCGATCTCGCCGGGGTGCATCCGCACGACCTCGGTCAGTTCCTCGACGACCGTGGGATCGCCATCCGCGTCGGGCATCACTGCGCCCAGCCGCTGCATCGTCGGCTGGGCCTCGGCGCGAGCGCGCGGGCGAGCGCCGCGCTCTACACGACCGACGACGAGGTCGACCGATTCCTCAGTGCGGTCGACGAGGCCACCGGATTCTTCGGGGTGCGGTCGTGAGTTCCGACGACCTGCGTGCGCTCTACCAGGAGGTCATCCTCACCCACTCCCGACAGCCCGACGGGCGCGGCATCGTCGACGGCTGGACTCATCGCGCCCGCGAGGTGAACCCGCTATGCGGCGACGAGATCGACCTCGCCGTGAACGTCGAGGGCGGCGTCATCCGGTCGATCACCTGGGAGGGTCACGGCTGCGCGATCTCGCAAGCCTCGGCGTCGCTGCTCACCGGCCTGCTGGAGGGTGCGACCGTCACCGACGCGCACGACCTCGTCGAGCGGTTCCGCACCGCGCTGCGCTCCCGCGGCGAGATCGAACTCGATGAGGAGCACTTCGGCGAGGCGGTCGCCCTCGGCGGGGTCTCGCGCTACGTCGCGCGGATCAAGTGCGCGATGCTCGCCTGGGTCACCCTCGAGAATGCCCTCGCGGGCACCACGGAACCCCTTCCGACATGAGGGAGCCCCGCACGCGGGGCTCCGACGCGTCATAGAGCCCTCTATGACGCGAGGTCTCTGACGCGAGGTCTCTGACGCGAGGTCAGCTGACGCGAGGTCAGCCGAGCTTGGCCTTCAGGTTCTCGTCGATCGCGGCGAGGAAATCCTCGGTCGTGAGGTATGGCTGGTCGTCGGAGACGAGGGTGGCCAGGTCTTTCGTCATCTTGCCGCTCTCGACGGTGGCGATGACGACATCCTCGAGTTTCTGCGCGAAGTCGATGAGCGCCTGGTTGCCGTCGAGCTTGCCGCGGTGCATGAGGCCGCGGGTCCAGGCGTAGATCGAGGCGATCGGGTTCGTCGAGGTCGGCTTGCCCTGCTGGTGCAGGCGGTAGTGCCGGGTGACGGTGCCGTGGGCGGCTTCGGCCTCGACGATCTTGCCGTCGGGGGTGGTGAGCACCGAGGTCATCAGGCCGAGCGAGCCGTAGCCCTGGGCGACGGTGTCGGACTGAACATCCCCGTCGTAGTTCTTCGTCGCCCAGATGTATCCGCCCTCCCACTTCAGGGCCGACGCGACCATGTCGTCGATGAGGCGGTGCTCGTAGGTGAGGCCGGCGGCGTCGAAGTCGGCCTTGAACTCGGCGTCGAAGATCTCCTGGAAGATGTCTTTGAACCGGCCGTCGTAGGCCTTGAGGATCGTGTTCTTCGTCGAGAGGTACACCGGGTACTTGCGGGCGAGGCCGTAGTTGAACGATGCCCGCGCGAAGTCGGTGATCGAGGCATCCAGGTTGTACATCGCCATCGCGACACCGGATCCGGGCGACTGGAATACCTCGAACGACTGAGCCTCGCTGCCGTCTTCGGGCTGGAACGAGATGGTGAGAGTGCCCTTGCCCTCGAAGCGGAAATCGGTGGCGCGGTACTGGTCGCCGAAGGCGTGACGGCCGACAATGATCGGCTTGTTCCAACCGGGCACGAGGCGCGGGATGTTGGAGATGATGATCGGCTCGCGGAAGATCACACCGCCGAGGATGTTGCGGATCGTGCCGTTGGGGCTCTTCCACATCTTCTTGAGGCCGAATTCCTCGACGCGGGCCTCGTCGGGGGTGATCGTGGCGCATTTCACGCCGACGCCGTGCTTCTGGATGGCGTGGGCCGCGTCGATCGTGACCTGGTCGTCGGTCGCGTCGCGGTGCTCGATGCCGAGGTCGTAGTACTCGAGCGTCACGTCGAGGTAGGGGTGGATGAGGCGGTCCTTGATGAACTGCCAGATGATGCGCGTCATCTCGTCGCCGTCGAGTTCGACGACGACACCTTCGACCTTGATCTTCTCGACCACTGTTTTCCTCTCGCAGGGCTGCGACTCGTGAAATCGGCCTCTCGCGGAAGCCGTCGACCAGCCTATCGGGCATCCGAGATATCTCGATATCAAGATATCCAGACCGACGCGGCGTGAGCGGGTTAGCCTGGAGCATGGGTGAGCTGCGACTGAACGAGCTGAACGCCGAGACGATTTCGGCCGCGAACCGTCTGACGCTCAAGCCGGGCCAAGAGGACTACCTCGAACCCGAGACCTACACTCACGCAGAACAGCAACTCGACCCGGCCGGATCGTGGCCCCGCGTCATCGTCGATGACGACGAGGTCGTCGGCTACATCATGGGCGCCTTTGACGACGACGCCCCCGAGGAGTTCCTGCGGGCGGCACTGTGGCGCGTCAACGTGTCGGCCCAGGCTCAGGGCCGCGGCGTCGGTCGGTTCGCGATCGCCGCGCTCGCCGACGAGGCACGCAAGCGCGGCTTCTCGCGACTGACCGTGGTGTGGGCTCCCGGCGACGCCGGGCCGGGCGCCTTCTTCGAGTCGGTCGGCTTCACGGTCATCGGCCAGACGCCGTTCGGCGAGAACCTGGGCGCGCTCGACCTGTGAGACCCGTACCCGCCGCCGACTTCGCGGAGGCGGTGCTCGACGTGGTCGCCGCCATCCCGAGCGGCCGAGTGATGACGTATGGCGACGTGGCCGCGGTGCTCGGCTCCCGGGCGGCGCGCGCGGTCGGCAACGTGATGGCCTGGTACGGGGCGGATGTGGCGTGGTGGCGCGTCATCCGCGCGTCGGGGCACGCCGCTACCGGTCACGAAGACCGAGCGCTCGAGCACTTCCGCGCCGAAGGCACGCCGATCGTCACGACCGACGACGGCTACCGGGTGAACCTCAGGCTCGCCCGCCACGTGCCGTAGCCGCGGAGTTCATGACTCGCGATGGGGCGCCATGACATCCTCTCCGTCTCTACGAGCAAAGCCCTAAACCAGACTGTCCCGCCAGGCGGCGTGCAGCTTCGCGAAACGACCCGTGCCGGCGATCAGGTCGGCCGGCGCGCCGTCTTCGACGATGCGCCCGTGCTCCATCACGAGCACCCGGTCGGCGATCGAGACGGTCGACAGCCGGTGGGCGATGATGATCGCCGTGCGGTCGGCGAGCAGCGTCGTGAGACCCTGCTGCACGAGCCGCTCGCTCGGGATGTCGAGCGACGCGGTGGCTTCATCGAGGATGAGCACGGCCGGGTCGGCCAGGAACGCTCGGGCGAACGACAGCAACTGCCGTTGGCCCGCCGAGACCCGCCCGCCGCGCTTGTTCACGTCGGTGTCGTAGCCGTCGGGCAGCTTGTCGATGAAGGTGTCGGCCCCCACGGCCCGGGCCGCCGCGACGATCTCGTCGATCGTGGCGTCGGGTTTGCCGAGCGCGATGTTCTCGGCGACCGAGCCGCTGAAGAGGTACGCCTCCTGGGTGACCATGACGATCGCGCGCCGCAGGTCCTTGGGATGCAGTCGGCGCAGGTCGATGCCATCCAGCTCGACGGTTCCTGCCGTCGGGTCGTAGAACCGGGCGAGCAGCTTCGCGAGGGTCGACTTGCCCGCACCGGTGGAACCCACGAGTGCGACGGTCTGCCCGGCCGGGATCGACAGCGAGAAGTCGGGCAGCACGATCCGGTCGCCGCGGTAGGCGAACCGCACGTCCCGGAAGTCGAGGGCGCCCTTCGCCTGCCACAGGTCGACCGGCGCGACCGGGTCGGGAACGCTCGGCTCCTCCTCCAAGACGCCCGAGATCTTCTCGAGCGCCGCGGCGGCACCCTGGTAGGAGTTGTAGAACATCGCCATCTCCTCCATCGGGTCGAAGAAGCGGCGGGTGTAGAGCAACACGGCGAGCAGTGACCCGATCTCGAGGCCGCCGTCGATCACTCGGAAGCCTCCGACGAGTAACACCACGGCGACCGCGGTGTTGCCGATGAGGATCAACGCCGGGTCGTAGATGCCGAACAGCTTGATGACCTTGGCGTTGGCATCCCGGTAGTCCTCGACCAGACCGCCGAACTCCCGGTCGTTGCGCCCTTCGGTGCGGAACGCCTTGACCGCGCGGATGCCGGTCATCGTCTCGACGAACTTCACGATGACGCGGGCCGACACGACGCGGGTCAGCCGGAATCCGCGCTGCGAGCGCATCTGGAACCAGCGGGTGAGGAACGCGAGAGGCACCAGGGATGCCGCGATCACCAGAGCGCTGACCGGGTCGAACACGATGAGAGCGATCCCGATGAAGACCATGTAGAGCACGCCGCGCACGAGCCCGTTGAGCCCCGAATCGAGCAGTTCGCGGATCGACTCGAGGTCGCTGGTCTGGCGCGCGATGATGCGGCCCGAGGTGTAGCTCTCGTGGAATTCCAGGCTCAGCCGCTGGGCGTGCAGGAACACGCGGCGGCGAAGATCGAACAAGATCGCCTGGCTGACCCGCGCCGACAACATCGTGTACCAGGCGATCAGCACGGCGCCGAGTACCCCGGTGACGAGGTAGGCTCCCACGGCGACGCCGAGCGGCACGAAGTCGGCGTCGAGCGCGGCGGGAAGTCCCTGGTCGATGCCGAGGGCGATCAGCGCTGGCCCGGCCACCTGCGCTGCCGTGCTGACCACGACCACGAGCAGGGTGAGGATGACGCGGGCGCGCACGGGGAGCAGCAGCGAGCCGAGCAGGCGTACCGATCGCGCCCGGATCTGTCGGCTCTCGTCGCGGGTATAGTCGCCACGCTCCTCGCCTTCGACGCCGGTGACGCTCACTTGTCCACCTCGCGGGTGTTGTCGGGCTCGAGCGACGAGATCACGTAGCGGTAGTGGTCGTTGGTCGCGAGCAGCTCGGAGTGGGTGCCGACCGCGCTGACCCGGCCGTCTTGGAGCAGCGCGACGCGGTCGGCGAACTGCACGGTGGAGGGCCGGTGGGCGACGATGAGCGCCGTCGTCGTGGCCAGCACCCGGCGCAACGCCGCCTCGACGCGAGCCTCGGTATCGACGTCGAGCGCGGAGAGCGGGTCGTCGAGCACGAGCACCGACGGGGCGGCGGCGACGGCACGGGCCAGCGCGAGGCGCTGCCGCTGGCCCCCCGAGAGCGACAGCCCCTCCTCGCCGACCGTGGTGTTCGCGCCGTCGGGCAGCTCAGCGACGAACTCCGCCTGCGCGATTTCGAGTGCTTCAGCCAGTACTGCGGAAGCGGCATCTGGGTCGTCGGCCAACTCGGGGCGCCCGAGCAGCACGTTGTCGCGCACCGACGCCGAGAACAGCGTCGCGTCTTCGAACGCCATCGCTATACGGCGGCGCAGCTCTTCGCGGGTGAGATCGCGGATGTCGACGCCGTCGAGCTTGATCGCACCACCCGTCACGTCGTACAGGCGGGTCGACAGGGCGGTGAGGGTGGTCTTTCCCGACCCGGTCAGACCGACGAGCGCCATGGTCTCGCCGGGTTCGAGCACGAGGTCGACGCCGTCGACGAGGTCGGGAACCTCGGGGCCGGCGTCCTGATAGCGGAAGTGCACGTTCTCGAAGGTGAGCCGCCCGCGCGGCTCGGTGACGGTGTGGGGCTCACCCGGGTCGACGATCGGGTTGGGTTCGTCGAGCACCTCGAACAGCCGGTCGACGGCCGTGCGGGTGTCGAAGGTCATCGACAGCAGGAAGCCGATCGACTCGATCGGGAAGCGCAGCACGGTGGCCGTGGCGAAGAATGCCACGAGCGCCCCACCCGTCATCTGGTCGGTGGCGACGAGCCAGACCCCAGCGCCCAGGCAGAGGGCGAACGCGACGTCGGGCACGAGCAGCAGCCAGAGCCAGATGCTCGCGATCGAGCGCGCCTTGTCGAGCTCGGTTCCGCGCAATCGGTCGGCCTGGCGCGTGAACTTCTCGAGCGAGTACTTTCCGCGCCCGAACGCCTTGAGCACGCGGATGCCGTGCACGCTCTCTTCGACGGCGGTGGCGAGGTCGCCCTGCTGGTCTTGCGAGCGCCGCGCGACGATCGAGTACTTCTGCTCGAAGACATAGCCGTAGATCCACAGCGGGATGGAGCAGATGAGGAACACGAGCGCGAGCACCCAGTTCCAGAAGAACAGCACGACCGCGCCGACCACGATCGTGACGAAGTTCACGATGAGCAACACGATGCCGAACGACAGCCACCGGCGGATCAGCCCGAGGTCGCTCATCGCGCGCGACAGCAACTGCCCGCTCTGCCACTTGTCGTGGAAGGCGACCGGCAGGTCTTGCAACTGCGCATAGAGCGTTCGGCGCATGGCGGCTTCGACATGCGTGCCGGGGGTCAGCACGAAGAAGCGGCGCGCCATGATGAACGCCGCCTCGAGCGCGCCCAGCACGAACACGACGATCGCCGCCGGCCATATCTGCGACGAGTCGCCGCTCGCGAGCGGACCGTCGACGAGCGACTGCAATACCAGCGGGATGCCGAGCGCGACGAGGCCGGCGAGCAGCGCCGCGACCATCCCGAGGATGATCCGGGGCAACGCGGGACGCACAAACGGGAGCAGACGCAGCAAAGTACGTGCAGTCCCGGCGCGCGGAAGCGTGGGAATCGGGGAGGTATCTGGCATGAGGAAGAGGTGCCGCCCCCCACGACGTCCGACGTCGTGCAGGGCAGCCTTCCAGCCTAGACCCGCCGGGTCACTCTCGGCGAGTCAGATCGTGCACCGGGATGCCTCTCGCAGTGGCGACCTTGGCGAGTGCGTGATCCGTGGTCGCCAGTTCGGCCTGCTCCCGCTCGCACACGTAGACGACGAGCGCATCGGGCATGCGGAGTCGGGTCTCCGCGCGGATGCGAGCGATGGTTCCAGCTGCAACGCCCGGAACGTCCAGCGGCTGGATCCCGAGGATCTCGTAGTCCTCGAGCAGGTCGCTGAGGAGCCCGACCGGGACCGCGTGGACGAGAGTCTCGGCGAGCGTGACGCCGGGAGCTGCGAGACCCCGTTCGGCGTGGGCCTCGATGAATGCGGACGCACTGGCGTGATGGGCGTCGCGCGGGTCGTTCGCTGCGATCAGCACGCCGGCGTCGAGCACGATCACGCGGGCCACTCGCGGCGCAGCTCGTCGCGATATCCGGGAGGGTAGTTCAGGCCTCGAGCGCTCATCCGCGCCAGTGCGGCGCGACGAGCTTCCCGTTGCCGCCTGAGGTCACGCCGCTCGGTCGCCGACTCAACGAGTCGGCGGAAGAGCGCATTGCGGTCGTCGGCGAGTTCCGGATGCTCTCGAGCGATGTCGTCCAGAGCCGCCCGGAGCGCATCCGTCTCGGTGACGGTATATCGCGGTCGGCTCGTGGGCACCGACCGAGTGTAACACCGAGACGCGGGAGTGCGACACCTTCGCCGTTTCAGTGGAAGAAGTGCCGCTCGCCCGTGAAGTACATCGTCACGCCCGCCCTTTCGAGGGCCGCGATCGTCTCGTCGTCGCGCACCGAACCACCGGGTTGCACGATCGCCTTCACCCCGGCATCCAGCAGGATCTGCGGGCCGTCTTCGAACGGGAAAAAGGCATCGGATGCCGCCACGCTCCCCCGCGCCCGGTCGCCCGCGCGCTCCACGGCGAGTTTGCACGAGTCGACGCGGTTGACCTGGCCCATGCCGACGCCGACCGACGCTCCGCCCGAAGCGAGAAGGATCGCGTTGGACTTGACGGCCCGGCAGGCGCGCCAGGCGAACTCCAGGTCGGCGAGCGTCTCGGCGTCAGCCGCGGGGCCGGCGGCGAGCTTCCACTGAAGCGCGGGGGTGAACTGGGTGTCGACCGTCTGCACGAGCAGCCCGCCAGAGATGCGCCGGAACTCGGTGCGCCCGTCGCCGAACCCGGCGGGCAGTTCGAGCAGGCGCAGGTTGGTCTTGCCGGCAAGCACCTCGAGAGCACCGGGCTCGAATCCGGGGGCGATGATGACCTCGGTGAAGATCGGCGCGATCGACTCGGCGGCCTCGCGGGTGATCACCCGGTTCGCGGCGATCACCCCGCCGAACGCCGACACCGGGTCGCACGCGTGCGCGAGGGCGTGGGCCTCGGCGATCGTGCCCGCGGTGGCGATGCCGCACGGGTTGGCGTGCTTGATGATCGCCACCGTCGGGGTCTCGTGGTCGTAGGCGGCACGCACCGCGGCATCGCCGTCGACGTAGTTGTTGTACGACATCTCCTTGCCCTGCAGCTGTCGGGCCTGGGCGATGCCGACGCCGTTCGGCGACGTGTACAGCGCCGCGCGCTGGTGGGAGTTCTCGCCGTAGCGCAACACGTCGGCACGCGTCCACGAGGCGCCCATCCAGCCCGGAAAGCCCGAACCCGCATCGTCGGGGGCGAGCACGTTGCCGATCCAGGAGGCGACGCCGATGTCGTAGGTCGCGGTGTGCCGAAAGGCCTCGCGCGCGAGCTCGCGACGTTGCAGCAGGCTGGTGCCCCCCGCCGCCAGGGCGTCGACGATGTCGCCGTAGCGCGCCGGGTCGGTGACCACGGCGACGTTCGCGTGGTTCTTCGCGCTCGCCCGCACCATCGCGGGGCCGCCGATGTCGATCTGCTCGACCACGGCATCCGGCTCGGCCCCGCTCGCGACCGTTGCGGCGAAGGGGTAGAGGTTGATGACCGCCAGCTCGAACGGCTCGATCTCGAACGCGGCGAGTTCGGCCTCGTGCGCCTCGAGCCGCAGGTCGGCGAGCAGCCCCGAGTGCACCTTCGGGTGCAGGGTGCGCACGCGGCCGTCGAGGTGCTCAGGGAACCCGGTGAGGTCGCCGATCTGGGTGACCGGGATGCCGGCCGCCGCGATCGCCGCCGAGGTTCCGCCGGTCGAGACGATCTCGACACCCGCGTCGGCGAGCGCCCGGGCCAGCTCGACGAGTCCGGTCTTGTCGCTCACCGCGACGATCGCGCGCTTGATCGGCACGAGGTCGCGCTCGCGGTACAGGGAGGGGTCGATGGATGCGCCGCTCATAGGTCCTTCAGGGTGATGTGGGAATTGGCGATGTCGAGCACGACCTGCACGAGCAGTTCGCGTTCGACGAGCTTGATGCGGTCGTGCAGCCGGGCCTCGGTGTCGCCGGACAGCACCGGCACGCGACGCTGAGCGACGATCGGGCCGCTGTCGACGCCGTCGTCGACGACGATGACACTCGCCCCGGTCCCGGAGACGCCGGCGGCGAGCGCATCACGCACGCCGTGGGCACCCGGGAACTCGGGCAGGTACGCCGGATGGGTGTTGAGCAGGTTGGGGGCGAGTGCGCTCACCACGCCCGGGGGCAGCAGCCGCATGAAGCCGGAGAGGATGACGAGGTCGGCATCCCACTGCCGCACCTGGGCGAGCAGCTCGTCGCCCCACGCCTCGCGGGTCTCGAAAGCCCCGAACGGCACGACGAAGGTCGGGATGCCGTACTCCTCGCCGTGCGCGAGGCCATCGGCGTCACGGTCGGCACCGATCGCGACGACCCGGGCCGGAAACTCGGCGTCTTCGCTCGCTTCGAGAAGGGCGCGGAGGTTGCTCCCGCCCCCGGAGATGAGGACGACGAGCCGGAGCACCCGCCCAGCCTATCGACGTCAGCGGGGCACTCTCTGCGGGGCGGGCAGCCGGGATGCCGCCGCGAGTCCGATCCCGATCGCGACGGCGAACTCGAGTGCCGCGACAAGTCCCACCGCGACCGGGTCCGGCCCGACCTCGACGAGGCGACCCGGGCCGGCCGCGCCGCCCGACGCGGCCGCGAGGAACCCGATGAGCGCACCGCCGACAATCCCGCCCCCGACGGCGGCGCCGAGCACCGTGAGCGGGGCGAGGTACCCGAGCGCGCGGGCGAGTCCCGGACGCACCGCGACCCCGGCGAGGAATCCGGCGACGACCGGCACGAGAATGCCCGCGAACCCGAAGGCCGAATCACCCGTCGGCAGCGCGCCGAACACCGGAAGCGCCGGAATCGGCCCCAACGCCGTCCCGACCGGTGAGACGTGTGATCCGACCCCGATCGCGAACCCCGGGCCGACCAGCCAGGCGACCGCCCACAGCACGAGGTTGGGGAGGATGGCGAGTTGACCCGCCGTCAGGGCGATCCCTCCGACGACCTCGGTATGCAGGGCCTCGTAGAGCCCGATCATGTCGGGGAACCGCAGCACGAACAGCAGGGCGACGAGAAGGGCAGCAACGGCGGCGGTGATCGCAACAGCGCCGATCCCGGCGCGCAGAGCAGCTCCAGCCGCAGCCCGCAGCTCGGGAGACCGGTCGTCGAGCCAGCGGCCCAGAGCGTCCCGGTCTCCCGCACGCCGCGATCGCAACACCCCGATGACGACGCCCGCGCCGAACACCGTCGCCGGCAGGATGAGCCCCTGCCAGAGTGACGGACGGGCGGCGGCATGGAGCACCGTCGCGGTCACGCCGAGGGATGCGGCGCCGAACACGACGATCGCCGTCACCCCGCCGAGCACTCGATGGCCCGCTTCGGCGATGCGCCCGCCCGCACGCGCCCCGAGCAGCAGGGTGAGCAGCGCGAACCCGAGCAGCGCGATGGTGACCTTCACGGGGTCGGCGGCGGCCGGCATCCCGAGCGCTTCTGCCAGCAGAGGGTCGAGTGTGAACGTCACATCGACACCGTGCCCGAGCAGCCAGACGTCAACGGCGGCGCGCCAGAACACGGTCCACTCGGGGGCGAAGCCGAAATGCACGCCCCACACGATCGTGAGCGGCGCGAGCGGGATGGCGACCCCGATCGCGAGCACGAGCAGCGACTCGAGCCCCGCGAAGAGCATCGTCAGCCGCCGGGTCACGGCCCGACCCTATCCCGCGGTCGCTGGCTTTCCGATTTCAGGAATCGGAGTGGCTCGAGTGAAGGATGTCGCGCTGCGAGCGCGCACGAGGCGACTCCAGCAACTTCAGCCCCACAACTTCCTGAAAACGGGAAGCCACCTCAACACATCGGGTCGGCGCTCGGCACCTCGCCGCGCAAGAAGTAGGCATCCACGGTGTCGTCGACGCACGCCACGCCGCCCGCGTAGATGGTGTGGCCCTCGCCCTCGTAGGTGATGAGCACACCGCTCGAGAGCTGTTGGGCGAGCGATACCGCCTGCGAGTACGGGGTCGCCGGGTCATTCGTCGTGCCAACGACGAGGATGGGCGGCGCGCCCTCGGCGGCGTACGACGCGGGCATCTCGGCGGCCGGGTACGGCCAGTTGGAGCACGTCACGTCGAGCGCCACGTAGTCGTCGAGCGCCGTCGCAAATCCGAGGAACGGCGCCCGCTGGTCGATCACGGCGAGACCTTCGAGGGGAGCCACGCCGTCGGTACCGAGCGTGCCCTCGTTGCAGGTGACCGCCGTGTAGATGTCGTAACCGTTGCCGTCGTAGAAGGGGCCCTCGTAGCGGCCGTTGTAGTAGTCAGCGCTCTCGAACGTCAGATCTGCCTCGCCCGCGTCGAGGTCGGCCAGCATCCGCACGAGCCGAGACCAAAGAGACTGGCTGTAGAGATTCTGGATGAGGCCCGTGCCGATCGTCGCGGTGTCGAGCACCCGGCCGTCGTTGGAGGTGAGACCGTCGTCACCGGCATCGAGGATGAGATCCTCGGTCTGCTGCATGGCCGAATCGACGCTGCCCGAGAACGGGCAGTCGCTGTCGTCGAAGCAGTACTCCAGGAACGCGCGGTAAGCGCTCTCGAAGCCCGCCATCTGGGTGGCGAGCGCGTCGAGGTCGCCGACGAGCGGGTCGACGGCGCCGTCGAGCACCATCCGCCCCACCTTCTCGGGGAAGAGCTCCGCGTACACCGCTCCGAGGTAGGTGCCATACGAGTAGCCCAGGTAGGTGAGCTTCTCGTCGCCCAGCACCGCACGCAGCACGTCCATGTCGCGCGCGACGCTCGCGGCATCCAGGTTGCCGAGCAGGTCGCCGGTGTTCTCGACGCACGCGTCGATCCAGTCGGTCTGAGCGACGGTGAGCTCATCGATCCATGCCGCCGTGCCGTACTCGGCGTCGAACGTGTCGTAGAGCAGGGCGTCTTGGTCGTTCGGATCGGTGTAGCACTCGATGCCGGTCGACCGGCCGACGCCGCGGGGGTCGAAGCCGATGATGTCGTAGTTCGCTAGCACATCGTCGGTGACGATGTAGGCCGCGGATTGTGCGACGAAGTCGTAGCCGGAGCCGCCCGGCCCGCCGGGGTTCAGGAGCATCGAGCCCATCGAGTCGCGGGTGGCGTTGTGCCGCGCCACGGCGATCTCGATCGTCTCGCCGGCCGGGTCGTCCCAGTCGAGGGGCACCGTGACCGTGGTCTCGTCGACGCGATTTCCCAAGTCGTACCAGGTGAGTTCTTGCTGGTAGAACGCCTCAAGGCTCGGCTCGACTTCTTCGTCGGTCGAGGTGTCGACGGTCTGGCTGCCCCCACCACCACCGGGGAACGGGAACCCGAAACAGCCGGACAGCAGCAGAGCACCCGCCGTCAGTACGGCGGCAAGCGGCAGGATGCGGCGGTTGGCCACGCGAGACCCCCTCGGGACGACTGGGGTCAGCCTAGCGATGCCGGCCCGAGAGCGGATGCCGCGGCGGCACGCGCCTCGGCAGCTGTCGGGGCGGCGAGCGCGACCTTCGCGATCCGCACGCAGTCGGCGCGCGTGAGCGAGCGGAGCGCCTCGGCGACGACGGGCATCGCGCGCGGCGTCATCGAGAGCGAGCCGACGCCGAGTCCGACGTAGACGACCGCGAGCAACGGGTCGGCGGCGGCCTCCCCGCATACCCCGACGGGCGTGCCGGTGGCCGCACCGGCGCGGCCGACGTCGGCGACGAGCTGTAGCACGGCCGGTTGCCAGGGGTCGTTGAGGTCGGCGAGCTCGCCGATCATCCGGTCGGCCG
This sequence comes from Pseudolysinimonas sp., assembly GCF_049651805.1. Lineage (GTDB taxonomy): Bacteria > Actinomycetota > Actinomycetes > Actinomycetales > Microbacteriaceae > Pseudolysinimonas_A. The sequence goes on from NZ_JBASCU010000011.1 coordinate 23,587, forward strand.
CCATCGTGTATTGCGTGAGGTCGTTGGTGCCGATGCTCACGAAGTCGACCGCGCCCATCAGGTCGTCGGCACGCAGCGCGGCGGCGGGTGTCTCGATCATGACGCCGGCCGACGGCAGCCCGGCAGCCCGGCAGCGGGCGACGACGTCGCGGGCTTCGTCGAGGGTCGCCACCATCGGTGCCATGACCTGTATCACGGCCTGCTCGGCGGCGGCGGCTTCGGCGATCGCCGCGAGCTGCTCGTCGAGGATCTCGGGACGGCGGCGTGCGGTTCGCAGCCCCCGAACACCAAGGGCGGGGTTATCCTCGGCGCCGGCGGCGAGAAAGGGCAGCGGCTTGTCGGCCCCGGCGTCGAGGGTGCGCACGACGACCTTGCGCCCCGGGAAAGCGGCGAACACCGCTCGGTACGCCTCGACCTGCTCCGTGCGTCCGGGGGCATCCGCGCGATCGAGGAACAGGAACTCGCTGCGGAACAACCCCACCCCTTCGGCGCCGGCTGTGGCCGCTGCTTCCGCGCCTCGCGGGTCGCCGATGTTGGCGAGCAGGGCGACGGGATGGCCGTCCCTGGTCGACCCGGGGGCGGCGAGCGGCACCGGACGGGCGGCCGCAGCTTCGGCGACGACGGCGGCGACGGTGGCGGCATCGGGATCGGGCCGCACCTCGCCCGTGCTGCCGTCGACGAGCACGAACGTTCCCTCGGGGATGCCGAGCGCCCCGGTTGCGGCGACGACGGCGGGGATGCCGAGCGACCGGGCGATGATCGCGGTGTGCGAGGTCGGGCCACCCTCCTCGGTCACGAGTGCGACGACCGTCGCCGGATCAAGGGTCGCGGTGTCGGCGGGGGCGAGGTCGTGGGCCACCAGCACGAAGGGTTCGGCACGCTGTGGCACCCCGCCGAGCACGTACCCGGCGAGGGCGGCGATGAGTCGGTCGCGCACATCCCGCACATCCGAGACGCGTTCTGCGCTGCGCCCCCCGAGTGCTGCCAGGGTCTCGGCGACGGCGGCAGCCGCATCCCACACCGCACGGGGGGCCGACGTGCCGTCATCGACGATCGACTCGGCGGCGGCGTCGAGCAGGGCGGGGTCACGCGCCAGCAGCGCGGTCGCTTCGAGGATGACGCGGGCCTCACCCCGCGTTGCGGCGGCGCGGGTTTCGAGCTCGCCGGCCACCCGCGCCGCTGCCGCGCGCAGCCGCGTGACCTCGGCCGCACGGACGTTGCTGCCCAACGCGCGCCCGCCGGCGGGTTCGTCGACGGTGGAGGCCATGTGAACGACCGGTCCGATCGCCCGGCCGGGACTCACGCCCACCGGGCGAGAGGGGACCGCGGGCGCAGACTCTGCCGCCACGGCGGTGTCACGTTCGCCGAACCCGTCGACGACGAGCGCGACGACGTGGTCGAGTTCGGTACGGGCGCCGGCGGCGGCCGAGATCTCGATCTCGTCGCCGAGGCGCGCGCCCAGCGAGAGCAGAGCTGTGGGACTGGCGGCGTTCGCCCGCGCTCCCGTGCGAGTCACCTCGATCGCGACGTCAGCCGATCGCACGGCGGTCGCGATCAACGCCGCCGGCCGCACATGGAGACCAAGCGGGTTGACCAGTGTCACGCGTTCGGCGATGCGGTCGGGGTCGACGGTCCCGGCGTCGGAGGCCGCCAACCGGGGTGGTCCGAGCTGGCCGTTCTTGGGGGCGAGCGCCGACTCCGCCTCCGCCGCAACCTCAGCGAGCGTTGCACCGCCGGACGCGCGCACCACTGCGGCCAGCAACCCCTCGACGAACGGGGCCCCTGAGAGACGCACCTCGACGGGCGAGGCAATCAGCTCGAGGGCGAGTTCGGCGCTCAACACCGCCGACCCGAGATCCATCAGCACGAGCACCCCGTCGGTGTCGGCGAGGGCATCGATGGCGGCGGCGACGCGGGTGGCGTCGGTGCCGACGATCGGCGAGCCGTCCTTCTCGGTGCCGGCGCCTGCAGCAACGAGCACGCGCGGGGCCGCCGTCGGCACCATCTGCAGGGCGAGACTGACGGCCGCCTCGGCCAGCTGCAGGCTGTGCGAGACGGCAACGATGCCGATCACGTCACGAACTCCCGAGAACGTCGGCGAGGGTGCGCATGAGTAGGGCGGTCGAAGCCGAGCCCGGGTCGAGGTGACCGGCGCTGCGCTCGCCCAGGTAACTGGCACGACCCTTGCGGGCGACGAGGGGCTCCGTCGCGTCGCGTCCGGCTTCCGCCGCATCGGCGGCGGCCGCGGCGGCAGCGGGGATCGAGGATCCGTCCGCGAGCGCCGCGTCGAAAGCGTCGAGCGCCGGGGCGAGAGCGTCGAACATCGTCTTGTCGCCCGCCTCGGCTTTGCCGCGCGCGACGATTCCGTCGAGCCCGGCCCTGAGGGCTGCCGCGAGCGCCGCGCCGTCGAATTCGGCGACGGCGCCCGCGGACATGCCCATCCGAAGGAAGAAGGTTCCGTACAGCGGCCCGCTCGCTCCCCCGACCGAGGTGACCAGTGTCATCCCGACCGACTTGAACAGTTCGTCTGCTGTCGGCGGCGTCGACGTCTCGAGCTTGTCCATGACGGCAGCCATGCCGCGCGCCATGTTCGCCCCGTGGTCGGCGTCGCCGATCGCGGAGTCGAGTTCGGTGAGATAGGCCCGCTGTTCCGTCACCGCGGTGCGGAACGCGTCGAGCCAGGTCACCAGAGCTGGGAGAGGAATCGTGCCGTTCATGCTTCGTCCTTCGTGTGTTTCACGGTGCCGGTCAGGCGCCCCAGCGGAGTCCGCCGGTGACGACGGGAGCATCCCACAATCTCAGGATCTCGTCGTCGGCTTTCAGCACCGTCACCGAGCAGCCCGCCATGTCGAGCGACGTGATGTAGTTACCCACGAGCGTGCGGGCGACCTTCACCCCGGCCTTCTCGAGCAGCTTCGCGACCTCGCCGTACATCAGGTAGAGCTCGATGAGCGGCGAGCCGCCCATGCCGTTGAGCATCACGATCGACGGGCCCCCGGTGAAGTCGAGGTCGGCGAGGATCGGTTCGACGAGTTGTTGCGCGATCTCGCGGGCACCGGCGAGCGGTACGCGGTGGCGCCCCGGTTCACCGTGGATGCCCACGCCGATCTCCATCATGTCGTCGGGCAGGTCGAACGTCGGCTTGCCGGCCGCGGGCACCGTGCAGGAGGTGAGCGCCATGCCCATCGAGCGGCCGGAGTCGTTGACCTTCTCGGCGAGGGCAAGCACGGCCGCAAGGTCGCGCCCCTCCTCGGCCGCCGCACCGACGATCTTCTCGAGCAGCACCGTGACGCCCACGCCGCGACGGCCGGCCGTCCAGGTGGAGTCCTGCACGGCGACGTCGTCGTTGGTGACGATCGTCGCGACCTCGACGCCCGACTCCGCAGCGGCAAGTTCGCCCGCCATCTCGAAGTTCATGACGTCGCCCGTGTAGTTCTTCACGATGTGCAGCACGCCGGCCCCGCGGTCGGCGACCTTGGTCGCCTCCTGCATCTGGTCGGGCGTCGGAGAGGTGAAGACCTCACCGGCGCAGGCCGCGTCGAGCATCCCGGTGCCGACGAAGCCGCCGTGCAGCGGTTCGTGGCCGGAGCCACCGCCCGAGATGAGCGCCACCTTGCCGTCGGCCTTGGGGGTCGCTCGGTAGATGATGCGGTTCGTGAAGTCGACCCGCAGGTCGCTGTGGGCTGCCGCGATGCCGGTGAGGGCATCCGCGAGCACCGCGTCGGGATCGTTGATCAGCTTCTTCATGCGGGCACGCTCTCCTTCTTCGCCTCGGCCTTGTCGGCCGCGGTCTTCGAAATCAACCCGAACAGCAGCGCGGCCGCAACGCCGGCGAGCAATTCCGCCGCGATGTACACCGGGTACTGCTCCCACCTCACTTCGCCGCCGAGGAGCTGCTGAATCAGCATCGGGCCCGTCGTTCGCGCCGGATTGATCGACGCGCCCGTCGCCGGGGCGACGGGAATGATCGCCGCGAACACGACGAGGCCGATGACGATCCCCGCGAATCCGGAGGCCGCCTTGCGGTGGATGACACCGAAGACCGTGAAGACCAGGATGAACGTGCCGACGAACTCCGCCGTGAACGCCTGGTACCAGGGGATGTCGCCGTAGGCGGCGACGCCGAGTCCTGCTTCGCTCGCCGGCATCCCGAGCACCCCCACGATCGCGAGGGCGCCGACTGTCGCGCCGAGCACCTGAGCAATCAGGTAGCCCGGCACCTCGCGCCACGGGAACTTGCCCGACACGGCGAGACCGAGGGTCACGGCGGGGTTGATGTGGTTGCCGGAGATGTAGCCGAACGTGTAGACCGTAGCGACGACGATGGTGCCGAAGGCGAGTGAGATCACTCCGAGTTCAGCGCCGGTGAAGGGTTCTCCGCCGCGCGCGAGCGCGAGGGCCGGCACCGAGCCGACTCCGACGAAGACCAGGAATGCCGTGCCGAGAAACTCCGCGGCCAGCTTCTGCCAGGTGCGGTTCTCATCCATATGTGCTCCTTTGGACATGCGGGTTGGGGACGTCGATGCGGTCTCCCGCCGACGTCCCATCTTCGGAACGTCATTCGACAATGTCGAATATGCTGCAGAAATACCGTGACGTCAAGAGTCGATTTCGAACGAGTGACGTCGTCGTCGCACGCATAATGGAAGCCACCCCAAGGAAGGGATGCCGTGATCCAGGCGATCGATCGGGCAGCGAACGTGCTGCGGCTCCTGCAGGGCGCCCGCCACCTGCGGATCAGCGAACTCGCCGCTGCCCTCGACCTCCCGCCCTCGACCGTGCACGGCATCGTCAAGTCGTTGCGCGAGCACGGCCTGGTCGCCAAAGAGCGCGGCTCCGACCGCTACATGCTCGGCCCGGCTCTGCTGAAACTCAGCAACGTCTACCTCGACACCCTCGACGTGCGCGCTCGGGCGATGCGGTGGACGCGCGAGCTGGCCCGTCGCACCGGACTGGCCGTGCGACTCGGTGCCGAGCTGTTCGACGAAGTCATCGTCATCCACCACAACCGTCGGCCCGACGGCAGCCAGCAGATGCTCGAAACCGGGCTCACCATCCCCGCGCATGCCTCGGCGATGGGCAAGGTACTGCTCGCCTACGACGCCGACTACGCCTCCGAGGTGCTGGGCAAAGACCTGCGCAGCCTCACCGGCGACACCATCACGGATGCCGCCAAGCTGTCACTGCTGCTGCCCCAGATCACGACCCGCGGCCTCGCCACCGAGCAAGACGAGGCGGTGCTCGGCGAGTCGTCGGTCGCCGCCCCGGTGTCGGATGCCAGTGGCAACGTCATCGCGGCCGTCGCGGTCGTGCTTCCCACGAGTGAGTGGCCGCCCGAGGACCCGGTGCTCAACGACCTGCGGGAGACCGCGCGCACTATCTCGCGCGAGCTGGGGGCATCGTCGTGGCCCCCGCACCCGCCGGAGCGGCAGCCCGACGACGACATCTAGCTTGATGCGCTACACCGTGCGACGCAGTGCTACACCGCGCTCGACTGTGGCCATGACCGACGTTCCGGTGCGCGAACTGCGCAACAATACAGCCGATGTGATCCGGCGTGTGCAGGGCGGCGACGACGTGACGATCACCTCCAACGGCGTCGCAATCGCCACCCTCGTGCCGATCTCGACGGGACGACGGTCGGCAATGCCGCGACGCGAGTTCATCCGCGGCTTGCGCGGCCACCAGGCCGACCCCGACCTGCGTCGCGATCTCGCCGACTTCGCGGGCGATACGACCGACGACCTCGGACCCATCCGGTGACGGTCGCGCTCGGACTGCTCGACACCAGCGTGTTGATCGCCTCGGAGATCGGTCGCTCCCTCGACGAGACAGCACTTCCCGAGCAGGTTGCCGTGAGCGTCATCACCATCGCCGAACTGCACGCGGGCGTTCACGCCGCCCGGGATGCCGACATCCGGTCTCGTCGGATGGCCACCCTCGACTCCGTAGCCGGTCTCGTCCCGCTCCCGGTGGATGCCTCAGCAGCCAAGGAGTGGGCCCGCTTGCGATTCCGGCTGGCCGAGAACGGTCGTGGTATCAACGTCAATGATCTGTGGATCGCTTCGATCGCCGTTGCGCGCGGCATTCCCGTCGTGACGCAGGACGACGACTTCGCTGTTCTCGCCGGGCTCGGGGGGCCCGACGTCATCAAGGTCTGAGGCGACCTACAGGCTCTGGATGAGCTCCCGCATGAGGGCAGCGGTCTCCGACGGCGTCTTGCCGACCTTGACCCCGGCGGCCTCGAGCGCGACCTTCTTGCCTTCGGCATTTCCCGCTCCGGCGGAGACGATCGCGCCGGCATGGCCCATCGTCTTGCCTTCCGGGGCGGTGAACCCCGCGACGTAGCCGACGACCGGCTTCGTCACGTGCGCCTTGATGTACTCGGCCGCGCGTTCCTCGGCGTCGCCGCCGATCTCGCCGATCATGACGATCGCCATCGTCTCGGGATCGGCCTCGAACGCGGCGAGCGCGTCGATGTGCGTCGTGCCGACGATCGGATCGCCGCCGATGCCGATCGCGGTCGAGAAGCCGAGATCGCGCAATTCGTACATCATCTGGTAAGTCAGGGTTCCCGACTTCGACACGAGGCCGATCGGACCCTTGCCGGTGATGTTGTTCGGGGTGATGCCCACGAGCGACTCGCCGGGCGTGATGATGCCGGGGCAGTTCGGGCCGATGATACGGGTCGCGTTGCCCTTGCTCGTCGCGTAGGCCCAGGCCTCGGCGGTGTCCTGCACCGGGATGCCTTCGGTGATGACGACGAGCAGCGGGATGCCGGCGTCGATCGCCTCGATCATTGCGTCTTTCGCGAAGGCCGGGGGCACGAAGATGATGGAGACGTCGGCGCCGGTCTTCTCGATGGCTTCGGCGACGGTTCCGAAGACGGGGAGCGTGACGCCTCCGTCGTGCTCGACGGTCGTGCCGGCCTTACGGGCGTTGACGCCGCCGACGACCTGGGTTCCCGCCTTGAGCATGAGGGCGGTGTGCTTGGTGCCTTCGCCGCCGGTGATGCCCTGGACGATGACCTTGGAGTCCTTGGTGAGGAAGATCGACATGTTCTGGTCCTTCTACTTCGCAGCCAATGCGGCGGCCTTGTCGGCGCCGTCGTCCATGGTTTCGGCGAGCGTCACGAGCGGATGCCGTGCGCTGCGGAGGATCGCGTGACCCTCGTCGACGCGGTTGCCGTCGAGGCGCACCACGAGCGGCTTCGTCGCGCTGTCGCCGAGCATCTCGAGCGCCTTGACGATGCCTTCCGCCACGGCGTCGCACGCGGTGATGCCACCGAACACGTTGACGAAGACGCTCTTCACCTGCGGGTCGCCGAGGATGACGTCGAGCCCGGCCGCCATGACCTCGGCCGAAGCGCCACCGCCGATGTCGAGGAAGTTGGCGGGCTTCACGCCGCCGTGCCGCTCGCCCGCGTAGGCGACGACATCCAGGGTGCTCATCACGAGCCCCGCGCCGTTGCCGATGATGCCGACCTCGCCGTCGAGCTTCACGTAGTTGAGGTCGTGGGCCTTCGCCTTCGCCTCGAGCGGGTCGGCGGCGTCCTTGTCTTCGAGCGCCTGGTGCTCGGGGTGCCGGAATCCGGCGTTCTCGTCGAGCGTGACCTTGCCGTCGAGCGCGACGATGTCGCCGGCGCCGGTGAGCACGAGCGGGTTCACCTCGACGAGCGTGGCGTCTTCGGCGGCGAACACTCCGTAGAGCTTCACGATCACCGGGGCCACCTTGCCGATGATCTCGGCCGGGAACTTCGCGGCAGTCGCGATCTCGGTGGCCGTGGCCAGGTCAATTCCGGCGACCGGGTCGACCTCGATGCGGGCGAGTGCCTCGGGCCGCTCTTCGGCGAGCTGTTCGATCTCCATGCCGCCCTCGTAGGAGGCAAGCGACAGGTAGGAGCGGTTGGCCCGGTCGAGCAACACCGAGAAGTAGTACTCCTCTTTGATGTCGGCTCCCGCGGCAACCATGACCTTCTTGACGATGTGGCCCTTGATGTCGAGGCCGATGATCGCCTTCGCCGCTTCTTCGGCATCCGCCGGGGTCTTCGCGACCTTCACGCCGCCGGCCTTGCCGCGGCCTCCGACCTTCACCTGTGCCTTGACGACGGTGACGCCACCGAGTTTCTCGGCTGCTGCGCGCACGTCGGCAGGGGTTTCGGCGACGATGCCGGCGAGCACGGGAACCCCGTGCTTCTCGAACAGATCACGGGCCTGGTACTCGTACAGATCCACGCTGGACTTCTTCTTCCGTTGAGGGAGCGGATGTGTGGTGGCGGGGCGTCTTCTCTCGATGTCGAGATAACTCGATGTCAAGATACTTTTCGGCCTCGCACAGCCTACCCTGCGAGCATGGGGCCCATGTCCGAGCGGAGCGAGGATCGACGACCCGTCGAGCGGAGCGAGGATCGACGACCCGTCGAGCGGAGCGAGGCCTTCAAGCGCTACGCCGCCGACTCGTCGCTCGTGCTCGGCGGGCTCGCCGCGATTCTGCTGCAGCTAGCCCACCCGGTCGTCGCCCGGGGCGTCGCCCGCAGCAGCTCGTTCACCCGTGACCCGCTCGGGCGGTTACGGCACACGCTGGCCTACGTGTACGCGGTGCAGCTCGGCACGCCCGAGCAGCACGCAATGGCTGCACGCCGCGTCGACTCGGCGCACGCTCACGTCGCCGGTGCTCGCGACCCGGGCCCGCAACTGTGGGTCACGGCGACCCTCGCCCGCACCGGAATGCAGGTGCACGAGCTGCTTCACGGTGCGCTGTCGCCCGACCTCGCCGACGAGATCCACGCGGCGAGCGCAGAACTCGGGATGTCGCTGCAGCTACCGCGGGATGCCTGGCCCGCCGATCGCGCGGCCTTCGATCGCTACTGGGATGCCACCGTTCCAACCCTCGCGGTCGGCGACGACGCCCGGGCGGTCGCGGCGGAGTTGCTCGCGGCGCGCGCGGCGCCGTGGTTGCTGCGGCTGATGCTCCCTGCCGCGCGCGAGCTCACCGCCGTGCTACTGCCGCCGCGGCTGCGCGAAGCGTACGAGCTGCCCGATCATCCGCGCCGGGGTCGGGCGGTCGTCGTAATCCTGCGAGTGCTCGTGCGCGTCGCGCCGCGCCGCCTGCGTGAGCTGCCGGCACGGCGCCTGCTCGCCGCGGATCGATGACGCGAGGAGCGACGCGTCGGCTCAGGCGACGCGAACGACGCCTTCTCGCCGCGGGAAATTCATCATATGTCTAGGCTGGTGGCATGGACACTCGAACCCTCGGCCGCACCGGCCGCACCGTCTCCGTCATCGGACTCGGCACCTGGCAGCTCGGCGCCGACTGGGGGGACGTCGATGATGACGCCGCCCGGGCCGTGCTCGATGCCTCCTTCGCGGCGGGCGTCACGATGTACGACACCGCCGACGCGTACGGCGACGGTCGCAGCGAACAGCGCATCGCATCCTGGCTCGACGCCCGCGGGCTCCGCGGCCAGGTGTTCGTCGCGACCAAGATCGGCCGCCGGGTGCCGCAGGTGGCGTCGAACTACGTGATGGCCAACTTCCGCGCCTGGATCGACCGATCACGCACCAATCTCGGCATGGACACCCTCGACCTCGTGCAACTGCACTGCCCGCCCGACGAGGTGTTTGCCTCCGACGAGGTGTTCGACGGGCTCGACACCCTCGTCGCCGAAGGGGCGATCGCGTCCTACGGGGTGAGTGTCGAGACTGTTGAGCAGGCGATCACCGCAATCGCGCGACCCGGCGTCGCGACCGTGCAGATCATCCTCAACGCGTTCCGGCTCAAGCCGCTCGACACCGTGCTGCCGGCTGCGATGGATGCCGGGGTGGGAATCATCGCGCGCGTGCCCCTGGCGAGCGGGCTGCTGTCGGGCCGGTACGACCACGACACGACGTTCGCGGCCGACGACCACCGCACCTACAACCGCGACGGAAAGTCGTTCGACGTCGGCGAGACGTTCTCGGGCATCGACTTCGACGAGGGCGTCGAGGCGGCGCGTGAGTTCTCGGCCTTGGCGCGTCAGCACGGGCTCGAGCCGACGACGGCGGCTCTCGCCTGGGTCTCCCAACTTCCAGGCGTCAACACCGTCATCCCGGGGGCCCGCAACGTCGCGCAGGCTGAGGGCAACGCGGCGGCGGGCTCTGTCGCGGCGCTCGGGCCGGAGTTCACCGCCGCCGTGCGCGATCTGTACGACCGGCGCATTCGGGCGTCCGTGCACGACCGCTGGTAGACGCCGAAACGCCCCGGCGTCATGCCGGGGCGTTTCGTGTGAGGTGGAACGCTGCTCAGCGACCGCGCTCGCCCTGAACGCGGGCGAACATGATGCCCGTGATGAGCACGCCGAGGGCGAACAGCAACGCGAGCACCGAGCCGAAGGTGCCCAACGCCAGGCCCAGGAGCGGCGCGAACACGATGATCGCGAAGATGACCGCGGTCGCGATGAAGGCGATCGCCGAGAGGTTGGTGATCTCCTTGCCGACGTAGAGCACGATCGCGGCGACCAGGAGGCCGACGGCTGCGGCGATCAAAGCGATCGTGCCGACCGGCGACGGCAGCGCGACTACCGCGCCGAGCGCGAGCAGCAGGAACCCGACCGCTGCCACGACGAGAGCGATCCGCGCGAGCGTGTTGCGGAACGACGAGATCGCGAGAATGAGCAACGCGACGCCGATCGCCAGGTAGGCGAGCGTGGTCGGCCAGGCGCCGAGAGCCGTGACCCCGGCGAATCCGAGGATGGCGTTGATCAGGAGCAACGCTCCGGCGATCGCGAGGATGATCCCCGCGAGGGAGCGTCGGGAGGTGGACACAGCGGCCATATGAAAGTTCTCCTTTGAACTCTGGCGTCCGCGGCAGGCGCCGGGACGGCCCCAGCATAGGGGTAGCCGACCGTTAGCTGAGAGAAGCGGCGCACCCTAGGCTGTGCGGCATGGCCGACATCCGCCGCTTCCCGTTCGCCCGCCATTTGCGCTCCACCCCCACCAGCCACATCGTGCACTCCCGCCGCGGCAAGATCGTGCACAGCGGGCCCGGAATCGCCTTCTACTTCCGCGCGCTCAACGCCGCGATCAGCGAGGTGCCGATCGCCGAGAACGAGCTCTCGATGCTGTTCGGCGCGCGCACCCTCGACTTCCAAGAGGTGTCGGTGCAGGCCACCGTCACCTACCGGTTCGCCGATGCAGGTGTAGCCGCCGGCCGCATCGACTTCTCGATCGACCCGTACACAGGGCGGTGGATGGGCAAGCCGCTCGAGCAGGTCGGCACCCGCATCACGGAGCTCGCGCAGCAGTACGCGGTCGAGCACATCTCGTCACTGAACCTCGTGGATGTTCTCGGCGCCGGCATCCCGAAGGTGCGTGCCGTCACCGCCTCCGGTCTCGCGGGCGATGAGCGTCTCGCCGAGACGAGCGTCATCGTCGTCGCGGTGCGCATCGTGTCGATCCGGCCGCAAGCCGACCTCGAGCGCGCCCTCGAGACGCCGGTGCGCGAGCGGGTGCAACAGGATGCCGACGCCGCCACCTACGAGCGGCGCGCGCAGGCGGTCGAGCGCGAACGCACGATCGCCGAGAACGAACTGCAGAGCAAGATCGAACTCGCCACGCGCGAGCAACAGCTCGTGCAGCAGGAGGGCGCCAACTCGCAGCGACGGGCCACTGAAGAAGCTGCTACGGCGCTCATCGCCGCGAAGGCCTCGTCGGAGCGGGCGAAGCTCGAAGCAGCCGCGCGCGCCGACGCCAATCGCGTCGTCGGTGCGGCTCACGCCGAGACTGAGGCCGCGCGACTCGCCGCCTACTCGGGCGTGGAGCCGTCGGTGCTCACAGCGCTCGCGTTCCAGGAGCTGGCGAAGAACCTGCCCGAGATCGGCACGCTCAACCTCACGCCCGACGTGCTCACCCAGGCGCTGTCGCGACTCGCCGCCGCGCCGGAGCCCGCGGCGGCCGATCCGGCCGCGCCGGCATCCGCTCCCACTCCCGCTCCCACGGAGAGCTAGCGCACCGTGGCCCTGCCCGTCCGCGTGGTGTTCGTGCACCGCCGATCGGAGTACGACGAGCTGCTCGATCGTCACGCGACGTTCGGGCAGGCCGAGTTCTTCCTGCGCTCCCGCGGCCGGTCGATCGAGGATGTCATCGCCCGGCACGAGGCGATCGAGGCGGCCCTGCACCTGGTGTCGACGAGCCTGCCTGCCGACGTTCGGCAGGCCCGCGTGGAGCGCAGCGACCTCGACCGCTACCTGTTCGCGCCCGAAGACATCGTCGTGGCCGTCGGCCAGGATGGGCTCGTCGCCAACGTTGCGAAGTACCTGTCGGGGCAACCGGTGGTCGGCGTGGATCCCGAGCCGGGGCGCAACGCGGGCGTTCTGGTGCAGCACTCCCCCGCGGTCGGCGCCGCCGTCATCGAGAAAGTGCGGCGCGGCCACGCGACGGTCGAGCAGCGCGCGATGGTGGAGGCCACCCTCGACGACGGGCAGACGCTCACCGCTCTCAACGACCTCTACCTCGGCGACCCGGGCCACCAGTCGTCGCGGTACACACTGACGGTTCCCGAGCGCGGCACCGAACGGCAATCGTCCTCAGGCATCATCGTCGGCACCGGAACGGGCAGCACCGGGTGGTCGTCATCCATCGCCAACGATCGCGAACTGCTGGACTGGCTGCCGCCCGCCACGGCCGACACGCTCGCCTGGTTCGTGCGCGAGGCCTGGCCGTCACCCGCCACCGGTCGCGTGCTCGAGTTCGGCGACTTGAAAGCGGGGCAACACCTGGAACTCGTCGCCGAATCGGAGCTGCTGGTGGCCTTCGGCGACGGCATCGAGCACGACCGCCTCTCGATCGCCTGGGGCCAGCACCTCACTGTCGGCACGAGCAGCCACCGACTCGCCCTGGTTACCGGATGAGGTGCGGCGGGCTGACAGACTCGAAGGCGTGACCTCCCCCGACCGCTACGTCGTCGCAACCGACGGGGCATGCAAGGGCAACCCGGGGCCGGCCGGCTGGTCGTGGGTCGGCGACGACGGGCACTGGGCCGCCGGAGCGATCCCTGCGGGCACCAACAACATCGGCGAGCTGCTCGGGCTGCTCCACGCGATCCGCGACAACGCCGACGTGCGCGAACTCGTGGTGCAGCCGGACTCGATGTACGCGATCAACACCTATCGCTCCTGGATGGACGGCCATCGCCGCCGCGGCTGGCTGACGAGCGCGAAGAAGCCCGTCGCCAACGTCGAGATTCTCGAGCAGCTCATCGCCGCGCGGGATGCTCGCCGCTCCGCGGGACTTCCCTACGTCGTGCTCGAGCATGTGCGCGGCCACAGCGGGCACCGGCTCAACAGCTGGGCGGATGAGCGAGCCGTGCGGGCCTCGCAGCACGCCGCCGGGGGCGACGACTCGATGTGGTCGTCGCGGCATGGGCAGCCGCGACTCGACGTCTCGGTCGACCCGCCCCGCGGATCCGGCGACCGGCCCCGGCGACTGGCATGAAGTTCGGGGCGCTGCGCGCACGCTGGTACAAGAGCTACCTCACCGGCGGGTCGCTGCTGATGGCGGGCGACAACGCCGAACACGCGATCACCTACCTCGTGATGTGGCAGCTGTTCGAGTCGCCGCTCCTCGCCGGTTTCGCGGTCGTCAGTCACTGGCTGCCGCACCTGCTGTTCTCGATTTCGTTCGGCGGCCTCGCCGACCGCTTCGACTGCCGGCGTATCATCCAGATCGCCTGCGGCCTCTTCGTCGCGGCGTCCCTCACCTGGGGTCTTCTGCTCCTCAACGAGGCGCTGCAACCGTGGCACGCGGTCGTGCTCCTCGTCGTGCACGGCTTCGCGAGCGCCCTCTGGCATCCCGCCAACCAGGTGATGCTGTACGACATGGTCGGCGAGATGGATCTGCCGAGCGCGGTTCGGCTGATGGCCACCGGCCTGAGCCTGGGCATGCTGGTGGGCCCCGCGATGGGCGCCGTGCTGCTCTTCACGATCGGGCCGGCCTGGGGGATGTTCGCGAACGCGCTCTTCTACCTGCCGTTCCTCATCCATCTCACGCTCTCGCCTTTCGACGGACACCAGCGTCGGGCGGCGGGGACGATTCCGCGGGTGCGTCTGCGCGAGTTGTTCGACACCATTCGCGACCTGCCGAGACACCCCAACATCCTGCTGGTCATCGTTCTGCAGGGCGCCGTCGGACTGCTCATCGGCGTCGCGCTCATGCCGCTGCTGCCAGAGTTCGGGGAACTGCTGGGTCAGGTCGATTCGGGCCTCGGCTACGGGCTGCTGCTCGTCGCGATGAGCTTCGGCGCCGTGACCGGCGGGCTCGTGCTCGAGAGCGTCGGCCGGCTGCGCGCGACACCGCTCGTCTCGGCGCTCGGCGAGCTGGTGTTCGCGGCCGCCGTGCTCGGCTTCGCTCTCTCGCGGGTGTTTCCGCTGAGCCTCGCCCTGCTCGTCATCGCCGGAGCCGCATCGATCATCTCGCTCTCGACATCGCAGACGGTCGTACAACTCGAGGCGCCGCCCGAACAGCGCGGACGCTTCGTCGGAGCCTTCAACACGACGAACATGGGTTTCCGCGTGGGCAGCGGAGTGCTCGTCGCCCTCCTCGGCGCCCTTGTCGGCATCCCCGCGGCGGTCGCTCTCGCCGCCGGCACTCTCGCGCTGGTCTGCATCGCCCTCGTCGCCATCGCCGCCCGACTGCGGCCCGCACGCCCCCCGGTGTGATGGCTGTTTGCCCAAGAAAGCCCCATCGCCTGCGCGCAAGGGGCTTTCTTGGGCAAACAGCCGTCAGAGCTTCTCGATCGGGGCGATCTTGATGAGCAGGCGCTTCTTGCCCGCGGTGTCGAACTGCACCTCGGCGATCGACTTCGTGCCCACGCCGGTCACCGCCACGACGTTGCCCTCACCGAAGTCGGTGTGGCGGATGCGGTCGCCGGCTTCCAGCGTGAGATCGCCGTTGTCGCGCACCTTGCCGGTGATCTCGGAGGCCCACTCCCGCTTCACCCGCGGCGGCGCCGGGGGGAGTTCGGTCGAGTAGGAGAACCCGCGCGCCGGGCCACCCGCGTAGCCCCGGGCGTTGAGCGCCCGTGGACGAGTGCCCCCGCGTGACGTCGCATCACCCGGCGACTGCCGCCAGTCGATGAGCCCGGCCGGGATCTCCTGCAGATACCGGCTCGGCATCGCGACGCTCGTGTCGCCGAACGACGACCGCTGCATCGACAGCGACAGGAACAGCCGCTTCTTCGCGCGGGTGATGCCGACGTAGAACAGCCGCCTCTCTTCGGCGAGGCCGCCCGGCTCTCCCGACGAGATGCGGTGCGGCAGCAGGTCTTCCTCCACGCCGGTGAGGAACACCGCGTCGTACTCGAGCCCCTTGGCGGTGTGCAGCGTCATGAGCGAGATCGAGCCCGACTCGTCGTCGATCTCGTCAGCCGCCGCGACGAGCGCGACCTCGGTGAGAAACTCGAGCAGGCCGGCATCCGGATTGTTCTTCGCGAACTCCTTCGTGACCGAGATGAGTTCCTCGACGTTCTCGATGCGCGCCTCGTCTTGCGGGTCGCGGGTCGCCCGCAGCGCCTCGAGGTACCCCGTTCCGGCGAGCAACGACACCAGGATGTCGGCCGCCTTCCCGCCCGCGAGGTGCTGTGCCTCCGCGTCGTCGAGCAGCTCGCCGAGGTCGAGGATCGCCCGGGTGACCTTCGTCCCGAGGTCGAGCTGAGCGGCATCCCCGAGCGCGTCGCGCAGGGCGACCCCCATCTTGTCGGCGTGCGCCTGCAACGCCGCCTCGGTCGCCGGGCCGATGCCGCGCTTGGGGGTGTTGAGGATGCGGCGCAGCGCCAGGTCGTCGGCGGGGTTGGCGACCTGGATGAGGTAGGCCATCACGTCTTTGATCTCGGCGCGCTCGTAGAACTTGGTGCCGCCGATGATCTTGTACGGCAACCCCGAGCGGATGAACACGTCTTCCAGCGGCCGGGTCTGCGAGTTCGTGCGGTAGAACACCGCGATCTCGCGGTACGGGGTGCCCGCGGAGTGCAGCGCCGAGATCTCGTCGGCGACGAACTGCGCCTCATCGTGCCCCGAGTACCCGGTGTAGCCGATGATCGGATGCCCCGCCCCGACGGTCGTGAACAGGTTCTTCTCGAGCCGGTCGAAGTTGTTCGAGATAACGGCGTTGGCGGCATCCAGGATGTTCTGCGTCGACCGGTAGTTCTGCTCGAGCAGCACCGTCTTGGTGTCGGGGTAGTCGCGTTCGAACTCGACGATGTTGCGGATGTCGGCGCCGCGGAACGCGTAGATCGACTGGTCGGAGTCGCCGACGACGGTGAGCGCCGCGCCCGGGAAGCTGCCGTCGGGCAGCGTCGCCATGCGGGTGTCTTCGGGAACATGCTGCGGCTTGATCGGCCGGGTCAGCTCGCGGATGAGCGCGTACTGGGCGTGGTTGGTGTCTTGGTACTCGTCGACGAGCACATGCCGAAACCGCCGCTGGTACAGCGCCGCCACCTCGGGGAACGCCCGGAACAGGTGCACCGTCTCGCCGATCAGGTCGTCGAAGTCGAGCGCGTTCGCCCGGCGCAGCCCCGCCGTGTACCGCCGGTAGATCTCGAGGAAGGCGACTTCGGCGGGGTCGTCGGTGTTGACGTTGCGGGCGTAGGTCTCGACGTCGACGAGCTCGTTCTTCTGCTTCGAGATCTTGCCCGCGACGATTCCCGGCGTGAGGTTGAGGGTGTCGGCATCCAGCTCTTTCACGATGCGCTTGATGAGCGCCCGACTGTCGGCGGAGTCGTAGATCGTGAAGCCCGCCTTCATGCCCATGACCTCGGCCTGCCGGCGCAGGATGCGCACGCACGCCGAGTGGAAGGTCGAGATCCACATGCCGTCGGTGGCCCGACCGACGAGATGCTGCACGCGTTCGCGCATCTCGTTCGCGGCCTTGTTGGTGAAGGTAATCGCCAGAATCTGCAGCGGCGAGGCCTCGCCGCTCGCGAGCAGGCTCGCGATGCGGCGGGTGAGCACGCTCGTCTTGCCCGAGCCGGCGCCGGCGACGATGAGCAGCGACTTTCCGCGGTAGAGCACGGCTTCGCGCTGCCGAGGGTTGAGTCCCTCCAGCAACCGATCGTCCGTCGCCGCGCTCGTCACATCGGGGGTGCTCATCTCGCGTCGAGTCTACGTTTCGCCGGTGACCTCGGCCCGGGCGGTGACGCCGAGATCGGGGTGGTCGACGAAGATGCCGTCGACCCCCGTTCCCAGAATGGCGCCGAACTCGACGCGCCAGTCGCCCCAGTCGGCGGCACGTTTGCCGATGCGGCGCTCGGGAGCGAGGAACCGGTTCTCGGGCCGCAGCGTCCAGGTGTAGACCTCGAGCCCGGCCGCGTGGGCGCGGGTCACGAGATCGGTGCCGGTCGGCCGCAGCAGCAGCGCCTTGTCGAGGCTCACCCCGTCGACGTGTTTCGCGAGCCGGGCGAGACCGGCATCCGTCAACTGTGCCGAATACGGCAGCGCCTTCGAACCGAACCGGGCGACCAGGTCGGGGGCCGAGCCGCGCGCCTCCAGCAGGTAGATGAACCGCCCGCGCACTCCGCGCTCGCGGATCTCGTCGAGCACCGTCTGCTCGAAGCACTCGACGATGATGCGGTCGCCCTCGTCCCACCGCTTCAACTCGTCGGCGACCAGCTCGTCGAGGGGGATGCCGATCGACGCGAAATAGGTGGGATGCTTCACCTCCGCCACGACAGAGATGGCGCGTCCCGTGCGCTCGGCGCCGGCATCCAGAATCTGCAGCAGGTCGCGCAAGCGCAGGATGCCTTCCGTGCCGTCGAAGGTCGCCGACGTCTGCCGCAGCGCCGGCAACCGCTCGGTCGCCCGCAGGGTCGAGAGTTCGGCCCAGGTGAAGTCTTCGGTGAACCAGCCGGTGAGGCTCACGCCGTCGATGCGCTTCGTCGCCCGGCGGTCGGCGAACTCCGGCCGGGTAGCCACATCCGTCGTGCCGGAGATCTCGTTCTCGTGCCGCAGCACGAGAACGCCGTCGCGCGTCGCGACGATGTCGGGCTCGATCGCGTCGACACCGAGACTGATGGCCAACTCGTACGCCGAACGAGTGTGCTCGGGGCGATAGCCGCTCGCGCCGCGGTGCCCGATGACGAGCGGGCGGGGTGGGCGCATCCGATCACGATAATCTGATCGCCTCATGGCAACCTGCGCGAACTGCGGCCGGGAGCTGCAACCCGCCTGGAAATACTGCATCACCTGCGGTACCCGCACCGCCGTGCCCCTCGCCGGCGCGATGCCGTCGGCTGTGGGCGGCGACGGGGACGACGACACCCGACGGGTCAACGTGCTCGCGGTGTTGGCCGTCATCCTGGGATGCCTGCTGAGTCCGTTCGCCGCGCTCTTCGGGCACATCGCCGTCTGGCAGATCAAGATGACCGGCGAGCGCGGCCTCATCGCCGCCTGGATCGCAGTCGTGCTCGGGTACATCTGGCTGGTCACCGCGGCGGTGCTGGTGATCGCGTTCCTCACGACGAATGCCTGAGCCGCTCGAACCCTTCCGCTGGCGGGAGCCGACGTCGACCCTGCGGCTGCGTTGGGGGGGCTACCACACCCGGATGCTGGGCGGCCTGCTGCTGATCGTCGGCGGTGGGCTCGCGGTTGCCGGCGGCGCCGCGAGCAGCCCGTTCGCCAACTTCCTGCTCTATGCCGGCTCCATCGCCCACATCACCGGCTGGTCGGTGCTGCCCTCCGCCGGGTGGCGTCGGGTGTGGGCCCTTGTGCCATCGACGGCCGTGATGTGGGCGCTGCTCGCCGGGCCGGGATGGCTGTGGATCCTGGTCTTCCCCTACCTCGGGTGGCTGCTGGTGCGGCATCGCCCGATCGCCGCCTACCCGACGCTGCTCTTCGTGATCGTCGGAGCGGTTCTCGTCGCGCCGCTCTTCCCGTCGTACGACCTCATGCTGCCCGCGCTCGGCACGATGGGCGCGATCATGCTGCTGTCGGCGCTCGCCGCCCGCGCCGTGCACGTCGCGCAGGCCCGGAGTCGCGATGTGCGCCGTCGGCGAAAGCTCAGGAATTCCTCGACATCTTCTCCGTAAGCTGTGTGCATGGCCAACCCTGCTTTCAGCAACTCCCCCGCGTTCTCGGCTGTCGCAGCCCAGAAACTCGCCGCCCGACAGAACGGCGTGCCGCCCGTTCCGACGCCCGGACAGCTTCAGGAGCACTACGGGCTGCCGGATGCCACTCCGGATCAAATGGAGCGGATGACCTACCAGGACACCATCTTCAAGACCCTCGCGGGCTTCGCGGTGCTGCTCGTCGGAGCCGCGATCGGCTGGGTGTTCCCGGCTCTCGCGATCGTCGGCGCCATCGCCGGCCTCGCGCTCGCGCTCGTCAACATCTTCAAGAAGAAGCCGTCGCCTGCGCTCATCCTCGCCTACGCATTCGCGCAGGGTCTGCTCGTCGGTGGCGTCTCGATGCTGTTCTCTTCGTTCTCCGACGGCATCGTGCCCATGGCGCTCTTCGGAACCCTCGGCGTCGTCGCCGTGACGCTCGCACTCTTCGCCAACGGCAAGGTGCGCGTGTCGAAGCGGGCGACCAAGATCTTCCTCGTCGCCATCGTCGGCTACCTGGCGTTCTCGCTCATCAACATCGTGCTGATGATGACCGGGGTCGTCACGAGCTTCGGTGGGGTGCGCGGGATGTCGATCCCCGGCACCGACATCCCGATCGGCGTTCCGCTCGGCATCCTCGTGGTGCTGCTCGCCGCGTACTCGCTCGTCATGGACTTCGACTACATCCAGAAGGGCGTGCAGACCGGCCAGCCCCGCATCTACGGCTGGACGGGCGCCTTCGGCATCATCGTCACCGTCGTCTGGCTCTACCTCGAGATCCTGCGCCTGCTGTCGTACTTGCTGCCGCGCAACTAACCCTTCGGCGGTCGAGTAGCCGCCGAAGGCGGCGTGTCGCCCTTCGGTGGTCGAGTAGCCGCCGGAGGCGGCGTGTCGAGACCACGCGCGCTGGCTCCGCGGAGGGTACATTCTCGTCCCAGCTCCCCGCTACGGACAGCACGGAGGGCCCGGGTATCGCCGCATCCTCGAGTTCCTCACAGCCCAAGCCGGTCCGGGCTCGGCGCGACGCTTCGCCGAGTCGGTCTTCTTCTCCTGGCTCGTGCTCAACACCGACGCGCACGCGAAGAACTACTCGATCCAGATACTTCCCGAGCAGACGACCCTGTCGCCGCTCTATGACCTGTCTTCGCTTCTGCCGTACATCGGGCCCGACGATCCGGATGCCCGTCGACGCGACATCGCCGAGACACGGCTGGCCCTGACGCTCGTCGACGACTATCGAGTGAGCGCCCTCACGCGCTTCGAGTGGGAGGGAGCCGCGAGAGACGCCGCCATTCCTCCCGCCGAGTTCCTCGAGTGGGGCATCGAGCTCAACCGCGCGCTTCCCTCGGCGATCGACGCGGCCGTCGACTCGATTCCCGCTGGGATCGACCCGACGATCGCAACGCGCCTCTCGGACGCCATCCGCAGCCGGTCACTCGAAGTCGGGCGAATACTGGCTCGTCGTCGGGCCTGAGCGACCGGAGGGGTCGCTACCGACCGCGTGACCGCTTCGCACGCGCAGCGAACTCGTCGAGAGCTACCAAGACCGCGCGCGCTTCGTACGCCCGACCCCGCGCGGCCGCCCCGATCTGGTGAAGGATGCCGTCGCCCACGAGCCGGTCGATGCCGTTCTGCGCGTTGCGCTCGCTGAGCAGCAACTCCGAGGCGGCTAGCTTCGCGTCGACCACCGGCTGGCGTTGCAGGATGTCGAGCAGCCGGCGACCGGCGCTTCCCGCACGTGCGCTCGTCGCCAGTTCCCACCCGGACCGGATCTCGGTCAGGTCAGCGACCAGTTGTCGTCCGTTGGCGATCGCGCTCGTCGAAGCCCCGGCCAGTGCCCGAATGATCGGCGCGACGTCGCCCGACCGGTAAGCCGAGAGGGCGTCGAAGTAGCCGCGAGTGTCGCTGAGCAGTCCCGCCGACACTGGAACGGTGACGTTGCGCGTCACGCCGAGACGATGGAGCATCGCCTGGATGAGAGCGCGACCGGTGCGACCGTTGCCATCCGGAAACGGATGCACGGTCTCGAACTGGGCGTGAGCGATCGCGATCTGCGGCAGCGCAGGCAGATCGGTGCGCCGCGCGAAAGCGACGACGTCATCCATCAGCGCCGACACTCGATCATGGTGCGGCGGAACGAACGCCGCCGTGTGCGGGCCATTTGAATAGCCGCCGCCGATCCAGACCTGCTGGTCTCGCCACCCCCCGGTGTGCTCGGGCCGGTCGTGCTGCAGTATCTCGTGCTGCATCGCGATGATGCTCAAGGTATCGAGGTCTTTCGCCATGTCGATCGCGGCTTCCATCGCCCGCACGTTGCCGACGATCAGTCGCGAGTTCTTGCCGGCGCTACGGCCCAACTCGGCGAGGGCGATGTTTCTGGCGGATGCCGTGAGCTGCTCGATCTCCGAACTCGCTGCGCTTTCACTGCGAAGCAGGATGGCAGAGAACGGTGCAGTGACCGCGCCGACCTCGCCGTCGAAACGCCCGAGCTCGATCACCGCATCCTCGGCGGCGATCACCGTCTCTTGGTCGAGTCGCGGGATCGGGAGCGCGGCGATCATTGCCGGCACTGCCGCCTCGTACGGGCCGCGTGCTTTCAGCATCGCGCGTCGCGACTGGCCGACATCCTCGGTTCGGTGCCACTCGTGCTTCTCGAACGAGATCGGAGGCCACCCGGCGGCTGCCCTTCTCGAGTTCTCATCCGCCATCACAAAGGAAGCATACCGATGCTTAGCACAGTAAGCATCGGCAGAAGCGGCCTCTCCCGATAGAAGCGACAGGTGCGGCGGTAGGACATTCGCGCCCCGAGCAAGCCAGATTGCTGTCACCTATCCGTGCAGCAGACCCGCACTGCGCCGCGGTGAATCGGCCGAAATCACCGTCGGAACCGAGTACGCCGGGCACTGGGTGTCGGCGTGGATCGACCCGCACGCGACGCAGCTAGGCGGATGGCATCTCGTGTCGCCGCAGGGCACGATCGAGATCACGGTGCCGTCGCACCATCCGGTCGGGCTCCGCAAGCTCGTGGTTCAGGATGCCGACGACGAGGTCATCGGCTGGACCGAGCTACGGGTGCTGCAGCGGGCGAAGTAACCGGCTGCAGCAGGGCGCCCTCAGAGCAGCGCGTCAGGAGTCCGCCAGCGCACTCCCGTGAAACGGGAGAAGTCGTTGTCGTAGGAGACGATGTCGGCGTGATGCTCGAGCGCCACAGCTGCCAAATGCGCGTCGTTGACGAGGTTTCCGCCAGCGCCGACGTCGATAAGAGTTCGGCGAAGGATGTCGGCGTGGCTTGGCCCCGGGCCGACCACCACAGCGCCCGGCGCCGCGATCCAGGCCTGCACCTGATCAAGTGCCTCATCTACCCCGAGAGGGTCCGCGAACAAGCCCGGCTTCGTCGACAGTCGCACGAACGCGAGCAGCACGAGCCAGCTCAGGCCGACGGTATCAGCTCCTCCCAGCGCATGATCGAGCCAGGTTCGCGACGATTTGTGATGCCGGGCGTCCTCGTTGACGGCGTACAGCAGCACGTTCGCGTCGACGACTCTCATGCGCCGGCGATCATCACTGACCGGCCCGCATCCTGCGAACCAACTCTTCGTCTTCCTCACCCGCGGCGATCTGAAGCGCGCGGTCGAGGTTGACGGCCGGAGCACCCATCGCCTTCGTGCGAGTGGCGAACGGCGAACGAATGCGATCAGTAGCCCCTGCACGGATGGCGTCATTCAGCGCGCGCTTGAATGACAGGCCTCGTTCGGCCATCAGGCGCCGCACCACCGACTCCGTGTCAGGGTCGAGAGTGACCGTAGTTCGCACATTTGACAGCATAGCATCACGCACTTTGATGCCTTGAGGGCGCCATCACTCCCACTCGATGGTGCCCGGCGGTTTCGACGTCACGTCGAGAACCACCCGGTTGACTCCTGCCACTTCGTTGGTGATGCGGTTCGAGATCTTCGCCAGCACGTCGTACGGCAGCCGCGTCCAGTCGGCGGTCATCGCATCTTCGCTCGACACCGGGCGCAACACAATGGGATGCCCGTAGGTGCGGCCGTCGCCCATCACTCCGACCGAGCGCACATCGGCGAGCAGCACGACGGGGCACTGCCAGATCTCGGCGTCGAGCCCGGCGGCAGTCAACTCGGCACGGACGATCGCGTCCGCCTCGCGGAGCAGATCGAGGCGCTCACCGGTAACCTCCCCGACAATGCGGATCCCGAGTCCTGGCCCCGGAAACGGCTGGCGTGCCACGATCGCCTCCGGCAGCCCGAGTTCCCGGCCGATAGCCCGAACCTCGTCCTTGAAGAGGGTGCGGAGCGGCTCGACGAGTTCGAACTGGAGGTCATCGGGAAGCCCGCCGACGTTGTGGTGGCTCTTGATGTTGGCCGTGCCCGAGCCCCCGCCCGACTCGACGACATCCGGATAGAGAGTGCCCTGCACGAGGAACCGGATCGGCTCTCCATCGGCGGCGGCTTCGGTGACCAGGTCGCGTTCCGCCGCTTCGAAGGTGCGGATGAACTCGCGCCCGATGATCTTGCGCTTCTCTTCCGGCTCGCTCACCCCGGCGAGCGCCGTGAGGAACTGCTCACGGGCATCCACCGTCACGAGCCGGATGCCGGTCGCCGCCACATAGTCGGTCTCGACCTGCTCGCGCTCACCCTGCCGCAGCAGCCCGTGGTCGACGAAGACGCACACCAGCTGGTCGCCGACGGCCTCGTGCACGATCGCCGCGGCGACGGCCGAGTCGACACCGCCCGACAGAGCGGCGAGCACTCGCGCCGAGCCGACCTGGGCACGGATGCGGGCGACCTGCTCGGCGATGACGTTGCCGCTGTTCCAGTCACCCGGGATGCCGGCGGCCTTGTGCAGGAAGTTCTCGAGCACCGCTTGCCCGTGCGCGGAGTGCTTCACCTCGGGATGCCACTGCACCCCGTACAACTTGCGCTCGTCGCTCGCGAAGGCGGCGACGGGGGTGACATCCGACGACGCGAGCACGTCGAAACCCTCCGGCGCCCGCACCACCGAGTCGCCGTGCGACATCCACGCGGTCTGCTCGCCGGGCTGCCCCTCAAGGAACACCCCGGGCTCGCCGGTCAGCCGCACCTGCGTCGACCCGTACTCGCGACCCCCAGTGGGGGCCACCTCGCCGCCGAGCTGCTGCGCCATGATCTGGAACCCGTAGCAGATGCCCATCACCGGCACGCCGAGCTCGAGGATGCCGGGGTCGAGCGCCGGGGCGCCTTCCTCGTACACGCTCGACGGCCCGCCGGAGAGCACGATGCCCGCGGGATCCATCGCACGCACCTCATCGGCGGTGATGGTGTGCGGCACGATCTCGCTGTAGACGTTCGCCTCGCGCACCCGCCGCGCGATCAGCTGCGCGTACTGAGCGCCGAAGTCGATGACGAGGACGGGCCGTGCAGCCGTCTCCGCGCTCACGCGGGGGCCTCCACGGGCTCGACCTTGGCGAGTTCGGCGCGCACCCACCGGGGCACCGAGAACTCGAAGAAGAACGACAGCAGCGGGATGATGCCGCCGAGCGCGATGAACAGGAACCGCCCGAACGACCAGCGGGTGAACCGCCAGAGCAGGAAGTCGAGCGCCAAGTAGAGCACATACAGCCAGCCGTGCGTGGTCAGAATCACGAGCGAGACATTGAGCGACCCGCGCTCTTCGATGAGGTCGCGCGGGGTGAGCCCGAAGCCGTAGGCGTCGGAATACTCGATGTCGACCAGGAAGCCGTAACGCGCCACCATCATCACGACGAGCAGCAGCAGGAAGAGGCCGGTGATGATCGCCGAAACGCGGAACAGCTTCAGAACGAGGCGGATGCGCGGGACGTCGGCAGCGCGAGGTCCGAGAGGCATGCCCTCAGTCTACGGTCGCGTCTGCCAGCCCGGATTCGGCCTCGGCGCGCTCCACGGCATCCCGAACCAGGCGGTACCAGAGGTAGACCGCGAAGCCCGCGAAGAGCACCCACTCGACGGCATAGAACAGGTTGAGCCAGTTGAGCGTCACCTCGCGTTCGGGAGCGTCGGCGCGGATCGGGTCGAGCCCGGGGATGGGCTCGGTCAGCACCAGGTAGCCGCCGTAGACCGGCCCGGGCTCAGCCCAGAGGTTCACCAGCTCGGCGACCGAGAGGGCGCTGCGCTTCCCCGCCTCGAAGTCGGA
This sequence comes from Pseudolysinimonas sp., assembly GCF_049651805.1. Taxonomy (GTDB): domain Bacteria; phylum Actinomycetota; class Actinomycetes; order Actinomycetales; family Microbacteriaceae; genus Pseudolysinimonas_A. Next base: position 48,823 of record NZ_JBASCU010000011.1, read on the forward strand.
GGACTGCGGTGGCTCGCTCGGCAGATACCGGCCGACCCACTCGGTGCGGTCGAGGTCGGATGCCGCGGAGTCTGCGTCTGACGACCAGCCCAGTGCGACGGCAAGCGACACCCCGTCGTCGGTGACGAGGTGCCCAACGAGCCAGGTGCCCCGATCGGCGCCGCCGTTGCTGCGATCGGTCAGCGCCACCATGTCGCCGGGCACGAACTCGCCCGACACCGTGACGGTGCGACCCTGTTGGGCATCCGTCACCCCGCTGCCCGGCTCGGCGATTTGTTCCAGCGGAACGGTGGTCTCGGTGTCGATCTCGACGACCTGCACGTTGTCGACGCTGCGGTCGAGTTGCCACTGCCCGAGCGCGGCGAACGCGGCGGCGATCGCGAGCGACAGCAGGAGCGCGGCGATCCAGCGGGGCGTGCGTGCCATCGCCCAAAAGCGCGACGACAGGGATGTCGGCGTGGTGCTCAATACTCGGGATCCCTCTCGCGCTGGGGTGTTGTCTCATCGTCGGGGCTCGGCTCGGGTTCGGTGAGTTCGCCGGCGGCGACCTCGACAGCCACCTCATCGTCGTCGATGCCGCCGGCCATCGCCAGTTCGGCCAGCGCGAACTCTCGGTCGCGCTCCTCATCGACCCTCCGCGCGCGCCGCGCGGCCGGGCCCAGAGAGCCGATCCGCTCCGAGTTGACCGCGAGCACCGGACCGATGATCGCCATCGAGAGCACGTAGAGGCCGGCGAACGGGGTGAGCCGCGGATCGAGCCCGGCGGCGGCGGCGAGCGTCGCCAGGATGAGGGTGAACTCGCCGCGGTTGTGCAGCATCGTCGACACGTTGAGCCCCTGCGCCGGGGTCAGACCGTTCAGCTTGGCGATCAACTGCCCGCCCGCAGTGTTGACGATCAGGGTCATCACGACCGCGACGGCGACGGGCGCGACGACCTCGCCAAACGTCGACGGATCGAGGGCGAGCCCGAAGTTGAGAAAGAAGAACGCCGCGAACACGTCGCGCAACGGCATGGTGAGCGCCTCGATGCGGGCCTTGTAGCGGGTCGCACCGAGCACCAGACCGACGAGGAACGCGCCGATCGCATCCGACACCCCGAGCAGTTCGCCGAGCCCGCCGAAACCGAGCGCCAGACCGAAGAAGGCGATCGTGAACAGTTCGTCGTCACGTGTGCCGACGAGGCGCGAGATCAGCCGGCCACCGTAACGAGCGATCGCGAACATCGCGATCAAGAAGGTAAACGCCGTCGCCAACTGGATGACGATCGGCCAGACCTCGGTTTCGCCGCTGAGCACGACCGAGACGATCGCGAGGTAGACCGCGATGAAGACATCCTCGACGACAGCGATGCCGAGCACGACCGGGGTCTCCTTGTTCGCCAGCCGCCGCAACTCGATCAGCAGCTTCGTGATGATCGCGCTCGACGACATCGCCGTCATGCCCGCGATGATCAGCGCCTCGCGCGCCCCCCAGCCGACAAGCCACCCGAACACGAAGCCGGTGATCATGTTGATCGCAATGCGCGAGCCACCCGAGATGAGCAGGCGTTTCGCGTTGCCGAAGAACTCCTCGGTGTCGAACTCGAGGCCGAGCGAGAACAGCAGGAAGATCAGCCCGAAGACCGCGATCAGTTCGACGTCGGCAGGCTCGAAATTGAGGAACGGGATCCACTCGAAGTTCGGGCTCGCGATGAGTCCGACGAACATGTAGATGGGGATCGCCGGCAAGCCGATGCGCTTGCCGAGACGTCCGAGGCCGTAGGCGAGAACGAAGAGAACGCCGAGGGTGAGAAGTTCGACGCCGAGATCGTCGGTGTGCACGGCCAGGTGCACGTCAGGCTCCTGGCGGCGCGGCGTGCTCCGCGGAGGCCTTGGTGAACTCCCCCGTGCGGAAGAACTGGAAGGCCTTGGCGACTTTCTCGGGTGCTCCGGCGACGACGAGGGTGTCGCCCGGGAAGACCTTGAAGTCGCCGTCCGGGGCCGGGTTCGCCGACTCGCCGCGCACGACCGCGACGACGGTCACCCCCGGAAGGCCCTTGGTGGTGAGCGACCCGAGCTGCTGCCCGGCGATGTGGTGGTCGTAGTCGACGGGGAACCAGTCGATGCTCAGGCCGGGGATCTGGTCCATGCCCGAAAGCGACTCGGTGATGCGGGTGCCGCCGAGCAGCTCGGCGAGGGTGTGGGCCTCGTCTTCATCCAGCCGCAGCGACACCTTGCGCGCGTCGCCGTCTTCGGCATCCGCGAAGGTGATCAGGTCGCTGTGCCCCGACCGGTGGGTGATCACCCCGACTTTGCCGCCGTCATCCGTGACGAAGGTGTGCAGCACCCCGACCCCGGGGAGCTTGACCCGCCTGACATCGACCATGGGTCGAGTCTACGAGCGTGGGGGTCAGACCGGGTCGGGCGCCTCGAGCCGTACGCGGTCGGCCGCGACGTCATCGGGCTGCTCCTGACTCGCCCGTTCGGCCTCGACCCGCTTCTCATACAGCGCCACTTCTCGGTCGATACGCGCGGCATCCCAGCCGAGCGCTTCGCCCATCAGCGCGGCCGCAACGGGAGCCGCCGCGATGCCCCGGTCCCACGCCTCGATCGAGATGCGCGTGCGGCGGGCGAGCACGTCATCCAGATGCAGGGCACCCTCGTGCGTCGCGGCGTAGACGACCTCCGCGCCGATGTAGTCGTCGGCGCCGGGCAGCGGATCGGCGAGCTCGGGGCGGGCACGAATCATGTCGAGCAGCTCGTCGGTCATCACGCCGTAGCGGTTCAGCAGGTGTTCGACCCGCACCCGGTGCACCCCGTAGGCGCTCGCGATCTTGTGGCGCTTGTTCCATGCCGCCTCGTAGCCTTCCGCGCCGAGCAGGCCGATGTTCTCGGTGACGCTGTCACTGATCGCGCCGTCGAGCGCGCGCACGGCTTCGTCGACGGCATCCTTCGCCATCACGCGGTAGGTGGTCCACTTGCCGCCCGCCACCACCACGAGCCCCGGCACGCTGTGCGCCACGATGTGCTCGCGGCTGAGCTTGCTGGTCTCGTCGCTCTCGCCGGCGAGCAGCGGACGCAACCCGGCGAACACGCCCTCGACATCGTCGCGGGTGAGCTTCGTCGCGAGCACCGAGTTGACGTGGCCCAACAGGTAGTCGATGTCGGCCGCCGTCGCCGCCGGATGCGCCTTGTCGAGATCCCAGGTCGTGTCGGTCGTGCCGATGAGCCAGTGCCGGCCCCACGGGATGACGAAGAGCACGCTCTTCTCGGTGCGCAACAGCAGCCCGAGCTTGCTCTGGAACCGGTCGCGCGGCACGACGAGGTGGATGCCCTTGCTCGCGCGCACCTTGAACTGCCCGCGCTCGCCGACCATGGCCTGGGTGTCATCGGTCCAGACGCCGGTTGCGTTGACGACCTGCTTCGCGAGAATCTCGAACTCCTCGCCGGTCTCTTTGTCTTTCGCCTTCACGCCGGTGACCCGCTGCCCCACCTTGAGGAAGCCGATCACCTCGACCCGGCTCGCCGCGTGAGCGCCGTAGAAACTCGCCGTGCGGGCCAGCGTGGCGACGTAGCGCGCGTCATCCACCTGGGCGTCGTAGTAGGTGAGGCCGCCCGTGAAGGCGTCGGGATGCAGGCTCGGGGCTGCCCGCAGTAGCTGACGCTTCGTGAGATGGCGGTGGTGCGGAACACCCGGGGGCCGCAGGCCGGTGTACGAGAACGCGTCGTAGAGCAGCATCCCGGCGCCCACGTACGCACGCTCGAACACGCCCTTCGTGAGCGGGTAGAGGAAGCGCACCGGCTTCACCAGGTGCGGAGCGAGCCGCTGCAGCAGCAGGCCGCGTTCGATGAGGGCCTCGCGCACGAGGCGGAAGTCGAGTTGCTCGAGGTAGCGGATGCCGCCGTGCACCAGCTTGCTGCTTCGGCTACTCGTGCCCGAGGCCCAGTCGCGGGCCTCGAGGATGCCGGTGCGCAGACCGCGCGTCACCGCGTCGAGCGCCGCACCCGTGCCGACGATGCCGCCGCCGATCACCAGGATGTCGAGCTCCTTGGCCCGCATGTTGGCGATCGCGGAGGCGCGTTCCTCGGGCCCGAGGCGATTGGATCGGGTGACGGTCTTTCGGGGAACCATGCTCAACCTTGGTGGTAGGGGGCGATGACGACCTCGACCCGTTGGAATTCCTTCAGGTCGGAGTACCCTGTCGTGGCCATCGAACGCCGCAGCGCCCCGATGAGGTTCATGCGGCCGTCGGCGGTGTCGGCGGGGCCGAACAGCAGCTTCTCGAGCGGCGCGACCGTTCCGACCTCAACCCGGTGCCCGCGCGGCAGCTCCGGATGCCGGGCCTCCGACCCCCAGTGCCAGCCGCCGCCCGGCGCCTCCGCCGTGCGGGCGAGGGTCGAGCCGAGCATGACGGCGTCGGCACCCACCGAGATCGCCTTCACGATGTCGCCGCTCGTGCCGAGGCCGCCGTCGGCGATGACATGCACGTAGCGTCCACCCGACTCGTCGAGGTAGTCGCGGCGCGCCCCCGCGACATCCGCCACCGCCGTCGCCATCGGGGCGTGGATGCCGAGGCTGCTGCGGGTCGTGCTCGCGGCACCGCCCCCGAAACCGACGAGCACACCGGCGGCGCCCGTGCGCATGAGGTGAAGCGCTGCCGTGTAAGTGCTGGCGCCGCCCACGATGACCGGCACGTCGAGTTCGTAGATGAACTTCTTGAGGTTCAGCGGTTCGACGCCCTTGCTCACGTGCTCAGCCGACACCGTCGTGCCACGGATCACGAAGAGGTCGACGCCGGCGTCGATGACGGTCTTGTAGTGCTCCTGCGTGAGCTGGGGGCTGAGCGCGGCGGCGACCGGAACGCCGGCCGCCCGGATCTCGGCGATGCGCTCCTTCAGCAGGTTGGGCTTGATGGGCTCGGCGTAGATCTCCTGGAGTCGCTTCGTCGCGCCCTCCGCCTTGAGACCGCGGATCTCCTTCAGAATCTTGTCGGCATCCTCGTATCGGGTCCAGACCCCCTCGAGGTCGAGCACGCCCAGGCCGCCGAGCTTGCCGATCGCGATCGCCGTCGCCGGGCTCACCACGGAATCCATCGGCGCCGCCAGCACCGGGATGTCGAAGGTGAACGCGTCGATCGTCCACGAGACGCTCACGTCGTGCGGATCGCGGGTGCGCCGACTCGGCACCACCGCGATGTCGTCGAACGCGTAGGCCCGCCTGGCGCGCTTGGCCCGCCCGATCTCGATGTCGCTCACCCGTCGAGCCTACTTTCTCCCGCCATAGAGGGTTCTACGACGCTCGGGACCCCCGCGCGCGCGGTTCCGTCGTGACGAAACGCCTTCCCTCGAGCGAGAGCCGCCCCCGCGGAATCCCCGCATCGCTCAGAATCCGGGCGAGCAGCAGCGGGTTGCGCACCTCGTCGGTGACGAGGCGAAGCACTCCGGACACCAGCCGCCGCAGGCGATCCTCCCGGCGCTTCTCACGCCACACCACCGCAGACGGATCGCCTCCCGTGTACTCATCGCGCGTGTACTTGACCTTGCCGTCGAACTCCCCCGCGACATCGACCGATTCCCAGTAGTAGTCGGACTCCATCCCGCCCTCGTCGTCTTGCCACCCGCGCTGCAGCTGAGGGGTCTCGAAGCCGAGCGCATGGATGGCTGCGCGCCCTTCGCTCTCGCCCACGGAATCCGACAGCGACGTCGAGAACGCAAGAACACGAGCAAGCGCCGCCGAGCCGCGCGCGAAGGCGGCGCGGTCGAGCTCTGCCCAGAGTTCCTCGAGCCGGATCGCATCCGGGTCGCGTCGCCACTGCACGCGGTCGGCGATCGCGACGCCACGTCCAAAGCTCGTCGTGCGCGCGTGATCGAGTACGGTGCGCGCCAACCCGGTGACCGGGATGCCGTCGACGTCGAATCGCTCGGCGCGGTCGAATGACACGCACGAGCGTCTGACACCCGGCTCGCTGGAGCCACCGCCGGGGTACGGCACGAGCAAGCTGACGTCGGAGCGATCTCGGGCGGCATACGGCAGCCCCCAGATCGCGGCGGCAGAGGTGCCCGCGACGAGGAACTCGCCGCGAACCCGTCGAATCGTCGCGCGGATGGTGAGGATGTGGCGCTCGCCGGGCTCGAGGGCGTCCCAGACCTCGCGCAGACAATAGGAGCCACGCCGAACTCGCACGAGGTGCCCGCGACGACAGGCATCCCGAAGCGCACGCCCGGAACCTCCCGCCGACTCGGCCTCGTCGACATGGATCAGAACGTCGGGTACGGCTGATGTCAGGGTCTTCATGGCACCAAGATCGCCCGTCAGCGATTATCACGCGGCGGCCGGGCCCACGTCCGTGAAATCGAGTTCGCGATTCGACGCGGTGGAGGAGCCGACGACCGCGCCGACGGAACCCCTCGCGACCTCGCGGGGCCCCGCACGCGGGGTTCCCGAGCGTCACAGAACCCTCTATGGCGCGCGGCTACGGCGCTACGAGGAGTAGTTGGGCGCCTCGACGGTCATCTGGATGTCGTGGGGGTGCGACTCTTTCAGGCCGGCGGGGGTGATGCGCACGAATTTGCCTCGGGCCTTCAGCTCGGGGATGGTGCGGGCTCCGACGTAGAACATCGATTGCCGCAGGCCGCCCATGAGCTGGTACACGGTCGCCGCCAACGAACCCCGATACGAGACCCGGCCCTCGATGCCCTCGGCGATGAGCTGGGCATCCGAGGGCACGTCGGCCTGGAAGTAGCGGTCGCGCGAGTACGGGGTCTTCTTGCCGCGGTCGCTCATCGCGCCGATCGAGCCCATGCCGCGGTAGTTCTTGAACTGTTTGCCGTTGACGTAGACGAGGTCGCCGGGGCTCTCGTCGGTGCCGGCGAGCAGCGAGCCGAGCATGACGGTGTCGGCGCCCGCGACGAGGGCCTTCGCGATGTCGCCCGAGTACTGCAACCCGCCGTCGGCGATCACCGGGATGCCGGTCTCACGCGCCGCGAGCGACGCCTCGTAGACGGCGGTCACCTGCGGCACTCCGACTCCCGCGACGACGCGCGTCGTGCAGATCGAGCCCGGGCCCACGCCCACCTTGATCGCGTCGGCCCCCGCGTCGATGAGCGACTGGGCACCGGAGCGGGTCGCGACGTTGCCGCCGATGATGTCGATGGCCGAGAAACCCGTGTCGCGCTTCAGGCGCCCGATGATCTCCAGCACGCCCGCCGAGTCGCCGTTCGCCGTGTCGACGACGATCACGTCGACACCGGCATCCCGCAGCGCCCCCGCGCGGTCCCAGGCATCCCCGAAGAACCCGATCGCCGCGCCGACCCGCAGCCGGCCCGCGTCATCCTTGGTCGCGTTGGGGTACTTCTCGCTCTTGTCGAAGTCCTTCACCGTGATGAGCCCCTGCAGGCGCCCGTCGGCATCGACGAGCGGCAGCTTCTCGATCTTGTGTTGCGCGAAGATGGCGACCGCGTCATCCGGGTCGATGCCCACCGGCGCCGTGATGAGTGGCATCTTCGTCATCACGTCGCGCACGAGGGTCGAGGCCTTCTCGAACGGCGACACGAAACGCATGTCGCGGTTGGTGATGATGCCGACCAGCCGACCGTCGCCCTCGATGACCGGCAGACCCGACACCCGGAACTGCCCGCACAGCGCGTCGACCTCGGCGACCGTCGCGTCGGGCGTCGTCGTGACGGGGTTGGAGATCATCCCCGACTCGCTGCGCTTCACCTTGTCGACGTGGGTGGCCTGGTCCTCGATCGAGAGGTTGCGGTGCAGCACCCCGATGCCACCCTGACGCGCCATCGCGATCGCCATACGCGACTCGGTGACGGTGTCCATCGCGCTCGACAGCAGCGGCGCGTACACCTCGATGCGCTTGGTGAGCCGGGATGCCGTCTCGGCTTCGCTGGGGATCACGTCGGTGTGGCCGGGCAGCAGCATGACGTCGTCGTAGGTGAGTCCGACGAATCCGAAGGGATCGGGCTGGTCCATGGTGTCCTCGCAGAACCGGAGTTATAAGGCAGGATGCGCACCTGGCTGCCGCGATGAAGCCCGGTACTCGATGTTAACGGCTTGGAGCCTCACGAATTCCGTTCCATACTGGGGCGAGCCCGAATGGCTGCCCGAAACACGAAGGCAACAATCCGCGGCTAGCGTCAATGCAGACGCGCGTCTGGTTCGGACGCGCCGCCGAACCTGGAGGTCCCGTGTCCTTGGTCCGATCGGCGACTCCGGCGCCCTCGCAGCGCCGCCGTCGTCTCGCGGGCGCCTTCGTCGCAGTTCTGGCAGGCCTCATCGGTCTGCAACTGCTCGTGCCGCTGGCCGCGCACGCCGACGAAGTCGATACCGACAAGTACCCCTACCGCGTGAGCGGCAACGTTCAGCTCGACAACGTGCCGCTCGACGGCGTCGAGCTGAACGTCAAAGGCAACGGCATCGACACCGATGTCGAAACCGACGAGAACGGCCAGTGGGCCGTCGGGGTGCCCGAGAGGAACGCCGACTACACGGTGACCCTCAACGAGGACACCTTGCCCGAGGGCATCGCCGTCGTCGAGGAGGGCAACGAGACTCCGAACGTCAAGGAGGTCACCGTCGGCCCGGGCGGCCGGGTGACCGCGAACTACTTCATCGGTGAGGGCACGCGCAACGTCACCGGCATCTTCGACGTCGTGGTCGAGCGGGTGATCAACGGCCTGAGCTTCGGCCTCATGCTGGCGCTCGCCGCCATCGGCCTGTCGCTCGTGTACGGCACGACCGGTATCTCGAACTTCGCCCACGCCGAGATGGTGACCTTCGGCGCGATCACGACCTTCTTCTTCGCCAACATCTCGGGCTGGCCGATCTGGGTCGCCATGCCGATCGCGGTGGTGCTGAGCGCGGCACTCGGCTTGGGTCTGGATGTCGCGGTCTGGCGTCCGCTGCGGCGCAAGCGGGTGGGACTCGTGCAGCTGATGATCGTGAGCATCGGGTTGTCGCTCGCGCTGCGCTACACCTACCAGTACTTCATCGGCGGCGACACCGAACAGCTCCCGGGGGCGACCGCAGCGGGCATCGACCTGTTCGGCTCCGTCTCGATGACCGTCATCGACATGGTGAGCATCGTCATCAGCATCGTCGCGCTCCTGGCCTTCGCCGCCTGGCTGCTGTTCACCCGCATCGGCAAGGCGACTCGCGCGATCTCCGACAACCCGTCGCTCGCCGCAGCTTCGGGCATCGACGTCGACCGGGTCGTGCGCATCGTGTGGGTGCTCGCCGGTGGGCTCGCGGGGCTCGCGGGCGTGCTGTTCGCCTACTACCGGCCGGGGTTGAAGTGGGACATGGGTGGCGAGGTTTTGCTGCTGCTGTTCGCCGCCGTGACCCTCGGCGGCCTCGGCACCGCCTTCGGAGCCGCTGTCGGGGCGATCGTCATCGGCCTGGTCGTCGAGGTGTCAACCCTCTGGATCCCCGCGGACCTCCGCTTCGCGGCTCCGCTGCTCGTACTCATCGTCATCCTGCTGTTCCGGCCCCAGGGAATCCTCGGCCGCCGCGAGAGGATCGGATAACCCCATGGACTGGCTTCAGATCCTCGAAAACAGTGCGTCGTCGATCATCTCGCCGGCGACGATCGCTTACGCCCTGGCCGCGCTCGGCCTGGCCGTGCACTTCGGCTACGCCGGACTGCTCAACATGGGTATCGCCGGCTTCATGGCCCTCGGCGCATACGGCTACGCGATCACCATCCTCACCTTCGGGCTGCCGTGGTACGTCGGTGTGTTGGTCGGCATCGTCGCGTCGCTGATCTTCGCGCTCATCCTCGGCATCCCGACGCTGCGGTTGCGAGGCGACTACCTCGCGATCGTGACCATCGCGGCCGCCGAGGTGTTGCGCCTGCTGTTCCTCACCTCGGCGTTCGACGACGTCACCGGTTCGGCCGACGGCCTGAGCGGCTATCACACCGAGTTCCGCGCCAACAACCCGATCCCGCAGGGCACCTACGGGTTCGGGCCGTGGGAGTACACCGAGATCGGCTGGTGGGTGCGCATCCTGGGCTTCATCGCCCTCGCGCTGGCCGCCCTCGTCGTCTACCGACTGGTGAACAGCCCGTGGGGCCGGGTGCTGAAGGGCATCCGCGAAGACGAGGATGCCGTGCGCTCGCTGGGCAAGAACGTGTTCGGCTACAAGCTGCAGGCCCTCATGCTCGGCGGTGGGATCGCGGCCCTGGGCGGCATCATCTACGCGATGGACCGCAACGTGAACTCGGGGGTCTACGTGACCTCGCTGACGTTCTTCGTCTACACGGCGCTGTTGCTCGGAGGCGCGGCGACGGTGTTCGGCCCGCTGCTCGGTTCGGTCATCTTCTGGGTGATCCAGACCTTCCTCGGCAACCTGCTGCCCGCGCTGGTCGCGGCCGACATCCTGCCGTTCATGTCGACGATCCAGGCGGCGACGGTGCGCTTCATCCTCACCGGCATCGCCCTCATGTTGATCGTCATATTCAGGCCGCAAGGCATCCTCGGCAACAAGAAGGAGCTGACCTTTGTCAAGTGACTCCTCGCTCCACGCGCCGACCGCGCGTGCCAAGTCGACGGGATTGCACGTCGGCGACGCCGTTCCGGGCGTCGCGAAGACCGATCCGATCCTGGTGGCCGACGGCGTGCGTCGCACCTTCGGCGGTCTGACCGCGGTCGATGTCGAGCACCTCGAGATCCCGCGCAACGCGATCACGGCTCTGATCGGCCCGAACGGCGCCGGCAAGACGACGCTTTTCAACCTTCTGACCGGCTTCGACAAGCCCGACCAGGGCACCTGGACGTTCCAGGGCAACGGCATCTCGGGGGTACCCGCCTACAAGGTGTCCCGCCTCGGTCAGGTACGTACCTTCCAGTTGACGAAGGCGCTCGGCCTGCTCACGGTGCTCGACAACATGAAGCTCGGCGCCAAGGGTCAGCGCGGCGAGGGCTTCTTCTCGGCTCTCATCCCCGCTCTCTGGCGGCCGCAAGACAGCGAGATCGAAGAGCGCGCCATGGGGTTGCTCGAGAAGTTCAAGCTCGACACCAAGAAAGACGACTACGCCGCGAGCCTCTCCGGGGGCCAGCGGAAGCTGCTCGAGATGGCTCGCGCGCTCATGAGCGAGCCGTCGCTCGTCATGCTCGACGAGCCGATGGCCGGCGTGAACCCGGCGCTCACGCAGTCGCTGCTCGAGCACATCCTCGATCTGAAGGATCAGGGGATGACGGTGCTATTCGTCGAACACGACATGCACGTGGTGCGGCACATCGCCGACTGGGTGGTCGTGATGGCCGAGGGCAAGATCGTCGCTGAAGGCGATCCGACGAGCGTCATGAAGAACCCGGCTGTCGTCGACGCCTACCTGGGCGCGCATCAGGAACTCGACCTGGGCGTCGTCACCGGGCGGTTCTCGCCCGAGGAGGCGGATCCGACCACGGATGCGAAGGCCTCCGTCAAGGCGGACGCCGATGCGATCGCCGCCGCCGGAGCCCGAGAAGAGGACGCGAAATGACCGTGACCACGACCACCGCGACCGTCGTCGAGGTTACCGACGTCGTCGCCGGGTACCTGCCCGGCGTCAACATCCTCAACGGCTGCTCGCTCGTCGCCAAGCAGGGCGAGCTGATCGGCATCATCGGCCCGAACGGCGCCGGCAAGTCGACGCTGCTGCGTGCGATCTTCGGTCAGGTCAACGTCCGCAGCGGAACGGTGACGCTTGAAGGCGAAGACATCACCGGGCTCAAGGCGAACAAGCTGGTGTCGCGCGGAGTCGGCTTCGTGCCGCAGACGAACAACGTCTTCCCGAGCCTCACGATCGAAGAGAACCTGCAGATGGGGCTGTACCAGCGGCCGAAGGTCTACGCGGAGCGGCTGGAGTTCGTGACCGGCATCTTCGGCGAACTCGGCAAGCGGCTCAAGCAGCGCGCCGGCTCCCTATCCGGCGGCGAGCGCCAGATGGTCGCGATGTCAAGGGCTCTGATGATGGACCCGAAGGTCATGCTGCTCGACGAGCCGTCGGCGGGTCTGTCGCCCGTGCGGCAGGACGAGGCCTTCATCCGCGTCTCGGAGATCAACCAGGCCGGTGTGACGACCATCATGGTCGAGCAGAACGCCCGCCGCTGCCTGCAGATCTGCGACCGCGGTTACGTGCTCGACCAGGGCCGCGACGCCTACACGGGCACCGGCCGCGAACTGCTCAGCGACCCGAAGGTCACCGAGCTTTACCTCGGCACGCTCGGCGCGTAGAGCGCGCTCTACGACCACAACGAGGAAGCCCCCCGGCCCGAAGGCCGAGGGGCTTCTTCTAGTGCTCTACGGGCTTAGAGGGCGCCGTAGTTGTTGTCTTCACCGTAGACGTAGATGCCGATGGACGCCTCGGTCGGGTCGCCCACCTCGTCGAAGGTGATCGGGCCCGAGATGCCGTCGTAGTCGGCGACTCCACCGCTCAGGATGATGTCGGCGCACTCGGCGTAGGTCGAGCACTTCTCGCCGTCACCCGAACCGCCAGAGACTTCCTGGAGCTTCGCGGCAACCTCGACACCGTCGGTCGACCCGCCCGCGGCCAGCGAGGCCAGGGCGAGAAGGATGACGGCGTCGAACGACTCGGCCGCGTAGGAGTACTCGGTCAGCGCCTCGCCACCGTCGGCAGCGACCCACTCGTCGAGGGCCGCGGTGAACTCACCGAGGTCGCCGATCGAGAGGCCCGGCAGCGTTCCCTTGGCGCCCGTGAGGGAGCCGGCCGGGAAGTCTTCGCCGAAGTTCGACAGGTTGCCGTCGACGAAGTACAGCGTCGCCGGGTCGACCTGGCCGAACAGGCCCGGAAGGATGGTGCTGATCTCGGCGAACGTGATCAGCGCGATGGCGTCGGGGTCAGCCGCCAGCACCTCGCTGATCTGCGTGTCGAACGAGGTGTCACCCGTGTTGTACGTCGGGGCCGCGACGACCTCGCCACCGGCGGCCTCGAAGGCCTCGGTGACGTACTTCGCGAGTCCGGTGCCGTACGAGTCGTTCAGCACGATCATGCCGAGCGTCTGGTGGCCGTCTTCGGCGATCAGGTTGCCGAGCACCTCACCCTGCAGCACGTCCGACGGGGCCGTACGGAAGTACAGGCCGTTGTCGTCGTACGTGGTGAAGGCATCGGAGGTGTTGGCCGGCGAGAACTGGATGACGCCTTCGCCGACGACCTGGTCGATGAACTGCAGCGACGTGCCCGACGACGCGGCGCCGATGATGGCGGTCGGGTCGAAGCCCAGAATGCGCGGAGCCTCGGTCTCGTACGCCTTGTTGTCGGTGTTACCCGAGTCGCCGTACTCGACCTCGACGGTCAGGCCCGTCGACTCGGCGTAGGCGTTGACCTCGCTGGCGGCGTAGCCGACACCGGCCTCTTCGGGCGGGCCGAGGAACGCGAGGTTACCCGTCTGCGGCAGCAGGGTGCCGAGGGTCATCGTGTAGTCGGCGATCGCTTCGGGCTCAGCCTCGGGCGTTGCGGTCGGGGCACAACCCGCGAGCACGAGGGCGCCGGTCGCGAGAATCGCGATACCGCCCAACTTGCTCTTGAGGCCGCGCGACCGGAAGGCGGACGCCTTGGTCGTGATACTCATGTCACTCCTTGAGTGTTCTAAACAGGACAAGGACCGGACAGCGTCCGGTCAGTTGTTGCCACCGTAGTCCGGTAAAGGCTCTACAGCGCTTCCGGACGGTTACAGGCATGTAACAGTGCGGAATCGTTACTTCGAGACTTCGGCTACTGTCGAAGTGCTCAGCCGACTGCCGTGGCCGTTCGCGCGTACTTGTTCTCGGCGTTGTAGGCGACGACAACGTACGTTCCGCGCTCCGGATCACCGTTCCCGTCGAGGTTCACCGAGCCGCTCACGCCGTCGTAGTCCACGTCGGGCTGCGACCGCAGCACGTCGATGCACTCCCCGTAGCTCGTGCACTTGATGCCGCCCACGGATGCCGCCGCGAGCATCCGTGCGATCGAGGCACCGCCGTCGTCGCCCGCGAGTTCGGCGGCGAGCGCGGCGAGCACCGTCGCGTCGTACGCCTCGGCTGCATAGCGGAAGTCGATCACGCCAGGATCTTCTTGCTTGATCTTCGCCTGGAACGCCGCATCTGTCTCGGCTCCCTCAATGAGTCCGTTGACCCCATTGAGCAAGCCGGCAGGCAGCGCCTGCGAGTAATCGGCGAGGTTCTGACTCGTGAGCCAGAGCTTCGAACCCCCGAACCCGGCGGCGGAGAGTTGCGTGATGAGGGCCTTCGTCTGATCGCCGTTGTCGGGAGTGGCGAGCACGACGGCACCCGGCGCCGCCTCCTTCACCGTGGCGACCGCCTCGGCGAGATCCTCGGCGGAGGCGTCGGCGGCCACCTCGACGGCCTCGAGTTCGATGTCGATGCCCTCCAGGGCAGCGGCGAGCGCCGCCGAGAGCGACGACCCGAGGTCGTCGTCGCGGAAGACGACGGCGGCCGACTCGACGTCGCGGTCGGCGAACAGGTCGGCGAGCACGATCGCCTGATGCGGGTACGACGCGATCGTGCGGAAGAAGATGCCGTCATCGTCGAGCGCAGTCAGCTGGGGGTACGTCGCCGCTGGGGAGATGAGCGGGATGTCGGCGTCCGCGGCGAGACCGAGAAGCCGTTGCGACAGCACCGACGACGACGGGCCGACGACGACATCCACTCCCTGCCCGACGAGGTCGGCGAACGACTCTTCGACCTTCTGCGTCGTCGCGTCACCGGAGTCCCGGCTGACGACGACAACGGGAGTGCCGTTCACCCCACCCGCGGCGTTGATCTCCCGAACCGCGGCCTTGACCCCGGCGACCTGCGCCGGTCCGATGAAGGTGACTCCGCCGCTCGAGGGGAACAGGGTGCCGATCTTCAACTCCCCATCACCCGTCGGGGTCGGCGTCGGGGTGGGGGTCGGCGTCGGAGTGGGTGTTGCGGCTCCACAGCCGGCGAGCGCGACCAGCGCGGCGGCGGCGAGCGCCGTCGCGACGACTCGAGCAGAGGTGCGCGGCATCCGGACTCCTTCTTCAGCGACTCCGCCACCCTACCGACCGCGCCAACGTGGTCGACGCAGGCGCGACGCCGAGTCAAAAGCGGGCGTCGAACTCGTCGCAGGTCAAGTTCGGCGGCACCCAGGTGAACCAGGCGTCGGGGCACTCCTTCGCGACATTTCGAAGACCGTCTTCGCTGAAGGCCCGGATGATCTCGGCCGTGTCGGTGCCGACATCGCTCAGGTCGAGCCACCACATGTCGGCGGCGGCGCAGCCGTCCTCGGGGATGGGGATCCCGGTGAGGGTGAGAACCGTCGTCGGCGTCCACTCGGTGTTCGCTCCGCCGTCGCCGATGTCCCAGAAGCCGCGGGTCGTCGCGACCGTGAAGGTCGCCGGCATCGCCCCGGTCGGCGGCACATCCCCACCCTGCGCGGAGGAGATCAACGTCTCTTCGGTGTAGCTGATGCTCGAACCGGCACTGGTGACGGTCACCCCCGCGGTCGGCCTGACGTCGCCGTCGCCGTTGGCGGAGAACGATTGAGAGACGTCGCAGCTGAACCCGCTGAGCGCGACCCCCATGAAGTCTCCGGTGATGACGGCGGAGTCCACCTCGAGGTCGTCACCCAGCCACGGGTCGATCTTCGCGTCCGCGGGCGGGTCCCCGGGACTGCTCGGGCCACTCGGGCTGGTGCAGCCGGCGAGCGCCGCGACGATCAGGGCGGCGACGAGAGTGCGGGATGCGATCATGACCGTCATCCTGGCCGCTCGCCTCCGCTGCCGTCGAGCCCTCTGCTCAGATTGGGTCGACGACCACGCGACGCGGCGGTCGCGACGCGGCGATCATGTCGGCCGTCAACACGATGAGCGCCAGCCAGACCAGCCCGAATCCGATCCACCGCTCGGCGGGCATGGCCTCGTTCAGCACGAGCCAGCCGACGAGGAACTGCAGCACCGGCGTCAAGAACTGCGCCATCCCGAGCCCGACGAGCGGGATGCGACGCGCGCCAGCCGCGAAGAGCAGGAGGGGCACGGTGGTCACGACTCCTGCCGCCAGCATCGCGATGGTGTGGGCAGGTCCGTGGGCGCCGAATTCGAGCCCGCCGCCGACGGTGGCGACGAGCACGAGCTGCGCGACCGCGAGCGGAGCCAGCCACGCCGTCTCGAGCGTCAGCCCGGTGATCGCGTCGACCCGAGCGCCGACGACGCGCTTGACGAGCCCGTAGGCGGCGAAGGTGACGGCCAGCACGATCGCGATCCAGGGGAACGACCCGTACCCGGCGACGATCACGACGATCGCGACGAGGGCGATCGCAAGCGCCGTCCATTGTGCAGGACGCAGCCGTTCGCGCAGCACGATCACGCCGAGCAGCACGGTGACGAGCGGGTTGATGAAGTAGCCCAGCGACGCCTCGATGACGTGCCCGGTCAGCGCGGCGAAGATGTAGACGAGCCAGTTGAGATAGATCGCGATCGCAGCCACCAGCATGAGCAGCGACGTGCGGCGGTCGCGCAGCAGGTCGACGAGCGGGTGCCAGGCACGCGTGATCGCGATGAGCAACACGCACAGCACGAGCGACATGAGGATGCGGAACGCGACGACCTCGAAGGCGCTCGCCGGCGCGAGGGCGATGAAGTACAGCGGGAAGCCGCCCCAGATGGCGTACGCGGCGATCGCGTAGAGGAATCCGGTACGGCTCTGCGCGGGCGGAGCGGACGGCACCGACTCAACCTACTCCGGGTATGCGGAAGGCCCCGCCCGATGCTTCTCGGGAGGCGGGGCCTTCTCAGAGTGTTAGCCGATAACGGCAAGCACGTCGCGCGCCGACAGCACGAGCAGGTCGTCGCCGCCGAACTTCACCTCGGTGCCGCCGTACTTGGAGTAGATGACCTTGTCGCCGACCTTGACGTCGAGCGGGACGCGGTTGCCGTTGTCGTCGATGCGACCCGGTCCGACCGCGACGACTTCGCCCTCCTGGGGCTTCTCCTTCGCGGTGTCGGGGATGACGAGTCCCGACGCGGTGACCTGCTCGGCGTCGACCTGCTTGATGACGATGCGATCCTCGAGCGGCTTGATGGAGACCGACACTGGATGACCTCTTTCTAAAAGACCCTGCTGCTGAAAGTTTGAGTTGGCACAGTCCGACTGAGAGTGCCAGAGACAACCATAGCGTTTCGTTAGCAGTCGTTCAACGCGAGTGCCAATCTCGGTGAGGGGGAGAATGGCCGAATGGATGTCGACGACCTGCGCCGCCTGCTCTCCCCGGAGGGGCTGCGGTTGCTCGACGAGGTCGGCGAACTTCAGCAGAGCGCCGATGTCGTGCGCACCGTCTCCCGGTTGCGGGCGGCCGGGCACGACGGCGGTCTCGTGGCGGCGGTGCTCGAGCAGGCCCGGCTGCGGTCGCGGGCTCGCGCGAAGTTCGGCGACTTCGCCGACCGGATGCTGTTCACCCCCGTCGGTCTCGAACAGGCGACTCGGCTGCGCGTGGCGGCGCTGCACGCCGGGCGCTTCGCCGACGCCGACATCGACGTCATCGCCGACCTGGGCTGCGGCATCGGTGCGGATGCGATGGCGATCGCCGCTCTCGACCTCGGCGTCGTGGCGGTCGAGCGCGACGAACTGACCGCCGCGGTCGCGGCCTTCAACCTGGCGCCCTTCCCGTCGGCACGCGTCGAACTCGGGAATGCCGAGGACGTCGACCTCGCCGGAGTGGGCGCGGTCTGGCTCGACCCGGCTCGCCGCGACGGAACGACCCGCCTCACCGATCCGAGCGACTGGTCGCCTTCGCTCGACTGGGCGTTCGAACTCGCTGATCGGCTGCCGACGGGAATCAAGCTCGGCCCCGGCATCGATCGCGAGCTCATCCCCGACACGAGCGAGGCGCAGTGGATCTCGGTCGACCGCGAAGTGGTGGAACTGGTGCTCTGGTCGGGCTCGCTGGCGCGCCCCGGCATCCGTCGCGCCGCGGTGGTGCTCGGCGGCGGCGGAATCTCGGAGCTCAGCGCCCCGGCCGACTCCCCCGACGCCGACACGGGCGACCTGGATGAGTACCTGATCGAACCCGACGGAGCGGTCATCCGGGCCCGGCTCATCGGCGACCTCGCCCGCAGCCTCGGCGGCCGGATGCTCGACCCGACGATCGCCTGGATCACGGCATCCGAACCTCCCGCGACCCCGTTCGGTCAGTCGTTCCGGGTGTTGGAGCGGATGCCGCTCGACGTGAAGACCCTGAAGCGCGCACTCGCCGCGCGCGGCATCGGCACGCTGGAGATCAAGAAGCGTGGGGTCGACATCGACCCCGCCGCGTTCCGCAAGAAGCTGTCACTCGCGGGCGACGCGAGCGCCACCCTGGTGCTCACCAGGATCGCCGGCTCGCGCACCGCGATCCTGGTCGAGCGCCTCTGAGTCGGCTCAGTGGGGATAGCCGGCTCAGTAGGGATAGCTCGAGTACGCGCCCATGGTCCCCATCCAGGCGAAGAAGATGATCAAGCCGATGATGTAGAGCACGGCGATGGCCGTGAACACGTAGCCGATGATGAGGCCGGCGAGGGCCAGACCGCGCCCGCCTTCGCCGGTGCGCTTGATCTGGTTGAGCGCGATGTGGCCGCAGATGATGCCGCCGATCGGCACGAGGAACCCGAGAATGAGCGCGATGATCGCGAGGGTGTTGGTCGGCGGGGCGTAGTAGCCGGGGGTCGGCGTCTGCCCGTAGGCGGGGTAGGCCGGCTCGGCGGCCGGCGTGGCCGGAGGTGGCGTGGTGCCCTCCGGGGTGGGGACGGGCGGAACCGGGGGCTGAGCATCGGTCATGGGCTCAAGTTTGCACGATCGTGACCGGCAGCGTGGAATCCGCGCCGAAGTCGCCCGAGGGCGGGTAGCCCTCAGCGACCAGTCGGGCCCCGAGAGCCGCAATCATCGCGCCGTTGTCGGTGCACAGCGCCAGCGGCGGGATGCGCAGGGCGACGCCCGCCTCGGCGGCACGCTGCGTCGCGAGGTCGCGCACCCGCGCGTTCGCCACCACCCCGCCACCGAGCAGCAGCCGCGGCACCCCGAGGTCACGGCACGCGGCGATCGCCTTCGCGGTGAGCACATCCGCGACGGACTCCCGGAAGCCGGCCGCGACATCCGCGACGTTGAGGGCGTCACCCGACTGCTCGACGTGCCGGGCGACCGCGGTCTTGAGCCCGGAGAACGAGAAGTCGTAGCGATGCTTGTGCAGGTCTTTGGGATGCGTCAGGCCGCGCGGGAATCGGATCGCGCCGGGGTCGCCCTGGGCGGCCGCCTCGTCGATGCGCGGGCCGCCGGGATAGGGCAGGCCGAGCAGACGGGCGACCTTGTCGAACGCCTCGCCCGCAGCGTCGTCGATCGTCTCGCCGAGCAGCTCCACGTCGCTCGTGAGGTCGCGCACGAGCAGCAGCGAGGTGTGCCCGCCCGAGACCAGCAACGCGATCGTGGGCAGATCGAGCTCTCCCCCGTCGGCTCGCAGCAGGTCGGCTCCGACGTGTCCGACGAGGTGGTTGACGCCGTAGAGCGGCAGCCCGAGCGCGATCGCGAGCGCCTTCGCCGCACCGACACCGACCATGAGAGCGCCCGCGAGTCCTGGTCCGGCCGTCACGGCGACCGCGTCGAGGTCGTGCAACCCGACTCCCGCCTCGACGAGGGCCGCGTCGAGGGCAGGTCGCAGCGCCTCCAGGTGGGCGCGTGCGGCGACCTCGGGCACCACGCCGCCGTACCGGGCGTGTTCGTCCATGCTCGAGGCGATGACGTTGGCCAGCAGTTCACGGCCGCGCACGATGCCGATGCCGGTCTCGTCACACGACGTCTCGATGCCGAGTACCAGGGGCCCGGTCACGTGAGGCTCGTCTCGGGTTCGGGCACCGCGAGGCGCATGATGACGGCGTCGATGCCACCCCGGTAGTACCTCGGCCGCACGGCGATCTGGGTGAACCCCAGTGCCTCGTACAGCGCCCGCGCTCCGGGGTTGTCGGCCCTCACTTCGAGGAAGATCTCGGCGGCGCGCCGGCGGCGCGCTTCGTTGACGAGCGCGAGCACGAGGGTGCGACCGAGCCCTCGACGTCGGGCGCGGTCGACGACGGCGATCGTCTGGATGTCGCCGTGGCCGCTGCCTTCCGGAGCGAGCAACCCCGCGTAGCCGTCGATCCCCCCGTCGTCGGCGACGGCGACCAGGTAGTACCCGTGCTCGCCCGCGATCTCGGATGCCATCGTCGACGACGACCAGGCGTCTGCGGGGAACATGGCGTTCTCGATCGTCATGATCGGGTCGAGGTCGGCCGCCGTCGCACGGCGCAGCACCCAGTTCACTTCGGCACCGGCAGCGTCACGTCGGGCGCGCGCAGGTAGAGCGGCTCGGCGGGCCCGAGCGGGCGGCCGGTGGCGAGCAGCAGCTCGGCGACGAGGCCGAGGGATGCCGCGCTCACCGTCGGCGGGTCGAGCACCGGCACGCCGGGGTGGCGGCTCGCGATGGCGTCGAAACCGTCGCGCAGGCAGAGTTCGGGGCCCTCCAGGCGCACGGCGCTGGGGTCGTAGAGCGACCAGGCGACCTCGCGGCGGCGGGCGTCGGTGACGACCAGCACCCGTTCGGAGTGGCCGAAGGCGATCGCGTCGTGCGACACGACCGGGTGCACCGGCGCTCCGATGCCGAAGGCGAAGGCCCGCGCAGCGGCGATGCCTACCCGCAGGCCCGTGTAGGGGCCCGGGCCCATGCCGGCGACGACGCCCGTGACGTCGCGCGGCTCGAGCCCCCCGTCGGCGAGTGCTGCGCGGAGCAACGTTCCGATCGCTTCGGCGTGGCGACGGGTGCCCGGTTCGTCGGCTTCGGCGAGCACCTGGCCGGCGTCGACGACGGCGACGCTGGTTCCCGCCGAGGTGTCGATCGCGAGCAGCACGGTCAGAAGCCTATGCACTCCCCGTGTGGTTTCGACACGCCGCCTTCGGCGGCTACTCAACCACCGAGGGTGGCATCCAGGCGCTGCCAGCGGGGGCCGTTGCCGGTGATCACCACGTCGCGGGAGTCGTCAACGGCATCCCGGGCGATCGTGACATCGATCCACGACTCGGCGACGCCGTCGAGTTTGCCCGCGCCCCACTCGACGACGACGATCGCCCCATCGTAGTCGAGGTCGAGGTCGTCGAGCTCGCGCGCCGTCGCGAGCCGGTAGGCGTCGACGTGCACGAGCGGCACGCCTGCGGCGGTCGGATGCTCGCGAGCCAACACGAAGGTGGGGCTGGTGACGGCGCCTCGGGCACCGAGGGCGGCACCCAGCCCGCGGGTCAGCGTCGTCTTGCCCGCCCCGAGGGGACCGTCGAGCACGACCAGGTCTCCCGCCGACAGCAGGACGGCGAGGCGTGCCCCGAGCGCCTCCATCGCCTCGGCGTCGGGGATGCTCAGGCGCGTCGTCATCCTGCGTAGGTCCTCGGCACGCGAGCTCCGACCCGGGTGACGATCTCGTAGCCGATGGTGCCGGCGGCGCGCGCCCAGTCCCCCGCGCTCGGCGCACCGGTCGCGGGGTCGCCCCAGAGCACGACTCGGTCGCCGATCGCCACCGGGTCGTCGCCGACGTCGACCAGGAACTGGTCCATCGCAATGCGACCGACCTGGGGGTAGGTCGTGCCGTGGATGGCCACCGTGCCGCGTCTCGAGGCTGCACGGGGCACCCCGTCCGCGTAGCCGAGCGCGACGAGCGCGAGGGTGGTCTCTCGGCTGGTGCGATCGATGAAGCCGTACGACATCCCGGTGCCGGCCGGCACGCGCCGCACCGCGGTGACGCTGCCCGCGAGTTCCATCACGGGTGTGAGGCCGAGCTCGGCGGGGTCGACTCCTTCGTCGTACTCGACTCCGTAGAGTCCGATGCCGAGCCGCACCAGGTCGAGCCGGGCGTCAGGGCGGGTGAGCGCCGCCTCGGTCGATGCGATGTGCCGCAACTCGGGATCGAGGCCGGCATCGTGCGCGGCGTCGATGAGTTCGGCGAAGAGCGCGATCTGGCGGTCGTCATCTTCGCGGGAGGTGTTGGACAGGTGCGAGAAGATGCCGCGCACGCGCAGCCGTCCGCCCCGTTCGTGATCGGCGGCGCGGGCGAAGGCCGAGATCGCTTCGGCGGAGGAGAAGCCATTGCGGCTCAAGCCGGTGTCGACCTTGAGCTGCACGGTCGCCCCCACGGCTGCGGCCCGCTCGAGCTGATCGACCGTGCTCACCCCGAGGTCGATGTCGCTCTGAGCGGCGGCGGCCGCGTCGAGGTCCGGCCCGTGCAGCCACGACAGCACCGGGGTCGTGATGCCGGCGGCGCGCAGCTCGAGCGCTTCACCGAGGTCGGCGACGCCGAGCCAGTCCACCCCCTCGTCGGCGAGCGTCCGGGCGACGCCGACCGCTCCGTGCCCGTACGCCTGCGCCTTGACGACCCCTAAGACCAGCGCGGGGGCCACCGCCGCCGTGAGCACCCGCAGGTTCGACCGCAACGCGGCGAGATCGATGCGGGCTTCCCTCAAGCTCATGCCGGTTCCTGAGTAGCCGGCTTCGCCGGCGTGTCGAAGGACTCCACGATGACCTGCGCGATGGCGACGCCCGCGTCGTGCGACATCGAGAGATGGATGTCGGTGATGCCGCGCTTCTCGGCGATCGCCGCCGCCGCGCCGGAAAGTCGCATCGAGGGGTTGCCTTCGGCATCCGACACGACCTCCATGTCGTGCCAAGTGACGGCGGTGGCATCGCCGAGGGCCTTCATGAGGGCTTCCTTCGCCGCGAATCGGCCGGCGAGCGAGCGCAGCGGAAGATCGCGTTCGCTGTGGGCGAACAGGCGCTCGCGGAGGCGAGGGGTACGCCCGACAGCCCGTTCGAACCGAGCGAGGTCGACGATGTCGATCCCGATCCCCGCTATCGCCACCGGGGTTACTCCACCGTGACGGACTTCGCGAGGTTTCGCGGCTGGTCGACGTCGAGACCCTTCGCCGTCGCCAGCTCCATCGCGAAGACGTGGAGCGGCACCACGGCGAGCAGCGGCTCGAACAGCGGCCCGGCAAGCGGGATGCGGATGACCTCGTCGGCGAACGGCAGCACCTCGACATCGCCGACTTCGGCCACGGCGATCACCCGGGCACCGCGGGCGCGGATCTCCTGGATGTTCGAGATGACCTTCGGATGCAGCGAGTTCGGGTCGCGCGGCGAGGGCACGACGACGATGACGAGCTGGCCCGGCTCGATGAGCGCGATCGGGCCGTGCTTGAGCTCACCGGCGGCGAAGCCCTCGGCGTGGATGTAGGCGAGCTCCTTGAGCTTGAGCGCGCCCTCGAGGGCGATCGGGTAACCGGCGTGGCGACCGAGGAACAGCACGGACTGCACCGCGCCCATCCACTGCGCGAACTCCGCGATGCGCTCCCCCGACGATTCGACGACCTGGTCGAGCTTCGCGGGCAGGTTCAGCAGCTCTTCGGTCAGCGCCGCCACTGCGGGGACATCGAGGGTCCCCCGGATCGTCGCGAGGTGCAGACCCAACAGGTAGAGGGCGGTGATCTGCGCCACGAACGCCTTCGTCGATGCGACAGCGACCTCGGGTCCGGCGTGCGTGTAGAGCACGGCGTCGGATTCCCGCGGGATGGTGGCGCCCTGCGTGTTGCAGATCGACAGGGTGCGCGCACCCTTGGCCTTCGCGTACTGCACCGCCATGAGCGTGTCCATCGTCTCGCCCGACTGGCTCACCGACACCACGAGCGTGTTCGGCCCGACGACGGGGTCGCGGTAGCGGAACTCGTGCGAGAGCTCGACATCGACCGGAATGCGCGTCCAGGTCTCGATCGCATACTTGCCCACCATGCTCGCGTAAGCCGCCGTTCCGCAGGCGAGCACGACGATCCGGTCGACACCGGCGAGGATGTCGGCGACGCCGTCGAGTTCCGGCAGGGTTACCGCCCCATCGACGACCCGCCCCAGCAGGGTCTTGCCAACCGCCTCGGGCTCTTCGCTGATCTCCTTCTTCATGAAGGTCGGCCAGCCGCCCTTCTCAGCCGCGGAGGCATCCCAGGCGATCTCGAACTCGCGGGTCGTCACGGGCGCGCCGTCGAAGTCGGTGACCTCGACCGAGTCGGGGCGGATGGTGACGATCTGGTCTTGCCCGATCTCCATCGCGCGACGGGTGTGCTCCACGAAGGCGGCCACGTCGGAGCCGAGGAAGTTCTCGCCCTCACCGAGCCCGATCACCAGCGGCGAGTTGCGGCGCGCGCCGACGACGACGCCGGGCTGGTCCTGGTGGACGACGAGCAACGTGAACGCGCCGTGGAGGCGAGCGACGGCGCGGCGCAGGGCCTCGGTGAGATCACCGGTCTCGCGGTAGAGCCCGCCGACGAGCAGCGCCGCGACCTCGGTGTCGGTCTCGCTCGAGAACTCGGCGCCGGCATCGGTGAGTTCGCGCTTCAGCTCGGCGAAGTTCTCGATGATGCCGTTGTGGATGAGGGCGAGCTTGCCGTCATCCCCCAGGTGCGGGTGGGCGTTGCCGTCGGTCGGACCCCCGTGGGTCGCCCAGCGCGTATGCCCGATGCCGGTGTGACCGTCGGCGATCGGCGTTCCCTCGAGCTCGTCGCCGAGCATCCCGAGCTTGCCGGCCTTCTTGCGGATGCCGAGGTGCCCGCCGTCGTCGAGAACGGCGACGCCGGCCGAGTCATAGCCCCGGTACTCGAGTCGCTTGAGGCCCCCCATGAGCACTTCGAGGGTGCTCCCGGGGCCGACGTATCCGACGATGCCGCACATGAGACTCGATTCTATGTTTACCTGTCAGCGATGTCCGACCCCGGCACTGCGCACAGCGGGTCCACACCGTTCCTCGAGATTGATCGGGCGGAGTGGGCCGCGCTCGCCCCGTCGACCCCGCTGCCGCTGGGTGCCGGCGAGGTGGAGCGGCTCCGCGGGCTGGGCGACACGCTCGACCTCGCCGAGGTGGCGGAGGTCTACGTGCCCCTCAGCCGCCTGCTGAACCTGTACGTGGCCGGCGCCCTCTCCACCGGATCCGCCGTGCACGAGTTCCTCGGGCAGCCCGTGCGGCCGACGCCGTTCGTGATCGGGGTCGCGGGTTCCGTGGCGGTCGGCAAGTCGACGATCGCCCGCCTGTTGCGCGAACTGCTCTCCCGTTGGCCCGATACCCCGAGCGTCGAACTCGTCACCACCGACGGATTCCTGCTGCCGAACGCCGAACTCGCCCGCCGCGGCCTGATGGAGCGTAAGGGATTCCCCGAGAGTTACGACCGTCGCGCCCTGCTGAAGTTCGTGTCCGCGGTGAAGAGCGGAGCCGCCGAGGTACGCGCACCCGTCTACTCGCACCTCGTCTACGACGTCGTGCCCGACGAGCAGATCGTCGTGCGCCGACCCGACGTGCTGATCGTCGAGGGCCTCAACGTGCTGCAACCGCCCGCCTCAGGCCGCCTGGCGGTGAGCGACCTGTTCGACTTCACGATCTACGTCGACGCACGCTCGAGCGACATCGAGCGGTGGTACGTGGAGCGGTTCCTGCGCCTCCAGCGCGGAGCGTTCGCCGACCCCTCGTCGTACTTCCACCGCTATGCGGAACTGAGCGAAACCGAAGCCGTCGAGCGTGCCCGCCGGATCTGGAACGAGATCAACGGGCCGAACCTCGCGCAGAACATCCTTCCCACCCGCGCGCGGGCATCGCTCGTGCTGCGCAAGGGCGCCGATCACACCGTGTCGACGGTGTTGCTGCGTAAGGTCTAGCCGGCGTCGGTGCCGACGCGCTCCAGCAGGAACACCGGGATCTGCCGGTCGGTCTTCTTCTGGTAGGCGGCGTAGGGCGGGTAAGCCGCCACCGAGCGCTCCCACCAGATCGCCTTCTCATCGCCGTGCACCTCGCGGGCGCGGTAATCGCGCTTGTCGGAGCCGTCCTGAAGTTCGACGAGCGGGTTCGCGACGAGATTGAAATACCATTGAGGATGCTGCGGTGCACCGCCGCGGGACGCCACCACCGCATAGACGCCGTCGTGTTCGACGCGCATGAGCGCCGTCTTGCGCAGTTTGCCGCTCTTCGCTCCGAGCGTCGTCAGCACGATGACCGGCATCCCGGTGTCGTACAGCGTCTGCGCTTCGGTGCCTCCGGACGCCTCATACCGTTCTGCCTGTTTGCGAGCCCAGGCGCTCGTGCTCGGCGCGTACTCCCCCTGCAGCGGCATCCTCTAATCCAATCCGGTTCCGTACCTGTCGATCAAGTCTCCCTGAACCGTGAAGGTATAGCTGGCGGAGTAGTAGTCGTTTCCGAGGTAGACGCCGAACCGCGGCACACCGTCTTCGTCGGCGCGCAGCGATGGATAGAGGGCGGTGAAGTCCGTCCAGCGGGTGTCGGCCTTCGCGCGTGCGACGAGGTCACCCACGATGGAGAAGTCGATCGTCGATGCGTCGAAGAGGCCGACGACGGCGCCGCTGTACGGCCCCTGTTTGCTCGCACGTCCGTAGCGCCACTCGTACTGATCGGTCGTCGTCGCGCCCACGTACGTCGGTGCCTCGACAAGCACATAGCTGTCGTAGAAGTTGACCGCGACGAAGTCGTAGGACCCGATCACCGCAGCGAGGTCATCGATGGCATCCTGCTGATGCAGCCCGGTGCGCATGTCGTTGCCGTCCCACCGGCCCTGGGCGATGTTCGTGACCGTCCACCCGATCGTGCGATACGCGGGGATCAAAGCCAGGGCGACGCCGGCCAGCACTAGCGCAATGGTGAGGGCCCGGCTCGCCCAGTGAACCGCTTCGCGCGGTCGCGGCTCCGGCATGTTCGCGAGTACCGCCGGGTCGAGCGGCTCCCCGTTCAGGGTGGCGCCGGTAGCAGGCACGGCCGTCGGCTCCGGGTTGAGCACCGCCTCGGTGGGGACCGGCCGGGTGCGCGTCGAGCCGATGATTCCCGGCACTGTCCCCGGCGCTGTGAGCTGCTGCTGCTTGCGCCGCCGGCTGCCGAGGAAGCCGGCCGCCGTCAGCAGAACCGGCAACCCCACCGCCCATCCGATCGTGTAGAGCGGGTCACCGGTGACGATCGCCCCGAGGATGCTGCCGATTACCGCGCCGGCGCCCAACACCAGCACGATGCGCACCATGGCGGCGAGTCTAGAGTCCTCGAGGCCTCGGAATCAGCTTTCGATCGACAGCCGCGAGCGAACGACCTCAGCGAGCTCCGCCGCGAGCGATTCCGCGGCGTCGGCATCCGCGGCCTCGACCATCACCCGAACCAGTGGTTCCGTGCCCGACGGTCGCAACAGCACGCGTCCGGTGTCACCGAGACGACCCTCGACGCTGCGCACGGCTGCGGTGACTTCGGCGTCGGAGTCGAGCCGAGTGAGGTCGACGTTGCGAACGTTGACGAGAACCTGCGGATAGACGGTCATCACGGTCGCCAGCTCGGCGAGGCTCCGCCCGCTGCGCACGACCTCGGCCGCGAGTTGCAGTCCGGTGAGCAGCCCGTCACCTGTCGTCGAGTGGTGCCGGAAGACGATGTGACCCGACTGCTCACCGCCGAGCGACAAGCCATGCTCGGCGATCGCTTCCAGCACGTAGCGGTCGCCGACCGCGG
The DNA here is from genome assembly GCF_049651805.1 of Pseudolysinimonas sp. Classification (GTDB taxonomy): domain Bacteria; phylum Actinomycetota; class Actinomycetes; order Actinomycetales; family Microbacteriaceae; genus Pseudolysinimonas_A. The sequence goes on from NZ_JBASCU010000011.1 coordinate 76,341, forward strand.
TCTCCAGCAGACGGATGCCGTGCTCGGCCATTGCGAGGCGCAGGCCGAGGTTGCTCATGACGGTGGCGACGAGAGTGTCGTCGGTCAGCATCCCCCGGTCGCGCAACGAGATCGCGAGGATCGCCATGATGCGGTCGCCGTCGATCACCTCGCCCGTGTGGTCGATCGCCAGGCAGCGGTCGGCGTCACCGTCATGCGCGATGCCCAGATCCGCCCCGAGTTCGAGCACTTGCTCGCGCAGGGGCCCGAGATGCGTCGACCCGAGCCCGGCATTGATGTTGAGCCCGTCGGGGTCGTTGCCGATGACGGTGACGGTGGCTCCGGCGTCGGTGAACAGTTGCGGCGAGATGCCTGCCGCCGCGCCGTTCGCGCAGTCGATGACGATGTGGAGCCCGTCGAGCCGTTGGCCCCCGAGTGTGCCGAGCAGGTGCACGAGGTAACGGTCTTCGGCGTCGGCGAACCGGCGGATGCGGCCGACATCCGCGCCCGTCGGCAGCAGTTCGGGGCTCGCTAGGGCTTCCTCGATTCGGTCTTCGACCTCGTCGGGCAGCTTCGTGCCACCGTAGGCGAAGAACTTGATGCCGTTGTCGGGCGCCGGGTTGTGCGACGCCGACACGACGACCCCGAAGTCGGCGCCGATGTCGTCGACGAGGAACGCGACGGCCGGCGTCGGGATGACCCCCGCATCCAATACGTCGATTCCCGAGCTCGCGAGACCCGCGGCGACCGCGGCCGAGATGAACTCGCCCGAGATGCGCGGATCGCGCGCGAGCACCGCCCGCGGGCGGCGTCCTTCGGCACGCCGACGCTCGGCGTGCCGACCTTGGGTCAGAACCGTCGCGGCAGCCTGCGCGAGGCCGAGGGCGAAGTCGCCGGTGATGACGTCACCGTTCGCGAGCCCCCGGACTCCGTCGGTGCCGAAGAGTCGAGCCATGAGCGCGAGCGCCCGAAGACTAGCGCTTCGAGAACTGCGAGGCCTTGCGGGCCTTCTTGAGACCGGCCTTCTTGCGCTCGATCACGCGGGCATCCCGCGTGAGGAAGCCCGCCTTCTTGAGTGCGGGGCGGTTGTTCTCGCGGTCGATCTCGTTGAGCGAGCGGGCGATCGCGAGGCGAAGCGCGCCGGCCTGGCCCGAGGGGCCACCGCCGGTGATCTTCGCGATCACGTCGTAGCTGCCCGTGAGGTCGAGCACCTTGAACGGGTCGGTGATGAGCTGCTGGTGCAGCTTGTTCGGGAAGTACTCCTCGAGCGTGCGGCCGTTCACCGTGAAGGTGCCGGTGCCCGGGTTGATGCGAACGCGCGCGATGGCTTCCTTGCGACGGCCCACGGCTGCGCCGGGAACGTTGAGGATGCGCGGAGTGCGCGGCTCGACAGCCTGCTCGCTGGGAGTCTCGGTGCTGAACGAGGTCAGCACCTCGTCGGAAACGATGTCTTCGATCTTGGCCATGGTTCCGGGGTCCTTACTGGGCGACCTGAGTCAGGGTGTAGGCCTTGGGCTGCTGCGCAGCATGCGGGTGCTCGGCGCCCGCGTAGACCTTGAGCTTCTTGATCTGGGCGCGGCCCAGCGAGTTCTTCGGCAGCATGCCGCGGATGGCCTTTTCGACCGCACGCGTCGGGTGCTTCTCGAGCATCTCGACGTAGGTCTGAGCCGACAGGCCGCCCGGGTAGCCCGAGTGGCGGTAGGCCAGCTTCTTCTCGAGCTTCTGGCCCGTGAGGGCGACCTTCTCTGCGTTGATGACGATGACGAAGTCACCCATGTCCATGTGCGGGGCGAAGGTGGGCTTGTGCTTGCCGCGCAGCAGGGCGGCGGCGTGGCTGGCCAGGCGACCGAGCACGACATCGGTCGCGTCGATGACGACCCAGTCGCGCTGGATGTCCGCCGGCTTGGGGCTGAACGTACGCGTCACAGGAGAGACTGCTTTCTTCGAGGAGATCGTGAATCCCGCTCCGGTGAGCGTTCGCGGCGTGCTCTTCAAAGATGCAGTGGCGCGAACCCTGCGGTGGAGGGCTCGGATCGTCGCTTCCGGGGTGGAGGCAACCTCGTAAGACTAGTCCAGTGTCTGGTCGGGGTCAAACGAGCGACGAGACTCACCTATAGTGCTCGCGTAATGGGGTGCGTGCCTCATTTGGGATCTGCTCGCGAAACGCTGGCCCCGCGTCGAGCGCTGGTGTGTGCTGGCGGGATGGGCTCGTTGTCGATGTCGACCAAGCGTGAGATCACGAAGAAGTATGCCCGCGGGTACGCGGCTGCGTCGAAGAAGGCGCGGGGGCGGATGCTGGACGAGCTGGTCGCGACGACGGGCTGGTCGCGCGCGAACGCCCGCCGTCAGGTGACCGCCGCGGGAACGCGACGCGGGCCGCAACGGGCGGCGAGGCGGGCGCCACGGCCGCGGACATACGGGTATGACACGCTGCGGCTGCTGATCTGTGTGTGGATGCTCGCCGGTCAGCCGTCGGGGAAGTACCTGGCCGCGACGATGGGGATCTGGCTGCCCAAGCTCATCGAGCACGGCGAGTTCGGTGACGACGCGCACCGGCTGAACGAGCACACCCGGACGCAGCTGCTGACCGTGTCCGGGGCGACGATCGACCGGCTGCTCAAGCCCACCCGGGACGGGATGCGGCTGACCGGAATCTCGGGCACCAAAGCCGGGCCGCTGTTACGGACCTCGATCACGGTCCGCAAGGCCGGTGACGAGCACGAGCAGACCCCCGGGTTCTGCGAAATCGATCTGGTGCTGCACTGCGGTCCGACACTGAAAGGCGAGTTCGCCCGCACCCTGACCGTCACCGACGTGCACACCGGGTGGACCGAGAACATCGCCCTCAAGAACGGGGCGCACCGGTGGGTGCTCGAAGCGATGCCCGTCGTCGAGACGCGGCTGCCTTTCCGCCTCACCGGGATCGACAGCGACAACGGTGGTGAGTTCATCAACGAGGCACTCATCGGGTGGGCCGGCGAGCGTGGCTTGTTCTTCACCCGGGCGCGCCCCTACCACTCCAACGACAACGCCCACGTCGAGCAGAAGAACGGCGACGTGGTGCGCCGCCACGCATTCCACTACCGCTACGACACCCCGGCCGAGCTGCGGCTGCTGAACGAGCTCTACGCCCTCGTCAGAGTGCGGCTGAACCTGTTCACCGCGACCACGAAAGCGATCGGCTACCGCACCAACCGCAACGGCAAGAACGTCCGCGTCTACGACCAGCCCCGCACCCCCTACCAGCGCGTCATCGACTCCGGCGTCCTCACCACGGCGAGAGCCGCCGAGCTGACCGCGCTGTTCAAGAACACGAACCCCGCCGAAGTCACCCGCAAGATCACCGCGATCCAAACCCGCCTGATCCACCTCGCCGCTGCCAAGACCACCGCGCTCAGCGCCGGAATCTCGCGAGCAAAACCCGGTGAGGCACGCACCCACCTTTCGCGAGCATCTTGACGTGAGGCACTACG
>NZ_JBASCU010000012.1:0-58399 GCF_049651805.1 Pseudolysinimonas sp.
GCGATCCGCCGCGGCGTCTTCACCAGCGTGAAAGACCTCAACGCGAAGATCCGCCAATTCGTCACCGGCTGGAACGACCGCAAACACGCCTTCGTCTGGACCAAAACCGCCGACGACATCCTCAAGAAAGCGAACCGTCAACCAACTTCAGAAACGCGACACTAGTATTGACACTCGGTCGTCGCGCGTCAGCCGCGGCCTGGTCGCGCTGCGCGCGTATCCCTCAATCGTGGAACGGATCTGGCTATGGACATCGCGGGTAAGCACATCGTCGTGATCGGCGGTGCCGGTTTCATCGGCAGCCACGTCGTCGAGGAGCTCATGTCGACCGACGCCGATCGCATCACCATCTACGACAACTTCGCCCGCGGCAAGCGTTCGAACATCGCGCACATGCTCACCGACCCCCGCGTGTCGGTCTTCCCCGACGGCGGCGACGTGCGCGAGATCGACGTGCTCAACAAGGCACTCTCCGACGCCGACGGCGTCATCGATCTCGCGGCGATGTGGCTTCTGCACTGCAAGGACTACCCGCGCACCGCCTTCGACGTGAACATCGCGGGCACCTTCAATGTCCTCGAGGCGTGCGTCAACAACGACATCGAGCGACTCGTCTGGTCGAGCTCCGCGAGCGTCTACGGCGACGCCGTCACCGTGCCGATGACGGAGGAGCACCCGTTCAACAACCGCAACTTCTACGGCGCCACGAAGATCGCGGGCGAAGCGATGGCCCGCGCGTTCTTCGACCGCTACGGCCTGAGCTACGTCGGCCTGCGCTACATGAACGTCTACGGACCTCACCAGGACCAAACCGCCGTGTACACCGGCGTGATCCCGATCATGCTCAACAAGATCGACGCCAACGAGGCTCCTGTCATCAATGGCGACGGGTCGCAGGCATACGACTTCGTCACCGCGCGCGATGTCGCACGCTGCAACGTGCTCGCATTGCAGAGCGATGTGGCTGACGAGTTCTACAACGTCGGCACGGGGGTGCAGACGAGCATTCGCGAACTGTGCGATCTCATCCTCGAGCTGCGCGGCTCCGACCTCAAGGTCGAGTACCGACCGTACAGTGCGGAAGACAGCCGCCGCATGGTGCAGAACCGCATCGGCTCCACCGACAAGGCGGAGCGCGACTTCGGTTTCGCTTATCAGGATTCGCTGCGCGACGGACTGCAGGCGCTCATCGACTGGCGCAAGTCCAACCCCGGCAACGAGTGAGCTACGCGGGCGTCGCAACTCGCGAGGAGGGATAGCACATGTGCGGCATCGCCGGCATCGTCGACCTCGCGGGCGACGCGATTTCGCCGGTCCTCCTGCAGTCGATGACCGACGCGCTCGCGCATCGCGGTCCCGACGGGGAGGGCCACTGGATCAAGGAGAACGTCGGCATCGGCCACCGCCGGCTGGCCATCATCGACCTCTCGCCGCTCGGCCACCAGCCGATGGTCTCCGCCGACTCCCGGTACGTGCTCACGTACAACGGGATGGTCTACAACCATCGTGAGCTGCGCGCCGAGCTAGAGGCGCACGGGCACCGCTTCCGCGGCTCGAGCGACACCGAGGTCGTGCTCAACGCCCTCATCGAGTGGGGCCCCGACGCGCTCCTGCGTTTCAACGGGATGCTCGCGATCGGCTTCTACGACTCGGTCGAGCGTCGCCTCCTCGTCGCGCGTGATCGCTACGGCATCAAACCGCTCTATGTGAGCCACCAGGGTCACACGTTCTCGTTCGGCTCGGAGCAGAAGGCGATCCTGGCTCGCACCGACTTCTCACGTCGGCTCGACACGACGGCGCTCATGGAGTACTTCACGTTCCAGAACATCCTCTCGGAGCGCACCCTCCTGCACGACATCGAGCTGCTACCCGCCGGCAGCTACGGCGTGCTCGACCTCAAGTCGTCGTCTCCGCGCCTCACGATCACGCGGTACTGGGACTTCGACTTCCGCGAGGAGTCTCCCGAGGCGAGCCACGAAGAGTACGTCGAGGAGCTCGAGAGACTCTTCCGGCAGGCTGTCAACCGTCAGCTCCTGAGTGACGTCGAGGTGGGTAGCTACCTCAGCGGCGGTATGGACAGTGGCTCGATCACTGCGGTCGCGGCGGGTTCGTTCCCCGGGATGAAGACGTTCACCTGCGGATTCGACCTCAGCAGTGCCTCGGGGATGGAGCTCGCGTTCGACGAGCGCGCCGTCGCGGAGGCGATGTCCGCGGCCTTCAAGACCGAGCAATACGAGATCGTGCTGAAGTCCGGCGACATGGAGCGCTCCTTCTCGGCACTCACGCACCACCTCGAGGAGCCCCGCGTCGGGCAGAGCTACCCCAACTACTACGCGGCTCAACTCGCGAGCAAGTTCGTCAAGGTCGTCCTCTCGGGTGCCGGCGGCGATGAGCTGTTCGGCGGCTATCCGTGGCGGTACTACCGGGCGACCAACGCGCTCAACTTCGAGGACTACGTCGACAGCTATTTCGACTACTGGCAGCGCCTCACGTCGCCCGACGAGTTGAAGGCGCTCACCTCGCCCATCCGCGGGCAGGTCGCCGACGTGTCGACGCGCGACATCTTCCGCGGCGTCTACCCGGCCGAGCCGGAAGCACCTCAGCGTCCCGAGGACTACATCAACCACTCGCTCTACTTCGAGGCGAAGACCTTCCTCCACGGCTTGCTCGTCGTCGAGGACAAGATCTCCATGGCCCACGGGCTCGAGGGGCGTGTGCCGTTCCTTGACAACGACCTGGTCGACTTCGCGATGCGCGTACCGGTGAAGTACAAGCTCAACAACCTCGCCGAAGTCGTGCGGCTCAATGAGAACGAGACGGGCGCCAAGCCCGACAAGTTCTTCCAGCGCACGAAGGACGGCAAGCAGATCCTCCGGGAAGCGATGAGCCGCATCATTCCCGATGACGTCACCGGCCGCGCCAAGCAAGGCTTCTCATCGCCGGATGCGAGCTGGTTCCGTGGCGAGAGCATCGACTTCGTGCGTCGCCAGCTCGGCAGCGCGAGCCCCCTCTATGACGTGCTCGACGAGAGCGCGGTGCGGACGGTGCTCGAGGCACACCTCTCCGGCAGCGAGAACCGACGCCTGCTCGTCTGGGGCTTGCTGAGCGTGCATGAATGGCTCTCGCAGGTTCGCCCGTCCTCGTGACGAACTGCCACCCTTCTCGCGCGACGACGACGGAGTTCCCATGAGAGTCCGCCACTTCGGCAATACGGCGAACAATGCCGTCCACAACGTGCTCCTGCTCGATCACTTCCAGGGGATCGAGTCCGAGCTTCCGATTCGGATGTACGGCATCGACCACGCGATTTCGGCTCCGGCCTGGGAGCTGGCGGACTTTGACGTACCCGACGCGGAGTGGGTGGCGAAGCCTGACTGGACGCTCTTCCCTGAGGCAGCCGCCGTCAATGCCGCGTACTCAGACCTGCCGAACGTGTCCCTGCCGGCCGCTGGCGATGCGCCCTCTCACGCAGCGGCGTCTCCGGCCACGCGACTTGTCATGGCCGCTCGGACGAGGCTGTTCGGGCCGCTGCGCGGAAAGGCCTGGGCTCGGCCGCTGGTCGAGGTGCGGGATCGTCGCGCGCTGGCGCGCCGACCCGTGCTCGCCGAGCAGGCCGGACACGTCAACGTGGTCTACGGGTCCCCCTCATTGATTCTCGAACAGATCCCGAAGGTCCCGTCACGGACGGTCTGCCTCGAACACGGCACGATCCGTTGGGTGGCCGACGGGAGTCGCGCCGAGAAGGCTTTCCGAGACGCCTACCGTCAGCAAGTGCAACGGTCCATGCACCTGTGGGTCACGAACCTCGATCCGCGCACGTTGGAGGTCGCGGAGGACCTCATGCCTGGGCGCTGGTCAGCGTTCCCTCACCCTTTCCTTCCCGATCCGCGCGTGCCCTTTCCGGAATCGTCGACTCAACGTGACGCACTGCTACGAGCGTCGCGTTCCCAGTTCCTCGTACTGCTCCCGGCAAGCCAGAACTGGAGCAAGGAGCACGACAAGGGCTCTATGACGGCGCTGCGCGCATACGTCGAGCTGCGCCGTCGGGGGGTAGATGTCGGACTCATTGCGATCGAGTGGGGACACCAGCTCGCCGAGTCGCGAACGTACCTGGAGCAGGCCGGAGTGGGTGCGAATGTCGTCTGGCTCCCGCCGCTGGCTAGGTTCCCGTTGCAGCGGATGATGGCGAATGTTGATGTCGTTTGGGATCAGTTCGGCCTCGAAGTCTTCGGAGCCCTCGCCCTTCGGGCGGTCGAGCAGGGCGCCCCGCTCGTCAGCAGTGGGCTGACGCGGATCGGCGAACAGTTCATTGGGGGTCCGGTCCCCTGGCGGGCGGCGGGTTCGACCGACGAGATTGTGCACGAGACGACTCAGGTGCTCGAGCAGATCGCCCGCGATGGGCGGGCCTCGGTTGTCGCGTCGACCCGAGACCGGTATCGCGCCTGGCTGTTCGAACGCCACCCACCCGCCGTCACGGCTGCCCTCCAGCACGATCTCTATGCTGCAATCCTCGACGGGTCGTTCCGATCTGGTAGCGCGGCGACCGACGCATGGCCGCAGTGGATCGACGCGGCCGATTTGAAGGACGCGTGACCGGGTGATGCAGCTTCGGCATTTCGGCAACACGGCGAACAACGCCTACTACAACGCATTGCTCCTCGGGCAGTATGCCGACATCCCATCGCAGCTCCCGATTCGGATGTTCGGGCTCGAGCACGCGATTTCCGCGCCAGCCTGGGAGTCGGCCGACTTCGAGGTTCCGGGCGCCGAATGGGTGCACCGACCCGACTGGTCGACAGTGCCGGGGGCAGTCGCCGTCAACTCGAAGTTCACCGACCTCACAGCTCCGTCCGCCGCCGGTGATGTCGCCCCACAGTCCGGGGGTCGCGGGCTGAGCGGGCACATGATGTCCGTGGCGCGCGCGATCCTCCTCCCGCTCTACGGGAAGCGCTGGGCACAGCCGATCTTCGATGCGTCGTATCGGATGGTCCTCGCTCGGCGCCCCAGGCTCAGCCCGATTTCGGGTGTCGTCGATGTGTTGTACGGTGCTGACTCGCTGATCCACCTGAAGGTGCCGCCGAACCCGCGCACGACGGCCTACCTGGAGCATGGGACCGTTCGGTGGATCGCGGACGGCGGGCGGGAATCCGCGGTTCTCCGAAAGGCCTACCGGAAGCAGATCGAAGAAGCGATGCAGCTCTGGGTGACCAATCTCGACCCCCGCACCATCGAGATCGCCGAAGAAGTTGCCCCGGGTCGATGGACCGCGCTGCCCCACCCCTACACCCTCGATGACCGAGTACCGTTCGCCGGGTCGGCGCCACGCCGAAAAGCGATCCTGGAGCAGACGAGTTCGTCGAGTCTGGTGCTTCTGCCGTCGAGTCAGAACTGGAGCAAGCACCACGACAAGGGCTCGAAGAAGGCTCTCACGGCGTTCGTCGAGCTGCGCCGCTCCGGCGTCGACGTCGGGCTGGTGGCCGTCGAATGGGGACTCCAGCTGGCTGAGTCGCGGTCTTTCCTGGAGGAAGCCGGGGTTGGAGGGAAAGTGGCGTGGGTCCCGCCGATGGCGAGGTTGTCGCTTCAGCGGATGATGGCCGACGTCGATGTCGTGTGGGACCAGTTCGGGCTCGACGCGTTCGGCGCGCTCGCGCTTCGCGCTGTAGAACAGGGAACGCCGCTGGTCAGCAGGGGCCTCGCGCCGATCGGTGAGCAGCTCATCGGCGGCCCGGTGCCCTGGCACCACGCGGCGACCACGGAGGAGATCGTGCGTCAGACGACGGGCGTACTGCGCGACATCGCGGAGCGAGGGCGCGACGTCGTGATCGGCGAGACCCGGTCCCGGTATCGAGCGTGGCTTCTCGAGCGGCATTCGCCGGAACTCACGGCGCAACTCCAGAGCGAGGTCTACGCGAGGATGGCAGAGGGCACGTTCGAACGCGGCGTCGCCTCGCCCGACCAGTGGGCGAGACTGCTTCAGCAGTCCCCGTGAGAGGAGATCGATTCCCATGAAGACGGCACTGGTGACCGGAGCGGCCGGCTTGCTCGGCCGGGCAACTGTCGACGCCCTCGCCGACGACGGCGTGGAAGTCCACGCCGTGGTCCGCGACCCCAGCCAAGGATTCCGCGACGACGTCCGATTCGTCTCAGCCGACCTGTCGCAGCCTTTAGCCGAGTCGGCGCTGCCCACCAGGATGGACGCGGTCTTCCACCTAGCACAGGCGCGGGAGTTCCGAGACTTTCCGGGCGCGGCGCCCGCCGTTTTCGCCATCAACGTGGCCTCGACCGCCTTCTTGTTGGATTACGCGACCCGGAGCGGCGTGACCAACTTCGTCTACGCTTCGTCGGGCGGTGTCTACCGCGGGGCGGCAGGCACCGAGCTCACCGAAGACTCGCCGCTGCACGAGCCCGCTGATCTCGGTTTCTACCTCGCGACCAAGCTGTCGAGCGAGGCGCTCGTCGGCAGCTACGGCGCCCAATTCTCGACCGCCGCCCTGCGCTACTTCTTCATCTACGGGCCTGCACAGAGTCGCTCGATGCTCATTCCCCGCCTCTACGATCGGGTGCGCAACGGCGAAGCGCTCGGTCTGCAGGGGCCGGACGGGATGCGGATCAACCCCGTCCACGCGTCCGACGCGGCCGCCGCCACGATCGCGGCGGCAAAGCTCGAGGGTCGGGTGACGGTCAATGTCGCGGGTCCCGAGACGGTCTCGCTGCGTGACATCGGTGAACTCTTCGGAAGCGACTCCGGGCTGGAGCCCGTCTTCGACCACAGCGACGGCGCCCCGGCCGACCTCATCGCATCCACCGAACGGATGGGCGAACTCCTCCGACCCCCGTCGATCACGTTGCGCGAAGCTCTGCCTGACATCCGCGACTGATGCGCGTCCTCCATCTCCCCACCGCAGTCGGGGGCGGCCCGTCCGGACTCAGTCGGCAGTTGCGGCTGCAGGGGATCGAATCCCAGGTATGGACGATCGACCAGGACTACCTGAACTATCCCGTCGATCGGGTCCTGACCGAGCCCCAGGAACCCGTGCTGCGTCAGATGCTCACGGCGCTGCGGGCGGGAACCTACGTGTTCGGCCGATGGGATGCCGTCCACTACAACTACGGCAGCACGTTGTTCTCCAACGGGGGCAAGCTGCTTTCCCGCCGCGGTTCCGGTGGAAGCGCCGCGGGGCGGCTCTTGGCTCGCGCGCTTGGAGTGGTGGCGGGCGTGTTGCAACGCGCGGAGCTCGCCGTGCTCCGCGCTCGCCGCATCCCTGTCTTCGTCCACTACCAGGGGGACGACGCGCGTCAGGGAGACTACTCGCTTCAGCACTTCGACATCAGCATCGCCACCCAGGTTCCCCCGGGGTACTACACCGCCGAGAGCGACGCGTGGAAACGCCGCCAGATCACGCTGATGGGCAGACACGCCTTCGCGATCTACGCGGTGAACCCCGACCTCCTCAACGTCTTGCCCGCGTCGGCTGAGTTCGTACCTTACGGTCACGTCGCGGTGAGCGAGTGGGAGCCGCGGTACACCCAGGAGGAGCACGAGCGGCTCGTCTTCGCCCATGCGCCCAGCAACCGCGCCGTCAAGGGCACCGATCTCATCGTGAGGGCGCTCTCCGAGCTAGCGTCGGAAGGTTACGCGTTCGAGCTCGACCTCATCGAGGGCGTGAGCAACGCCGAGGCCCTCGCCCGCTACCGGAACGCTGACGTCGTGATCGACCAGCTCTATGCCGGTTGGTATGGGGGAGTCGCCGTCGAGGCGATGGCCCTCGGAAAGCCCGTGGTGGTCTACCTCCGAGAGTCGGACTTCCGATTCCTCCCCGCCGAGATGGCCGACGACCTCCCGTTCTTCCGCGCCACACCGACCACGGTCAAGGACGCGCTGCGGGAGATCCTCGTGCAGCCGCGCGCGCAACTCGTGGCTCGCGCGCGACAGAGTCGGGCGTTCGTCGAACGGTGGCACGATCCGGTGGCGATCACCTCGAAGATCGCGAACGACTATCGTCGAGCGCGGGCGATTCACGAGCGGAAGAACGGTAAATAGTGGGCACCACACGCGTCACGATTGTCGGCGGCGGGATCCTCGGTCTCTCGCTCGCGCACCACCTTTCGTCGACCGGTTTCGCGGTGACGCTCCTGGAGAAGGAACCCACCTGGGCGGCCCATCAGACCGGTCACAACTCCGGCGTCATTCATGCCGGCCCGTACTACAAGCCCGGATCGCTGAAGGCGCGCATGTGTCTCGCCGGCAACCGCTCGATGACCGCTTTCGCTCGGGAGCACGGCATCCCGTACGAGACCGTCGGCAAACTCATCGTGGCGACCTCCGAGAGCGAAATTCCGCGACTCGATGCACTCGCCGAACGGGCGACCGCGAACGGCGTGACATGTCGGCTCATCTCCATGGAGGAAGCACGCGAGTACGAACCGCATCTCGGCGGCCTCAAGGTTCTCCGGGTCGAGAACACCGGAATCGTCGACTACCGCGCGGTCTCGGCGAAGTTCGCCGAGCTTGCGACCGCGAACGGCGCGAATCTGGTGTCCGGTACGCGAGCACGCGGCATCCGTAGCTCTGATCAGGGAGTCACCGTCGAGCACGATCTCGGCCAGGAGTCGTCGGACTTGCTGATCAACGCCGCAGGGCTGCACAGTGACACCGTTGCTCGCATGGCCGGGATCGCTCCGGGCGTGCGCATCGTGCCCTTCCGAGGGGAGTACTACGAGCTTGCGCCGCAGAGCCAGAATCTCGTGCGCGGCCTGATCTATCCCGTCCCCGATCCGGAGATGCCGTTCCTGGGAGTGCACCTCACCCGAATGATCGACGGGACGGTTCATGCGGGCCCGAATGCCGTTCTGGCGCTCGCCCGGGAAGGCTACCGTTGGTCCGACATCTCGCCGCGGGATGTCTTCGGGACCGTCACTTTTCCGGGGTTCCTCAAGCTCGCAGCCGGAAACGTGCGAACGGGCGCCCAGGAGGTCCTCCGGTCGTTCTCCAAGCGACGCTTCGCCCGCGATCTTGCCCGGCTCGTGCCCGAGATCACCCCTGCCGATCTCGTGCGGTCTGGCGCCGGGGTCCGCGCGCAGGCCATCGGTCGCGACGGCAAGCTCATCGATGACTTCTCGATCCACCAGACGCAGAATCAGATCCACATCCTCAATGCACCGTCGCCGGCTGCGACGAGCGCACTGGAGATTGCGCGGCACATCGCGCAGCTCGTCGTGTCGCCGAGAACCCGGTAGCGGTCGATCGGTTTCGGAGGCGCGCGGCTCACTAGAGGCGGTCGACGGGTGGCAAGTGTCAGGATGGAGTACCTGACGCGGGGGCGTCAGATCGATCGGCGGAGTCGTCATGATTCGAAGTACCACCAGCAGACGCGAGCCACTCTCGTGGGTGCGTGGCGTGACGAGCCGTCTTCTGGCGGCAGCGATGCTGGCCACAGCAGTGAGCGCGGTCGCTCCGGTGGCGCCGGTTCAGGCGATCTCCGGGAGCGACTTTATACCCGGCGCGATTATCAGCGACACGTTGTTCTACGACGCCGATGCGATGTCGGAATCGGAGATTCAGCAGTTCCTCACCGCGAAGGGGAGCGGGTTGGCGCACATGACGTTCACCGTCGCCAGCCGACCGCGGTCGATCTCGCAAGACACCGGGAACGTAAAGTGCGAGGCCTTTCAGGGAGGCGAGTGGCTTCCTGCGGCGACCATCATCTTCCGAGCGCAATCGTCGTGCGGTATCAGCGCCAAGGTAATTCTCGTGACGCTCCAGAAAGAGCAAGGGCTCATCACGAAGAGCGCGCCGTCGCAGTCGGCGCTCGACCGCGCGATGGGCTACGCGTGCCCGGATACGGCGCCGTGTGCGCCGTCGACTCTGGGTTTCGGAAACCAGGTCTACTCGGGAGCGCTGCAGCTCAATACCTATAAGGCCAGCCGATTCGGTCGTCAGCCTGGCTCGCATGCGATCCAGTGGCACCCCAACGCCGCCTGCGGAAGCACGACGGTCTACATCCAGAACTACGCGACGGCCGCGCTCTACAACTACACGCCGTACCAGCCGAACGCTGCCGCGCTCGCTAATCTCGGCGGAACCGGAGACAGCTGCTCTTCGTACGGAAACCGGAACTTTTGGCGCTTCTACAACGCGTGGTTCGGCGACACGCTGGCACTGTCCGAGCCACATCCCGTCACCGGTCCGAGTATCGCGGGATCGAGTGCCGTCGGCTCGACGATGACGGCCCAGACCGGACCGTGGACAGGTTCTCCGAGTTTCGGTTTCGTCTGGATGAGCTGCACCAGCCGCCCCCTCGTGATCTTCGATGGCGTTCCGAGCGGGTGCACCGCGATTTCCGGGGCGACATCACAGACTTACACGACGGTGGCCGTCGATGCGGGGAGATTCATCGCGATACTCGTCACCGGAACGAATCAGTACGGGTCGATGACGGCAGGTGGCGTCTTCCCCGTCGCGGTCGGCCACCCCGTGAACCTCACGCCGCCGACGGTTTCGGGTGTTGCCACGGTGGGGTCGACGTGGACGGTTGATGTCGGGACGTGGGCGGGGACGCCGACGCCGACGATGGCGATTCACTGGCTCCGCTGCACCCAGCCGATGAACGTGATCTACACGGTGGTGCCGTCGGGGTGTGTGGTGATCAGCGGAGCGACGGCCACGACGTACGTGTCGACGCAGACGGATGTGGGTAGGTATCTGACGGCGCAGGTTGCGGGCAACAGTCCGCTCGGCTTCGCTCTCGCCGGGGCGGTGAGCACGATACCGGTGGGATTCCCGACGAATACGGTGTTGCCGACGGTGTCGGGTGCGGCGCCGATCGGGTCGACGTGGACGGTGGATGTCGGAACGTGGACGGGTTCTCCGGCGCCGACGATGGCGATTCATTGGTTGCGCTGCGATCAGCCGGTGAGTGCGACGTATACGTTCGTGCCGTCGGGGTGTGTGGTGATCAGTGGGGCGACGGCGACGACGTATGTGTCGAAGGCGGCAGACGGGGGTAAGTATCTGACGGCGCAGGTCGCAGGCAACAGCCCGCTCGGGTTCTCGCTGGCCGGCGCCGTCAACACGGTCGCGACGCATTCGGCGTTCCCGGCGAATACAGTGTTGCCGACGGTGTCGGGTGCGGCGCCGATCGGGTCGACGTGGACGGTGGATGTCGGAACGTGGACGGGTTCTCCAGCGCCGACGATGGCGATTCATTGGTTGCGTTGCAATCAGCCGGTGAGTGCGACGTATACGTTCGTGCCGTCGGGGTGTGTGGTGATCAGTGGGGCGACGGCGACGACGTATGTGTCGAAGGCGGCAGACGGGGGTAAGTATCTGACCGCGCAGGTCGCAGGCAACAGCCCGCTCGGGTTCTCAATCGCCGGAGCGATCAACACACTCGCCACGACCCCGTGATCCGAGCTGTCGAGTTGGCCGGATCACACCAGCCGATTGCGAAGTGAGCGCAGGATGATCTGTTTGGAAGCCACATCGTCCGCAAGCTCGACCAACTCGAGCATGCCGTCACCGGTCGCGATGATCGGGTTACCGTCAACCGCGTAACACACCTGGCCGGGAACAGCCAAGAAGTCGTGGTCCGGGACGTGGACGCGCGCTCGGTGGATCGCGATCTCCTCGCCCGACTCTAACCGGGTCAACGCGCCGCCAAAGGGTGCGGCAGAGGCGCGCACGAGTCGAAGGATCCGTTCGGCGGTGTCGCCCCAATTGATTCTCGAGTCTTCTGGCTTGCGAGGGTAAACCCGCAACGGCCGTATCGACGGATCCTGCGGCCGAAGCTCGAGGGTGCCATCAACGACCCGGTCGAGAGTCTCCACGAGAGCGGCTGGTATCTGCTCGTCGAGCCACGCGTACAGGGTGGAGATGTCGTCCTCGGGTGCTATCGGTCGTCGGCGCTTCAGTGCGATCGGGCCGGCATCGAGCTCCTCGACCATCCTGTGCACGGTCAGGACCGCCTCGCTTTCCCCGGCGAGAATAGCCCAGTTGAGGCACGCGTTGCCGCGGAACCGGGGGAGGTCGCCGGGATGGGCGTTGAACACCCCGTGCGCGAACCGTTCCAGAAACGGCTGTCTCAGTACCGTCACCCAATTGACTGACAGGCAGACATCGGCGGTGAGATCGAGGCCCGAGATGCGCGGGTCGGCGAAGAAGGGAGTGCCGTGGGTGCTGGCGAATGCCTGGAACTCCGTGACGCCGGCGCGGGCCTCCGGAGACGATGGAGCCGTACAGATGAAGCTGATCTCGTGGCCTCGCTCGAGGACGAGATGAGCGGTATCGAGAAGCCAGGCTGTTCGGCCGATCAGTCCCACTCTCACAGCAGCTCCTCGAAGGACAGGGGCCGTGCGGTCGAATTCAGTACCGCGTGAAGGTAGTCCGCGGTGCCCGGTCCGCGTTCCCGAAGCGCAAGCGCATCGTCTCGCTCCGCTTCATGCAGGTGACCCGGACCCAGCCGACCCTTGAGCAACATATAGGCGTCCTCGCGACTCGAGTTCAGCGCGACATGGATCGGGTGGAAGTCGAGCACGTCGATCGGCGCAACAGGACGATACACGGTCCAGTCCTGATTCGGGTCGTCGAACGCCAGATCGTCCTCCCAGTTGTAGTTCAAGCGCCGTATCCTTTTGCCTCGCGAGTGCCACGCGGTCCATGCGGTATGCGGCGAGCCGTAGGTGAGCAGGCTGAGGTCATGCTCGATCTGCGGGGACTCGGCCAGGATTGCCTCGAACAGAGTCGTACTTTGTACGAGCGAATGAGTCCGCATGACTCGAGCGTCGGGAGCGAGAGCGAGCACCGTCTCCATGACTCCCCTCGGTTCGGCCCCGTGACTCGACCCCGGAAGAAAGTTCGGGTGGATGCCGATTTCGTGACCGCGCGCAGCGATCTCGCGGAGTATCTCGCTACGGTGGGTGACGAAGAAGGTAGCCGGGACCGAGTGCGCTGCCAACGACTCCAGGACATCAGCGACCGCCCAGTCGGGAGCCCAATCGATGTCGAACGTCAGGTGGTAGCTGCCAGGGGGGGAGTCATCCCTCATGAGGTCGAGCCGCGTGTCGAACCCCGGGGTCGGACGCCGCGCACGGTGATTCCGTAGTCGTCGACAAGGCTGTGCACGACCCGGAGGCCCTCGGCGGCGAACCACCCCTCGACTTCCTCGAGCGTGTGTCGAGTCGCGAGCTGCGGGTGGTACCAGTCGTAGTTGATGGCGGCGTTCGCCTCGACGTCCATCGCGGGATTCCAGAAGGCCTTCGCGAAGAAGTGGTAAATGAACCTTTGGATGTCGTAGGTTCCGGCGGAGATTCCCAGAACTTTGACGTCGGGGACTTCGATCTTGACGTCAAGGTCGGAGAGAGCCCGGCCCAGCTCCGTGAC
The DNA here is from genome assembly GCF_049651805.1 of Pseudolysinimonas sp. Classification (GTDB taxonomy): domain Bacteria; phylum Actinomycetota; class Actinomycetes; order Actinomycetales; family Microbacteriaceae; genus Pseudolysinimonas_A. The sequence goes on from NZ_JBASCU010000012.1 coordinate 13,379, forward strand.
CGCGCGCATCGCGTCCATCGCGTCGGGGTACGGAAGCTGGGAGATTCGGCTCCTCACCAGGTCGTCGGTGTACTCCCGGACCGGGGGCTTGACCTTATAGACATAGACGGCGATCTCACCCTCGTCCGAGAGGAGGCTCGCCACATTGCGGAAGGCCCCGGCGGCATCGCCGGTGTGGTGGAGAACTTCTTGGCAGTAGATGAGATCGAACTCGCCCAGGCCCGACAGGTCACCGAGAAGGTCGCGCTTTTCGAAACGGATGTTGCGTTCGCCCGCGAGATTCTCCGCCGCGACATCAGAGGCGGTGAGGTCGATCCCCACCACTTCGGCATCCTCGGGCGCGTAGCGACGTAGCAGGGCGGTGACTCGACCGTTTCCGCACCCTGCATCGAGAATACGGCGCCGCCCACCCAGCCACGTTGTGAGGGCCGCGAGGTCGTCGATGCCGTTTCGGGTCAATATCCAGCGTTGAATATCGGATGCTTCGTCGAGCGTCTCGTCGAAGGCAAGTCGGCGATTGTTGTGCCACTTCTCGCTGAAGCTCTTCGCAGTCTGGTCTTTGTCGTTCAAGATCCGAATCCGATCGAAGGCCCGGGGCGCATCAGGCACTCCGGGTCAGTCGTCGCTCGACTCCGTCGGTCACCATCTGCTCGGCGATTTCGACCACCCGAGTGCCTTCGTCAAAACTGACGATTCCCGCTGTGGATCCGCTGAGAATGGCGTCGCGGAAGGCCTCGTGTTCGACTCGTAGGGGTTCTCGGCGGTCCAGTGCAAAGCGGGTCATGTCTCCCTCGGAAACGCCACGGAAGGAGGCTGGATCCCAGGACACCTGAATCCTGCCGTTCTCGAAGTAGGAGAGATCTGCCGTAAGCGTGTCGGCGACCAGGGTGCCGTTCTCGCCAGAGATCACGGTGACGCGCTCTTTGAAGGGCGTCAGCCAGTTCACGATGTGTGAGGTGATCGCCCCTCCGGCCAGCGTGCCGACCGCGACGACCATGTCTTCGTGGGGCCGACCCGAGCGGTGCGCGGTGCGGGCGTTGACCGAGATGAACTCCTGCTGAGCGACCCAGGCGGTGAGGTCGATGTCGTGGCTGGCGAGATCTTTGATCACGCCGACATCGGCGATCCGGCCGGGGAACGGGCTCTGACGTCGAGTCGCGATCTGGTAGATCTCTCCGATCAGGCCGTCCTCGATCTTCTGGCGAGCCACCTGGAGAGCCGGGTTGTATCGCTCGATGTGGCCGACGCCACCCACGAGTCCCTTCGCCGCGAACAGATCCCGCAGCACGCGCGCTTCCTCGGCGGTCGAGGCAACCGGCTTCTCGATCAGCGCGTGGATGCCGGCCTCGGCGAGTTGGCGCCCCACGTCGAGGTGGTAGACCGTGGGTGCGGCGACAACGGCGTAGTCGATACCGAGGGCGATGAGGTCGTCGACCTCCGCGACGACGGGTCGACCGTCGACGGTCTTCGGCGCGGTGGGTGCAGGGTCGGCGACACCGACGAACTCGACGCCTTCGAGGTCGCTCAGCACGCGCCCGTGATTGCGGCCCATCACCCCGAGTCCGACGAGACCGGCACGGAGAGTCATCACGCACCCGCCTGTGCGACGGCATTCACAGCGGTGACGACCCGCTCGAGGTCGCCCGGCGACAACGACGGGTGCACCGGCAGCGATACGACCTCGCGCGCGGCGCGTTCGGTCTCGGCAAGGTCCAGGCCCGGGGCGAACGACGCGAGCGACGGTAGGCGGTGGTTGGGGATCGGGTAGTACACCCCGCTGCCGACCTGGTGTTCTTCGCGGAGGGCCTTCACGAAGCCGTCTCGGTCGTCGGTGACGCGCACCGTGTACTGGTGGTAGACGTGCACCGCGCCCGCGGCGACGGGGGGCACCACCACGCCCGCGAGGTTCGCGTCGAGGAAAGCGGCGTTGCTCTGTCGGGCCGCCGTCCAGGCATCCACCTTGGTGAGCTGCACGCGGCCGATGGCGGCGTGGATGTCGGTCATGCGCGCGTTGAAGCCGACCAGCTCGTTCTCGTACTGCTTCTCCATGCCCTGGTTGCGCAGCAGCCGCACGGCCCGCGCAATCGTGTCGTTGGCGCAGGTCACCATGCCGCCTTCGCCGCTGGTCATGTTCTTGGTGGGGTAGAGGCTGAACATCGTGAAGTCACCGAAGGTGCCGACCGGTTTGCCGTCGAGCGCCGCGCCGTGAGCCTGGGCGGCATCCTCGTAGAGCGCGACGCCGTGCTTCTCGGCGATCGCGGCGAGTTCGCGCATCCGGGCCGGGTGACCGTAGAGGTGCACGGGCATGATGCCCTTGGTCTTCGGGGTGATCGCCGCTTCGACCGACGCCGGGTCGAGCGTGAAGGTGTCGGGTTCGATGTCGGCGAACACCGGGATGCCGCCCGCCAGAGCGACCGAGTTTCCGGTCGCCGCGAAGGTGAACGACGGCACGATGACCTCGTCGCCCGCGCCGACACCCGCGGCGAGGAGTCCCAGGTGCAGGCCCGACGTGCCGGAGTTGACCGCGACAGTGGGGCGGCCTTCGACGAAGTGCGCCGAGAACTCGGTCTCGAAGGCGGCAACCTCCGGCCCTTGCGCGACCATTCCGGTGCGCATGACGCGCGTGACGGCCTCGATCTCGTCTTCGCCGATGATCGGTTTGGCCGGAGGGATGAAGTCGTTCATGCGTGTGCCTCTCTCAGAGCGCCGTCGTTCTCGATGTAGCGCTCGCGGGTTTGTGGGCAGACCCACTCGCCGACATCGCCGGCTTGGAGGGGTACGCCGGCTTTGCCGACCCAGCCCACGCGGCGCGCCGGGCTGCCGACGACGAGTGCGAAGTCGGGCACGTCCTTGACGACCACAGCGCCGGAGCCGACGAGTGCCCAGCGCCCGATCGTCACCGGGGCGACGCAGGTAGCACTCGCGCCGATCGAAGCACCCTCGCCGATGGTCACTCCGACGGGCTCCCAGTCGTGGGCCGACTTGATCGAGCCGTCGGCGTTGATGGCGCGGGGAAAGTGGTCGTTGGTGAGCACGACGGCGGGACCGATGAAGACGCCGTTCGCGAGCTTCGCGGGCTCGTAGACGAGCGCGTAGTTCTGCACCTTGCAGTTGTCACCGAGCTCGACTGCGCTGCCGATGTAGGCGCCCCGGCCGATGATGCAGTTCTCGCCGAGTCGGGCATCTTCGCGCACCTGGGCGTAGTGCCAGACTTTGGAGCCTTCGCCGATCACCGCGGAGTCGGCGACGTCAGCGGTCGGATGCGCAAAGGACACCCGACCCATGTTAGTCAGTCGCCCGCCCGGCTCCCGATGCTCGAAGAATGGTGCTCTACGCTGGGCCCGGTGAGTGAGAGCGCCGGCCTTGTGCGCCGGGTCGTCGCGTTTGCGGGACTCCCATTTCTGTCGCTGCTCACGCCTTTTCTCTTCCTCCCATTGCTCGCGCGCATTGCGGGAGCGGATTCCTGGCTCGCGATCGCCGTCGGCCAGTCGGCGGGGGCGTTCGCGGCCCTCGTGATCTCGCTCGGCTACAACACGGTCGGGCCCACCCTCGTCGCCCGAGCCGCCCCCGCCGACCGTCCCGAGGTGTTGCGGGAGAGCCTTCCGGGGCGGCTCGCGCTCGCCGCTCCCGCCGCGGCGCTCGCGATGACGGTCGCCGCTCTCGTCGCCCCCCAGGGGCATGGGCTCGAAGCGGCGCTCATGGCGCTGGCTCTGGCGCTCAGCGGCCTGTCGGCGACCTGGTTCATGGTCGGGCTCGGGCGCGTTTCGCACATCCTCGGCTACGACTTCGCGCCTCGCATCGTCGCGACCGCCGCCGCATCCGGTCTACTCGTCGCCACCGGAGTCGTGCTCTGGTACCCGCTGCTGCTGATCGCGGCCGCGATCGTCGGCACGCTCGCCTACCTCCTGCGCACGGTCGGCCGGGCGAACCTGCGCCCGCAGCGTGGCGACACAAGTCGGATGCTGCGTGCCAACGCCTCGGCGATGGCCATCGAGCTCGCAGGCGGGGCGTACAACTCGCTCGCCGTCACGTTCGTCGGCGCAGCTGCGGCGGTCGGGCAGGCGGCCGCCTACGTCTCGGGCGACAAGTTGTATCGCATGAGCCAGTACGCGGCATCCGCCCTCGGCAACGCGACGCAAGGCTGGGTCGTCGACGACGGCGGAACCCGGTTCGCGGCCCGGGCGCGGCGGGCGCTGCTCTCCCACGGCATCCTCGGTGTGCTCGCCTTCACCGCCTTCGCGACTCTCGGGCCGTGGCTAACCGGACTGCTGTTCGGGGCGGAGGTCGCGATCGACCAGTTGACGGCGCTCGGCTTCGGAGCGGCGTCGTTCGGCATCGCGATGGGCACCGGCCTCGGGCGCGTCGTGCTCGTCGGTCTCGGTGCGCGGCGCGACTTCCTGATCTGCGTGCTGCTGGGGGCAGCCGCGGGCGTTCCCGCCATCCTCGTGCTGGCAAGCCTCTACGGTGCGGCCGGCGGCGCGTGGGGGCTCGCGATCGGCGAGCTGGTGTCGGTGACGGCGCAGTCCATCGCGGTGCTGCGCCGCTGGCGCCGCCGCGCCGCCGTCAGCGACTGAGGTTCGTCAGCGCCTCGGCCCGGTCGGCGTCCGTGTAGTCGCCGATTCCGATGCGTCCGGCGTCGGCCAGAAGCACCAGCGACCCGAGCGTGAGGTCGGGCGCCCACACCGGGTCGGGTTTGCGCTCCGGATCGAGAGCGCCGGGGTCGTCGGCATGCAGTGCCAGGGCCGCGCTCACCAGCCGGTGGGTGTGCTGCTCGATCTGGGCCTGACGTGCCGACTCAAGGCCGAGGATGACGACCTGGTACGCGGAGAGGGCGAGCAGGGCCGCGATGGCCGCCGGGATGCCGCGGCGTGGGTACCGCGCGAGGAGTCGCGTGAGGGCGTACGCGAGCAGCGGCAGCACGAGCACGACGACGAAGTACACGTACCGCCCCGCCCGACCGGACCCGACCGACATCGAGGCGCGGCTGTACGCGGTCAGGAGCGCGAACACGACCGCGGCTCCAGCGAGGACGAGCGGCACGGCGGCGGCGACGCGCAGGTCACGGCGTCGCAGCGTCGGCACGAGCCAGATCAGCACGGCGATCACGACGAGCACGCCGGGCACGATGAGTGGGAACACCGCCCCGAACCCGAGCACGACGAGGACCCCGAGGAACAACGGCATCTCGACGAACAGTTTCTGCACGCCGAACCCGCCGGTGTCGGGCCCGGTGCCGACCGCGAACAGTGCGTACCAGGTCAGGTAGATGGCGCCGGGCACCACCGCGGCGACGAGCGCCCGCTTCCAGCCCTGCGACCACCAGACGACGGCGGAGGTCGCGACCACCAGTGGGATCGACGTGCCCGACCACATCAGGCTGAACACCGACACCCCGACGGCGGCGAGGAAGCGAGGCGTGGAACGGGAGGGGTCCCAGGCCAGCAGGAACGCCAGCATCCCGAACGCGATCGCGCCGACGTACCCGATCTGGAAGCCCCAGAGGATGTTCTCGCCCCCGCTGCCGAGCACGATCAACACCGCGACGGCCGCTGTCGCGATCGGCGGAGCCACCGCGGCCCGCAGGCAGACCCGCCACACCAGGTGTGCTACGGCGAGGTGCAGCAGCGTGATCGTGAGCGCCCACGGCCAGTAGGAGTTGATTCCGAACAGCGCGACGTAGGCGTCGTAGATGAGGGTCGGCATGAGCGACCAGTGTCCGACGTGCGGGTCCCACGGTCCCGGGCCATCGGGCAGCAGGAAGCGGAACTCGTCGAAGAAGAACCACTGGTCGCGCTGCAGCCAGAGAATGATCGCCAGCCCCGCGACGAGGGAGGCCGCGTGCCACGCGACCGGAGAGGTGAGGAGGCGGAGCAGCCTAGATGGTGCCGTCGGCAACGGCGTTCTCGATCCAGGGGATGACCTCGTCGAGCATGTCTTCGAGCCGGGTGGTCGCCTCGAAGCCGAGCACGTCGCGGGCCTTCGCGACATCCGGTACTCGCTTCTGCACGTCGTGCTCGAAGCCTTCGTCGCTCACGAACCGGAACGGCACATCCGGGCCCTTGATCTTGTGCCAGATGATCTCGGCGAGTTCCAGCACGGTGTGGCCGGTCGCGGTCGACAGGTTGAAGTCGGTGTTGCGCGCTTCCGGGTGCTCGAGCGACATCACGATGCCGCGGGCGAGGTCGCCGCCGTAGGTGTAGTGCCGCACCTGGTCACCCGCGCCGAGGATGTGCAGCGGGTCTTGCCCCTTGAGGATCTTCTGCACGAGGTCGGGCACGACGTGGCTCATCGCGAGCTTCACGTTGCCCGAGTCGATCTCGACGTCGCCGACCGCGCGGGATTCGCCGATGCCCACGCAGTTGAACGGGCGCAGGATCGTGTACGGCACCTGGTATTGGTCCCAGGCCGCACGGGCGAAGTACTCGACCGCGAGTTTCTGGAAGCCGTACGACGACAGCGGTGGCGGCACGAGGCGCTCGTCGCCCTCCTTGCTCGGCCAGCGGTCGGTCGATTCGAACACCATCGACGACGACATGTAGGTGACCTTCTCAAGGCGCGAGCCGGCCTTCAGGGCCGCGATCGCGGCGTCGCAGCTCGACGCGATGATGCGCTCGTTCTGCGCGAGCAGATCGTAGGCGTAGGTGTGGAAGTACGAGATGCCGCCGATGAGCGCGGCACCGGCGATGAAGTGATCGGCGTCGCCGAGCAGATCGGTCATCAGCGCGACATCCTGCACGTCGGCGACGACCAGACGGTAGTCGGGGTGGTCGTCGTAGCTGCGGGCGACCGGACCGTACTTCGAGTAGTTGTCGACCCCGACGACCGAATACCCCGCCTCGAGCAGCTGCTCGACGATGTACCCGCCGATGAAGCCGGCCGAACCGGTCACGACGACGTTCTTCACTGCGTACTCCAAGTCACTGCGTACTCCTCGGGGCTTTGGTTCTCAATTGTTCGAGTGTGAGGCGCGGGCCGAACGCGAAACGGTACCAGCGCAGGTACTTGGGCAGCGAAGCGCCCAACTGGAAGTTGGACTGACCGAACGTGCGGTCGAGCCAGATCGTCGGGATCTCGGCGACCGGAAGCCGCAGGCGACGAGCCTTCGCGGTGAGCTCGAGCCCGATCTCGAAACCGCTGCGGCTGTCGATGCCGACATCCCGAACGAACTCCCGGCGGTACGCCTTGAACGAGTTGGTGGCATCCCGAGTGCCCGCATTCGCGAACAGGTGCAGGGTGCGTCCCGCCAGGCGGGAGAGGAACGCCTTGAATCGCGGCCCACCGACCTGCTGCCCGCCCGGCATGTACCGCGACGCCGCTGCAACAACGACGCCGCGCTCCACCAGCTTCACCAGTTCGTCGATCTGCCGCGGGTCGTCGCATCCGTCGGCCATCGTCACGACGACCGTGTCGGCCGTCGCGGCGTCGATGCCGTAGCGGATCGCCTGGGCGGGGCCTCGACCGTAGTCGTTCACCGCGAGACGCAGGCGCGGCTCCCGTTTCGCATACTCCCGCACCGGGGCCGCGGTGGTGTCGTCGGGGCTGTCGACGACGACGAGCACCTCGACGTCGAGCGTGACCGCCTCGAACAGCCGGTCGAGTCCTGGCAGGACGTCGTCGCCCTCGTTGTAGGCGGGGATGACGACCGATGCTCGGGGGGCCATCAGACGAGAACCCCGTTGCCGAGGTGGTTCCACACGTCGGCGACGGGCTTGTCGGTGCGCAGGCCGCGGTACTCCTCGTGCGGCGTTGCGAGAATGAGGATGTCGGCCTTCTCAAGCACCAACTCGAGCGGCAGCAGGGTGTCGTCGGTCTCCTCGGTCACGTGCGGGTCGGTCGCGATCACGGCCTTCGCCTTGAACTTGAGCACGCGGCGCAGTTTGTACGACAGGCTCGAACGGATGTCATCCGAGCCGGCTTTGAATGCCATCCCGAGGATGCCGACGGTGAGGTTGGCGAGGTCGAAGCGCTTCTCGAGACGGCTGACCAGATAGAGCGGCAGACCTTCGTTGACGAGCATCGCCGAGTGGCCGAGGGTGAACGAGTTGTCGCTGAACGCCGCGAGCTGCATGGTGTCCTTGAACAGGCACGGGCCGGCCGCGAATCCGGGGCCGGGCAGGTCGCGCGCCCGCGGGTAGTCCTGGGTGAGGGCACCGCGGATGCGTTCGAAGTCGAGGCCGCGCTCGTTGGCCATCATGTAGAACTGGTTCGCCGCGGCGAACTTGATGTACCGCCAGGTGTTGGTGAAGAGTTTCGCGAGTTCGGCCTCTTCGGGCTCGAGGTGCACGATCTTGTCGGTCAGCATCCGGAACAGCTCTTCGGCCCGCGCGCGGCCCTCGACACTGCGGCTCGACACGATCTGCGGAAGGGTGAACAGCTCCTCCATCGCCCGGTGTTCGGCGATGCGCTCCGGGCAGAAGGCGACGGGCACGTCGACGCCGAGGTCGGCGATCATCCGCTCGACGAGGGCAGTGACACCCGGGTAAAGGGTGCTGCGCAGCACCAGTAGTTGCCCGTCGCGGAAGTAGCCGCTGCACGCGCCCAGGGCACGCGGGATCGCCGACGGGTCGGGGTTGAGGTGTTCGTCCACCGGGGTTCCGATGACGACGATGACGGTGCGGGCCGTGGCGACGGTTGCCGGGGCGGTCGACGCCGTCAGCATCCCGGCATCGAGAGCGTTCTGCAGCAGCGGCTGCGCGCCCGGCTCGGAGAACGGCAGTTCGCCGGCGTTGATGGTGTCGACGGCGGCGTTGCTGACGTCGTAGATCACAGTCTTCGAGCCCCGCTCGGCGAGGGCGATGGCCAACGGCAGCCCGACATGCCCGCCGCCGCCGATGACGACGACATCGTGGGTGAATCCGTGCGACATCGCGCTCCTCGCCATCCGCGGCCCGCCCAGCCGAGCTGGCTGGAAGGCCATCCTATTGAGCGTGCGGAAGCGCGTCGGTGTCGGTGAAGGGCAGCGCCCGCGGGGAGAGCGCGGAACGCCAGCTCAACTCCGCCGAGGCCTTCACGCAGCAGATCACGAACAACAGCCACCCGAACTCGACGAGCACCGCACTTTCGGCGACCGAAACGGTGATGAGCGCGACCAGCACGAGCGCGGGCCAGGTGTGCACGACGCTGCGGCGCCGACCGGCCAGTAGCCAGGATCGGGTGAACGCGAGCCCCACGAGCGTGAGGAACACGAAGACGCCGACGGCACCGATCTGCAGCCAGAGGTCGACGACGGCGTTGAGCGCGGAGTCGTGAGGCCGGCCCTCGGTGGGCGTCAGCGCCGAGTAGGGCGGGGTCGTGGGGTTCCAGATGCCCGTCCAGCCCCAGCCTTCGAGCCAGTGCACCGGAACGAAGGCGAGAATGCGTTGCCAAAGCTCGAGCCGGAACTCAAGCTCACCGGTCGCGTTGAAGAGCGCGATGATCGGCGCCCGAAACGCCCAGGCGAGCGTAGCGAACACGGCGAGCGCGGCGAGCACGGCGTACTGGGCGAATTGGCGACGGTCTTCGCGCAGCCGACGGATGCCGTAGAGGGCGGCAGCGGCGAACACGAGCACGACCGTCACCATCCCCACGACAGGCGATTGGGTGAACCCGATCGTGCCGGTGGCGAGGGCGAGCGAGGGGATGGCGACCTGCCGCGTGACCGAGCGCGTGCGCCATTCGATGGCGAAGGTCGCGAGCCCGATCGCCGCGAGCAGACCGAGTTGGTTGCGCGTGCTCACGAGCCCCGAGATCGGGCCGCCGTAGGCGAGTTCACCGTGGATGTTGAGCGCCGCGAGAGGGGCGTCGAGGATGATGCCCGACAGCACCTCCAGAACGAGCGACGCCAGAAGAACCGCGCGCAGCACGTCGCCGAAGCTGCGGATGACCTGGATGGTGTCGCGCGAGAGGCCGATGTAGACGCCGACGAACGTCACGAGCAGCAGGTAGCCGAACGACACGAGCGTGACGCGCTGGTACTCGCTCCAGAGCACCGACAACCCGACCCACCCCAGGTATCCCAGCAACGAGATAGGCAGGATCGCCCAGTGCCAGTCGATCTCGTCGCGCCGTGCGATCAACGAGGCGCCGAGCAACAGCGTGAGCACGATCAACGCCGCAACGTAGCCGGGCCAACCGATGCTCTGCTGCAGCGTGAACGCGATCGCGACGAGCCCTGCTCCCGCTGTGGTCAGCGCCGCGGTGGTGCGCGGCGACCGCATCAGCTCGAGCGTGGCGGCGATCACCGTCGCTCCCACCGGTTGGTCGCGGTGCGGACGCTCACGATCACGAGGATCGCCCAGCCGACCTCGATGAGGAGGCGACTCTCGGCAAGGCTCTGGGCGAGAACGGCGACGAGCAGAGCCATCGGCACGAGGGCGTCGGCGCGGGGGCCGTCGAGGGCGTAGACCCACGTGCGCAGCACCGTCGTGAGGGTGAACAGCCCGACCACGACGAGGCCGAGGATGCCGAGCTGGAGGTAGATGTCGAGCCAGGCGTTGTGCGCTTGAAGGTAGGTGACGCCCTTGATGACGACGAGGTCGTCGAAAGGTTCCACCCACGGGGCCCAGTAGCTGATCCAGCCCCAACCGGCGAAGGGACGTTGCCCGGCCAGGTCGGCGACGGTCGTCCAGATGTCGAGCCGGTTGGTCAGATCGGGACTCTTGCCGAGAAGGTCGAGCAGCGGGCCGCGGAACACACCAGCGGCGACTGCGGCCAGAGCCGTCAGGGTCAGCAACCCGACCGCGCAGGCGACCCGCCGCACCCCGGAGCCGCGGCGGGCGAACCAGACGACGAGGCAGACCACGGCGACAGCGGCCATTGCGGCGAAGACGGTCGACGAACGGGTGAGGGCGAGCACGCCGACAGCCACCAGCATCCAGAGGAGGGAACCGCCGAGGCTGCCGCGACGGGCGACCCGCCGGGCGACCTCGGCGATCAGGGCCAGCAGCGCCGCCATCGCGAGGATGTTGGCGTTGCCGACGATGCCCTGGATGCGGTCGCCCTCGAAGAGCAGCTCGCGCGACCAGTAGAACGCCATCGGGATCTTGTCGAGGCCCGAGTAGTCGACCCAGAGGGGGAGCACCGGAGCCCGCACGAAGGCCGCCACCACGAACTCGAACGCCAGCGAGAGCACCAGAACGACCCGCATTGCCCGGGCGAGCGCATCCACCAGTTCCGCCCAGGTGAAGCACGTCGCGAGGAACACCGCGTAGGCGGTCGTCGCGAGGGTGGTGACGACTCCGACCGCACTCGCCGCCGGGTACGCCGACCACGAGACCGACAGCGCCATCAGCGCGAGCGTCGCAAGCAGCAGGATCGGCAGGCGCCGCACATCCTCGCGGCTGCGCACGAGCTCGATCACGGCGAGGGTCACGAGCACGATGACGATGGCACCCCAGCCCCACCAGGAGAGCAGGTACCGCCACGCGTCGCCGGCGACGAGGGTGAAGAACCCGAGAGTCGCCAGAGTGAGGCGGTACCGGCTCGCGGGCGTCATGCCCTCAGGCTATCTGGGGTGACGAGTCCTCCCCAGGTCGCGGATCGAGGTGGCCGGCGCAGCTGGACGGCTTGGATCGCCGCGGATACCCTTTCCTGTATATATCTGAACCATGACGTATATACGCGGTGATGCCATGACGAAGCGCCTGATCGAAATCGATGACGATCTACTGGAACGCGCCCGGCAGGCACTGGGAACGCGCGGCATCCGCGACACGGTTGTGACAGCGTTGGAGCGCGTCGCCGGCGAGGAGTCCATCGAGGAGCGCGAAGCTCGCATCCACCGGCTCGGCCTGGACTTCATCGACGCGACGAAAGATCTTCGCGATCCCGAGGTCATGCGCGGCGCGTGGCGATAGCGTCGTGCTCCGCTACCTCATCGACACCTCGGCGCTTGCACGGTATCCCCAGAAGCCGGTCTTCGACCTCTTGGGATCGCGTTTCAGCCGCGGACTCGTCGGATTCTGCGTCGTCACGGCGCTCGAGGTCGGCTACTCCTCACGATCGTTGAGCGATCACGCTCGCCAATCGGCGCTCGTCGCGCAAATCGTGCCCGTGCTCATCGGCCCCCGCGCCGAGCGTCGGGCTATCGACGTCCAGCGTGCGCTCGTGAGTGCGGGGACGCATCGCGCCGTCTCACCGGCGGATGTGCTGGTCGCCGCCGTCGCGGAAGTCGAGAGGCTGACGGTGCTGCACTACGACGCGGACTTCGATCTGATCGCGTCGATCACCGGTCAGGCCACGGAGTGGGTCGTGCCGCGCGGGTCCGTCGACTGACCCGCGACCTCAGACGAAGGCGGCCTTGCCGGTGATCGCCCGCCCGACGATGAGGGTGTTCATCTCGCGGGTGCCCTCATACGAGTAGATCGCCTCGGCATCCGCGAAGTGCCGCATGACGTCGTAGTCGAGCACGATGCCGTTGCCGCCCATCGACTCTCGCGCCCACGCGACGGTCTCGCGCATCCGGCTGCAGGCGAACTCCTTGGCGAGAGCCGCGTGCTCGTCTTTCTGCGTGCCCTCGTCGAGCATCGCCGAGACGCGGGTGCAGAGTGCGATCGACGAGGTGATGTTGCCGAGCATTTTGGCGTAGTGCTCCTGGATGAGCTGGTGGCCGTCGATCGTCTTGCCGAACTGCTCCCGTTGCGCGCCGTACTTCACCGCACCCTCGTAGGCGCCGATCGAGTTGCCGACAGCGGCCCAGGCGACCTCCGCGCGGGTGAGGCGCAGTACGGCTGCGGTGTCGCGGAACGAGTTCGCGTTCGCGAGCTTCATCGCCGCAGGCACCCGAACCTTGTCGAGGGTGATGTCGGCGTTCTGCACGATGCGCAGCGCCTGCTTGTTCTCGATCTTGCTGGCGCTCCACCCTTCCGACGAGGTCGGCACGAGGAATCCCTTCACCTGGCCGTCTTCGGCGCTCTTGGCCCAGACGATCGCGTGGGTCGCGATCGTTCCGCTGCCGATCCAGCGCTTCTCGCCCGTGATCACCCAGTCGTCACCGTCGCGTTCGGCAACCGTGCGCAGCCCGCGCGCCGAGTCGGAGCCCGACAGCGGCTCGGTGAGGGCGAAGCAGCCGAGCCACTCCGCGCTGGCGAACTTCGGCAGCCACTCGGCGCGCTGCTCGGGCGATCCGGCAACGCCGACCGCACCCATCACGAGTCCGTTCTGCATGCCCACGAGCGTCGCGACCGAGGTGTCGATGCGCGCGAGTTCCAGCGCTACCCAGCCGCGGAAGACCGCCGAGTTCGCGAACTGTCGGCACTCCTCCCACGGCATCCCGAAGACCCCGAGCTCGGCGAGACCCTTCACGACCGACGACGGCAGCCACTCAGCCCGCGCCCACAGGTCGTTCACGAGAGGCTTGACCTCGGTCTCGAGGTAGTGCCGCAGCTTCGCGAGCACCTCCTTCTCGCGATCCTCGAGACCGTCCGCGAAGCCGTAGAAGTCACTGGTCAGAGGGCTGAAGTCCATGGCGCGAGCCTAGGAGCGCGCACGGTGAGCGCCAACGGCGTTGGTACTTTGGTGCAATCACGCAAGGGATGTGCGCACCGGATGTTCGTGGAGATCACCAATCAGCCGCGCGACTACGCCTGGGGATCGACGACGCTCATCCCCGAGCTGCTCGGCGTCGAACCTGACGGTCGCTCTCAGGCGGAAGTCTGGTTGGGCACGCATCCCGGCTCGCCCTCCCGTCTGGTCGAGCGCGACGGCGACCTGCGCGACGTCGCGGGGGAGTTGCCATTCCTGCTGAAGATCCTCGCGGCGGGCACTCCGCTGTCACTGCAGGTGCACCCGACGACGGCTCAGGCGCAGGAGGGGTTCGCGCGCGAGAACGCCGCCGGCATCCCGCTCGACGCCTCGCATCGCAATTACAAGGATCCACACGCCAAGCCGGAGATGCTTTACGCGCTGAGCGACGAGTTCCGGGCGCTCTCTGGCTTCCGGCACGTCGCCGAGACGCGGGCGGTTCTGGATGCCGGGCATCCGGGGCTCTTCGAGGAGCTGCGATCGGATGCCGACATCCGCCCGCTGGTCGAGTGGCTGGTGTCGGGGCATCCCGACGTGGCCGTGGTCGTCGAGGTCGTCACTGTGGCCGCGCAGGATGCCGAGGGCGACTCCTGGGCGACCGTGCGACTGCTCGCCGAGCACTACCCGGGCGACCCCGGTGTTGCGATCTCACTGCTGCTCAACACCGTCGTGTTACGCCGCGGGGACGCGCTGTACCTGCCGGCCGGAAACATCCACGCGTACCTGTCCGGGCTGGGGGTCGAACTGATGGGACCGTCCGACAACGTGCTGCGCTGCGGCCTGACCCCGAAGCACGTCGACGTTCCCGAACTGTTGCGCGTCGTCGACTTCACGCCGGTCGCCGACCCGCGGCTTTCGGCCGAGGTCCGCGCCGGCACGACCGTGTTCGCCCCGTCTGGTGCGGGATGGGAGCTGCAGGTGCTCGGCGGCGAAGCGTCGGCAGAGGTCGATAGTGCGGCGATCTTGCTCGTTCTCGCGGGTTCGGCAAACGGCCTCGGCCCTGGGCGCGCGGCGTACGTCGCAGGTGAGACAGTCAACGTCGCGGCCGGAGGGCTTGCCGTCGTCGCGACTTCGGTGGTCGAGTCGCGGCGGAGCCGCGTGGCGAGACCGGCCGTCGGCGCCGCACGGGTCTCGACACGCGCCCTACGGGCGCTACTCGACCACCGAGGAGGTGGGTCTCGACACGCGCCCTACGGGCGCTACTCGACCACCGAGGAGGTGGGTCTCGACACGCGCCCTACGGGCGCTACTCGACCACCGAGAGTGTCAACTCGCGACCATCTCGTCGAGCCGGCAGGAGAACGCGCGCCGGTAGGCCGTCGGGGTCGTCTGCAGCACCTTCAGAAAGTGATGCCGCATGACCGCCGCCGTGCCGAAGCCCGCGAGCTGCGCGACCTCCTCGAGCCCGGCATCCGTCTGTTCCAGCGCCTGCTGCGCCCGCAGGATGCGCTGCCGGTTCAACCACGCCGCCGGGGTCGTGCCGAGGTCGGCACGGAACCGCCGGGCGAACGTGCGCGACGACATGAGCGCGCGGCGGGCGAGCTGGTCGATCGTGAGGTCCTGGTCGAGGTGCTGCAGCATCCAATCGGTGACTTCGGCGAACGAGTCGGCGCGGTGCTCGGGGATCGGGGTCGGGATGTATTGCGCCTGGCCGCCATCGCGCTGCGGCGGCACGACCATGCGGCGGGCGACGACGTTGGCGGCGGCGGCGCCGTGCTCGACGCGCACGATGTGGAGGGCGGCGTCGATTCCGGATGCCGTGCCGGCGCTCGTGACGATCGTGCCGTCTTGCACGAACAAGACATCGGGGTCGACCTCGATGCTCGGGTACCGCCGGGCGAGCACGTCGGTGTACATCCAGTGGGTGGTCGCGCGGCGCCCGTCGAGGATGCCGGCCTGCGCGAGCACGAACGCGCCACTGCAGACGCTGAGCACCCAGGCGCCACGCGCGGCGGCGGCGCGGACCACCTCGAGGTAACGCTCGTCGATGGTTTCGGTGCCGATGAGGTGCGCGGGAACCGCGATGAGGTCGGCGTCGGCGGCGACGGAGAGGTCGTTCTCGATCGTCAGCGGGAAGCCGAGGCTGGTCGGCACCGGGCCGGGGTCGGCGGTCGCGACCTGGAAGTCGAAGGCGGGCCCGCCGGTCGCGGAGCGGTCGACACCGAACACTTCGCACACGACGCCGAACTCGAACGGCGCGGTGCCGGGGAGCACGAGGCAGACGACCTTCTTGAGCACGGGAGCCTCCTGGCAGTTTTTTGACGAACTACGGCAATCGTGCCAATCGTGGCGGGAACACGCAAGTCGTAGCGTTTCTGCCATGGTACTTCTCATCCTTCTCTCCCTGCCCGCAGTCGTGGCGATCGTCGCCACCGTGCTCACCGTCGTCCGGGACGGCTACCGTCACATCCCCACCCGACCCGCCTGACCGCGGGATAGATCGACCGGAAGTTGTCGGCAGTCCGTACCATGGTCGGCATGAAGGTGCTCGACGTCGATCTCGCTCGGCTTCGTGCCGTGTGCGAGCGCTACGGGGTCGCGCGACTCGATGTGTTCGGTTCGGCGAGCCGCGGAGACGCGGATGCCGACAGCGACATCGACTTGCTCTACACCCTCATGCCTGGCGCACGCCTCGGGTGGGAGATCGAGGATCTGGCTGATGAGCTTGGGACGATTTTCGGGCGCCCGGTCGACCTGGTTGCCGAGCGCGCTCTGAACTCGCTCATCAAGAATCAGGTGCTCGACGAGGCGCGGCCGCTCTATGCGGCGTGAGCCATCGATCGTATCGGCAGTCGGCGGTAGACTTGGTGCACATCAGGGACCTTGGAAGGGCACGATGACTGACACCGCGCAAAGCAACGTGATTCTGGGCAGCGTCGCGATCTCCGACATCGACCGCAAGATGGCGGAAGTTGAAAAAGGTCAACAACTCGCCGGCCACTTCCCTGATGCCGAGGCTCTCGGACGCGCCCGGCGAATCCTGACGGGTGAGACAACGCCCGCTGAGGCGCGCGCAGAGCTCGACGCCAAGTATTCGAGGGGATGACCCACGACGACACGTACACCTACCCGGGCTCGGGTGGTGCACTGGTCAATCGACTTGGCATCCGCGATCCCCACGTGCTTGATGCCGTACTCAACGACTACGCATCGGCCGGCTGGGCGATCCTTCGCCGTTCGAGACCGCCGGAGCCACCCGGCTTCGACTACCTGCGCGCAATCCACCGAGAGATGTTCGGCCCTCTCCTCGGGTGGGCGGGCGAGATTCGGGTCACCGACGCCGAGGCCACGGGAACCGGGATCGTCTACGCGCGCCCGGACTACATCGCGGAGTCAGTGCGATCGCTTTTCGGCCGACTCGAGCGCGAAGACTTCTTGACCGGACTGGATGCCTCGACGTTCGCTGATCGTCTTGCTGAACGCTGGGGCGAGTTGTCGGCGATCCATCCGTTCAGAGATGGGAACACGAGAAGCCAGAGCGCGTACGTGAGTGCGATCGCGGAACGCGCGGGGCATCCGATCAACTGGACCCTCGTCGATGTCCCGACGCTGCGGAACTTGCGCCTGGTGGCGATCATTGGTCAGCACAAACCGCTCGCGGAGTACCTGCGTGATCGACTCGTGCCGACGAGAGGGGACCCAGCGCACTCTACCCTGGAGTCGTGACCTGGCTTGTGACCGGCGGCGCCGGCTATATCGGCGCGCATGTCGTACGCGAGTTCCTCGCAGCGGACATGCACGTGACCGTCCTCGACGACCTCTCGACCGGGCAACTGAACTTCATCCCGGGAAATGTGTCGTTCACCCGCGGCACGATCCTCGACGGCGCACTGCTCGAGCGCATCTTCGACGAGCACGACGTCACGGGGGTCGTACACGTCGCCGGCTTCAAGTACGCCGGGGTGTCGGTGCAACGGCCGCTGCACACCTACGAGCAGAACGTCGACGGCACCACGGTGCTGCTCGCCGCGATGCAAGACCGCGGGGTCGGCAAGATGGTGTTCTCCTCCAGTGCAGCCGTCTACGGCACCCCCGACGTCGACCTCGTCACCGAAGGCACCCCGAAGGCACCCCAGTCGCCGTACGGCGAGTCGAAGCTCATCGGCGAATGGTTGCTGCGCGACCAGGAGGTGGCCGCCGGGCTGCGGCACACGTCGCTGCGGTACTTCAACGTCGTCGGATCGGGTCACCCCGAGATCCGTGACACCAGCCCGCACAACCTCTTCCCGCTCGTCTTCGAGGCGCTGCTCGAGGGCCGCACGCCGCGCATCAACGGCGACGACTACCCGACCCCCGACGGCACCAATGTGCGCGACTACGTGCACGTCAGCGACATCGCGCGGTCGCATGTCGCGGCGGCGAAACGATTGGATGCCGGGGAGCCGATCGAAGCGGCGTACAACCTGGGCAGCGGCACCGGGGTCTCGGTTGCCGACATCATGGCCGCCGTCGCCCGGGTCACCGGCATCGCGTTCGACCCCGAGATCGGTCCCCGCCGGCCGGGCGACCCGCCGCGGATCGTGGCGAATGGCGACCTCGCGGCTCGCGACCTGGACTGGAAGATGCGATACACCCTCGACGAGATGGTGGCGAGCGCGTGGGCGGCACGCTCCGCCGTCAGCGCTGACTGATCGTCACCTGTGAACTCGCTGGTCCCATCCCGGTGTCGTCGGCGCGTCGCGCCAACCTTCACCCGTAGCTGAGACTTATGATCCGCGACTTGACTTCGGGTGAATGACAGCGCTGTAATTATCACCAAGGCGCCCCGCGGGGAGAGGCGTCATCAACGAAGGGGTAAGTCGGATGACGCGGAACGAGATGGCTCAGGGGAGCTACAAGCCGTCCGTTCCCGACGACTGGTTCGTCGATCCGGTTCGCCTCGGCATCCCGGGGCTTCGCCCGCAGCCGATCGACGACGACAACCCGCTCTCCTGGCAGACCGACGCGCTGTGCGCGCAGACCGACCCCGAGGCGTTCTTCCCCGAGAAGGGCGGCTCGACCCGCGACGCCAAGCGCATCTGCACGACCTGCGAGGTCAAGGCGCAGTGCCTCGACTACGCGCTGCAGAACGACGAGCGGTTCGGCATCTGGGGCGGGCTCTCCGAGCGCGAGCGTCGCAAGCTCCGTCGGTCGCGGTCCGCGTAGGGGTCTCGACACGCGGGGTCTCGAGACGCGGGGTCTCGACACGCGGCCCTGCGGGCCGCTACTCGACCACCGAGGTGGCTGGGGTCAGCGCGTCATCCCCAAGTCTCAGGGGGAGGCGCCTAGCCTCTAGAGGATGCCTGGGGTGAGTGCGATCCTCGTCGCCCGCGATGGCGGCGACACCGCCGAGCGCGCGCTTGCGGCGCAGACGAGGCCGCCCGACGCGGTCGTGGTGGTGTCGGCCGGTTCCTCACTGATGCGCGCGGTCGGTGGGTTGCCGGCCCCGAGAAGCTCCGACGAATGGGTGTGGCTGCTGCCCGCGGACGCCACCCCCGAACCGAATGCCCTGGCCCGCCTGCTCGCCGCTGTCGAGGTCGCACCCTCGGTCGTCATCGCCGGTCCGAAGCTCGTCGACCCCGACGATCGCGCGCTGTTGCGGTCGTTCGGCGAGAGCATCACCAACTACGGCGCCACGATGCCTCTCGCCGAGGACGAACTCGATCAGTCCCAGCACGACGCCGACGACGACGTGCTCGGAGTCGCGCTGCCCGGCATGCTCGTGCGCCGCGCGATGTGGGACCTGCTGGGCGGGCCCGACCCGGGGTTGCCGACAGCCGACGCCGGCCTCGACCTGTCGATTCGCGCCCGCTTGGCCGGAGGTCGGGTCATCCGCGTCGCCGGCGCGCGGGTCGCCGTCGCGCCCGGCGTTCAAGACTTCACCCGGCGTCGGGCTCTGAATCCCGCCGCCTGGCATCGGGCGCGCCGAGCTGCGGCGCTTCACCGGCGGATGGCGTATGCGCCGAGCGCCGCAGTGCCGTTCCATTGGCTTTCGCTGCTTCCGCTGACGGTCGTGCGGTCGCTCGGGCTGTTGCTCGCCAAACGTCCGGCGGCCATCCCCGGTGAGATCGCAGCCGGAGTCGCGGCGGTCTTCGACGGCTCGGTCCCGGCCGCGCGGCGGGTCATCCGGCGCATCCGTCGGGTCGGCTGGTCGTCGCTCGCGTCGCTGCGCCTCCCCCCCGACGTCGTGCGCGAACGCCGGGCGAGTGCACGTGACCGCGATCAGGCGCTCTCCGGCATGCCCGACATCGTTCGGGCGCCCTTCCTTCCCGGGGGCCTCGCGATCACCGTCATCGCGGCGGCGTTCGGGGTCATTCTCGCGGTGCGCCTTCTCGGCTCGACCGCGCTCACCGGCGGCGGTCTGCTGCCGCTCGCCAGCGATCCAGCGTCGCTCTGGGCCGGCCTCGGCTGGGGCGCCCGCGACGGCGTCGGGCTGGAAGGACCCTCCGACCCGTTCCACGCGGTGCTGGCGGTGCTGGGCTCCCTCACCCCGTGGAACCCGTCCCTGGTCCTCGTCGTACTGTGGATCGTCGCCCCCGCTCTCGCGGCGTTCGCCGCCTGGTGGTGCGCAACCCGGCTGAGCACCCGCACCTGGCCTCCTCTCCTGGCGGCGGCCCTGTGGATGCTCGCGCCGTCGTTCCTCTCGGCGTTGAGCGAGGGGCGCGCCGCGGCGGTACTCGCGCACCTCCTGCTGCCGTGGCTGCTCTTCGCGCTGCTCGAAGCCCCACGCTCGTGGAGCGCCGCGGGTGCCGCGAGCCTGCTGCTTGCCGTCATCGCGGCGTGTGCCCCGATCCTCGTCCCGGTGCTGGTCGCCGCCGTGGTGGTGTGGGCGGCCGTGCATCCGCGCGCCCTGATCCGGGTGCTCGCCATCCCGCTGCCGGCGCTGGTGCTCGCGGCGCCGCTCATCGCCGCGCAGATCGCCCGTGGCACTCCACTCGGATTGCTCGCCGACCCGGGAGTCCCGGTGCCGAGCGCGGTGCCGTCGGGGTGGCATCTGCTGCTCGGGTCGCCGACACAGTCGAGCGGCGGCTGGGCGCCTTTCATCGAGTCGCTCGGGCTTCCCGGGTTCGTCGCCACGCCGGCATCCATTGCGTTGCTCGCCCCGCTCGCGGCGGTCGTGTTGCTCGCCCTGTTCCTGCCGGGAGCCAAACGCGCCCTTCCCGCCGTGCTGTTCGCGCTCGGCGGGCTGCTCACGGCCGTCGCGGCCACCCACCTGGCGCCGGCCACCGTCGCTGGAGAGCCGGTGACGATCTGGGCGGGAACCGGCCTCAGCCTCTACTGGGCGGGCCTGATCGGCGCCGTGACCGTCGCGATGGCGGCGCTCGGCCGGGTGGCCGTTGCCGTCGGGGTCGCCGTTCTGGTCTCGGCCGCTCTGGCCGTTGCCCCGTCGATCGTCACCCTCGCCTCCGGCGCGGGTCTTGTCATGGCCGGAGACGGCCGAACACTGCCGGCGATCGTCGCCGCCGAAGCCGGGAGCGACCCCGAACTCGGCACGCTCGTGCTTCGTCCACTCGACGACGGCTCGCTCGCCGCGACCGTCGACCGCGGCGCCGGCACGACCCTCGACGAGACATCGACCTTCGCTGCCACGCGCGGCGCCGTATCCGACGCCCAGCGTGAGGTTGCGGAACTCGCGGGCAACCTGGCGTCGCGGGGCGGGTTCGATCCGGCTCCGGTGCTCGACCGGCTCGGCATCGAGTTCGTCGTTCTGACGCCCGCCCTCGGCAGCGGTGGCGAGGCGGTGCGCGAACGCGCGGCGGAGGCGCTCGACGCCCAGCCCGCCCTCGAAGCCGTCGGCGACACCGGTCGCGGATCGCTGTGGCGCTACCCGGATCACGTTCCGACATCCTTCGAGGTTGGGTCGTCGCCCATCGGTGCACTCGCGTTCGCCGCGCAGGCCGCGGTGGTCGTCTTCGCGCTGCTGCTCGCCCTGCCGACGGGCCGCCGGCGCCGATTCGCCGCCTCCGATCCGCAAGGCCTGGCCGACGACGAGCATGACGCCGGCTTCGAGTCCTCCACATTCGATGACGACGGGTTCGGAGACGACCGTGGCTGAACAACGGGGGCTTCTGATCGGAGCACGCATTGCGAGCGGCACCGTCGGCACCGCCGCGGCCGCCCTGGTGATCGCCGCGGTCGCCTTCCTTCCGTTGCCGACGGTGGGGCCCGCGGCGCGCACGGTCACCGTCGAGCCGGCCCCCGCCGACCAGTTGCGGGTGTGCCCCGGGGCCGCGATGCGGGTCGGTGACGAGGCCGGCGAGAATGCCGACGCCGTCTTCGCGATCGGCGTCGCAGCGACCGCCGGTGCGGCGGGGGGGGGTGCCCTGGAACGGACGCGACTGGCCTCGGCCGACCCGGCGGCGGCATCCGCGGCTGCACCGGAGCTGCTGCGAGCAGCGGCCGCCGACGGCGACCTCGTCGCGGGGGCCCAGAGCCAGGACGTCGACGCCTCCGGCTTCCGCGGGTTCGCCGCGGCGTCCTGCGCCGAGCCGAGCGGGTCCATCTGGCTGGTCGGGGGCGCGATGACCGTCGGCCGATCGACCTTCTTGGTGTTGAGCAACCCGACCGATGTTCCGTCGCGGGTCGGTCTCGAGATCTTCGGGGAGGACGGGCGGGTCGCGGCGCCGGGGACTTCGGGGATCGAGGTTCCGGCGAACGGGCAGCGGATACTCTCCCTCGCCGGGTTCGCGCCGGGGGTGCAGTCGCCGGTCGTGCACGTCGTCGCGCGCGGCGGCCGTGTCGTCGCCACCCTCCAGCAATCGATCGTCCGCGGACTCGACGACGTCGGCGTGGAGACCGTCGGCGGCGGGGCGGACCCCCGCGCGAGTCTCGTCCTGCCCGGCGTGCGGATCGTCGACGCGATCGGCACCAACCGGGCGAGCGCGCTGTCGGACTGGCAGGACGTCGCCCCCGTGATCCGGCTGATCGCGCCCGGTGACGTGGCGGGCCGGGCGACGGTGCGCGTCGTTCCCGAGACCGAAGGATCGATCGGCACGTCGTTCACAGTCAAGCTGGAACCGGGGGTCGCAACCGAGGTGGCGCTCGACAATGGGGTTCCGGAGGGCGCCGGGCAGGAGGGTGCCGCTGAGGAGTCGGATGTCCACGGCCTCGCCGAGGGCGTCTACACGGTGTTCGTCGACGCCGATGTTCCCGTCGTCGCGGGGGTGCGGGTCTCGACCGCCGTCGACTCCGGCGTGGAGCCGGCCCCCGACGCCATCCTCGACGCTCCGGACAGCGACCTCGCCTGGTTCTCGGCGGCGCCGCCACTCGAGGGCGAGACGCTGGTCGTCGTGCCCGACGGGCCGTCGCCGCTCGCGACGATCGTCAACCCGACGACCGACGACGTCGAGGTGGAGGTGGCCCCGCTTGGCGGCGCGGCCCCCACCCTGGTCACGGTCGTCGCGGGGACGGCGTTCTCCGTTCCGCTCGCGTCGGGTGCCTACCGGTTGTCGGGAACGGACGGGCTATCGATCTCCGTGACGTTCGCCGGGGCCGCCGCTCTGGCATCCTTCGTGCTCGCGCCCCCGCGACCGGTGGCGGGCGCGATCGTCGTCCACCCCGACTGACGCCTCACCCCGACGGGCGCCCCAGGTGCGACGCCTCAGAAGTGGCGGTAGCGTTCCGGCGCGATGTCCCACGGGTCTTTGCCGAGCAGTTCGGCGACGGCGCGGAAGACGCAGCTCTCGATGAGCGACCGGCGGTGCCACTCGTCGTCCTTGTGCAGGTGGGCGAGGCGCTCGATCGGCACGCGGTAGAGCACGACGATGCGGCGTGACGCGTCGATGCGCCAGCGGTCGACTCCGAGCTTCGACGGCTCGCCCGGGGGAACCGTGGCGACCTCGAAGCGCACCTTCGCCATCTCGTCGGGCCAGAGGTCGCGCAGGTACTCGGCGGCCGATGCGATGCAGCTGTCGAAGAAGTCGAGACGGGTGCGCAGGCGGCGCAGCTGCGGGCCCGTCACCGACGAGCGGATGCCGCGGCCGTGCCGGTCGCGGGAGGTGGAGCGCACGCTGGTGCGTCCGACGCTGCGCCGCCCGATCCTCGCCATGCGCCCCAGTTTAGGCGGCGTGCCAGACCGCTGGTGGGGGCGGGCGGGTTTAGCCTGACTCGAACAGCGAAAGGGGCATGGTGAGGGGACGACCGTGCAGCAAGGTGGCGTGCGGCGAGGATGCCGTTGCCACGCTCACTTACGACTACGCGGATGCGATGGCGGTGCTGGGCCCGCTGAGCTACCGCCCCGAGCCGCACAGCTACGACCTGTGCCCCCGGCATTCCGAACGGCTGTCGGTGCCGCAGGGCTGGCAGGTCGTGCGGCACGCGGTCGTCGAGGAACTCGGCGCCTGACCCGGTAACACACGCTGAGGCCTGGGATGATGGGGTCATGACTGTCACCACGCGCCTCCCGTTCAAGGTCGCCGACCTCTCGCTCGCCGAGGCAGGGCGCCACCAGATCCGGCTCGCCGAGCACGAGATGCCCGGCCTCATGGCCCTGCGCGAGGAGTTCGGCCCGTCGCAGCCGCTGAAGGGTGCGCGCATCGCGGGGTCGTTGCACATGACGGTGCAGACCGCGGTGCTCATCGAGACCCTCGTCGCCCTCGGCGCGCAGGTGCGCTGGGTGTCGTGCAACATCTTCTCCACGCAGGATGACGCCGCTGCCGCTGTCGCCGTCGGCCCGACCGGCACCGTGGACGCCCCGGCCGGCATCCCGGTGTTCGCCTGGAAGGGCGAGACGCTCGAGGAGTACTGGTGGGCGACCGAGCAGCTCTTCGACTGGTCGGCGGAAGGCTTCGACGGCCCGAACATGATCCTCGATGACGGCGGCGACGCGACGCTGCTCGTGCACAAGGGCCGCGAGTTCGAACTCGCCGGCGCCGTGCCCGATGCGGCTCCCGGCGACCCGCACGAGTGGACCGTGATCCTCGACACGCTGCGCCGCTCGCTGGCCGCGAGCCCCGACCGCTGGCAGAAGGTGGCGGCCGGCATCCTCGGCGTCACCGAAGAGACCACGACCGGGGTGCACCGCCTCTACGAACTGCATGCGGCGGGTGGGTTGCTCTTCCCCGCGATCAACGTCAACGACTCGGTCACCAAGTCGAAGTTCGACAACAAGTACGGCATCCGCCACTCGCTGCCCGACGGCATCAACCGGGCGACCGACGTGCTCATCGGCGGCAAGGTCGTGTTCGTCGCCGGCTACGGGGATGTCGGCAAGGGCTCCGCCGAGGCGCTGCGCGGCCAGGGTGCCCGCGTGATCGTGAGCGAGATCGACCCGATCAACGCGCTGCAGGCGGCGATGGACGGCTTCCAGGTCGCGCGCCTCGAGAGCGTGCTGGATGTGGCGGACATCTTCGTCACCACGACCGGCAACAAGGATGTCATCACCGTCGAGCACCTCCAGGGGATGAAGCATCAGGCGATCGTCGCCAACGTCGGGCACTTCGACAACGAGATCGACATGGCCGGACTCGAGGCGCTGCCGGGGGCCGAGAAGGTCGAGATCAAGCCGCAGGTGCACGAGTGGCGCCTGCCCAACGGCCGCAGCATCCTCGTTCTCTCCGAAGGTCGCCTGATGAATCTCGGCAACGCGACCGGCCACCCGTCGTTCGTGATGAGCAACTCGTTCAGCAACCAGGTGCTCGCCCAGCTCGAGTTGTTCACGAAGACCGCCGAGTACCCGATCGGCGTCTACGTGCTGCCGAAGGTGCTCGACGAGAAGGTCGCCCGTCTGCACCTCGCCGCCCTCGGGGTGGAACTCACCGAGCTCACCCCCGCGCAGGCCGCCTACATCGGTGTGCCCGTCGCCGGCCCCTACAAGGTCGACCACTACCGGTACTGACCGGCGCCGCCCCCGACTCGTCGGTCGAGTAGCCGGGAAGCGGCGTGTCGAGACCCGGCGGCTCCATCCGCGAGTTTTCGCGCTGATCGGTCCTCCATCCGCGCGAAAAGTCGCGGATGGAGGGGTGATCGGTTCGGGTCACCCCACGGGTGAGTCGTCGCGCAGCGGGAAATCGTGCGGGGTGCCGCGCAGGGCGGGTTGCAGCGTGGTGAGGCGTTCGCGCTCCAGGCGCAGCGCCACGGCCTCGCGTTCTCGCCGCACGACGGTGATGCCGGCGAGGAACAGCTCCGCCGACACGGGCGGGAGCGGGGCGACGAACTCCTGCGCCTCGACCGCCAGTTCCTCCGCGAGGCGGGCACGCCGCCCGGCGTCGTACTGCGGCGCCTGTGCCAGGAACTGCCCGATGCGCCGCGACAGCTGCGTCGGCATCCTCGCCACATCGACGATGCGGGCCCACTCGGCGAGCTCGCGGGGGATGCCGAAGAGCGGAAGCACCGTGCCCGACACCCGCTCGTACTGGCAGTAGGTGCCGGCGGCGAGATCGCCGAGGCGCTGGGTGCGCGGGGTGAGCAGGCCGCACAGCGCGGCGGCACCTCCCAGGGTCACGTAGAACTCGAATACGCCGAGCAGGGCGCGGATGGCGGCGTGGCGCAGGTTGATCGACCCGCCGTCGAGACGCACGATGCGGCCGCCGACCGCCAGTTTGCCGAGCGACTTGCCCTTCGTGATCGTCTCGACCGTCATCGGGATGCCGACAAGACCGACGACGATGGTCACGATGGTGAGGGCGGCCTGCACGGCCGGTTCGGTGCCGAGCATCGTCAGGGTGATCGCCAGCGCCGACAGCAGCATCAACGTGACGACGACGGTCGCGATGACGTCGATGAGGGCGCCGAGTGCCCGCAACACGAACCCGGTGGGGTGCAAGTCGAGGCTGACCGCCTCGCCGGTGAGGGTCCCCTCCTCGCCCGGGGCGTGGTCGTCGATCCACTCGGAGTCGGGGTCGGCCACCATGCGGATATCCTTCCAGTGCATGGACCTCGACGCCTACTCAGCCGCGCACCGCGCGGAGTGGGATCGGCTCGCGGTTCTCGCCGGTCAGCGCAAGCTCAGCGGGCGGGATGCCGACGAGCTGATCGACCTGTACCAGTCGGCATCCGCTCACCTCGCCGAGATCAAGGCCACCGTCGGCGAGACCGTACAGGGCGACCACATCTCGCTCGCCCTCGCGAAGGCGCGCGTGCGGTTCACCGGGGCACCGACCAACCCGTTGCGGCAACTCACCATCTTCTTCGCCAACCAGCTTCCGGCGGCGCTCTACCGCATCCGCTGGTCATCGCTCGTCGTGACGGTGCTCTTCGCCGCCATCGCGACGGCGTTCGGCGTGTGGTTCACCGTCAACCCCGAACTGCTCGAGCTGCTCGGGCCGGAGGATTATCGCCGCGAGTACGCGGAGCAGGAGTTCGTCGCCTACTACTCGGAGAGCTCCGAGGGCGGATTCGCGGGGCAGGTGTGGACGAACAACGCCTGGCTGACGGCGCAGTGCATCATGTTCGGCATCACCGGGATCTTTCCGGTCTACCTGTTGTTCGTCAACGCGCAGGGAATCGGCATCTCGGCGGCGATCATGAACGAGTTCGACCGGCTCGACCAGTTCTTCCTCTACATCTCGCCGCACGGGCAGCTCGAGCTCTACTCGATCTTCGTCGCCGGAGCCGCCGGGCTGCTTATCTTCTGGTCATGGGTCGCCCCCGGAGCCCGAACGCGGCGGCAGGCGCTCGCCGAGGACGGCCGCGCGTTCTTCACGATCGTCGTCGGCCTGGTGTTGTCGCTCTTGGTGTCGGGTGTCATCGAAGGTTTCGTGACGCGGCAGGACTGGCCGTGGCCGCTCAAGACCGGCATCGGCACCGTGGCCTTGGCGGCGTTCCTGGTCTACCAGTGGGTTGCCGGTCGCCGGGCCGCGCGGGCGGGCGAAACCGGCGACGTGCTCGAGTTCGACGCCGGCGCGAAGGAGATCGTCGCGGGTTGAGGAGCGCCGCCCGATGGGCGCCGCGTCTCGAAACCAGGTACGGGCAACTGTGGTTTCGAGACGCGTCCGGCTGGGCCGGGCGCTCCTCAACCCGCGGAGGGCGAGTTACTTCTTGCCGAAGAGGGGCTTCCAAGTCAGGCCGGCGATGAGGGCACCGACGATCGGGGCGACGAAGAATGCCCAAACCTGGGTGAGCGGCTCGACCCCGCCGAAGACGGCGGTCGCGAGCGAACGCGCCGGGTTGAGCGACGCGTTGTCGAGCGGGATCGCAATGAAGTGGAACAGCGCGAGCGCGAGGCCGATCACGAGCGGGGCGAAGCCGGCCGTCGTCGAGCCCTCGGCGGTGACGCTCAGGATGATCCATAGGAACACCGCGGTGATGACGACCTCGAGGATGAGCACCGTCACGAGCGGCGCGAAGCCGTTGTCGTAGCCGTTCGACACTCCGGCGAACAGGTCGCCCGTTGGGGCGCCCGCACTCAGCACGATGAAGAAGTGGATGAGCGTCGCGATGAGGCCACCGACGATCTGCGCGGCCGCATAGGGCAGCACGTCGCGCCACGGCATCCGGCCCGCCGCGGCGACGCCGATCGAGACGGCCGGGTTGAAGTGCCCGCCCGAGATGTGACCGACGGCGTACGCGCCCCCGAGCACGGCGATGCCGACCGCGAGGCCGACGACGAGAGGCTTGGCCTCGCCGCCGTAGTTGAGCGCCACGCCGATGACGCCGAAGACGAGGAGGAAGGTTCCGAAGGTCTCGGCGACGAGACGACGGAGGTACGAGGGAGCGCTGGTTTCTGCCATACCGAAAAGGTATCGCTGCCGAGGGCCCGCGTGTTTACAGGCGCCCGGCGGCCTTGAGTGCGAGATACCGGTCGGCGAGGGCGGGGGGCAGGTCGGCGGGCGGGGCGGTGACGACCTCGGCGCCGACCTGGCCGATCGCGGTGGCGACCCGGGCGACGTCGAGCAGGGCGCGTTCGGCGGATGCCGCCCGGTAGACCTCGTCAGAGCTGCCGCGCGTGCGGGTGGCGGCCACGACGCCCGGGTCGGTCACCGCCGCGACGACGACACTGTGCCGCTTCGTGAGGGTCGGCAGCATCGCGAGCAGCGGCCTCGAACCGCCCGGGGTGTCGATCGAGGTGAGGATGACGACGAGCGCCTTCTGCGTCGTGACGCTGCGCACGAGTTCGGGGATCGCGTGCCAGTCGCCTTCGAGCAGCTCGGGTTCGATCGGGGCGAGCACGTCGACCATCCGCGCGAGCAGGTCGGCGCCGGTCGCGCCTTGCACGCGCCCGCGCACGACGCGGTCGTGCACGATCATGTCGACCCGGTCGCCCGCGCGGGTGGCGAGCGCGGCGAGCAGCAGGGATGCCTCGAACGCCGTGTCGAGGCGCGGCTCGTCGGCGATACGGGCGGCCGAGGTGCGCGACGAGTCGATGACGATGACGACGCGGCGGTCGCGCTCGGGGCGCCAGGTGCGCACGACGAGTTTCACGCCGCCGCCGGCGGGGTCGCGGCGCCGCGCCGTGGCCCGCCAATCGAGCGAGCGCACATCGTCGCCGCGCACGTACTCGCGCAGCGAGTCGAACTCGGTGCCCTGACCGCGCACCATCACCGAGGTGCGGCCGTCGAGTTCGCGCAGGCGGGCGAGCCGCGAGGGCAGGTGCTTGCGGGCGTTGAACGGCGGCAGCACGCGCACGCTCCCCGGCACCGGGATGCTCGCCTGCCGGGCGACCATCCGAAGCGGCCCGAACGACCGCACCGTCACGTGGGCGGCGCGGCGTTCCCCCCGGCGCACGGGGTGCAGGCCGAACGTCAGCGCGACCGCCTCGCCGGCTGCCACCGAGATCCGCTGCCGAGCGGGGCGGATGCCGGCGGACGGCTCCCAGGCATCCCGGATCGTGCCGTGCACGGCACGACGACCCGGGTTGGCGACGGCCAGCCGGGCCGCCCCGCTCTCGCCGAGCCTCAGCCGACGCGGCAGATCACGCGCGAACTCCAGCGCTCGCGGCGAGCCGGCGAGCACCAGATCGACCGTGACGACGGCGGCGAGCACGACGCCCCACAGCACGAGCCCGGGCACGCCCTGCAACAGCACGACGGGCACGGCACCCACCGCGACGAGCAGCACGAACCACCCCGAGACGGCCACGATCAGGTACCCATCAAATCGGCACCTGCACCTGCTGGATCACCGAACGCAGCACCGTATCGGGCGCGACACCCTCGAGTTCGGCTTCGGTGCGCAATTGGATGCGGTGGCGCAGCACCGGCACGGCCATCGTCTGGATGTGGTCGGGCGTCACCCCCGTCGAGCCGGAGAGCCACGCCCACGCCCGTGCCGCAGCGAGCAGCGCCGTCGTGCCGCGCGGCGACACCCCGAGCTTGACCGAGGGCGACATGCGGGTGCCGCGCGCGAGGTCGACCGCGTAGCCGAGCACATCGGGGCTCACCGTCACCGTGCGCACGTCGGCCTGCGCCGCGGCGAGCGTCGCGGCGTCGAGCACGGGCGTCAGACCGGCGGCGGCCAGGTCGCGCGGGTTGAAGCCTTCGGCGTGACGCCGCAGCACCTCGAGTTCGACCTCACGCTCGGGCAGGTCGAGCACCAGCTTCAGCAGGAACCGGTCGAGCTGGGCCTCGGGCAGCGTGTAGGTGCCCTCGTACTCGATCGGGTTCATCGTCGCGGCGACCAGGAACGGCTCGGGCAGCTTGCGGGTGACGCCGTCGGCCGAGACCTGGCGCTCCTCCATCGCCTCCAACAGCGCTGCCTGCGTCTTCGGGGGTGTGCGGTTGATCTCGTCGGCGAGCAGGATGTTGGTGAACACCGGCCCTTCGCGAAACTCGAACTCGCCCGACTTGGGGTCGTAGACCGCCGAGCCGGTGATGTCGCCGGGCATGAGGTCGGGGGTGAACTGGATGCGCTTGGTGTCGAGGCGCATCGCCGCGCTGAGCGAGCGCACCAGCAGGGTCTTCGCGACACCCGGCACGCCCTCGAGCAGCACGTGGCCGCCGGCGAGCAGCGCGATGATGAGCCCGGTCACCGCGCCGTCCTGCCCGACGACCGCCTTTCCGACCTCGGTGCGGACGGTGGCGAGCGAGGCGCGGAGGGATTCCGTCGTGTCGGTCATGTGAGCCATTCTCTCGATGCGGGAGGGGTGTGGTGGTCAGCGTCCGCGCGCGATGCGGGTGAGCTCGGCTTCGAGCAGCAGAAGGTCGTCGGAGAGCTGCACGAGATCGCCGTCGTTGCCGGGGGTGCGCTCGACCAGCAGAGCGGACAGCTCGTCCCGGCTGCGTCCGGTGAGCGCGGCGACCGCGTCGATGACCTCGTCGAGTGTCGCGCGTCGCGGCAGCCCGCACAGCTTCGCCAGTCGGGCGAGCGCGCCGATGCGCAGCGAGTCGAGCGCATG
Source organism: Pseudolysinimonas sp. (assembly GCF_049651805.1). Taxonomy (GTDB): domain Bacteria; phylum Actinomycetota; class Actinomycetes; order Actinomycetales; family Microbacteriaceae; genus Pseudolysinimonas_A. The sequence continues at coordinate 44,130 of NZ_JBASCU010000012.1, forward strand.
TTCTCGTGATGCGGCGCGTTCGTACAGGCGAGCCCGGCCCTCCATCGTCTCGTTGGCGCGCACCACGACGGGCAACCGCTCGGTGACGAGCGGGCCGAGCCGGCGCCCGCGCCAGATCGCTGCGGCGAGGCCGAAGAGCACCACCAGCAGGATGAGCGGGGTCACCCAGGGCGGAGTGAGGCTCACCGCGGTGGGGATCTCGCCCGAGTCGAGATCGCTGAGATCCGGTCGGTACCAGATCAGCGTCTCGCGCGCGCCGAGCAGGTTGAGCGCGAACGCGGCGTTGCCGGCATCCAGAATCCGGCTGTTGGTGAACGCCTGCGAGATGCCGACGATCGTCACCTCGACGCCCGCGGTGCGGGTGTTCGCGACGGCGTAGAGGCCGTCGTCGGTTTCGAAGCAGCCGGTGACGTTGGCGTCGGCGTCGCTGATGTCGTACCGGTAGGGGGCGCCCGAGACCGACCCGGCCTTCTCGGCGGCCGGGAGGTCGCAGTCGGCGCGGAAAGTGTCGCCGAAGCCGTCGCTGTCGTAGATCACGCCGGGGGCGAAGTCATCCAATTCGGTGTCGACCGCATCCAGCACGACGATGCGGTCGGCGACGTCGAACAGCTCCCGATGCTGATCCTGGCCGAGCACCAGGTAGGCGTCGTAAAGCACCAGCGTCGTGGCCGCCGGGTCGCTGTCGACAGCGCGCACTTCGGCGAGCGTCGTCGCGGGCTCGACGTCGACGCCCTGATCGCGCAACACGTTGACGACGGCACGTGACCCGTCGGGGCTGCCGGAGGTGGGGGAGAGGAAGTCGATCTCGCGCTCGCGCGGGCGAGTCACCGCGTAGACGAGGACGGCGACGAGCACGAAGACCAGGCCGATCGCGATCCCGATGAACACGCCGCGCCCGAGCCGGCGGGGAGGCGCCGACCGCGGCGGTGCCGGGGGTGCGACGACGCTCATCGGGTCGGCTCCGTCCGTGCAGCGTCGTCGGCCGCGTCGGCCCCGTCGAGCCCGTCGAGCGCGTCGGTCGCCCGCACCCGCGGCCGGCGGGCCGCCCGCAGCTCGGCGTCGAGCGTCGACATCCGCTGCCACTGCTCGAGAGTGCCGACCCCACCGAGGTAGCGGAGGTCGTCGAACACCACGGCGGCCTCTGCCAGTCGATCGGCGGTCGGCGGGAACACCAGGCCGGTGCGCCGGGAGAAGTCGCGGGCGGTCGTGCCCGGGAAAGTGACCACGATTCCCCGCTCGGCGAGATCTCGAGCCAACGAGCGGAACAGTTCGATGACCGCCGACGTGTAGTCGCCGGCATCCGCCGCCTGCTGTGCCGTCGTACGCAGCTCCGCCGCCGAGCGGTCGTCGTCTTCACCGAAGAGGTCGCCCGTCACCTTGCTGCGTTTGCGCAACCGCGGCAGGCCGAAGATCACGAACGACACGATGAGGATTGCCGCGATGAGGAGGATGAGCACGACGATGCCGACCGCCTGGCCGGTCTGGAATCCGGGCGTCGGGGCTTCGGGCGCGCCGGCGCCGGCGAGCAGCCGTTCGAGCCAGTCGAGGAAGTCCTGCCACCACCCCGGCGGTTCGGGCGGTTGGTACGGCTCGTCGCCGCGGCCCAATTCCTCCTCGAGCCACCGGCGCGCCTGCTCGTCGTCGGGGTCGACCGGAACGTCGCGGATCATCCGGCTCCGCCGCTCGGGAACGGATCGGCGACAGCGATGCCCCGCTGACGTTCATCGACGTAGCGCGCGAGCGCGAGGTCGAGACCCTCGACGCGCATCCGCTGGTCGAGGTAGAGCAGCGCTGCCGACACCGACTGCATGACCAACCCGAACGCCCCGATGACAGCGGTCACCGCGGTGAGGACGACGGTGCGGGCGGCGAGATAGATCTCGGTCTGCTCGTTCGTGGCACCGGTCGGGAAGATGAGTCCGACCCCGAGGTCGAGCGCCCAGCTCACGGGCTGGGTGAGGATGCCGGCGGCGACGCCGACGACGACCCAGGTGAGCAGGTGCACGCCGAACAGCCGCCACCCCGCGCGGCGGGTGAGACGCCAGGAGCGGGCGACAGCAGCGGCGATCCCGAGCCCCTCGATCGCGATGACGTGACCGGTGAATCCCATTCGAGCCGCCAGGTAGCCGCCTCCCAGCAGCAGGCCGACTCCCTCGAGGAACGCGACGGCGAACGCGAAGCCGACGCCAGCCGACGACCCCACCGCGAGCGCGATCGGCCACAGCGACGCCACCGTCAGCAGCGCGGCCACGACGACGAACACGATCGCCGACCACCCGATGAGCGGCCCGGTGCGACCCGTGAGGCGCCATCGCAGCCCGCGGAACGACACCCGTTCGGCCAGCACGGCGCGCGAGGCGGCGACGACGACGGCGCCCGCGAGCAGGGCGTTCGCGGTGAGAGCGAGCACGAGGGGCACGAATCCCGCGACCGCCCCCAGGACCGTGAGCAGGTTCTGGGCGAGCACGAAGTCTTGGTAATACGCGGCGTCGAGGGCGGCCAGCGGGCCCACCGTGAGCGCCCAGCCGACGAATGCGGCGAGGGTCGTCGTCGCGAGGCTGATGACCAGCGCGGGGCCGAGCGTCGTGCGCGGCGCGCGCCGCTGGAGGCGGAACGGGGCGCCGAGGATCACGCCGAGGGGGATCGGGCGCAGGGGCACGAGCCCGCGTTTCGGCGGCGGCGTCCACCCGAGCCGGCGTTGCAGCGGTTGCTCGCGGGAGCCGGTCGCCAGGGGCGGTGGCACCGCGGGGGCCGACCACGCTGCTGCGACGGCAGGCGTGCCGGTGGATCCGCTGTCGCTCACTCGAGCCCTTTCCCTGTCACGGACTGACAGTCATGTTCTCACGCGCTCGACTACTCTGGTGCCCACGATGAACGCACGCATCCTCGTGGTCGACGACGACACCGCCATCTCGGAGATGATCGGCATCGTGCTGCGCGCCGAAGGCTATGAGCCGTCATTCGCCGCCGACGGCGCCGCGGCACTAGAGTCGTTCCGCGCGACCAACCCCGACCTCGTGCTGCTCGACCTCATGCTGCCCGGCATCGACGGCATCGAGGTGTGCGAACGCATCCGCGTCGAGAGCGGTGTGCCGATCATCATGCTCACCGCGAAAGGCGAGACGACGGATGTCGTGCGCGGCTTGGAGAGCGGCGCCGACGACTACGTCGTGAAGCCCTTCGATCCCAAAGAGCTGGTGGCGCGCATCCGCACGCGACTGCGACCGACGCCCGCGACCGACAGCGACACCGTCGCGATCGGCGACCTCGTCATCGATGTCGCCGGCCACGAGGTGCGCCGCGGCAGCACGAAGATCGGCCTGACGCCGCTCGAGTTCCAATTGCTGTTGGCGCTCGCCCTGAAGCCGCAGCAGGTGTTCACCCGCGAAATGCTGCTCGAGCAGGTGTGGGGCTACCACTACAAGGCCGACACCCGGCTGGTGAACGTGCACGTGCAGCGCCTGCGCGCGAAGGTCGAACACGACCCCGAAGACCCCCGGATCGTCACGACCGTGCGCGGCGTCGGGTACCGCGCGGGCGCGGTCTCCTGACCCGGGTTCGCCTGGCGACCGACGATGCGATTCGACTGGCGGATCTACGTCGCTCGGGCCGTGCGACTCTGGCGGGGGTCCCTCCAGCTGCGCACCATCGCACTCACGGTCGCGTTGTCGACTCTCGCGGTGACCGTGATCGGCGGTTACGTCGTGACGAGCGTGCGCGACAACCTGTTCGATCAGAACCGCGACCAGGTGATCGCCCAGGCGAATCGCGCGATCGCCGCCGCGCAGGAGGAGTTCACCCAGGCCAGCGACTCGGGCACGACGGATGACCTCGAGCTCGTTCAAATCTCGGCGTTCAGGTCGATCGCGGCGATCATCTCAGCGGAACCCTCGGTCGCGATTCGTCGCGCCCCGGGCCAGTCCGGTGAGGCACCGCTTGTCGACTCGCGCACCGCGAACTTCTCCTTTTCGATGGTCACCAACGCCATGCGGCTGACACTGGCCAACGCCGACGAGGACGTCGCAGCCTGGCAGCCCGTCGCGCTGACCTCCGAGAACGGTCCCGCCGACCCGGGCATCATCGTCGGATCGATGTTGCGGCTTCCGCAAGGGGAGCTCTACGAGATCTACATCGTTTACAACCTCAGACCGGTGCAGGACACTCTCGACTTCGTTCAGGGCTCCCTCGCGCTCGCCGGGTTCGCGCTCGTGCTGCTCATCGGTGCCGTCTCCTATCTCGTCGTGCGGCTCGTCATCGGACCGGTTCGGGTCGCAGCGGAGGCCAGCGAGAAGCTCGCGGCCGGCGAGCTCGAGTCGAGACTTCCCGAGGGTGGCGATGACGAGCTCGCGACCCTCGCCCGGTCGTTCAATCGGATGGCCGACAGCCTTCAGCGGCAGATCCGCCAGCTCGCCGATCTCTCCCGGCTCCAACAACGCTTCGTCTCCGACGTCTCTCATGAATTGCGTACGCCGCTGACGACCATCCGGCTCGCGAGCGACGTGCTCTACGACCAACGGGAGGCGTTTCCGGCCGCGACGGCACGCACGGCGGAACTGCTGCACGCACAGACCCAGCGCTTCGAGGTGTTGCTCGCCGATCTGCTCGAGATGAGCCGCTACGACGCGGGGGCGGTGCAACTCGAGCTCGAACCGACCAACCTCGTGCGTCTGGTGGAAGACGCCGTCGCCCAGGTGCAGCCGCTCGCCGAGGAGAAGCAGACCCCGATCCGCGTCGTCGCGCCCGGGGGCTACTTCGAGGCCGAGGTCGACGCGCGCCGCATCCGACGCGTACTTCAGAATCTGCTCGGCAATGCGATCGATCACGGCGAAGCCAGGCCGATCGATCTCTATGTGGATTCCAACTCCGACACGGTGGCGATCGCGGTGCGAGATCACGGAATCGGGATGACCGCCGAGGATCTCGGTCACGTCTTCGACCGGTTCTGGAGAGCGGATCCGTCGCGGCAGCGATCGACCGGAGGCACCGGGCTGGGGCTCGCCATCGCTCTCGAAGATGCCGCCGTTCATGGCGGGGTGCTCGAAGTGTGGTCGGAGCCGGGTGCCGGGAGTTGCTTCCGGCTCACCATTCCGCGCCGGAGGGGGGAGCCATTGGGGATCTCCCCGCTCGGCCTGCCGCCCGAGGAACTGGTCGCCGAGGTGGCACCGTGAGCGGCTCGATGCGGGCCGGCACGGCTGTCGCCCTGCTCGTCGGCGCGCTCCTGTCGGGGTGCATCGCCATTCCGACCACGGGTGGGGTGCAGACCGTGCCTCTCGATGTCGATCCCGATGAGCTCACCCCGATCGCCCAGCCGGAAAGTCCCGTCGCCGGGATGACGCAGGCCGAGATTCTGCGGGGCTTCCTGCGGGCGGGGCGGGGTCCGCAAAACGACTACTCCGTCGCGAGGGAATACCTCGCTCCGGGCGTCGACTGGAGCGGCACCGCGCAGGTGCTGATCTCGTCGACCACGATCGATCCGGTGGCGGTCGACGAGACCACGCAGACGATCTCTCTCGCCGTCACCGCCGAGGTCGACGCGACGGGACGCTACTCGGTCGAGTCGTCGCAACAGACGCTGGCGTACGGGTTCACACAAGTCGACGGCGAGTGGCGCATCTCGTCGGCTGCCGCGGGGACCGTGCTCACCCCGAACGGCTTCTCGCTCGCGTTCGACGAGTTCCCGCTCTACTTCTACGATCCATCGTTCCAGTTCCTCGTTGCGGACGCCCGCTGGTTTCCGTTGACCCGAGTGGCGAGTCGGATCGTCGCCGAGATGGTCGCCGGTCCGGCACCCTGGCTCGGATCGGGCGTGCTCTTCTCAGCGATACCGGGGGGAACGAGCGGTCAGGCGCAGTACGACGCCCCGCAAGTCACCGTCACCCTCGGCCCCGAGGTGCGGTTGGAGTCCGCTCTCGCCCAACGGCGCATCATCTGGCAGCTCGAGACGACCCTACGAGGAGCGCTCGGCAACGTGACCGACGTGTCGGTGACATCCGATGGCCTCCCGCTGGCGCCCGCTGCCGACGATGGGCGCCCGGAGTCGCAGCCGCAGGTGAGTGGAGTCTTCGGAGGCTTCGACGGGGCGATCGGAACGCTCGGCACGGACGGGGTCACCCCCATTGCCGACATCGGCGCCCGAGCCGACCAGCTGGCGCCCACCGCGGCGTCGCTCGCCAGGAATCGCGACTCGCTCGCGGTGCTCGGCGCGGGCGGCGTCAGCTTCGTCGGCCCAACGGGCGCACCCGTCCTGATCGACAGTCGAGCCGGGCTCGTCGCGCCGAGTCTCGACCCTCACGGGTATGTCTGGACAGTGCCCGCCGCGAACCCACGAGGGCTCGTCGCGACATCGCCGGACGACGGTGTGCCGCACGATGTGCCGCTCGACGTCGACGGAACGGTTGTGGCGGTCGAGGTCGCGCGGGACGGGGCCCGGTTGCTCGTCGTGCTCTCGACTCCTCAGGGGCCGCGGGTGTTCGTCGTCGGGATACTGCGGGACGCCGACTTGCTGCCGGTCGCCCTCGGGGCGCCTTTGGAGCTCGCCGCATCGGGCACGGTTCTCGGGGGAACGTGGGTCGACGCGCAGCGCGTCGCCGTGCTCGTGACCTCATCGACGGGAACCCGGGCCGAGGTGCTCGCTCTGGGCGGCCCAGGCGAGCGTTTCGACGACGCCGATGACGCGGTGCAGATCGTCGGCGGCAATGGCGTCGAGGGCATTCGGGTGCTCACCTCCGACGGCCGGGTGCTGCGCCCGAGCAGTGCCGGGGTCTGGGTCGACACGGGCCTCGTCGCGTCCTTCCTCGGAACTCAGCAGTAGCCCCCGTCCCCCAGGAGCCGCTCAGCGGCTTGCGGTTGTGCCGGCGCGTGCGATCGTGCCGGGGTGGCCACCGTGCGCGACGCGTTCGCCTACCTGTTCCCGGTGCCGTGCGCGGGCTGTGGGGCGGAGGGGCGCGCACTGTGTCGCGACTGCGCACCCCAACTCGCGGCTCGCGTCCGTGCAACCGAGCTGCCCGGGGCGGGAACCGTCACTGCCGCCCTCGACTACGAGGGAATGACACGCGCGGTGTTGCTCGGGCTGAAAGAGCAGGGACGCGGCGGCCTGGCCACGCCCCTCGCCGAGCCGTTCGCCGCCGCGGTCGCCGCGGCCCTCGTCGCGACCCCGGAAGCCGTCATCGCGGCCGTGCCGTCGACGCCTGCCGCGCGCCGCCGCCGCGGCTTCGAACCGGTGCACCTCCTCGCGAGCCGAGCCGGCATCCGCCTCACCCCGCTCTTTCTGCCGGCTCGCCCGCACGCGGTGCAGAAGGGGCTCGGCATCGCTGAGCGCGCCCGCAACCTCGACGGGGTGTTCGCTCTCGCCCGGCCGGTGGGCGGGGTCCGCGTGCTGGTGGTCGACGACGTCGTCACCACGGGGGCGACTCTCGCTGCGGCCGCGGCGGTGTTGCGAGCGGGCGGCGCGGACGTCGTCGGGGCCGCCGTTCTCGCCGCCACACCGCGTCGCGACGGGCGTTCCTCGGGAATGCTCAGCAACTCGTCGTAGTCGCAGTTTCTTTTCGACGTCTTCTCGTGACATCCATAGGGTGCGGGTCTACGGTGAGGAAACAGGCACTCGCTGGCGGGGCCTCCTGGGGTCCGGTGAGTGCCACCGAGCAAGAGGAGGACGCCCATGGACATCACCATCACCGGTCGCGGAGTCGAGATCCCGGACCGGTTCGAGGACTACGCGACCGAGAAGTCCGAGAAGGTCGCCCACCTCGCCGACAAGGCGCTCGCCCTCGAGATCCGCGTCATCCGCCACCACGAGACCGGGGGAACCACGGGCGACGATCGTGTCGAACTCACCCTCATCGGTCCCGGCCCCGTCGTGCGGGCCGAGGCATCCGCCATCGACAAGTACGCCGCCTTCGACCTCGCCTTCGACAAACTGATCGAACGCATCCGGCAGGCGAAAGACCGCAAGAAGGTGCACCGCGGCGCGCGCCGCCCGGTGTCGATCGGCGAGGCGACGAGCAACGGCCGGGTCGCCGAACTCGTGCCCGCCAGCACCGCGCTGCTCGAGGCCGTCGCCACGGGAGAGATCCCCACGCAGGTGGCCGAAGGCGAAGAGCCCGAGTGGAGCCCCGTCGTCATCCGCGAGAAGGTGTTCCCCGCCGAGCGGATGACCAAAGAGGATGCCGTCGACCACATGGAACTCGTCGGCCACGACTTCTTCCTGTTCATCGACGCCGCCACCGACAACCCGTCGGTCGTCTACCGCCGCAAGGGCTGGCACTACGGCGTCATCTCGTTGGAGGAGCAGCTGGACGAGGTGGCGAAGCGCCGCCGCCGCTAAGCCAGGGATGCGGCCAGCCTCCCAGGTGGGCCGAACGCTACGCTTGCTAGAGTTACGCGCCGGTAACGGCGGGCGCCCGTATGCCCGCCAAAGAGCACGAGTGGAGCATCCGTGGCGAACGTTCTGGAGAGAGCCCTTCGACTCGGGGAGGGCCGTGTCCTCCGGCGGCTGAAGCACTACGCGGAAGCCATCAACCACCTCGAAGAACACTTCGAAGACCTCACCGACGAGGAACTGCGCGACGAGACGCGGCAGTTCCGCGACCGGTATGCCGATGGCGAGAGCCTCGACGACCTGCTGCCGGAGGCCTTCGCCGCCATCCGCGAGGCGAGCAAGCGCACCCTCGGCCTGCGGCCGTTCGACGTGCAGCTGATGGGCGGCGCGGCCCTTCACCTGGGCAATATCGCCGAGATGAAGACCGGTGAGGGCAAAACCCTGACCGCCACGACGGCCGCCTACCTCAACGCGATCGCCAGCAAGGGCGTTCACGTCGTCACGGTGAACGACTACCTCGCGTCGTACCAGTCGGAGCTGATGGGCCGCGTGTTCCGCGCGCTCGGCATGACCACCGGCTGCATCCTCTCGGGGCAGACCCCGGCCGAGCGCCGCGAGCAATACGCCGCCGACGTCACCTACGGCACGAACAACGAGTTCGGCTTCGACTACCTGCGCGACAACATGGCCTGGCAGACGCAAGACATGGTGCAGCGCGGCCACTACTTCGCGATCGTGGATGAGGTCGACTCCATCCTCATCGACGAGGCGCGCACCCCGCTCATCATCTCCGGCCCCGCGTCGGGTGAGGCGAACCGCTGGTTCGGCGAGTTCGCAAACGTCGCCAAGCGCCTCGTCGACGGCGAGGACTACGAGGTCGACGAGAAGAAGCGCACGGTCGGCGTACTCGAGCCCGGCATCGAGAAGGTCGAGGACTACCTCGGCATCGAGAACCTCTACGAGTCGGCCAACACCCCGCTCATCTCGTTCCTCAACAACTCCCTCAAAGCCAAGGCCCTGTTCAAGAAAGACAAGGACTACGTCGTGATGAACGGCGAGGTGCTCATCGTCGACGAGCACACCGGCCGCATCCTGATGGGCCGGCGCTACAGCGAGGGCATCCACCAGGCGATCGAGGCGAAGGAGGGCGTGCAGGTCAAGGCAGAGAACCAGACTCTCGCGACCGTCACGCTGCAGAACTACTTCCGCCTGTACACCAAGCTCGCCGGCATGACCGGTACCGCCGAGACCGAGGCCGCCGAGTTCATGGCGACCTACAAGCTGGGCGTCATCCCGATCCCGACGAACAAGCCGATGGTGCGCGTCGACCAGTCCGACCTCGTCTACAAGAACGAGGCGATCAAGTTCCAGCAGGTCGTGGAAGACATCGTCGAGCGGCACCGCACGGGCCAGCCGATCCTCGTCGGCACGACGAGCGTCGAGAAGAGCGACGAGCTGTCGCGGCTGCTCGCCAAGCGCGGCATCAAGCACGAGGTGCTCAACGCGAAGAACCACGCCCGCGAAGCGGCGATCGTGGCCCAGGCGGGTCGGGTCGGCGCGGTCACCGTCGCCACCAACATGGCCGGTCGCGGTACCGACGTCATGCTCGGCGGCAACGCCGAGTTCATCGCGACGGCGCGCATGCACGAACGCGGACTCTCGCCGGTGGACACGCCGGAGGAGTACGAGGCGCAGTGGGACGAGGTCTTCGCGCAGGTGAAGCGCGAGGTCGAGGCCGAGGCGTCGAAGGTCGTGGATGCCGGCGGCCTCTACGTGCTCGGCACCGAACGCCACGAGTCCCGCCGCATCGACAACCAGCTGCGTGGTCGATCCGGTCGTCAGGGCGACCCGGGCGAGAGCCGCTTCTACCTATCGCTGCAAGACGACCTGATGCGGCTGTTCAACGCCGGCGCCGTGGAGAGCCTGCTCGGCCGCTCCGGCATCCCCGACGATGTCGCGATCGAGCACAAGTTCGTCTCGCGGGCGATCCGGTCGGCGCAGTCACAGGTCGAGAGCCGCAATGCCGAGATCCGCAAGAACGTGCTCAAGTACGACGACGTGCTCAACCGTCAGCGCGACGCGATCTATACCGACCGCCGCCGCATCCTCGAAGGCGACGATCTGCACGAGCGGGTGCAGCAGTTCCTGCAGCGCGTGCTCACCGAGATCATCGACGAGCACACCGCCGACGGCTCGAGTGACGACTGGGATCTCGAAGCCCTGTGGACCGAGCTGAAGACGCTGTACCCGGTCGGGCTCACGATCGACGAGGTGCTCAGCGAGGTCGGCAGCAAGGGCCGCCTCTCGTCGAAGCGGCTCACCGAAGAGATTCTCTCGGATGCCGAGGTCGCCTACCGCAAGCGCGAAGAGCAGCTCGGTGCCCCTGCGATGCGCGAACTCGAGCGCCGCGTCGTGCTCTCGGTGATCGACCGCAAGTGGCGCGACCACCTCTACGAGATGGACTACCTCAAGGACGGCATCGGCCTGCGCGCGATGGCGCAGCGCGACCCGCTGGTCGAATACCAGCGGGAGGGGTATGCGCTCTTCCAGAGCATGATGGGCGCCATCCGCGAGGAGGCGGTCGGGTTCCTGTTCAACCTCGAGGTGCAGGTCACCGGCGACGCGGCCGGCCAGGCGCGGATCGCGGCGCGCGGCCTCAACGCCGATCAGCCGCCGCAGCAGAACCTGTCGTACTCGGCGCCCAGTGCCGACGCGGCCGGCGAGGTGGAGGTGCGCAACCAGCGCGGGCAGGTCGAGCAGCGAGCGACGGCTTTGGCGCAGCAGCAGGCTGCGCAGCAGGCGGCGGCGTTCACCCGCCAGCCGACTCCGCAGCCTCAGCAGCCCGCAGCGCCCGCTCAGCGCGGTGCATTCGGCCAGAAGGAGGGCGGCGCACCGCAGGCACCGCCACTCAACCGTGCCCAGCGTCGAGCGCAGGAGAAGCGCCGGTAGCAGCGGATGGGTTTCGCACGCCGCAGGCGACCGCTCAGCACCGTTCTGCCGCGACACGCCGTCGTCGGTGGGCGCTGGTCGGCGTGTCGTCGCGAAGGGTGCTGAGCGGGTGTCGAGACCGTCGGGTCTCGTCAGTAAGGAGACGACAACCCGTCGAACATCGGAAAGTGCGTGACGTTGCGGGTGTAGAGCCGGGCGTCGAGCACGACGGCTGTCGCCGCGATCGCGAGGTCGGCCGAGTCGATGCCGCGGTGAGCCGGGAGCCAGCGGCGACCGAGGTCACCCGCGACCTCCGCGATCGACGCGTCGAGCGGATGCCAGGTGAACGCCTCGAAAAGAGCCCGCGTCGCACTCTCTTCGCGGGGACGCATGCCGGCCAGAACCTCCAGCCGCGTGACCTCACTCGCGTGGAGTGGCCCAGCCTTGCGAGCCTCGCGCAACGCCGATCGCGCGGCCGGCTCGCCGCGGAGCACGTCGATGAGGATCGAGGTGTCGACGAGGGTGCTCATGAAGTGGCGTCGAGCCGGCGACCCGACCGCAGCGCCTCGACGTAGGACTCACCGTCGAGGCCGTGATCGCGCCAACCCCCGAACGCTGCGTCGAGGGCTCGGAGGTCGTCGTCGGCACTTCGCTCAGACCCGTAGGTGCGGACCACAGCTTCGCGAATGAGCGCGGAAAGGGAACGACCGGTGCGGGCGGCCTCCGCGTCGAGGATGCGCCGGTCTTCGCTCGTCAGCGAAATCTGGGTGCGCTGCATGATGTAATGCTACATCACTTCATGGTGAGCGTCGCGGCCTACAACACGTGGATGGCGGTCGCTCGCCAGCGGCGATCGAGACCCTCGAGTCGCAGGGCGACCGCGCGCACCCGGGCACGCCCGCGCACGACAACGGTCGCCTCGACGATGCCATCGCGGGGTTCGCAGACGATGACCGACCCGATCGCGAAGGTCGGCCGCAACGCGGGAGCGCCCTTCGCCTGCCGCGCTCGCGACGACAGCACGACGCGCTTGAGCAGGTGCCGGTAGACGTCGTCGGTCAGCCAGCGCGCGATCTGGTCGAGCTCGCGGGCGCCGGCGAGGATCTCGATGACGCAGCGCGTGAGATTCTCGATCAGCGGCCGCGGGTCGGGTAGCGCCGTCGTGGGCGTCGGCTGGTGGTCGAAGAAGTCGTCGACCGGGAAGCGCGGCTCAAGCTGCCGTGCGGCGGTACCGTCGAACGCGGTGCCGTCGACTGCGGCGGGTGACGCCTGGGAAAGTGTCATCGGTAACTCCCTGAATCGGTTCCGGTGCTTCCCGTCCCAGCGGGATGCCCCATCCGACCACGCCCGCGAGGGGTCGTAAATGGGAACTACCTCCCTGTGGATAACTGTCCGCCGCGACGACCAGCGGTGGATAACGTCGCGCCGTGCGCTGGCAGAACCTGTTCGACGACCTCGAGAGTCAACTCGAGACCGAACTGGGGGCCGAGCAGGTCGACCTGCTCGCCGAGGAGGAGCGGCTGCGCCTGGGGCGCCTGAGTCTGCGCGACCGCATCCGCGCCCTGCACGAGAACGGTGCGTCCCCTCTCGGGCTGACCCTGCGCAGTGGCGACCGCGTCGCGCTCACCCTCGCGGCGATCGGGCGCGACTGGCTCGCGGGCGAGCTGGATGCCGGCATCCAGCGGTCGGCGATCGTGCCGTTTGCGGCGCTCGCGACGGTCGACCCCGCCCGGGGACAACTCGTCGCGAGTCTGCGTGCCGACAGCACCCCCGAGCCGCCGACCGCCCTGTCAGCCCGCCTCGGGCTCGCGTTCGTGTTGCGCGACCTTTGCCGCCGCCGGGCCGCGGTTGAGGTGCACGTCGGTTCCGAGCGGCTCCACGGCACGATCGACCGGGTCGCGCGTGATCACCTCGACCTTGCCGAGCACGCGCCGGGCGAGCCGCGACGCACGGCGGCGGTGGCCCGTATGCGCATCGTGGCGTTCGCGGGGCTCGACCTGGTGCGGTTTTAGAGCTCTACCGCTCGACGAACAGCTCGGCGACGTCGGCGTACTCGGCCTGCTGCCACAGCGCGCGGCGGCGGTTCTCTTCGTACTTGCCGTCGATGTAGGCCTGCAGCACGGTGCGCTCGACCCGCCAGTGGCCGTTGCCCCCGATCTTGATCGCCGGGAGTTCGCCCGAACGCACGAGTGCGTACGCCTGACTGACTGAGACGGCGAGCACCTCGGCGGTCTCGGCGAGCGTGAAGAAGCGCGCGAGTCCGCCGGTGTCGGAGTGCGTCATGGTCTGATTATCGACCCAGCGTCTGCCCGCGAACCGGCGCGGCACCGGGCTGTGGAGAACTTCCGCATCCGGTTTCCGCAAGCGTGAGCATGGGTGCCGACCCCGCGCCGACCAGGAGGAACCGATGACCGACCCAAGTCCGAGGGTGCGACGCCGCGTCGCGTTCGACGTGCGACTCGTGTTGGGCTTGGCGCTCGTCGCCGCCTCCGTTCTCGCGGTGACCGTGCTGGTGGGCGCCGCCGACACTCGGGTCGCCGTCTACGCCGCGGCCGAGTCGCTGGCCCCCGGCGACCGCGTTGGCCCGGCAGATCTGGTCGAGCGCAGCGTCTCGCTCGATGGAGCCGAAGAGCTCTACCTGTTGGTCGAGGCGACCCCCGCCGACGGGTTCGTCGCCACCCAGCCGGTCGCGGCGGGCCAGCTCGTCCCGCTGTCGGCCGCCGGGTCGCACGACGGCGTGCGGGCGACCTCGCTCGTGCTGCAGCTCGCCGGGCCGGTGAGCACGGTCGTCGAGACCGGAAGTCTCGTGGATGTCTGGGGCACCGCGTCGCTCGAACAGGGCGAGTTCGGCACCCCGGTGGTGCTCGCCTCGCAGGCAACGGTCGTGCGGGTTCTCGAAGACGACACCCTGATCGCGGGCACGAGCGGTGCCGCCTCCACCGTCGAGGTGCTCGTGCCGCGCACCCGCGTCGCGCGCCTGCTGCAGGCGATCGCGAACGGCGACGCGCTCGCCGCGGTGCCGGCG
>NZ_JBASCU010000013.1:0-15644 GCF_049651805.1 Pseudolysinimonas sp.
GTACGGCACCTCGCGTGCGCCGCGCGTGCCGCGGCGGGGTTCGCCGGCGGCGAGCAGGCCGGTATCGACGAGGGTGCGCACGTGATGCAGCGCCGTGCCGGGGTTGAGCCCGAACTCGGCGGCGATCTCACGGTTCGTGCGCTCTTCGTGCAGGCAAAACCGCAGCATCCGGATGCGTAGCGCGGAGCTGAGCGCGCGCGCCCGCCGGTCGTCGGCCTCGCCCATCCCTCCAGGGTAGCGACTCATAGAACAGTGATTGGCAACTCCCAATGACTTGGTGCAGACTGTGCGCATGGCCGACCACGACCGCGCTGTCGAACCGTCGCTGTGGCGTCACGGCGGCTTCCTGCGGCTCTGGGCCGGTCAGACCACGAGCCAGTTCGGCGCTCAACTCGCCTTCCTCGCGATCCCCGTGCTCGCCATCCAGTTGCTCGGGGCGACCGAGTTCGAGATCGGACTGCTCAACGCATTCGAGACGGCCGCGTTCCTGGTGATCGGCCTGCCCGCGGGCGCCTGGATCGATCGCTGGATCAAGCGGAGCGTCATGATCGTGGCAGACCTGGTGCGGGCGATCGCGCTCGCCGCCGTGCCCGCACTGTGGTTCGCCGGCATCCTCGAGTTCTGGCACGTTCTCCTGGTGGGGACGGTCATCGGGGCCGCCACCGTGTTCTTCGACGTCTCGTACCAGAGCTATCTGCCGGTGCTCGTGCCCGGCCCCGCCATCCCGGATGCCAACTCCAAACTCGAAGGCACCGCCCAGATCGCACGGGTCGGCGGCCCGGCCGTCGCGGGCGGACTGCTCGCGATCGCTCAGGCACCCCTGCTGCTCGCGGGAACCGTGGGCACCTACCTGCTCTCGATGATCGCGCTGCTGTCGATCCGGGAGAGAGAGACCCCTGCCCCGCGCTCCGACCGTCGGCCCCTCGTCGTCGAGATCCGCGAAGGCGTCGCGTTCGTCGTGCGCCAGCCGCTGTTGCGCCGCATCGTGCTCACCACCGGCGTCGGCAACCTCTTCACGACGATGTCGCTCACCATGCTGCCCGTGCTCGTGCTGCGCGAACTCGGGTTGACCCCGGCGGTCTTCGGCCTCGCCACGTCGGTGGGGGCGATCGGCGGCATTCTCGGTGCGCTCGCCGCGGCACGGCTGAGCCGAGTCGTGGGTGAGGGAACGATCATCCCGGTCTCGGCCGTCGTGCTCGGGCTCGCCCTGCCGCTCGCGCCGCTCATGGCTGTGCTCCCCGTCGCGGCGATCCCGTTGCTCATCGCGATGGAGCTGCTGCTGAGCATCGGGGTGTTGGTCTACAACGTCGCGCAGGTGAGTTTTCGGCAACGCATCTGCCCGAAACCGCTGCTCGGGCGCATGAACGCGTCGATCCGGTTCTTCGTCTGGGGTGTCATGCCGATCGGCGCCCTGCTCTCGGGCGTTCTCGCGACGACGCTCGGGGTCGTGCCGACGATGTGGATCGGCGCGATCGGCGCGCTGCTCTCGGCGGGCTTCGTCGTGTTCTCGCCCCTGCTCGGGATGCGGAAACTGCCCGCAGAGGCTCAGCCGGAGGTCGCTCCGAGCGGCGCGGGCTTGACCGAGCAGTAGTCGGCGAAGCGCCGCACAGGGGTTTCGCCGTCGGTGTTGTCGATGATCGCACTCGCCGTCGTGTTGGGATGCGCATCACGCACGTAAAGCCGCTGCGCCTCGGAGTAGCGCTTGTTCGACTCGGCCTTCGGGTCGGGGTCGGCGCCGTCACGCTCGACCATGCGGGCCAGCCGCACCTTCGGGTCGGCGTCGAGCCAGATCGAGAAGTTCCACGCCCCGCGCAGCTCGAACCGGTTGAGGAACACCCCGTCGACGATGAGGATGGCGTCGGCTGGACCGGTGACCCACTCCGACTCGACGGGCACGTCGCGCTCGAGGTCGAAGCCGGCGAGCTGGAAACCCGTGCTGCCGCCCATCCGGAAGGGCTCGAGCAGCACCCGTCTCAGCACCGAATAGTCGAAGGCGTCTCGGTAGTAGCCCTCGGGCGAAAATCGCCCCGAGCGGTAACGATGCTCTCGCGGCTGGTGGAAGTCATCGACCGACGCCCGGAAGACCGTGAAGCCCGCGCGCTCGAAGGCGAGCGCGAGATCGTCGGCGAACCGGGTCTTGCCGGCACCATCGGGCCCGTCGACCGCAAGGGTCGTGCGGCCCTTCGCGTAGTGATGCGCGTACTC
This sequence comes from Pseudolysinimonas sp., assembly GCF_049651805.1. Lineage (GTDB taxonomy): Bacteria > Actinomycetota > Actinomycetes > Actinomycetales > Microbacteriaceae > Pseudolysinimonas_A. The sequence goes on from NZ_JBASCU010000013.1 coordinate 2,206, forward strand.
GGCCACGAGCGACTCGAGCAGCTCGCGCCGAGCTTCGGGGATGCGGGACCACACCGACATGCCGGTCAGCGTAGTTGACTGAACTCGATGGATATCGGGGAACGCATCGCCGACTGGTACGCCGCCGGGCACCGGGACCTGCCGTGGCGGCGGCCGGGGTTCACGCCGTGGGGCACGCTGGTGAGCGAGTTCATGCTTCAGCAGACCCCCGTCGCCCGCGTCATCCCGGCCCTGGAGCGCTGGCTGACCCGCTGGCCCGCGCCCGCCGACCTCGCGAATGCGCCGCCCGGTGAGGCCGTGCGGGCGTGGGAGCGCCTCGGCTACCCGCGCCGGGCGCTCGCCTTGCACGCCGCCGCGACGGTGATCGCCGAGCGCCACGGCAACGAGGTGCCCGCCGATGTCGACGCGCTGCTCGCGCTGCCTGGCGTCGGACCCTACACCGCGCGGGCGGTTGCCGCCTTCGCCTACAGGGTGCGCACCCCCGTCGTCGATACGAACGCCCGGCGCGTGCTCGCCCGGGTGGTGCGGGGCCAGGGTGCGGCGGGTCCGGCGCGCACCACGGCGGATCTCGCCGAGATGGATGCCGTGCTGCCGGTCGACCCGGCGCGGGCGCGGCTCGTCAACGCCGGGGTGATGGAACTCGGGCAGACCGTGTGCACGGCGCGGGCGCCGCGGTGTGAGATGTGCCCGCTGCGTGAGGTGTGCGCCTGGCGAGCCGCGGGTTATCCCGCCTACGACGGGCCGCGTGCCGCCGTGCAGAAGAAATACGAGGGTTCCGACCGGCAGGTGCGCGGGCTCGTGCTGCGCGAACTGCGCGGCAGCGAGACCCCGGTGCCCGCCAGCGTGATCGCCGGTCTGTGGCCGGATGCGGGACAGCTCACCCGCGCCGTCGAGGGGCTGGTGAGCGACGGACTCGCGGTGCGCGTCGGTGGCGAGCTGAGGCTTCCGTAGGCTGACGTCGTGCCGTCGCTCCCGCTGAAGCTCTCGCGCGAGGCAGCGCAGCCCGAACTCGTCGCGGCACTGGGCGCGATTCGGGACGAACTCGATCTGCCGGTCGGCTTCTCGCCCGAGGTCGACGCCGAGGCCGCCCGTGCGGCCGCGGAATACTCTCTGCCCGACCTGGATCTGACGCACATCCCGTTCGTGACCATCGACCCCGCCGGATCGACCGACCTCGACCAGGCGCTCGCGATCGAGCGCGACGGCGACGGGTGGCGGGTGTTCTACGCGATCGCCGACCTCCCCGGGTTCGTGGCGCCGGGCGGTGCGATCGATGCTGAGGCACGCGAGCGCGGTCAAACTCTCTACGCGGCCGACGGTCGCATCCCGCTGCACCCCGTCGTGATCAGCGAAGGCGCCGCCTCGCTACTGCCCGATGCCGACCGCGGCGCGTTCGTCTGGGAGTTCACGCTCGACGCCGCCGGGCACGACACGTCGGTGCGCGTGCGTCGCGCCCGGGTGCGCAGCCGGCGGCAGTGGACGTACGACGAGGCACACGCCGCAGTCGATACCGACCCCATGCTCGGGATGCTGCGCGACGTCGGTGAAGCGCTCGTCGCGCGAGAGAGCGCGCGCGGGGGCGCGAGCCTGTCGACGCCCGAGATCCTCGTCGTGCGCGACCGTCACGAGTACCGGCTGGAGCGCCGGGTCGTTCTCCCGGTCGCCACCTGGAACGCGCAGCTCTCGCTGCTCACCGGCCGGGCTGCGGCCCGCACGATGCTGGATGCCGGCGTCGGCATCCTGCGCACCATGCCGCCCGCCGAACCCCAGGCCATCGAGCACTTCCGGCTGCAGACCGTCGCGCTCGGAACGCCGTGGGGCGCCGAGGAGCGCTACGGCGACTACCTGCGGCGACTCGACACCGACGACCCGCGACAGATCGCGATCCGGCATGCCGCGGCCTCGCTGTTCCGCGGTGCGTCGTACGCGCCGTTCGACGGCGAGGCGCCGGCCGAGACCATGCAGTCGGCCATCGGCGCTCCCTACGCCCACGTCACCGCGCCGCTTCGCCGTCTGGTCGATCGGTTCGGCCTCGAGGTGTGCGCGGCGGTGTCGAGCGGTCTCGAGGTGCCGGGGTGGGTGCGCGCGGCGTTGCCCGAACTGCCGGCGGCGATGGGCCGCTCGGCGAACATCGCGGGGCGGGTCTCGCGGCGCACCCTCGACACCGTCGAAGCCGCCGTGCTCTCCCCGCGCATCGGCGAAGAGTTCGACGCCCTCGCGATCACCGACGCGACGGTGCAACTCGCCGAGCCCGCCGTCGAGGCCGCCTGCGACGGGTTGCTCGAGCCGGGGGTGCCCGTGCGGGTGCGGCTCGTCGAAGCCGACATCGCGACCGGGACGGTGCGATTCCGGCTGGGCTGAGCGAAACTGTGCTGCATGCCGGAACTGCCCGAGGTGCACGCCCTCGTCAGCGATCTGCGCGGCCGCCTGACCGGTCGCACGATCGCCCGGCTCGACATCCTCGCGTTCGCGGCCCTGAAGACCTACGACCCGCCGGTCTCGGCCCTCGACGGGCTCACGATCGGCCGCGTCGAGCGGCACGGCAAGTACCTCGACCTCCGGGCGGGAGACCTGCATCTGGTCATCCACCTCGCCCGGGCCGGATGGCTGCGCTGGCGCGACAAGCCGCCCGTCGCGACCGTCCGGCGCGGCGCGGGCCCGCTCGCGGCGCGGCTCGTGCTGGATGACGGCACCGGCTTCGATCTCACCGAGGCGGGCACCAAGAAGAGCCTCGCCATCCATGTGGTGCGCGATCCGCAGGACGTCGAACGGGTCGCGACCCTCGGGCCCGACCCGCTCTCCGACGCCTTCACGATCGACGTGCTCGCCGGCATCCTCTCGGCTGCGGGCCGCTCGCAGATCAAGGGCGTGCTGCGCGATCAGCGGCTCATCGCCGGAATCGGCAACGCCTACTCCGACGAGATCCTGCACGTCGCCAAGATGTCACCGTTCAAACCGGCGAACATGCCCCCCGACGACGTGCGGGTGCTCTACGACGCGATGCGCTCGACCCTTCAGGATGCGGTGGCGCGGTCCGAAGGACTCGCCGCGTCAGAGCTGAAGGGCGAGAAGAAGTCGAACCTTCGCGTGCACGGGCGGAACGGCGAACCGTGCCCGGTGTGCGGCGACACCGTGTGGCAGGTCATCTACGCCGACTCGACCTTTCAGTACTGCCCGACGTGTCAGACCGGCGGCAAGCCGCTGGCCGATCGCGTGCTCAGCCGGCTGCTGAAGTAGCGATCGCGCGGTCGATACCGACGATCAGCAGTTCGAGCACGAACTCGAACTCGGCGACGTGGTCGTGGGTCGCGGTCGCGAGCATCGCGGCAAGGTGCGGGTAGAGCGCCGAGTCGCCGCGCACGGCATCCAGTTGGTAGCCGTGCGCCGATGCGCCGGCGTTGAGCCGCAGCTCTTGGAGGGTGAACGCGAAGACGTGCACCTCGACGGCGTGCATGGCGTCGTGGGCGAGTTGGGGCGAGCATCCGCCCGCCAGCAGCGCCGCGAGCACCCCGTCGACGAATCGCAGCCGGGCGGGGCCGACCGCGGGACGGCTGGTCGCCAGGGCCGCCACCCAGGGGTGCGCGAGCAACTCGTCGTGGGCGCCGCGCACCAGGGTGCGCAGCGATTCGCGCCAGTCGAGAGTGTCGTCCCGAGCCGGGAACCGGGCGACGATCGTCTCGACCATCCCGTCGAGGAGGTCGTCTTTGTCGCGCACGTGACGGTAGAGCGACATCGCCTCGTAGCCGATCGCGTCGCCGATGCGCCGCATGCTGATCGCGTCGAGGCCATTCTCGTCGGCGAGTTCGACGGCGGCGGCGAGGATCCGGTCGCGGGTGAGCGCTTCACGCTGGGCGGGGCGTCGCGGACTCACTTCTTCAGCGTACAACCTACGCTTACGTTGTAAACGGCTTCTGTCGGCGCCGTAGGGCAGACTCGATGGCGGACGAGCAGCGGAGGAACTAGTGGGCACGTGGGGCGCAGGCGTTTTCGAGAACGACGAGACGATGGACTTTCTCTGGGAGGTCGAGGAAGGCGGCGTCGATGCCCTCCGCGACGCCCTCGACCAGGTGATCGACGCCGCAGGTCGCCCGGAGTCGTGGGCCGAAAGCACCGCCGTCGCCGTCGCCGCGATCATCGCCGCCGCGTATGACGGGCGCGCCGACCTGCTGCCCGAGGAAGCCAGTGCCCTGCTCGCCGATCTGACGCCTGCCATCCACGAGAATGCCGCGTTGCGCGACCGCGCCCGCTACGCCGTGCACCTCGTGCTGACCGGCGACTCGGAGCTGCTCGAGCTGTGGCGCAGTTCCGGCGAATCGGATGCGGCCATCGCCGCGATCGCAGAGGTGCAGTCCCGGCTCAGCGAGTAGTCAACTGAGCCGGGACTGGGTCCGGTCCTCTCACCGAGGCTTCAGAAGACGATCACCGGCTTCACGGTGACGCCCGTGTGCATGTCGTCGGCGGCCTGCCCGATCTCGTCGAGCGAGTAGCGCTTCTCGAGCTTCTCGAGCGGCAGCTTGCCGTCGGCATGCAGCGCGATCAGCTGCGGGATCAGGGTGGACGGGTCGGTGTCGCCCATCGTGACGCCGCGCAGCACCTTTCCGGTGAGGATGCCCTGGATGTCGACCGGGATCTCGGTTCCGGGGGGAGGTGCGCCGCAGACCAGCACCGTGCCGCGAACGGATGCCGCGTCGAGCGCCTGCCGCGCCACCCCCGGATTGCCGGTGGTGTCGAAACTCAGCGCGACCCCGCGTCCGCCGGTGATTTCGGCGAGCCGTTCGGCGACGTTCTCCGTGGCTCCGTTGATGGTCGCCGTGGCGCCCAGCTCGCGCGCGAGCGTGAGCCGATCGTCGACGATGTCAATCGCGATCAGCTGGGCCGGCTGGCGGAGGGAAGCTGCGATGACGGCCGACAGCCCGACTGCTCCTGCACCGTAGACCGCGACGATGTCGTTCGTGCCCGGGTCGAGCACGTTCCACATCGACCCGAAGCCGGTCAGCACCCCGCAGCCGAGCGGCGCGAGCACCGTGAGGTCGGCATCCGGCGACACCTTGACGACCGAACGTTCGTCGGCGATCGAGTACTGCCCGAACGACGACTGACCGAAGAAGTGGCTCGCGATCGGCTGGCCGTCGCGCGTCACCTCGCCCGATCCTTCTGCGCGCATCAACCCGATGAGGTTGCGCGGCAGCCAGGTCTCACAGTAGGCCGGGTGCGTCGACTCGCAGGCCGCGCACGACCCGCACGACGTGAAGCTCAGCAGCACCTGGTCGCCCGGCTCGACGCTCGTGACCCCCGGGCCGACCTTCTCGACGACGCCCGCACCCTCGTGCCCGATGATCCCGGGCGAGGGGAACGGGATGCCGCCGGCGATCACCCCGAGATCGGTGTGACAGAGGCCTGAGGCCACGAGCTTGACGAGCACCTCCCCCGGCCCGGGATCGGAGAACTCGACCTCGCTGACGACGAGTTCTCCCGGTGCGTTGAGCACCGCGGCTCGACCGCTGGTCACCGTGCCACCACTGTCACGGGGTTCGGTCAAGGTCACCGAGCTCATTGGGCTGGTCCCTGCTCGAGGTTGAAGACGATCGAGTGCGACCGCTGGTAGGAGGCCATGGCCTCCGCGCCGCCCTCACGTCCCCAGCCGGAGTTCTTCACGCCGCCGAACGGGGTGGCCGCATCGAGCAGCGCCCAGCCGTTGATCCAGGTGATGCCGGCCTCGAGCTGTGCGGCGACGCGGTGCGCCTTCGCGAGGTCGGCCGTCTGGATGCCGCTGGCGAGGCCATAACGCGTCGAGTTGGCGATCTGGATGGCCTCCTCTTCGGTGTCGAACGGCTGCACCGTCAGCACCGGGCCGAAGGTCTCTTCGATGACGACCTCGGCGTCGGGGGCGACATCGGCGAGCACCGTCGGCTGGTAGTAGAAGCCGCCATTCAGCTCGACCTTCTCGCCACCGGTCACGACGCGGGCGCCGGCCTTCTTGGCGCGTTCCACGATGGCCGCGACCTTCTCGAGCTGCGTCGCGCTCGCGAGTGGGCCGATCACCGTCTCGGGGTTGGTGATGTCGCCGAACGGCACGTGCGGAAGCGCGTCGGCGAGGATGCCGAGCACGACCTCGTAGATCGGACGTTCGACGAGCAGGCGCGGGCCGGCCATGCAGAACTGGCCGGTGTTGAACACGAAGGCGCCGATGACGGTGTGGATCGCGGTGTTGAGGTCGGCGTCGGCGAACAGGATGTTCGCGGCGTTTCCCCCGAGCTCCGCCGTGAACGACTTGAGCGTCTTGCCGGCGAGTGCGGCGGCGTGCGCCCCGATCTCGGTGGATCCGGTGAACGCCACCTTGTCGACATCCGGGTGGCCGACCAGGTGGTCGCCCAGCTCCGCACCCGACCCGGTGACGACGTTGAACACGCCGTCGGGAACGCCGGCCTCCGTGAGGATCCGCGCCATGATCAACGCGCTCAGCGGGGTGTCGCCGGCCGGCTTGTGCACGACGGTGTTGCCGGCGAGCAGCGCCGGCGCGATCTTCGTGCTCGACAGGATCAGCGGGAAGTTGAACGGCGTGATCGCCGCGACGACGCCGAGGGGTTCGGTCTTCACGTAGACGTGCTTGGTGTTCGTCGTCTCGCGCACCGAGCCGTCGAGGTGGTGCCCGAGGCTGGCGTAGAACTCGTAGAGTTCGGCGGCGTTGTTCACGTCGACGACGCGGGCGAACGTGATGGGCTTGCCCACATTGGCGCTTTCTGCCTGGGCGAGCTCCTCGGTGCGCTCCCGCATGAGCTGGTACGCACGCTGCAAGATGCGGCCGCGCTCCCGGGTCGTGAGACCCGACCAGATGCCGGAGTCGAACGCTGCACGCGCGGCCGCGACCGCGGCATCCACGTCGGCGGTCGTCGCCTTGGCGACGTCGGTCAGCTTGGTGCCCGTTGCCGGGGCGGTGATGTCCATGCGGCCGCCGTCGAAGGCCTCACGCCAGGTGCCGCCGATGAACAGCTGTCCGGGCGGGAATGCGGCGGTGTCGGTCGCGGTGGGGGTGTCGGTCGCGGTGGGGGTGTCGGTCATCGTCATGAGAGTGCTCTTTCGTGTTCGAGGGGAGGGTTTTCAGTTGGCGACGACTGCCGGGGCAGCGACGCGCGCCAGCAGGGCCGCGAATCCGGCCGGGTCCTCTTGGAAGGGCGCGTGGCCGTGCGGGATGCGGATGACGTCGGCACCGCTACGGGCGGCGAGCGACTCCTGGAAGGGCGGCGGCACGATGCCGTCGTTCTCGGTGAGGATGTAGGTCGAGGGCTTGGTGCGCCAGCCGACCTGCGTGAGCTCCTCGATGAGGGACTGCAACGACTGCGGGCGGAACAGGTCGGCGAGCTGCTCGGAGACCTCGCGGGGAACCCCGGGCGGCATGTCGGAGGCGATCATCTCGACACGCTCTTCGCGCGTGCGTCCCATCGTCACCTGGCCGTTGTCGACGCCCCAGGCGTCGGGCAGAACGCCGCCCATCGCCGCGAGGGCGCTTTCGCCGGCGTCGAGCGCGAACGCCGCGACGTAGACGAGCCGCTCGACCGACGGGTGGGCGCCGGCCTGCGTGATCGGCGCTCCGCCATAGGAGTGGCCGACCAACACGACCGGGCCGTCGGCGCGCTCGATCGCGGCCGTGACTGCGGCGGCGTCGGCGAGGAGACCCTCGGTGCTGCCGGTGGAGGGAAGGTCGATCGCGTCGACATCCCAGCCGTCACCGCGCAAGATCTGCACGATGGGCTCGAACTCCCACGGGCCCACCCAGGCTCCGTGGACGAGGATGATGCGCGGTCGGGTCGAAGTTGCGGACATGAGGGTTACCGTGCCTTTCGGGCGACGTCGGTGTCGCTTCCCCCAGGGTGCGACCCGCCGCCACGGCGCGGTATCCGTAGGACTACGTACGCACTACGTAATCGGCTGCCCCGCCAGCGGTTGGGGCGCCGGGAGCGTTGCTTCGTACCAGGCGGCGATCTGGGTGCGCGAGGTGAACCCGAGTTTGCCGAGGATGCGCTGCACATGCGTGTCGACGGTGCGCACCGAGAGCACCAGCTCGTCGGCGATGTCGCGGTTGCTCATCCCCCGGTGAATGCGCATCGCCACCTCGTGCTCACGGGCACTGAGCCCCGCGGTGCCGCCGGTCTTCTCCTCAAGTGCGAGGGCGACCGCCTCGACCGGACCCAGGTCGCCACCACGTGCGAAGAAGCGCTCGTAACCCTTCTCGGCGAGCAGCCGCCGCAGCGTGTCGACGCAACGGTCGTGATGCCCGCCGAGGTGGGGCCCGAATGCCCAGATCGACGACCCGATCGACCGCCAGCGGGCATCCGTCGCCCCCAGCAGGGTCGCCGCCCGCTCCGCCGCGCCGCGCTCGGCCTCGACCCAACTGACCACCTCGAGCATGAGGCACTCGCCCACCGGGTCGTCGAAACCGCGCTCGTCGACAAGGCCCTGTCGGGCGAGCCGGTCGGCGGCATCCAGATCGTTCTCGACGAACGCTGCGAGGGCCAGCGCCCATTGCGCGTGCGCACGCATCCAGTTGTCGCCGACCGCTTCGCTGTACGCGAGCGCTTCGGACGCGAATCGGGATGCCCCCGGCTGCGTCAGGTGACTCAGTGCCGCCGTCAGCTGGAACTGGGCCAGGAGCGCCTCCTCCGGATGTCCGCACTCCTGAGCCACCCGGATCGAGACCTCGAACTCCCCCACCGCGTCGGCCGGGCGACCCGAGAAGTTGGCGAGGGTTCCGCGCCAGCGGTGCACCTCGACGCGGATTGCGGCAAGCCGTTCGGTCGTGAGTGCGCCATCGGACGCCTGCTCCTCGGCCTCGTCGAGACGCCGTGCGGCCTCGGTGAGGTCGCCTTGGAGCAGGGCGAGCCAGGCCGCGTTCACGAGCGCCGGCACGCGGTGGATCGGAGAGGCTCCCGGCAGGGCGAGGAGGCGGCCGGCCCACGCGCGGCCTTCCGGGATGAACCCGCCGACGGCGAACAGATAGCGCAGGCTCGTGAACAGGTCGAGCGCCTGGTCGGTGTCCACGGCCGACGCCGTGGTGAGGGCCGCTTGCACCTCGGCGCGGTCGGCGCGTAGCCGCGCGATCGTCTCGGCCTGCCCCGGGCCGTACCAGTTCTCGCACGACTCGGCCGCGACCGTGGCGTAGTGATCCAGGTGGCGTCGGGTTAGACCCGGCCACCGGCCGTCCTCCTCCGCTCGGTCGCGGCCGTAGCGCCGGATCGTCTCCAGCATCCGGAAACGCCCCGTCTCCGGGTCGGCTTCGACGACCGACTGGGCGACGAGTTCGTCGAGCGCGTCGAGCACGTCGGCCCCGTCGGCCACGGCCGACGCCGCCGCGAGATCGAACGGACCGGCGAAGACCGAGAGCGCACACCACAGCTCGCGCTGCGCCGGCGTGCACAGCTCGTAACTCCAGTCGACGACGGCCCGCAGCGTGCGCTGTCGACTCACCGCGGTGCGCGATCCACCGCGCAGGAGCGTGAAGCGTGACGACAAACGACTGGTCAGGTCGGTGATCGACAGGGTGCGCAACCGGGTCGCGGCGAGTTCGATGGCGAGCGGCAACCCGTCCAACGCGCGGCATAGTTCCGCCGCCGCCTCGGCGTCCTGCGGGCCGAGCTCGAAGTCCGCGTCGGCCGCCCGGGCACGGGCGACCAGGAGCGAGACGGCATCGGGTAAGACGTCGGAGACGAGCCCGATGACCGGTTCGGCCGACAGCGGCGGAACAGCGAACACCCGCTCACCGTCGAGTTCGAGCGGGCGCCTGCTCGTGGCAAGCACAGTGAGGTCAGGCAGGGCGACGAGCAGTTCGTCGATGAACGCTGCGGCGGCGTCGATGATGTGTTCGCAGTTGTCGATGACGAGGACCGCCGGGCGATCACGCAATGCCTCGATGACGACATCCAGCGGGTCGCGCGCCGACTGGTCGGCGAGTCCCATCGCCCGCACGACGGCGCGCGGCAGACGCTGCGCGTCGTGAACGCTCTCGAGCGAGACGAACCAGCCGTCGATCCCGGTCGTCTCGATGTAGAGGTTGGCGGCGCGGAGCGACAACCGCGTCTTGCCAGCGCCGCCGACCCCGGTGAGCGTCACCAGTTGCGCCACGTCGAGCAAGCCCTGGAGCAGGGCGAGTTCGCGCTGGCGCCCGACGAAGACGCTTCTCGGTTCTCTGATCATCGAGACTCCCGGCGCCCACCCTTTCGCCGGGTGCGAAAGGGTGGGTCGAGTATCTCAGGTGGCGACGCTGGTCGGGGCAGCGATGCGAGCCAGCAGGGCCGCGAACGCGACCGGATCCTCACCGAAGGGGTTGTGACCGTGGGGGATGCGCACGACGTCCCCACCGGTGCGGGCGGCGAGCATCTCCTGGACGGGCGGCGGGAGGATCTTGTCATTCTCGGTAAGCACGTAAGTCACCGGCTTGCTCCGCCAGGCGGCGGCCCGGTTGAGCTGTTCGGTCAACGCCTCGATGACGACATCCAGCGGGTCTCGTGTCGACTGGTCGGCAAGCCCGAGCGCCCGCACCACGGCACGCGGCAGACGCCGGGCATCCTGCACGCTCTCGAGCGATGCGAACAGGCCGTCGACACCCGCCGATTCGGCATGCAGATTCGCGGCTCTCAACGCCAGCCGGGTCTTGCCTGCGCCGCCGACCCCCGTGAGTGTCACCAGACGCGCGGGGCCCAGGAGCTCCTGAAAGGTGCGTCGAGTATCAGCTCTTCGACTCGTCGTCGTCCTGATCGTCGTCGTCATCATCATCATCGAAGTCGCGCGGTTTGACGTACGGGTCTTCGTCGCCCGCGTAGGTCGCATTAGCCGCGGCGGCGCGGGCTTCGTTGTCGCGCTCCTGTGCCTCGCGCAGCAACTCTGCGATCGACGCCGCGTTCTCGGGGATGGCGTCCGGGATGAACTCGAGCGACGGCGTGAGCCGGGTGTTGAGGTTCTTGCCCACCTCGGTGCGCAAAAGCCCGGTCGCCGCCTTGAGCGCCAGCGCCGACTCCGCCCGCTCCTCCTCCGACCCGTACACGGTGAAGAACACTGAGGCATGCTGCAGATCGCCCGTCACCCGAACATCGGTGATCGTGACGAACCCCAGCCGCGGATCCCGCAGCCCCTTCTCGAGCCGCTTCGCGATCACTTCCTTGATGCGATCAGCAACCTTCGCCGCGCGATCTCCCTGAGCCATTGAGTGCCTCCAAGCAAGCTGGGAATGAAAGGGCCCACTGAGCCCCCTAAAGCAATTGAACGTCGAGCCGAGGAACAGATCCGAACGAAAACCGAAGGGGTTTCCGCCCGCTCGTGAGAGTGAATCGGGGTAGGGGTCCCCGCTCTTCACTTTCGCAAACGGGCGGGAACCCCGACCCAGAGGCTACGCGCGGATCTTTTCCTTGAGCTCGATGGTCTCGATCTCGTCACCGATTTGGATGTCGTTGAACTTGCCGAGGCCGATTCCGGCTTCGAAATCGGTGCGGACTTCGGTGACGTCATCCTTGAACCGGCGCAGCGAGTCGATGGCGAGGTTGTCGCCGACCACCACACCGTCGCGGATGACCCGCGCCTTGGCGTTGCGCGTGATTGTTCCCGACCGCACGATGACACCGGCGATGTTGCCGGCCTTCGAGGAGCGGAAGATCTCGCGGATCTCGGCGACACCCGACTGCACCTCTTCGAACTCGGGCTTGAGCATGCCCTTGAGCGAGTTCTCGATGTCTTCGAGCGCCGCGTAGATGACGGAATAGAACCGCACGTCGATGCCTTCACGCTGGGCACGCTCGCGCGCCTTCACGTCGGGCCGCACGTTGAACCCGATGACGATCGCGTTGTCGATCGTCGCGAGGTCGATGTCGGACTCGGTGATCGCACCGACACCGCGGTGCAGGATGCGCAGCTGGACGCTGTCGTCGATCTCGATCTTGAGCAGCGACTCTTCGAGCGCCTCGACGGCACCGGAGACGTCACCCTTGATGATGAGGTTGAGCGACTCGACCTTGCCCTCTTCGAGCGCGCGGGTGAAGTCCTCGAGCGAGATGCGCTTGCGGGCCTTGGCCAGTTGGGCGTTGCGCTCGACGGCTTCGCGCTTCTCGGCGATCTGCCGGGCGGTGCGGTCGTCTTCGGTCACGATGAACGTGTCGCCGGCGCGCGGGACCCGGGAGAGTCCCTGCACGAGCACGGGACGGCTCGGGTAGGCCTCGTCGACCGTTTCGCCGTTCTCGTCGTGCATCGCCCGCACCCGCCCGTAGGCGGTGCCGGCGACGATCGGATCGCCGACGCGCAAGGTTCCGTTCTGGATGAGCACGGTCGCGACGGCACCGCGGCCCTTGTCGAGCTTGGCTTCGATCGCGACACCGCGGGCACCCCGGGTGGGGTTCGCGACGAGGTCGAGACCGGCGTCGGCGGTCAGGAGCACGGCATCCAGAAGTTCGGTGATGCCCTTCTTCTGCAGTGCCGAGACGTCGACGAACATCGTGTCGCCACCGAACTCTTCGGCGACGAGACCGAACTCGGTGAGCTGCTGACGCACCTTCGCCGGGTTGGCGCCGTCTTTGTCGACCTTGTTGACCGCGACGACGATCGGCACCCCGGCGGCCTGGGCGTGGTTCAACGCCTCGACCGTCTGGGGCATGATGCCGTCGTCGGCGGCGACCACGAGGATCGCGATGTCGGTCACCTGCGCACCACGGGCACGCATGGCGGTGAACGCCTCGTGGCCCGGGGTGTCGATGAAGGTGATGGCCCGCTCGATGCCTTCGTGCTCGGTCCAGACCTGGTACGCACCGATGTGTTGCGTGATGCCGCCGGCTTCGCCCGCGACGACGTTCGCCTCGCGGATCGCATCCAGCAGCTTGGTCTTTCCGTGGTCGACGTGACCCATGACGGTGACGACCGGCGGACGGATCTCGAGATCGTCTTCGTCGTCTTCGTCGTCGAGGTCGATGTCGAAGCCTTCGAGCAGCTCTTTGTCTTCGTCTTCGGGCGAGACGACCTGCACGCGGTAACCGAGTTCGGCACCGAGCACCTCGAAGGTGGACTCATCGAGCGACTCAGTGGCCGTGGCCATTTCCCCCAGGGCGAAGAGCACCGTGACGAGGTTGCCGGGCAGCACCGTGAATCCGGTGAGCTGCTCGATCTTCTCGGCGAAGTCGGCGATCGACGCGCCGCGGCGCATCCGGATGATGGTGGTGCCGTCGCCACGGGGTACGCTCACGCCGCCAATGGTCGGGGCTTCGCGCATCTCGAATTCGGCGCGCTTCGTACGACGCGACTTGCGGGCCTTGCTCTTGCCGCCACCGCGACCGAAGGCACCCGCGGTTCCACCGCCGGGGCCACGGCCACGACCGCCACCGCCGCCGGGACGACCGGCGTACCCGCCGCCTCCCGCTCCCGGGGCACCGCCACCTGGACGTTGGAAGCCGCCGCCGGCACCGCCGGGA
>NZ_JBASCU010000014.1:0-2206 GCF_049651805.1 Pseudolysinimonas sp.
TCCTCCACCTCATCCGCGACGTGTGGCCCGAGCGGCACCGGAAGCGGTATCCGGTGGGCCGACGGCCCAACTACAAGCTGCTCGCCGACTACATCCTCATCACGCTCGGCACCTCCGAGAGGACCGCGGAACCGATTGCAATCCGGTTCCAGGACGTGCGGTTCGAGGCGGTGGAACAACCGGATGGAAGCCTCACCATGGAGGCACTCGTCTGGGTCGGCGGGACGATGGTTCGCACCAAGTCCCGCGGCCTGTTCCGCCAAGACTCACCCAAAGCGGAGCGACAGAAGCGATGGGTTCGCGTGCCGAAGTTCGCGGCGAAGGTACTGAGCGAACTCGTGGCGAGCCACATTCCCGACCCCGAACGGAATCCAGACGACGTGCTGTTCACGTCTGAGCGCGGCCGTCCGCGCGACCCCAGCGCCGTCGGCGAGTTGCTCAGGATGTTCCGCCGCGAGTTCGAGCCGGAACTGCTGGCTATCGGGGTCGACGCCGAGCACCTCACCTTTCGCAGTCTCCGCAAGGCGGTCGCCGCCGCGGTATCGGACACGGCTGGCGTCGAGGTCGCACGCGACCTGCTCGGGCACAGCAGTACCGACATCACGGAAGGGCACTACGCGAAGCGTCCCGACCTCATCGTCGAGGTCGCGGCTGACGCGCTCGACGAGGCGTTCGCGGGCATCGACGCATGAACTGTAAGGATCAAGAAGGGGATGCCGTATGAACACCTGTATTGTCCAGAGTGTGCAGGCGGGGGTAGGATGGGGTCATGACCATGACGAGCTTGACGATCAACCCGGAGGATGTGCGCTCCAGCGCCGGGGCGCGCCCGGCTTGGTTGGAGCAGGTCGCCGCGTATGTGCAGCAGGCGGCAGCCGATGGGGAGACGGTGACGCTGACGGCGAAGCGCCGCATGATGACCCCCGAGCAGGTCGCCGACGCGATGGGCGTGTCTCGTCCCACCATCTCGCGGAAGATCAAGGCGGGGGAGATTCGCGCGGTCAAGGTCGGCAATCGCAATCGCATCCCCTACGAGGAGTTCGAGCGGTACTGGCGCAAGACGATGGGCGACCTCGTGGAGCTGACGCGCGATGAACTCCGTGACGACCTCTTCGGCGATCAGTGAGCTGACGCGCGTTCTCCTGGACGCGAACATCATCGCTAAGCCTGTCACTCGGACTCTGCTTGTCGTCGGCGGGGTGCCGAGCGGCTTCCGCGCCTTCTGGAGCCGGGCTGCCGAGCGGGAGGCCCAGGTGCACATGCGCGCGAGGGCGTTGCCGCCGTCGAGTGTCCGGGAGCGATTCGACGTCTTGCTCGGGCCGACCGGCACGGGTGCGGAACGCTTCGGAGGGACGAAGGGCGCGGATCGGCAGATCCTTGCCGATGCTGCGGCCGCGGGCGCGCGCTTCCTGGTCACCGAGGATGTGGACGATTATGGGCTGGACGATCTTGCTAGCGTCGGCATCTCGGCGGCGAACCCCGATCTGTTCCTCGCCGCGCGGCTCACCCGCGATGCCTACTCGACGGTGATCGACCTGTTCGTCGAGCGTCAGCTCAACCCGCCAACTACGCCCGCGCAATTCCACGCCGCCATCGCCAAGAACCACCCGCGCCTGTTCGCCGCACACGCGGACCTCTATGAGGTCGAGCCCGAGCAAGGCATCCACGGCGAACCGGAGGTGATCTTTCGCGGTGCGCGCTGCCTGCGTTGCGAGCAGATCATCGCCGACCCCGCCACGATCATCGACGGGCTCGGCCCGGAGTGTCGCTGAGCTACAGCCGCGGGGCGTTGTTCGGCGGCGCGGCCGGAGGCGTCGCGGGGACGAACGAGGTCGCGGGCTCACGCCCCGCGCCCTCCCGTGATCCGAGGTTCGGTTCGTATGCGCGGACGGTCTCGACTGTCAGCTCGACGCGCTCGGACTCTGACGCGGCGGGCTCAGGTGCCGGTTCGTCCTGCATCGCGGCGAGCTGGGACTCGACGCGGGCGAGGTCTTCCTCGGCGTCGGCGAGGGTCTGAGCGTGGCGGAAGGGCTGGCCGAGGCGCTGCTGGGTGTCGGCGACGGTCTGCTCTGCTTCTTCCAGGTCTTCGCGGGCCTGGTCGAGGAGGGAGGGGATGCCGCTGACGCGGTTCTCGATGCGCTGCACGAGTCCGAGCCCGGCGTCCAGGAACGACTCCTTCGGCATCGTGAACCCGGAGCGGGGCACC
>NZ_JBASCU010000015.1:0-2923 GCF_049651805.1 Pseudolysinimonas sp.
TCCTCCACCTCATCCGCGACGTGTGGCCCGA
Source organism: Pseudolysinimonas sp. (assembly GCF_049651805.1). Taxonomy (GTDB): domain Bacteria; phylum Actinomycetota; class Actinomycetes; order Actinomycetales; family Microbacteriaceae; genus Pseudolysinimonas_A. The sequence goes on from NZ_JBASCU010000015.1 coordinate 32, forward strand.
GCGGCACCGGAAGCGGTATCCGGTGGGCCGACGGCCCAACTACAAGCTGCTCGCCGACTACATCCTCATCACGCTCGGCACCTCCGAGAGGACCGCAGAGCCGATTGCGATCCGGTTCCAGGACGTGCGGTTCGAGGCGGTGGAACAGCCGGATGGAAGCCTGACGATGGAGGCACTCGTCTGGGTCGGCGGGACGATGGTTCGCACGAGGTCCCGCGGCCTGTTCCGCCAAGACTCGCCCAAAGCGGAGCGACAGAAGCGATGGGTTCGCGTTCCGAAGTTCGCGGCGAAGGTTCTGAGCGAACTCGTGGCGAGCCACGTTCCCGACCCTGAGCGGAACCCAGACGACGTGCTGTTCACGTCTGAGCGTGGTCGTCCGCGCGATCCCAGCGCGCTGGGCGAACTGTTGCGGATGTTCCGCCGCGAGTTCGAGCCGGAACTGCTGGCTATCGGGGTCGACGCCGAGCACTTCACCTTCCGTAGTCTCCGCAAGGCGGTCGCTGCGGCGGTATCGGACACGGCTGGCGTCGAGGTCGCACGAGACCTGCTCGGGCACAGTGACTCAGCGATCACTGAAGGGCACTACGCAAAGCGCCCCGAACTCATCGTCGAGGTCGCCGCTGACGCGCTCGACGAGGCGTTCGCGGGCATCGACGCATGAACCACCACGGAGGGCACCTGGCTCAGGGTTCGAGGAGCGCCGCGTCTGCCCGAACCTGAGCCAGTATGTCGCCGAAGCTCGGCGGTGCGTCGGTGCCGTAGTAGAGGTCGCGCATGGCTGCGTCGTGCTCGGCTCGGAGGCGGTCTGCGAAAGGGGATGCCGCGTCGAATGCCGGTGATGCGGCGAAGCCGCCGGCGGGCGTGGGAAGGTCGGGCTTGCCGAACGCCGCGGAGACCTCGCGGGCGCTGGTGAGGATGTCGGCGACGAGTGACTTGTCTGCCAGCAACTCGCGCACGGAGGGATCGCGGAGCAGCGCGGAGATGTCGTAGAGCTGTCGGCCGATGCGGGCCCAGCCGTGCGGTGAGGCTGCGGCTTCGGGGTCGGCGGCGAAGTTGTTCACTCGCAGCAGCTTCTCCAGCAGCGTGCGTCCCGGATGCAGGATCGGCACGTCGAAGGAGGCCAGGTCATCCCACGCGCTCGTGTCGAAGCCCGAGTCGGCCAGCTCGCGTGCCAGGAGCGAGGTGACCGGGTGCGGGGCGTGCGGGTTCGGCCCACCGGACTGGCCGAGTTCCACGAGGATCGCCGCGGGGTCGGCAATCACGCCGGGCTCGCCGCGGTGCTCCAGCGGCGGGCTGAGGTAACCGGATCGGTGGAACGAGCCGGAGCTGCCGCCCGCTGTCACCCCGGTCGGTTCCGCGCCGGTCGCCTCCGCCGCGGTGGTGAGCAGGGTTCGCAGCGCGCGCTGCTCGGCGTTCTTCGACGGGTACTGGCCGATGACGAGCAGGTCGAGGTCTTCGGAGAAGCGCCGGATGATCCGCAGCTTCTCCAGGCTCGTGCCGCCCTTGAAGACAACCTCGCCCGGATGGGCGGTCGTCATCGCGCGCAGCGCCTCGCAGACCCAGTAGTCCTTTTCGACTGCGAGCGGCTGCACGCCGAGGCGTTCCGCGGCGGCGAGGAACGTGCCGCGGAACACCTCGGGATCGTCATCTCGCCACAGCGTCGAATCGGTCATGCCGCCTCCAAAGTGGCGAGCGCCGACTGGCGCGTGCGGGGATCGGGTGACGGAATCCGTGCCGCGAGGTCGTCCCGCCCGGCCGCAGCGAGCAGCGCGGCGAGGCGCGCACGAGTGCGGCCCGGCTCGGTGGCCGCAGCCTGGGTGAGCCGCTCGGCGCGGATGCCGCCGCTGCGCAGCAGGTCGGTCAGCCGCCTTGCGGCCTTGTCCGGGGTGACCTCCAGCACGGCGTTCCAGTCGTCGAGGACTTCGAGCGCGGCGACCTCGGTGGCGTTCAGCCCAGCCTTCGCCCGTCCGGTGCGCGTCGCGCGGGACACGAACGAGACCGGCCCAGCATTCGACGGAGCCCGCTCGGGAACGGCCACCAGTGCGCGGCGCGGGATCTGCGTCGACAGGCGCAGCAGGTTCGCCGCGGACAGGCCCGCAGGACCGACGCCGGGGCCGGGGGCGAGCGCATCGATCAGTCGCTCGGTCGGGGGCGGGGCCATGCCCAGCGGCGTCTTCGTGCCGCGCCAGTACAGGCCGCGTCGCACGCGCCGCAGCTCGCCGCGAGCCTCCAGCTCGCCGAGCAGATGATGCGCGGTCGACGGAGTGAGCGAGAAATCGCCCGGCTCCCAGAAGCGCCCCCGCGACGCGAGCACGGCGCGCCGGGCTGCGGCAGCGCCCTGGCGGTTTCGGCGGGGCGCGAGCAAGATCGACATCACACACTCCTTTCAGCAACGGGATACGAGAACCTGCGGTAGTCCAGTCTACAAGCCAGAACGAGAACCTGCACTAAGCGTTTCACAGTCGCAGTCCCGGCGGTTCCCTCTCGGGGCTGTGGGCAGCGGTACTGTTCCAGTCTCCCGCAGCGGGAACGTCCGTGCCCTCTCGTGATCCCAGGTTCGGCTCGTAGGAGCGCACTGCTTCGATGGTCAGCTCGACGCGCTCAGACTCTGGCGCGGCGGGCTCGGGTGCGGGTTCGTCGTGCATCGCGGCGAGCTGGGACTCGACGCGGGCGAGGTCTTCCTCGGCGTCGGCGAGGGTCTGAGCGTGGCGGAACGGTTGGCCCAGGCGCTGCTGGGTGTCGGCGACGGTCTGCTCGGCTTCTCTCAGGTCTTCGCGGGCCTGGTCGAGGAGGGAGGGGATGCCGCTGACGCGGTTCTCGATGCGCTGCACGAGTCCGAGCCCGGCGTCCAGGAACGACTCCTTCGGCATCGTGAACCCGGAGCGGGGCACC
>NZ_JBASCU010000016.1:0-82398 GCF_049651805.1 Pseudolysinimonas sp.
GTTTGGCGGTTCCTCGGGCCCTGAGCCGCCAAACGGCACGAATCGTCGGGGTTCGACCGGAATCCAGAGGAACTTGCCGCGGCGTTCGGGCGTCAGGAGGCGGGCGCCGGAGAGGCGCTCGATGAAGTCTTCCTCGGGGCCCGCGTGGCGACGCAGGGAGCGGGCGTCGAGCACCTCGACGTGGCGCACCGTCGCCCCGGTGACGGCGGGTTCGAGGCCCGATCGCACGACCTCGACCTCGGGGAGTTCCGGCATCCCTAACCCGCGTCGGGGTTGCGCTCGCCCGAGCGCTGGGCATCCTGCAGCACCGACCAGGCGGCGAGCGCGGCAGCCATCTCGGCCTGCTTCTTGCTGGTGCCGTCACCGTCGGCAATCTCTTCGCCCGCGAGCCAGACCACAGCGTGGAAGCGCTTCGAGTGGTCGGGGCCGCTGTCGGCGACCTGGTATTGCGGCAGCCCCTTGCCGAGCCGTGTCGACAGCTCTTGCAGACTCGTCTTCGGATCCATCGCCGCGCCGAACCGTTTGGGGTCGGCGAGCAGCGGGTCGATGAGCCGCAGCACGAGGGCGGTCGCCGCGTCGGGTCCGTCCTCGAGGTACACGGCGCCGATGACGGCTTCGAGTGCGTCCGACAAGATCGACGACTTCTCGCGACCGCCGGTCATCTCCTCGCCGCGGCCCAGGCGCAGGTGCGCGCCGAGGTCGATCATGCGGGCGATCTCGGCGAGGGCGACAGCCGACACCAGGCTCGCCCGCCGCTTCGCGAGTTCGCCCTCGTCGAGGTCGGGATGCTCGCGGTAGAGCATCACCGTCACCGCTTGCCCGAGGATCGCGTCGCCGAGGAACTCGAGGCGCTCGTTGTGGGCGATCGCGCCGTTCTCGTACGCGTACGAGCGGTGAGTCAGCGCCAGCTCGAGAAGCCCGGCATCAACGGAGATGCCGAGCTTGGCTGCGAGTTCGTCCGGGGTCGCGGCCATTCCGTTTTCAGGACGTGCGGGCGTCGGACGAGCGGACGTGTTAGACGTCCGCGACCTTGCGGCCCTTGTACTCCAAGTACAGGGGGGTGCCGGCGGAGTCTTCGACAACCTTTGCGCGGTGCGGGAGGCTGTAGGTGACCTTGCCGTTCTCGATCGTCTTCACGAGCTGCACCGGGGTCGCCTTCCACTGCGAGCGGCGGGAGTGCGTGTTCGAGCGCGACTGCTTGCGCTTGGGAACGGCCATGTCTATCTCTTCTCGTTGGTGTCTAGGTCTTCGCGAAGGGCTTCAAGAGCCGCCCACCTCGGGTCGGGCGTCTCCTCGACCTCCTGCTCGAACCCGTCCGGAAGCCTCTCCCCGGTGAGGGGGTCGAGGCCCGGACAGTCCGGGCGACAGACCGGCTGGAACGGTAGCGACAACACCACCGCATCCCTTACGACGGGTTCGAGATCCAGCTGGTCGTCTCGAACCACATAGTCGAAAGCTTCGTCAGGAGAATACGCGAAAAGCTCTTGGAATTCGACTTGAACGTCGATCTGCACCGGGTCGAGGCAGCGCCCGCACTCCGCCCGGGCGACCGTGTCGACCTCGGCGGAGACCAGAATGCCGTCGTGCAAGCCTTCGAGGCGAAGGTCGATGCGGATGTTCTCCCCCGGCGCGACGGCTGCGGCGCCCTCGCCGAGCTTCTCGGGTACGGCGAAGTCGAGCGTACGCTCGCGCATCTCGCCGGGGCGGTGCACGAGGTCGCGGACGTTCACGACATACGGGGAAGCAGACACGAGTTGCGATTGTACGCGCCCCGCCCACCTCGAGCTGGTCCTCACCTAGCATAGCGTTAGCGCTATATAGCGTGGATGCGATACGATCACGAGATGGCAGGGATGGGCAACCAGATCAAGGGCATGGGCAATGACCTCGTGCGGGAGGCCCGGCGACGCGTCGGGTGGACCCAGGCGCGCCTCGCCGAAGAGGCCGGCACGACGCAGTCGGCGATCGCGAGGCTCGAGTCGGGCCGCACCTCCCCCGCCTTCGACGACGTCATCCGCCTCCTGCGCATCATGGGGCTCGACCTCGACTTCATGCTCGTCGAACGCGACGACTCCGACTGGATCCAAGCCCAACGGATGCTCCCGTTGTCCACAGATCAGCGTCACGAGCACCGTCGCAGCTTCGTCGAGGAGGTAGACCTGATCCGTGCACGTGCCGCCTGAACTCAAGTCCGGTCCCCTTCTCGAGGTTCTCCATCGCCATGGAGTCGAGTTCGTCCTCATCGGGGGGCTCGCGAGCGTGCATTGGGGCTCGCCGTTCATCACGCGCGATCTCGACATCACCCCACAACGGAGCCAGGAGAATCTCGATCGGCTCTCCTCGGCGCTGACCGAGCTCGAAGCCTCAATCCGGGTTGACGCGGAACCGGAAGGCATCCCCTTTTCGCACACCGGGAGCTCACTCGGCGAAAGCCTCGTTTGGAACCTCAGAACCTCGTACGGCGACTTGGATATCTCGTTCGTCCCCAGCGGCACGACCGGATTCGACGACCTGGCCCGCGACGCGGCCGACGAGCGGATCCAGGGGATCGAGGTCCGAATCGCCTCTCTGGCCGACGTCATCCGGTCGAAGCAGGCCGCCAACCGCCCCAAGGATCAGCGCGTGTTGCCGACGTTGCGCGAGATCCTCGCCTCGCGCAACCCGCGCAACCGGTCATAGGTCTCGACACGCGGCCTTCGGCCGCTACTCGACCACCGAGTCATCCCGCGGGATGTCAGCCGCCGATCGCGGTCAGGGCCTCGTCGATGATCGCGAGCCCGCGCAGGCACTCCTCGGGCGTGACGACGCACGGCGGCACGACGTGCAGCCGGTTGTCGGCGACGAAGGGCAGCAGCCCGCGCGACAGCAGCTCGGTCTTCAGCGCGCCGATGACCGACGGCGCCACCGGCTCGCGGGTCTCACGGTCGGAGACGAGGTCGAGCGCCCAGAACACCCCGAGCCCGCGCACGTCGCCGATGATCGGATGCTGTTCGGCCAGGGCGTGGAGACCGGGGCCGAGCACGTTCTCGCCGATCGCGGCGGCGTTCTCGATGATGCCCTCCTCCTCCATCGCGTCGATCGACGCGACGATCGACGCCATCGCGAGCGGATGCCCGGAGTAGGTGAGCCCACCCGGGAACACCTGATCGTCGAAAGCGCCCGAGATCGACTCCGAGATGATGACGCCACCCACGGGCACGTAGCCCGAGTTCACGCCCTTCGCGAAGGTGATCAGGTCGGGCACGATGCCGTCGGGGTTGACTTGTCGGTGCTGCCACGAGAACCACGAGCCGGTGCGGCCGAAGCCCGACATGACCTCGTCGAGAATCAACAGGATGCCGTACTTGTCGCACAGTTCGCGCACGCCCGTCAGATAGCCGGGGGGCGGAACCATCACGCCCGCCGTGCCGGGCACGCCTTCGAGCAGGATCGCGGCGATCGAGGATGCCCCCTCGCTCACGATCACCCGCTCGAGGTGATGCAGCGCGCGGGCGCTCTCCTCTTCCGGCGTCGACGCCCAGAACTCCGAGCGGTAGAGGAACGGCCCGAAGAAGTGCACGTGGCCCCGCGCGTACTCGTTCGGCACCCGCCGCCAGTCGCCGGTCGCGACGACCGCCGCTCCGGTGTTGCCGTGGTAACTGCGGTACGTCGAAAGCACCTTGTCGCGACCCGTCGTGAGGCGGGCCATGCGGATGGCGTTCTCGTTGGCATCCGCCCCGCCGTTGGTGAAGAACACCTTGCCGAAGTGCGACCCGGCGCGCGCCAGAATTCGGGATGCCGCCTCGCCGCGGGCCAGGTTGGCATGCGCGGGGGCGACCATCGGCAGCTCGGCAGCCTGCTTCTGGATCGCCGCGACGACCTTCGGATGCGCGTGGCCGATGTTCATGTTGACGAGCTGGCTCGAGAAGTCGAGGTAGCGGGTGCCGTCGTAATTCCACACCTCGCTGCCGAGACCTCCGGCGACGACGAACGGGGTGAGCGACCCCTGCGCCGACCAGGAGTGGAAGACGTGCGCCCGGTCGAGGTCGTACGTGCGCCGGCCGAGAGCCGGATCGAGATCGGCTGCGGTGTCGCTCATGGTGTGGTGCCTTTCGTGAAACGGGTGGAGCGGATGGTGGGGGCGCCTGGCGAGCAGGCACCCCCACCGGTGCTACGTGGTTACTGGCCGCCCTCGGTGAGGGTGACGTCGATCGGCGTGTACGCGCCGTCGACGACGACGTCAGCCGCCAGCAGTTCGGCGAGCGCCAGTTCGATGTACTCGTTCGAGTACGCCGAAGCGGGGGGCTCCGCCGTGATGAGGTTGAGGCCGTCCTGGTTGGTCGCCGCGAGCGCACCCGCGACGGTCCGGTCCCAAGCACTCGCGTCGATCAGGCCGAAGTCGCCACCGGCCCAGATCAGCTTGTTGACCTCGTTCATCTGCCACAGCTGGTGCACCGGGCCGACCGGGAAGGCGGCTTCGGCGTTGATGGCGGCGTCGTAGACGATCGCCGCGGCATCCTCGGGGTTGTCACGGGCGTAGACCCACCCCCTGATGATCGCCTTCAGGAACCGCACCGCGGCATCCGCGTAGGCCGGGTCGTCGAGACGGGCGGTGTCGGCCCAGATCGCGTCCTGCAGCATCGCGCCGGCGGTGTCTTCATACGAGATGACGTTGAAGTCCTCCGGCTGGTACAGCTCGCCGGTGTCGGGGTTCACGACCTCGAGCACCTGCGCCCACTCGTTGTACGTCATCGCCTGAGCGGCGTCGACGTCGCCATCGAGCAGGGCGTTCATGCTGAAGTCCTGCGTCGTGATCGACACCGTGGTCGAGTCGAGACCCTCATCCGCCATCGCGGCGAAGATCTCCCACTCGTTGCCGAAGCCCCACGAGCCGATGCGCTTGCCCTCGAAGTCGGCAACCGACTCGATGCCGCTGTCGGCCCACGAGACCTGCAACGTTCCCGACTTCTGGAACACCTGCGCGATGTTCGTCAGCTCGACGCCGCTGGCCTCGATGCTGCCGAGCACCTTCGGAACCCACGCGATTGCGAAGTCGACGTCCCCGGCGACGAGGGCGTCCTGCGGCACGATGTCGCCCCCCGAGGGGACGATGTCGACGGAGTCGAAGCCCTCGTCTTCGAAGTAGCCCTGGTCGAGGGCGACGTAGTAGCCGGCGAACTGCGCCTGAGGCAGCCACTGCAGCTGCAGGCTGATCTCGGTGAGCGGCTCGAAGTCGCCGTCGTCGGTTCCGGGGTCGGCAGGGCCGGTGCACGCGGCAAGCGTGAGCGCGGTCGCGGCGGCAGCGGTGGCGAGCAGCGTGCGTCTGATGCTGTGTTTCATGCTGTGTCCTTTCATCGGTGGTGCGGGGTGGGACATGGATGCCGGTCAGACCGGCGAGCGCCTCGTCACGAGCCGCTCCAGCAGCGACGTGACGAGGAAGAACAACAGACCGATGGCGATCGCCCCGGCGACGTAGGCCCACGCCAGAGCCGCTCGGCCCGACTTCGCATAGGTGGCGATCGCGGTGCCGATGCCGTCGGCCGGGCCACCGAAGTACTCGGCCACGAGCGCCGAGATGACGGCGAGGGATGCCGCGATGCGCACCCCCGTGAGCAGGTACGGCAGGGCAGTCGGCAGGGTCAGCTTGCCGAAGGTCTGCCACCCGGTCGCCCCGGACGCCCGCAGCAGGTCGCGGTGCACCGGGCGGGTCTGGCGCAACCCGCGCAGCACGTTGATGTAGACGGGAATGAAGGCCGCGATCGCCGCGACCGCCTGCCGGCCGAACTGGCTCGAGGCGCCGAACATCGTGTTGAGGATGGGGGTGAGCGCCACGATCGGCACGACGGCGAGTGCGGCGACCAGCGGAGCGAGCATCCCGTCGATCGGCCTCGCCGCGGCGCCGAGCCCGGCCAGCACGATGCCCAGCAGCGCGCCGAACAGCAGCCCGACGAGGGAGTTGGTGCCGGTGATGAGCATGTCCTCGCCGATGATCCCGATGCGCAGCGCGAGTTCCGTTCCGATGGCGGCGGGGCCGGGCACCATGCGCGGCGCGATCTTGAGCACGTCGACGACGAGCACCCACAGGGCGATGAGCAGGATGCCGACCACGATGGGTGCGGCGAAGCGCACCCAGGCGGGCCACACGCGAGCAGTCATCGCTCGTTCGCCCTCTCGACCGGGGCGCCATGCAGCGCCTCGCGTACCTCGGTCACCTTCGCGAAGTACTCAGGCGACTCGCGCAGCGCCTCGCCGCGGTTCGCGCCGAGCCCGGTCTCGATGACATCCGTGATCCGCCCCGGTCGCGGGCTCATCACGACCACCCGGTCGGAGAGGAACACCGCCTCGGGGATCGAGTGCGTCACGAACACGACGGCCGCGCCGGTTTCGGCGGCGATGCGGGCGAGCTCCGACTGCAGGTACTCGCGGGTCATCTCGTCGAGCGCGCCGAACGGCTCGTCCATCAGCAGCAGCCGCGGGTGCTCGGCGAGCGCCCGCGCGATCGCGACACGCTGCTGCATCCCGCCGGAGAGCTGGTCGGGGTAACGGTCGACGAAGTCGGTGAGCCCCACCAATTCGGCGAGTTCGGTGACGCGTTTCGCCCGGTCGGATGAGCTCACCCCGTGCAGTTCGAGCGGCAACGCGATGTTCGCCCCGACGCTGCGCCACGGCAGCAGGCCGGACTGCTGAAACGCGATGCCGTAGTCCTGGTCGAGTCGGGCCGCGCGGGCCGGTTTGCCGAACACTTCGAGCGCGCCCTCCGAGGCGTCGTCGAGGTCGGCGATGAGGCGCAGGAGCGTCGACTTGCCGCATCCCGAGGGCCCGATCAGCGAGACGAACTCGCCGGCCGCGACCTCGAGGTCGACGCCGGTGAGCGCGACGACATCCCCGCCCTTCGTCGGGAACGTCTTGCCGACGCCCTCGGCCCTCACGGCCGGGATGGAGGTGGTGCTGGTCGTCACGTCGTCGCCTCTCCGCGTCGATATCTGCGCAGGCCCAACCCGACGAGCGCGACCGAGCCGGCGGCCACGAGGCCGAGCGCGATCGACCCGAAGGTCGGACCCCACGGGGCTGCCGGGTCGCTCGACCCTTGCCCCGCCAGTTGGATGAGCATGCGACCGATGCCGCCCCGCATTCCGATCGAGACTTCCGCGACGACGGCGCCGATGACGGCGTTCGCAGCGGCCAGTCGCAGGGCGGGCAACAGGTACGGCACGGCGGCCGGGAGCCGCAGGCGCAGCAGGGTGGCCCGGTAGCCGGCGGCGTAGCTGCGCATGAGATCGAGATGGATGCGGTCGGGCGACCCGAGGCCCTTGAGCGCCCCGATGGCGACCGGGAAGAACGCGAGGTACGAGGCGATCACGGCGACCGACACCCACTGCGGCCACGGGAAGCCGCCGCGGTCGATCTGGTTGCCGATGACGTTCACCACCGGGGCGAAGGCGATGAGCGGAACCGTCTGGCTGACGACGATCCAGGGCAGCAGCCCCCACTCGACGAGCCGCCAGCGCTGCATCGCCAGGCCCAACAGCATCCCGACGGCGACGCCGATCGCCCACCCGGCCGCCGCGATGCCGAGGGTGAGCAGTGCGGCGGAGGCGACCGAGACGATGAGTGGCGGAGTGTCTCCCCCGCTGGTCGACTCGAACAGGCGGGTGACCATGTCCCAGAGGTGCGGCATCGCGCGGTCGTGAGTGCGCGGCAGCAGCATCACGCCCGAGCCGGTCTCGCCCGCGATCGCACCGACGACGAATCCGTCGGCCGGGCCGAGGAACTTGTACAGCTGCCATGCGCCCGCGACCGCAAGCACGCCGAGCACCCCCCATGCGGCGCCGGCCCAGCGCTGCATCAGGCCTTGGCCGTTACGTGTTCGCGCATCGCGGGGATGACGGTCTCTCCGTAGACGCGGAGGGTCTCCTCCTTGTTGTCGTGCTGCAGATAGCCCGCGAACTGGTGCACGCCGATCGCCTTGAGCTGCTCGAGCTTCGCGATGTGGTCGGCAGCCGTGCCGAGGATGCAGAACCGGTCGACGATCTCGTCGGGTACGAAGTCGACATGGTCGTTCTCGGCCTTGCCGTGCGAGTTGTAGTCGTAGCCTTCGCGGCCCTTGATGTAATCCGTGAGCGCCTGCGGGACGGCCCCCGAGTCTCCGTACTTCGCGACGATGTCGGCGACGTGGTTACCCACCATGCCGCCGAACCAGCGCGACTGTTCCCGCGCGTGGGCGAGCCCGGCATCCGTGCCGTCGGTGATGTAGAACGGCGCGGCGACGCAGAAGGTGATGCTGTCGGGGTCTCGGCCCACCTTCTCGGCGGCGTCACGCACCGTCGCGATCATCCACTTCGCGATGTCGACGTCGGCGAGCTGCAGGATGAAGCCGTCGCCGACCTCGCCCGTGAGCTTCAGCGCCAGCGGGCCGTAGGCGGCGACCCAGACCTCGAGTTCGCTGCCCCGACTCCACGGGAAGCGCAGCTCGGCGCCGTTGTACTCGACGCTGCGCGAGTTGCCGAGCTCGCGGATCACGTGGATCGACTCGCGCAGCTCCTTGAGCGTCGTCGGCTTGCCGTTCGTGACCCGCACGGCCGAGTCGCCGCGGCCGATGCCGACGACCGTGCGGTTGCCATACATCTCGTTGAGCGTCGCGAAGACGGATGCCGTGACAGTCCAGTCGCGCGTCGCCGGGTTGGTGACGAACGGGCCCACCTTCACCCGCCGCGTCTCGGCGAGGATCTGGCTGTAGATGACGTACGGCTCCTGCCACAGCAGGTGCGAGTCGAACGTCCACACGTGGCTGAACCCGTACTGTTCCGCCAGCTTCGCGAGGTGCACCGTGCGCGAAGCCGGCGGGTTCGTCTGAAGTACTGCTCCGAAATCCATCAGTTGTCCGTCCCTTTGCCGCCATAGAGGGTTCTCTGGCGCCAGGGAATCCCGCGTGCGGAGTTCCCTAGCGCCATAGAGGGTTCTATGACCGAAGTCACGGCGTTCATACGAGGTACTGCGACAGGCCGCGCTTGAGGAAGCGTCCGTCGCCCTTCGATCCGAGGTACTGGGCACGATCGATGATGACCTTGCCGCGAGACAGCACGGTGTCGACGTGGCCGTCGATTTCGTAGCCCTCCCAGGCGGAGTGGTCCATATTCATGTGGTGGGTCGTGGCCGAGATTCTCGTGTGGCCGTTGGGGTCGTAGACGACGACATCCCCGTCGGCTCCGGGGGCGATGACGCCCTTCTTGCCATACATGCCGAACATGCGCGCAGGGGTCGTGGATGTTAGCTCCACCCAACGCTCGAGGGTGAGCTGCCCGGTGACGACGCCCTGGTACATGAGGTCCATGCGGTGTTCGACGCTGCCGATGCCGTTCGGGATCTTGCGGAAGTCGCCCTTTCCGAGCTCCTTCTGTCCCTTCATGCAGAACGGGCAGTGGTCGGTCGACACCATCTGGAGGTCGTTGGTGCGCAGCGCCTGCCACATGTGATCCTGGTGGCCCTCCTCGCGGGAACGCAGCGGCGTCGAGCACACCCACTTCGCACCTTCGAAGCTCCCCCATTCCTCCGATGTCGCACCCAACTGCTCTTCAAGCGACAGGTAGAGGTACTGCGGGCAGGTCTCACCGAACACGTTCTGGCCGCGATCCCGGGCCCAGGCGAGCTGTTCCACCGCCTGCTTCGCGCTGACGTGCACCACGTACAAGGGCGCACCGGTGAGGTGCGACAGCATGATCGCCCGGTGCGTCGCCTCCTCCTCCATCTGCCAGGCGCGCGCGATGCCGTGGTAGTACGGCGTGGTCTTGCCGGCCTCCGCGAGCTGGGCGGCGAGCACGTCGATCGCGGGGCCGTTCTCGGCGTGCATCATCGTCAGCAGCCCGAGCTCGGCGGCCTTCTGCATCGCCCGCAGGATCTGCCCGTCGTCGGAGTAGAACACCCCCGGGTAGGCCATGAACATCTTGTAACTCGAGATGCCTTCATCCAGCAGCTTCGGCATGTAGGCGAGGGATGCCTCGTCGACGCCACCGATGATCTGGTGGAAGCCGTAGTCGATCGCGCAGTTGCCCGCGGCCTTCTCGTGCCAGGCGGCGAGCCCGTCTGGCACCGGGGTGCCGGCGACCTGCACGGCGAAGTCGACCACCGTCGTCGTGCCTCCCCACGCGGCAGCACGGGTACCCGACTCGAAACTGTCGGATGCCTCGGTGCCGCCAAAGGGCAACTCGAAGTGGGTGTGCGCGTCGATGCCGCCGGGGATGACGTACTTGCCGGTCGCGTCGATCACGGTGTCGGCGGATGCGCCCAGGTCGGCGCCGAGCAGCACGGAGCCGGGCGCGAGCAGCGCGACGATCTTCTCGCCGTCGATGAGAACGTCAGCTTCGGTGCGGCCGGTGGCCGAGACGACGGTTCCGCCCTTGATCAGCGTCGTGCTCATGAGTCAGGGCCTTGCCGTCGCGGTGTACGACTCGGGCCGGCGGTCTCGGAAGAACTGCCAGTCGTCGCGCATCTGCTGAACCATGTCCATGTCGAGGTCGCGCACCAGTATCTCTTCGTGCTCACCCGAACCGCGCTCCCCGACGAAGTTGCCGCGCGGGTCGATCACCTGGCTGGTGCCGTAGAAGTCGACGGCGAGTTCGCCGTACTCGTTGTCTTCGCGCCCGACGCGGTTGGGCTGCAGCACGAACATGCCGTTCGCCACCGCGGCGCACGGCCCCTCGACCTCCCACAGCCGGTTGGAGAGCCCGGGCTTGGTGGCGTTCGGGTTGAACACCATGTGCGCCCCGTTCAGGGCGAGCTCGCGCCAGCCCTCGGGGAAGTGTCGGTCGTAACAGATGTAGACGCCGATCTTGCCGACGGCGGTGTCGAACACCGGGTAGCCACCGTTGCCGGGGCGGAAGTAGAACTTCTCCCAGAACCTATCGAGATGCGGGATGTGGTGCTTGCGGTACTTGCCTAAGACGCGTCCGTCGGCATCCACCACCACCGCGGTGTTGTAGTAGACGCCCGTCATGTCTTCTTCGTAGATGGGCAGGATCATCACGACCCCGAGCTCTTTCGCCAGCGCCGCGAACCGCTGCACGATCGGGCCGTCGGCGGGTTCGGCGTAGCGGTAGTACTTCTTGTCTTCGGTGATGCCGAAGTACGGGCCGTAGAACAGTTCCTGGAAGCAGACGACCTGCGCGCCCTGCTTCGCCGCCTCACGCGCGAAGCCTTCGTGCTTGTCGAGCATCGACTCCTTGTCGCCGGTCCAGGTGGTCTGCGTAATGGCTGCGCGCACGATGTTGGCCATGCCCGTCCTTCCCAGGTTGTCTTTTGTTATTGTTCGCCGTAAACATTTCTTTGTTGTTTCATTCCATGTCTTTGGCGTAACAGAAAGCTAGGCGGTCTCGCGTGAAGTCGGTAGCTCTCACCGTGGAAAAGCGCACGCCGCACGGCATTGCCGGAGCGATCTCGCGCCTGATCACCACCGGAGACCTCGCGCCCGGTGACCGGCTACCCACCGTGCGCGATCTCGCGAAAGACCTCGGGGTCTCGCCGGCCACCGTCAGTCACGCCTGGCAGACCCTCGCCGCGGCGGGTCTCATCACCTCCCGGGGACGCTCCGGCAGCTTCGTGCGCTCCGCCCCGAGGGAATGGATGCCGCGGCGCTATCAGGGACTCGACGGCTCGCTCGAGGCTGCGCTCGATCTATCGCGCGGCACCCCCGACCCGTCCCTGCTGCCCCGCCTCGGCCCGCTCCTCGCCGCACTTGAGGTGCACGTCGACACGCGGTCGTATCAGGCCAAGCCCGACATCCCCGAGCTGCACGATTTGTTGCGCAGCACCTGGCCGAGCGAGGTCGAATCGATCACCGTTACCAACGGTGCCCTCGACGCCATCGACCGAGCGCTCGCGACCCTCGTGCGGTACGGCGACCGGGTACTCGTCGAGAATCCGACGTTCCCGCCGTTCCTCGACCTGCTCGACGCCTACGGGCTCGAGCCGGTCGGGGTCGAGATGGATGCCGACGGCATGCTGCCCGACGCGTTCGCGCGTGCCCTCGGCACCGCGCCCGCCGTGGTGCTGCTGCAGACTCGCGCCCACAACCCGACGGGGGCGTCGCTCTCCCCGGAACGGGCGGCGCAGCTCGGCCGGCTGCTCACGCGCTCCCGCACCGCCCCGAACGCCATCGTGATCGAAGACGACCACTCGGGATCGATCTCTTCGGCGCCCGACGTGACCCTGACATCCGCCGTGCCCGACCGGGTGCTGCACGTGAAGAGCTTCTCGAAGTCGCACGGCCCCGACCTGCGCATCGGCGCCCTCGGCGGTCCGCGCGCCCTCGTCGACCGGGTCGTGGCGCGGCGTCTGCTGGGGCCGGGATGGACGTCGCGCACGATCCAGGCGATCCTGCACGCGCTGCTCACCGATGCCGACGCGGTCGCCCAGGTCGAGGCGGCGCGTGCCGCCTACGCCGCACGGCGGGCGGCGCTGCAACGGGAACTCCTCGCCGTCGGAGTCGAGCTGCCGCGCGGTGACGGCATCAACGCCTGGCTGCCCGTGGCCGAAGAACGCGCTGCCCTCGTGCACCTCGCTGCGGCCGGCATCCGGGTCGCTCCGGGCGCGCCGTTCCAACTCGGCGCAGCTCCCGCCCCGCACGTGCGCGTCACGGTCGGCGTGGTGCCGGTCGAGTCGGCCCGCGACGTCGCACGAGCGCTGGCTGCGGCGTCGACGTCGGACGGATCCTGAGCTCGATCCTCAGCTGCCCGCCTCACCTCCTGTGGCTGTGCCCGCCACCGGTGTCGAAGCGCACGACGACGTGGTCGAGGTTCGGCAGCGCATGCTCCAACCGGTGCTCCGCCTCATGCGCGATCTCCTCCGCGACGCTTACGGGCGAGTCGGCGACGGTGATGTTCGCCGAACCCTGCAACCTGTGACCGACCCAGCGCAGACGGAGCTCGGAGGTCGCGAGCACCCCGGGAGTACCGGCCAGAGCCCGCGCGGCGCTCCCGACGAGGTCGGGCTCCACGCCATCCATCAGTCGTCGTCCGATGCTGCGCACGGTGCCGATCAGCAGCACGAAGATCGCGGCCGAGATGACGAGGCCGACGATCGGGTCGGCCAGTGGGAATCCGAGCATCACACCCACGGCGCCGAATACCACCGCGAGCGAGGTGAAGCCGTCGGTGCGGGCGTGGATGCCGTCGGCGACAAGGGCCGCGGATCCAATCCGGCGTCCGACCCGGATGCGGTAGATCGCCACCGCCTCATTGCCCGCGAAGCCGACGAGGCCGGCGGCGAGCACCCACCACACGTTGCTGATCGGCTGCGGGTTGATCAGCCGCTCGATCGACTGCCACCCCGCGACGACCGCCGAGGCGAATACGACGAACACGATGAACAGCCCGGCGAGATCTTCGGCGCGCCCGAAGCCGTAGGTGTAGCGACGGGTCGGCAGGCGTCGCCCGAGCACGAAGGCGATCCACAGCGGCACGGCGGTGAGGGCATCCGAGAAATTGTGGATGGTGTCGGCGAGCAGTGCGACGGACGAACTCGCGATCACGACGACGAGTTGCAGCACGGTCGTGACGAGGAGGATGACGAGACTGATCTTGACCGCGCGGATGCCGTGGCGGTTCGCCTCGAGCGCGTCGTCGATCGAGTCGGCGGCGTCGTGGCTGTGCGGCACGAAGATCGCCTGAAGCACTCCCTTCAGTCCGCGCGCGTGCTCGTGAGGGTGGTCATGCTCATGCTCGTGGTCGTGGTCGTGGTCGTGGTCGTGGTCGTGGTCGTGCGGGTGGTGGTCGTTCACGAACCCTCCTCCTGGTGGTGGCGCGGGGTGCCGCCGAGACTGTGCTCGGCTTGGAAGATCGCGTCGCTCACGAGCCGCTTCGCGTGCTCGTCGGCGAGCCGGTAGAACACGCGGGTGCCGTCGGTGCGGGTCAGCACGATACGTGCGAGCCGCAGCTTCGCCAGATGCTGCGACACCGACGTCGCCGACTTGCCCACGGCATCCGCCAGGTCGCCGACCGAGAGTTCGCCGTCGCGCAACGCGAGAACGATGCGTACGCGGGTCGCGTCGGCGAGCATCGCGAACACCTCGACAGCGAGTTCGACATACTCGCTGTCGGGATGGCGTCCGCATTGCTGCATATCTGCATTCATACGCAGATACTTACATACAACAGGGGCCGACCCCAAACATGTCGGGGTGAGCGACCCCCTCACCTTCCGCACCATCGTGCTGGCCGTCGCCGCCCTCAACCTCGGCTACTTCGGTGTCGAATTCGGCGTCGCGCTCGCGTTGCCCGTCCTGGCAACCGTGTGGACGCGATCATCCTGGCCCGGCAGACCATCGAGATGCGGGCGCTCCTCGCGTTGCACCGAACGTCGCTAGGCTCGCAACATGGAGCCAATTTCCGCCGGCATCGGCGGCGTGATCGCCCTCGTCGTCTTCATCGTCACCGTGGTCTCGATCGTGAACAACCCGAACCATGGGGGCTTCGGCAAGTTCGTGTGGATCGTCGTGGCGTTCTTCCTCAGCATCCTCGGCTCGATCCTGTGGCTGATCTTCGGCCGCGGGCGCGTGCCCAAGCGATGATCGAGGTGGCCTCCCTCGCCCGCATCCTGATCGTTGTCGTCGCTCTGGTGAACGTGGGCGACATCGCGTTGCACGTCGCGATCGATCAGGTCGAGCCGTTGCGCATCGCGGGCAACATCGTCGTGATCGCGGCGGCGGTCGGGGGGCTCGCCCTCCCCGCACTTCGCACCCCGGTCGTGCCGATCGTGGCCGGGGTGGTGAGCCTCGGGCTCAACCTGGTGTTCATCGTCACGTCAGGTATCGGCGGGCTCGGCGCGGTGCTCATCGCACTCACCACGATCCTGCTGGCACTTCTCGCCGGCAGCCTCCGTCGCCCGCGAACGTAGACCGTCGAAGACGTGACGCGCGCCACGTTGGCAGGCGACGCGCGTCACGTCGTCCCTAGCCGGGCGGTCTGCCGCCTCGGCGGTTCGGTGGCTCGATCGGAGCCGCGTCGACGAATGTGCGGGCGAGCACCTGTCCGTCGGCATCTTCGAGCCAGAGCAGGAGTCGTGCGGGGCGCCCGGGCGGAGGCACGGCGACCGAAACCCCAGGGCTCAGGATGAATGGGGACGCCTCAAGCGCATTCGACACCGAAGCGGCTGTGGGGGGTGTCGACGGGAAGGGCCGGCCCGCCGATGTCCAGGCCGCGCGAACAGTGCCGGTGATGGCCTCCCGCCCGTGGTGCGAGACCCGAACCACGAGCTCACACGGCTCTGTGGGAACCTCGATGTCGGCTCCCGCGCACCTGGGCACCACATCGACGACGAGTACGGTGTCGGCGTTGACGTGCGCCGGGTCGAGCCCGCCCCAGTCTTTGGGCCGACGCTCGGCATCGAACAGGCCCGCCATCTCGTGCTCGACGTCGGCGAGCTCGGTGTAGACATAGCCGGCGAAGCGGTCATGGCGCCGCAGCTCCTGGGTCTGCCACCTCAGGTGCCAGGCACGTTCGAGGCTCGTGAAACCCGCGCCGTATTCGCTGTTGACGATCGGCACTCCGCGTCGTGGGAAGTCCGCCGAGCCGTAGAAGCTCTTGTCGACGATGAAGTCGGGGCCGAGCTTCACCGGAAAGTCCTCACGCTCCCCCGCGGCGAGGGCAGCGACGTTGGCAGCCCACGCCGCCGGATCCTCGTCGTAGTAGTGCCAGTCGACGAGATCAGTGCGCACATGTGCCCAGCCGGAGTTCTCGACGATCGGGCGCGAGGAATCAATCGCCCGCATCGCGTCGTACGCCTGTACGGCTGCGGCGGCACGTTCCGGGCTGCCGGGGATATCCCAGTCGAGACCCCACTCCTCGTTGTAGAGGCCCCAGATCACGATCGACGGATGGTTGCCGTCGCGTTCCACCATGGGCGCGAGCTGCGCCTCGAACGCCGCCGCCGCCGCGGCACTGAACCGGCTCGGACAGGCCGGCTCCGCCCAGACGAGCATGCCCATCCGGTCGGCGCGGTCGAGCCAGCGCGGCTCCTCGAACTTGAGATGTTTGCGAACCAAGTTGTATCCGAGCGCTCGCGCGAGATCCAGGTCGCGCAGCAGGGTCGCATCGTCGGGCGCGGTGAGCCCGGTCTCGGGCCAGTAGCCCTGGTCGAGCACTCCGCGCACCACGAACCGCTCTCCGTTCAAGAACAGCTGCTCACCACGCGTCTCAATGCGACGCAGGCCCGCGACAACGATGACGCGATCGGCGGAAGCACCCGAACCCGTCTCGAACTCGAGCCGGTAGAGGTGCGGATGATCGGGAGACCAGGTGCGTGGCTCGACGAGCGCGAGTCGGCCGCGCACCTGACCATCGGCGTCGGCGACGAGTGCGACCTGCTCCCCCGCCTCGGAACCCTCCACGACACGGACGCGCACTTCGGCCCCCGCCGGAGCATCGCCGGCAACCCGCCCTTCGAACTCGAACGCCTCGAGGGAGTCGCCGCGCACGGCAACCGTCGCCAGATAGTCCCGGCCGCGGGCCTCGAGCCACACACTCTGCCAGATGCCCGAGGTGGGCGTGAACGAGACCCCGTCGTAGTCGTCACGCGGGATCGACCGCTGCTTGCCGTGCGCGATCGCGCGCTTGTCGGCAGGCGCTTCCACCTCGACGACGACCTCGGCGGACACACCGGGAGAGAGCCGGTCGGTCACGTCGAACTCGAACGAGGTCGAGCCGCCGACGTGCTCGCCGACGGGCACCCCGTCGATCGAGACGACGGCGCGGTGGTGAACGGCGCCGAAACAGAGCGCGATGCGGGCATCCGTCCATTCGGTCGGAACCGTGACGGTGCGTCGGTAGCGGGCGTGTTCGAGCCAGGTGCGCCCGACGCCGGACGCCGGTGTCTCCCAGGCGAAGGGCACGACGATCTCGGCCGCGCCGTCCTCGCTGTCGAAATCCCAGATGCCGTTGAGGGTGAGCCAACGATCTGACCGGTCGCGATCAGGGCGCGGGTACTCGTGTTTGGGCACGGCAGTCATGCGGGTGGAGCCTTTCGAGTCGGGTCGGAGCATGGTCAGCCCTTCACGCTTCCGGCGAGGATGCCGTTGATGAAGTGCCGTTGGAAGACGATGAAGACGATGAGGAGCGGCACGAGCGCGACCGACGCTGCAGCCAGCAGTTCACCGGTCACGGTCGCGTAGTCCGCCCCGATCTTGTTGCCGGTGATGGTCTGCGCAAGCGTCGAGAGCATCACCTGCAGGGTGGCCATCCGTTCCGAGCTGGCGACGACGACCGGCCAGACGAAGTCGTTGTAGATGTTCATCACGG
This sequence comes from Pseudolysinimonas sp., assembly GCF_049651805.1. Classification (GTDB taxonomy): domain Bacteria; phylum Actinomycetota; class Actinomycetes; order Actinomycetales; family Microbacteriaceae; genus Pseudolysinimonas_A. Next base: position 17,265 of record NZ_JBASCU010000016.1, read on the forward strand.
TGAGCACCGCCAACCCAGCGAGTCCGGGCCGAATCACCGGCACGACGATGCGCCAGAAGATGCCGAACTCGCCGCAGCCGTCGACACGCGCGGCGTCGAGCAGTTCGTCGGGCACGGCCGCGATGACCTGCCGCATCCAGAAGATTGCGAACGCGTCGACCGAACCGGGCAGGATGAGCGCCTGGTAGGTGTTCACCCACCCGAGTTCTTTCATCTCCAGCAGCAGTGGGATGATCAGCACGATCGTCGGCAGCATGAGGGTGACCAGCACGGCGCCGAAGATCAGAGTCTTGCCCGGGAAGTCGTATTTCGCGAAGGCGTATGCAGCGAGCGGGGCGCAGAACAACGTGATCGCGCCCTTGATGACGAGCACGATGCCGGTGTTGAGGAATCCGAGCCCGATCGGCACATCGGAGAACATCTCGACGTAGTTGTCGAGCGTGAACATCGTCGGGTCGAACACGAGCGGATAGCGGATGATGTCGATCGCCGGTTTGAACGCCGAGAGCACGGCCCAGGCGACGGGGGCGAGAAAGCCGAGAGTCAGCAGCACGAGGAAGAGCTGCGAGCCGACGGCGGGGAGCGCGAAGCGGCGGCGCGGAGTCTGGAGAGGGGCCATGATCAGTCCTTCGCCCTCAGCAGCCGTACGAAGACGAGCGACAGCGCCATGACGAAGATCACCAGGAGGAACGAGTTCGCCGCACCCGTGCCGAGGTCACCCCGCGTGATGTGGTTGTAGAGGTAGTAGCCCGCGGTGGTCGTCGAGTTGTACGGACCGCCCTGCGTCACGACGTAGGGCTCCGCGAACATCTGGAACACCGCGAGGGTCTGCAACACGACGGCGAACATGATCGTGCGGCGGATGAGCGGAACCGTGATGCTCCACAGCTGCCTGCGGCGCGAGGCGCCGTCGAGGGCTGCGGCTTCGTAGACGTTGCCGTCGATCGCCTGAAGTCCCGAGAGCAGGATGATGACGATGAAGCCCGTCGTCTTCCAGAGAAAGAGCAGCGCCAGCGTCGGCTTGGCCCACTCGCTCGTCGTGAGCCAGCCGATGTCGGGCAGCCCGACGAGACCGAGGGCGCCGTTGATCGCGCCGTAGTTCTGGTCGAACAGCACGACCCAGATCTGGGCGATCGCCACGAGCGGGGTCACGAACGGCACGATGAATGCCGTGCGGTAGAACGAGCGGAACCGGGTCTTCGCGTTGTCGAGCAGCACCGCTACGAGCAGCGCGATCACGAGCTGCACGGGCACGATCAGCAGCCAGAGCACCCCGGAGTTCGACATCGACGACCAGAAGCCGGGGTTGGAGAGCAGGTAGCTGTAGTTGTCGAGGCCCACCCATTCCGCGCTGCCCGATCCCCGCCAGTTCGTAAACGACAGGCGGAGGGTAAACAGCATCGGGTAGACGCTGAAGGTGCCGAAGACCGCCACGAACGGCAGGACGAACACGTACGGCGCGAGCCGGCGGCGAAGCGGGAAGCGCGCGGCTCCCCGCTTCGGCCGGGTCGCCGGACGCACCGTGCGAGGCGCGATCGTGGCGGTCATCGGGGTAGTTCCTTCAGCAGTCGGGTGCGGCTACTGCCGGTCGACCAGGTTGGTCTGGATGTCGGCAGTCGACATCGAGATCACCTCGGCCGGCGTCAGATCGCCGTCGAGCATCCGCTGGACGTTGTTGCCGAGGTAGTCGACCGCACCCGCCCACCAGGTGGGGGTCGGCACGCTGCCGGGGATCTCGGCGCCGGCCTCGGTTGCGACCTCCCACAGATCCTGCCCGCCGAGCGACTCGAGCGGCTCGAAGAGCGGATTCGACGGGTCGGCCGCCGGGAGGTAGGACGGGATCGAGGTGTTGAGCCCGCCGGGGTAGACCTCGTTCGGCCCGTAGACCGCCGTGTAACCGGCTTCGTCGAACATCAGGAACTCGTAGAACAACCAGGCGAGCTCCGAGTTCTCCCCCTCACGCGGGAGGATGAAGGACGCACCGCCCATCGCACCGCTGCGAGCCCCGCCGGACTCCCACGCCGGGAGTGGCATGGCGCGCCAGTCGCCGCGCGTTTCGGGAAGCAGCTGCTCAGTCGCGAAGCTGAACCATTGCGCCCAGGGGTAGAAGACCTGCTGTCCTGACTCGAGCGTCGCGATGTCGGTCGGGCCGAGGTACTCCGCGCGGGTTCCGAGCCCTTCCTGTGCGACCGTGTCGAGGAAGCCGAGGATCTGCTCGTACTCCGGGGAGTCGAGTCGCAGTTCGCCGTTCTCGTCGGCGATGCTGGTGCCGAGCTGGCTCGCGTACATCTCGAGCTGCAGTTGCCCGAGGAACGCGCTTTGCTCCAGGTGGATCGGACCCGACCCGGGGACCGCCGCCTGGTATTCGCGGGCGGCTTCGAGTAGATCGTCGTAGGTCTCGATGTCGTCGACGTCGACACCGGCGGCCTCGAGCGCCGCCGCGTTGTAGAACAGGAGGCCCGGGTCGAGGTCGAACGGCACCCCATAGATGCCGCCGTCGAGTGAGTTCACGTCGACCTTCTGCGGCGCGATGTCGGCGAGATAGGGGTCGAGCACGTCGCTCAGGTCCCAGAGGTGGTCGGCGAAGCCCGCGACGAGCGAGTCGTCGAGGAAGACACCGTCGGGAACATCGGTGCCCGTGATGAGGGTGTTCTGGAGCTTGCCGCCGATATCGACGGCTTCGTGGTTGACGACGATGTCGGGGTACTTCTCATTGAACGCCTCGATGGCGGCGTCGAAGACCTCGAACAGGTCGCCCTCGCGATCCCAGATGGTGATCTCCCCCGAGGGTGAGTCGCCGGTGGGCGCTTGGAGTCGGGTCGAGTCTGCTTCGTCGTCAGAACCGATCGACGGGCCGCAACCGGCGAGCGCGATGGTGACGACCGCGGCGGCACCGAGGGCGCCGAGGCGGGTCGAACTGCGAGACAAATGCATGGGGACACTCCTTTGTGACATGGCGCCCGTGAGGGGTATCGAACCACCGTGCAGATGGATCGCGGCTCGGGCGCCGCCGTTTGCCAACGTATGCAAACCCTACCGTGACTTTGCGCACGTTGCAAACGCTATGCTGAGCCCACTGCCGACTGGACGGGAGAGATGCCGGTGCCTGCCACATTGCGCGACGTCGCGGAGCGCGCCCAGGTGTCGATGCGCACGGTGTCCAATGTCGTGAGCGGCTACACCCACGTGAGCGCACGGATGCGCGAACGCGTTCTCGCCGCGATCGCCGAACTCGACTATCGACCCAATCCGGTCGCCCGAACGTTGCGGACGGGACGCACGGGCGTCCTCGCACTCATCGTGCCTGAGATCGACGTGCCCTACTTCAGCGAGCTCGCCCGCGATGTCATCAACGCGGCAGCCGGACTCGGCTATCAGGTCATGATCGACCAGACCGGACACGACCACGAGCGCGAACGCGATCTTCTGACTGGCGCCGACCGCGCCATGCTCTTCGACGGCATCCTGTTCAGCCCGCTCGTGACCAAGGCTGAGCTGCGGGAGATGAACGGACGCAGCTCGATGCCGATCGTCATGCTCGGTGAGCACGACTTCGATGGGCGATACGACCACGTGGCGATCGACAACGTGCGAGCCGCACACGATGCGACCCGGCATTTGATCGACCTCGGTCGGACACGAATCGCCGCTCTCGGCGCCCAGCCCGCCGAGAGCTACGCGACGCCTCAGCAGCGCACCGCCGGCTATGAAGCAGCCCTACGTGAGGCCGGCCTTGAACCCGACCCGTCGCTTCTGCAGCCGGCCGAACACTACCGGCGCGCCGACGGCTACGAGGCGACTACGGCGCTGCTCGCCCGAAGCCCGCGGCCGGACGCGATCTTCTGTTATTCCGACCTACTCGCCATGGGCGCTCTTCGAGCCGCCTTCGACGCGGGCCTCCGCGTGCCTGAGGACGTCGCGATCATCGGCATCGACGACATCGAGGAGGGTCGCTATTCCCGCCCGAGCCTCAGCACCGTCTCGCTCGATACTCCGTTCATCGCGCGCGAGGCGGTCGCCCGCATAGCCGCGCGCATCGAGGACCCCGACACTCCGGCCGAGGAAGTCGTCGCTCCGCACACACTCATCGCGCGCGAGAGCACTCTCGGCCTCGGGGGTTGACGGCGGGGCAGGTCGCGCCCGACCCCGCCGTCACAGGTCACCCGACCGAACTCACCGCCATATCACGCCAGCTCGCTGTCGTGTAGTGCGACCGAAGACCCGGCGATCCGGCCGGCTCGCAACTGGTCACTGTCTGCGAGATGGTCGTCGCCGCCGAGGAAAGGTCGGCAGGCTGCGCCGTGACAACGAAGTCGCAGCCATCAACCGTGATCGACAGGTGGTACCAGACGCCCGTCGACACGCCTCCGGTGACAGACGTGCTTGCAATCCCAGTCCAGCTGTTGTCCTGGTAGCCGAACACGAGGGTGTCAGTCCCTGAATCGATCCCCGCGTAGTAGCCAGTGTGGGCATCCGCTCCGGTCGACGGATTCGTCACCCGACTGAGTAGGCCGGCCTGACCTGCGGAGTCGAGCCGCACGTCGGCTTCGACTCGATAGTCCGTCCAGGACGGGTGACCCCACAGGCTTTTCGAACCCGCAACACTCGTCGTCACGCTCACGATGCCGTCATCCCCGGCCCAGCTGCCGCCGTACTCCGCGAACCCGTTGGGTGTGAGGTCGACCTCGCGCCAGCTCGCGCTCGTGTAGTGCGCCCTGAACCCGAACATCCCGGTCGCCGCACATGACGAAACCGTCTCGCTGATCGTCGTAGCGGCCGACGACAGGTCCGCCGGTTGCACGCTGATAGCGAAGGCGCACCCCTCGACCGCGACGCGGAGGCGGTACCACACGCCCGTTGACACGCCACCGGTCACCGCCTCGGTCGCGATCCCCGTCCAGTTGTGGTTCTGGCGCCCCAGCACGAGCTCGTCGCTCGCCGACTCGATTCCGATGTAGTAGCCCGCGTGGGCGTCGGCCCCGACATCCGGATCGGTGACCCGGACGAGCAGGCCTGCTTGTCCCGCGGAGTCGAGGCGAACCTCTGCCTCGAAGACACCGTCAGCCCATCCGGTCGATCCGAAGAGCGCCTTGGCACCTGCGACGCTCGCGGTCTGAGCGAGCACGCCCGACCCCGAAGTCCAGGTGCCGCCGTACTCGGCGAATCCCTGTTTGGTGCTCGACGCGAAGCTCGGTACGGCGTCCACCTGGCCGAGACTCGCCGAACCGATGCGCACCTCGCACTGGTTCCCGGCACCCGAGATCCACGTCCCGGCGAGGTATAGCAGCGTCTCGCCGTCTTCGCTCGGCAAGATCGGTGAACTGTAGCCGGGGCACGAGGGCTCGCCAGAGTTGTACCCGCCCGTCGGGTCGATCGTGAGGGGTGCTGTGAGCTCCACCCAGTCGCCGGTGCCCATCGTGGTGTTGGCGAAGACAACGCGACCCGATTCTGGCTCGACGGTGTAGCTGCCCGTGCTTCCGGTCACTACGCGTTGGCCCGAGATCAGCACCGTGCCGTTCGGGCCACCCGCGGGTGTCCACGCGAGGTAGGGCGTGTGTAGCAGCTGGCGACCGTCGGCGGTTTCGACGAGTTCACCGGGATCGCTCGCGGTTCCCCAGTCGAGCCCATCGACGCTCGTTTTCACATACACCTGGCAGGCGTGGTCGGGGTCGGTCGCGTCGCGGCACATCTCGTAGCTCATGAGGTAGGTACCGTCGGGAAGCTGGACGATCGTCTGCATTCCGGGCCGGGCGAGATTGTCGGACGGGAACGCCACATCCTGCGTGATCGACCCCGACCACGAAGCCCCGCCGTTGCTCGACTCGTAGTGACCGATGATCTGGTTGTTCGTCGAGCCGCCCGAAGGGCGCTCGTCGCTGATGAAACAAGCGAGGGTGCCGTCTTCGGTCTGTACGAACCAGGGCTCCCAGATGCCGTGGCCCCAGGTGTTTGGCTCACCCGAGGTCGTGGTGCAGGTCGAGAGGTACGACCAGGTCGACCCCTGGTTGGTGCTACGGAACACTTCGACCTTCTGCGCGGTGTAGTCGCCGACATCCCATGCGGTTCCGGCCGCGAGAATGTCCCCAGCCGTGAGGCCGTTCGCCGTGTACGGCACCTCGTAGAGCACGGGAGCCTCGAGATCCCAGCCCGAGGTGTTCGACGTTATCGTCGAGACCTGGCTCCAGCTCTGCCCACCGTTCGTGCTGCGGTAGATCGGGAGATTGGTGGGCGCTCCCTGGAACCGCTTTGCGAAGGTCGCGAGAAGGGTCTCGTTCGCGCTGCCGTCGTTCTCGATCCGGATCAGCCGGGGATAGCTGGCATCGCCATCGGGGTAGGTGGAGAGGTTGGGGCTGAAGAAGACCGATCCGTCCGCGACTGCGGTGGCGGGAGAGGGCACGGCCACTATCACGGCGGCGAGAATCGCGGCTGCGACCCCCATACTGAGTGTTCGTCTCACGTTGCTGCCTTTCGTCGGAGGCGAGGCCGACGACGAAGGACCTGCCGTGCGACATCGCAACAGTTTTGCCAACGTGCGCAAAACCCTACGACTAGAACGCTGCGAGAGCAACCCGCCTTCGCGCGGCTAACGCTGCAACCAGGCGATCACCGCGAGCACCCGCCGGTGGTCGGTGCCGGAGTCCTCGAGCGCGAGCTTCGCGAAGATCGAGGTGACGTTCTTCTCGACCGCGCCGACGCCGATGAACAGGGCCTCGGCGATCGCGGCGTTGGTGCGGCCCTCCGCCATCAGCTGCAGCACCTCGCGCTCGCGCGGGGTGAGGGTCGCCAGCGGGTCGTGGCGGCGGCCGATGAGTTGCGCCACCACCTCCGGGTCGAGCACGGTGCCGCCGTCGGCGATGCGGTCGATGGCATCCACCAGTTCCTCCAGCGACGCGACCCGGTCTTTCAGCAGGTAGCCGACTCCCCCGCTGCCTGAGCCGAGCAGCTCCTGTGCGTAGGCGACCTCGACGTACTGCGACAGCAAGAGGATGCCGGCGCGCGGCACCAGGGACCGCAACCGGATCGCGGCACGCACCCCCTCGTCGCGGAACGTCGGCGGCATCCGCACGTCGAGAACGGCCAGGTCGGGGTCGAGGTCGACGACGGCGGCGAGGAGGGAGTCGGCGTCGCCGAACGATCCGACGACCTCGTGCCCGGCCTCGACGAGCACCCGCACGAGGCCCTCGCGCAGCAGCACAGAGTCATCCGCGACGACGACCCGTAATCCGCTCACGTGTTCCATTGTGGTGGGTGGTTTCGACACGCCGCTGCGCGGCTGCTCAACCAGCGGAGGGGGCGGGCGGGGGGACGGCGATCGGCAGGTGGGCCGTCACGACGGTGGGGCCGCCCTTCGGGCTCGAGATGTCGAGCGTGCCGCCCTGGCCGAGCACACGTTCCTGCAGCCCGGCGAGACCGTGCTCGGGCACCGCCTTCGCGCCGCCCCGGCCGTCGTCGGTCACCGTGATGTCGAGCCACGTCTCCTCGCTGTCGGGCAGCCGGCGCAGGTCGAGGCGCAGGTCGATCGCCGATGCGCCGCTGTGCTTCACGGCGTTCGTCAGACCTTCGACGGCGATGAAGTAGGCGTTGCGCTCCAACTCGGTCGGCAGGTCGGTGCCCTCGGGCAGCGACGACACCACGCGCACCGTGACGGCACTGCGCACCGCGAGCGACTCGAGCGCGGCGACGAGACCGCGGTCGAGCAGGATCGGCGGCGCGAACCCACGTGACAGCGCCCGTAGCTCCTCCAGGGCGTCCTTCGACTGCTGGCGAGCCTCCTCGAGCAGCTTTCGGGCGGCATCCGGGTCGGTGTCGAGCTGTCGCTCGGCCGCCGCGATGTCCATCTGCAAGCGCACCAGCCGCTGCTGCGGACCGTCGTGGATGTCGCGCTCCAGTCGGCGAAGCGCGGTGCCCTCGGCGGCGACCGCGGCCGAGCGGGACTCGGTCAGCGTCGCGACCTCCTTCTCGAGGGCGTCGGTGCGGAACGCACCGAGCAGTCCGCGGGCGACGCCCCAGTGCATCCAGGTGAGCCCGCGGGTCACGAACGGCAGGGTGGCGAGGAAGATCAGGCCGACGACCAGCCAGAGCAGGGAATCGAAGAGCAGCGGGTCGAAGCGCCCGGCGAGCCCGAAGACCCGCTCGGCGATCCAGCTCGAGACGAAGAAGTCACGGTCGCTGTTCGGCACGAAACCGACCCAGATCCATCCCGTGACACCGCCCACCGCGATCGAGAACCAGATGACCGCGATCGTGAACGAGATCGTCGTGATGATGAAGTTCACGAGCATCGTCCACACCAGGTAGAGCCAGTAGTGACCGTTGCCGAACAGCGCCTTCAGCCAGCCGAGGAACCCGGTCTTCGCGGTGCGATCGTTCCAGTCGGGCCGGCGGATCTCGGGCCGCCCCACCCAGCGGAGCAACGCGAGTTCGACGACACCTGCTCCCCGCGCGAGGTAGAGCACGCCGACGAGGAACAGCACGCCGAGGAAGAAGGTCGCGAACGTCCCTACCGCGGCCGAGAACAGCCCGATGCTCACCGCGAACATCACCACCCCGATCGGGAAGGCGATGAACAGGAACAGCAGCTCTTTGGGCACCCCCGCCCAGAGCCGCAGGTACAGCGGACGGGTGGCGGTCGGGACGGTGTCGGTGCTCATGTGATCTCCATTGTCGAGGCTTCACCCCACCCTCGCGCCGCGAGCCGCGCGGCGGCATGGTGACGGCATCCCGAAACCGGTGGGGATATCCCCCCGCCTGACACGAAATGAGGGCAGGCTCAACTGCCTTGCGAAACAGGAACCCGTGGGTACCGTGGAGACATGACCGACGTGAAGAGCATCCCCACCAGCGCCATCGACCCCGACGTCACCTCGGGGGTCGCTCAGTTCCTCGAGCCCGTCGTGATCGACCTCGAAGCCATGGTGGTCGACACCAAGCAGGCCCACTGGCACGTGCGCGGCGCCAACTTCCAGGCCATCCACGAACTGCTCGACGACATCGTCGCGCACGTGCAGGGCTACGCCGACACCGCCGCCGAGCGCGTCGTCGCCCTCGGGCTCCCGATCGACGCGCGCATCGCGACCGTCGCGGCGAAGACCACCGTGCCGCCGCTCAGCGCCGGCTTCCAGCAGTCCGACCAGGTCATCGCCGAAGTCATCGCGCAGATCGACGCCACCCTCAAATCGGTGCGCGTCGCCATCGACGAGCTCGCCGAACTCGACCCCGCATCCCAGGATGTCGTCGTCGAGATCGCGCGGGGGCTCGAGAAGGACCGTTGGTTCTTGTTCGCGCACGTCGCGAGCAAGTAGCGACGTTCCGCCTGGGATTGCCATGCAGAAGACGTCGTTGATCGCCCTCGCACGCACCGAACTCGCACAAGCGCGCGATGCCTCGAGTGGCCGGCACGCGAGCACGGTGTTCGGCGGACACGAGCACCAGCTCCGTCAAACCATGATCGCCCTTCGATCTGGGGAAGAGCTCTCCGAACACGAGAACCCCGGAGAGGCGACGCTGCAGGTGCTGGTCGGTCGAGTGCTTCTGAAGAGCGGTGACGTGCAGTGGAACGGGTCCCCCGGAGATCTTCTGACCATTCCCGACGGCCGCCATTCAGTGGATGCGGTTGAAGACTCGGTGATTCTGCTCACCGTGGTCAAGAAGCGCTGAAACCACCTTCAGCAGCTATCCGCCGTACGGACCATGGATCCAACCGCCACCCAGCATCGTGGCGTGCACCGGCATCTCGCGGAGATTGTCGGGCGTTGTCGGGTCGGCGTCGACGATGACAAGGTCGCCGGCGATGTCGCGACTGGATGCCGCGAGCGCATCCAGCGCAGAGATCGCCTGCTCGGGATGCCACGGGGCGCGCCCGTCGCGGGTGCGGGTGACGGCGGCAGCCATCGTGATCCACGGGTCGAGCGGCGCCACGGGGGCGTCGGAGCCGAGTGACAGCTCCGCACCGGCGTCGAGGAGGGCACGGTACGCGAAGGCGCGACCCGTGCGGCCGGCCCAGTAGTGCTCGGCGACGTCGCGGTCGTCCATCGCGTGCTCCGGTTGCACCGACGCACCGATGCCGAGGGCCGCGAATCTCGGAAGGTCGGCATCCCGGATCAATTGCACGTGCTCGATCGAGCCGGGCACCCCGAGCTGCTCGAAGACATCGAGCGCCTCGGTGACGGCCCGGTCGCCGATCGCGTGGATGGCGGGAGTCAGGCCCCGGGAGACGCCCGCACGCGCGGCGGCCAGCAACCCGCCCGGTTCGTAGCTGGGAAGTCCGGCGTCGCCCGTGCCGGGGTAGACGTCGTAGCACCAGGCCGAGCGGGTGTTGAGGGAGCCGTCGGTGAACAACTTGTACGGGCCCACCTCGTAGAGCGGTGATGCAACATCGGGAAGGTCTGGGGTGTGCGGGTAGACCGCGGCCCGCACCCGCAGCCCCGAGAACCCGGCCGCGAAGCGTCGAGCCCACGAGCCGGGGCCGTCTTCCATCTCGAAATCCACGATGCCCGTCACCCCGCGCGCTGCAGCCTTCCGGGCGGCGTCGAGCGCCCAGCGGTCGAGCACCTCGGCCGGCACCGTCGAGATGCGACGGGTGAGATCGAAAGCCGGTTGCTCGCGCAGCCACCAGTCCTCGTCGGGCCGCCCCAGCATCCGAAGCGCCGCGCGGTTGGTCCACAGGGTGTGCACGTCGCCCGACAGCAGCGCCGCCGGGATGTCGCCGAACTCGAGCAACTCGGGCACCGGCGTATCGGGCCACAACCCGTCGCGGAACCCTGATGCGAGAAACACCACGCCGGGCTCCAGCGGCGAGTCGGCCAATGCGTCACGCACGAGCGACGCCGCGTGTGCCGCCGACGTTGCGGGAGAGAGGTCGAGCCGACGCGCAGCCATCGCCCACTGCCCGAAATGCACGTGATGATCCCAGAGACCGGGGATGACCCAGCGGCCCTCTAGGTCGTGGTCGCCTTCGCCGGGGAGTTCGATGTCGGTCGGAGGTGGGGTCTCGACACGCTCGCTGCGCTCGCTACTCGACCACCGAAGGAGCGCCGAGCGGAGGTCTCGGGCGTTACGGAGGATCATTCCAGCCGTCGCATCTCTGCGGCGAGCGCAGGGTCCGAATAGGGGCCGTCGCCGGAGAGGGCGGCGATGATCGCGTTCCGCACTTCGGGAGGCTTGTTCTGCGACAGCTTGGCGCGAGCGTCGAAGCGGGTGATGCGGATGCGCAGGCCGACGGTGCCACGGGCGATCCGAGCGGCCTTCTCGAGATCGATGTCGAGCGAGACGGGGGTCGGCATCCGCTTCTCGAAGTGATCGACGAGCTCACCGAGGATGCGGAAATTCTCGTCATCCGACAGGATCTCGGGCACCCCGTAGAGGTGCGCGGTGACGTGGTTCCAGGTGGGCACGAAGTCACCTTCGGCGTACCAGTTGGGCGAGATGTACCCGTGCGGACCCTGCACGATGACGAGCACCTCGTGCTTCCCCAGCTCGTGGGCGACCTCGTCGGGGCGGCCGAAGTGACTGACGATCGAGATGGTGTCGTCATCGGTCTCCTCCAGCAGCGTCGCGTAGTGCGACGCGACGAGACCGGTGGATGCCGGGGACACATACGTCATCCAGGGATTGCGGCGGATGAGCCGTTTCACCTCGCCCGGGTCTTCGAGTAGGTAGTGCGGCGTGTGTCGCATCAGACCTGATCCTTCGGGCACCAGTAGAGGTTGCGTCCGGCCATCGCGGCCTGCGTGATCGGGGTGCCGCACACCCGGCACGGCTCACCGGTGCGGTGGTAGACCCAGTGGCGGTCGTCTCGGGATGCCTTCGCCCGCTCCAGGTCGTCGCCTTCGAGGCCGTCCATGGTGAACATCTGGCCGCTCTCGACGCCGACTCCGAGCAGGTACGACCAGTCGCGCCAGAGGGCGCGGGCCACGTCGGTCGGAACGTTCTTGCCGGGGGTATACGGGTCGAGGCGCGCCCGGAACAGCAGTTCGGCCCGGTAGACGTTGCCGATTCCGGCGACCACCTCTTGGTCCATCAGCAGTTGGCCGATCGCGACGTTGCGACGCCGCACTCCTTCGACGAATCGCTCTTCACCGTCGGGATCGACGAGCGGGTCGGGACCGAGCTTGGCGATGGTGGCATCCACCTCGTCGATCGTCTGCAGCTCGCACACCGTGGGCCCGCGCAGGTCGGCGACCGCCACCGGGGTCAGCAACCGCACCCGCACCTGCCCGATCGGCTCGGGCGGCCAGACGTCGATCTCGGGTTGCAAGCGCTCGCTCTCCGCCATCCGCAAGCGGGTGCGCCGCGGCGCGCCGATCGACCACGGTGAGTCCTCGTTCGCGCCGACGACGCGCCGGGAACCTCTTTCCGCGGGCGACACCGGGTTCACGGCGATGTCGCCCGCGAAATCCCACGCCCCATACATGCCCAGGTGCACCCGCAACCAGAGGTGGTGGTCGAACTCGAGGAACATCTGCTTGCCCACCGCACGCGACTGCACGATCGCGTGTCCATCGAGCCTGGCCGCACCGGCGGTGAAGCGCCCCTGCGGTGACGACACCGTCACGGGCGGGCCGGTGAACGACCGCGCGAACTGCCGCGCGATCCGATGGACGCTGTGCCCTTCCGGCATCCGTCAGACGATCTCGTGCCCGGTGATCGCCCCGGTGGTCTCGTACTCGGCGAGCTGTGCGACCCGGCGAGCGTGCCGCTCCTCACCCGAAAACGGTGTGCTGATGAACGCGTCGATGAAGCTCTTCACCTCGTCGAAGGAATGCTGGCGTGCGCCGATGGCGATGACGTTGGCCGCGTTGTGCTCGCGCGCCAGTTCTGCTGTGGCGAGGCTCCAGACCAGGGCAGCGCGGATGCCGTGCACCTTGTTCGCAGCCATCTGCTCGCCGTTGCCCGAGCCGCCGAACACGATGCCGAGGGCGGCGACTCCGGCCTGCTCGTCGCGCACGACAGCGCGCGCGGCGTTGATGCAGAAGGCCGGGTAGTCGTCGAGCGGGTCGTATTCGGTGGGCCCGTGGTCGACGAGCTCGTGACCCTGCGCCGCCAGATAGTGCTGCAGGTCGGTGCTGAACTCGAGGCCGGCGTGATCGGTGCCCAGATGGATGCGCATGATGCGCCCCAGCTTAGAGATCCGAAAGCCCTTGCCAGACCCCGGAAGCGGGAGCAGAATCGCACCAACGCGCCGGATTCACCATCCCGGCGCCCCTGATCGCGACGGCGGGGTCGCCCTGGACCCCGCCGTCGCTTCTCGGCCGGGAAACGTCGAGGAAAGGAACAGGGATGAGCACGATCGAGATCCAGACCATTCCCGAGGGGATGCCGCGCCTGTCGCGAGGGCGGCACCGGTCAGCCAAGTCCGGCGCCTGCTTCATGGAGTTCGCCTCCTATCTGGCGGGCGAGGCCTGGAGCGACTCTCCGCAGTGCACCGACCCGCTGCTGGCCCATCTGGCGCGGGCCGTCAACGATCAGTTGAGCGACGCGCGACGCGGCGAGATTGCGAGGGACATCCCGCGCGTCATCGGTTTGCGAGGCGACCATCGCATCCTCGCCCCGGTTGTCGCAGTGCGCGCTGCGGCGGCTGCGCTCCCCGTCGCGAGCGACGGTCGACAGCGGGCTCTCGCTGGTGCGCTGCTCGCGCTTCCCGGGCTCCTGCCGGCCGAGGTGGCACCCCGCGTGGCCGCGACCGCCCGCTCCGCGCTCGACGCGGCACCGCATGCTGAGGCCTGGGCGATCGACCACGTGCGCCGGTACCCGGTGCGGGAACGGGAGTTGCGGCGCTACGGATGCGCTGCCGCGGTCACGCTCTCGGTGACCGGCATCGCGGAGGCGTGCGTGACCGATCCGCAGTCGCTGCTCGTCGCATTGCTGCGCGACGCGATCACGGATGTCGAAGACGTGCTGAGCACGCCGGAGCCGTCGGGCGTCGTGCGGGAGGTCGTCGCCGTCTCAGCCGCATAGCGGATTAGGATAGCCTTACCTTGTTGCGCAGTCGCGCAGTCTCCCTGTGGAAAGGTTCCTATCGCTATGCGTTTTCCGCGCCCGACGATCGCCCTCGCGGCGATCACGGCCACCCTCGTTCTCGTCGGCTGCTCCCCCAACGCCGAAGCGCCTCAGCCCGACGAGCGCTCACTCGTCGTCTACTCGGGTCGCGACGAGGAACTCGTCGGGCCTCTCCTCGACGCATTCGAGGCCGAGAGCGGCATCACCATCAAGGTGCGGTACGCCAACAGCATCGAGATGGCCGCCCAGCTGCTGGAGGAAGGCGACCGCACGCCGGCACAGGTCTTCCTGTCGCAGGAGGCCGGAGCCCTCGGCGCCCTGAGCGAGGCCGGTCTACTGGCCGAGCTGCCCGCCGACATCACGGACGCCGTCGACCCCCAGTACACGTCGGCGGATGGCACCTGGGTCGGCCTCACCGGTCGAGCGCGGGTCATCGCCTATGACGGCGAAGAGCTGACCGAGAGCGACGTGCCGACCAGCGTCTTCGACCTCACCGATGCGCGATGGAAGGGGCAGGTCGGCATCGCGCCCACCAATGCGTCGTTCCAGTCGTTCGTCACCGCGCTTCGTGTGCTCGAGGGTGAGGAGGCGACCGAAGCGTGGCTGCGCGGCCTCGTCGCCAACGACGCGCAGATCTTCCCGCGCAACGGCGCCATCCTCGAGGCGGTCAACACGGGTGCCATCGACGTCGGGCTGATCAACCACTATTACTGGTTCCAGCAGGCGGCCGAGGTCGGGGTTGCGAACATGCGCGCCCAGCTCCAGTACGGCGAGCCGGGCACCGCGAGCGCCCTCGTCAACGTGACCGGTGCCGGCGTCCTGGCCCCTTCCGCCGACAACGCCGAAGCACTCGAGTTCGTGCGCTACCTGCTTTCGACCGAAGGCCAGGACTACTTCGTCGCGCAGACCACCGAGTACTCGGTCGTGCCCGACGGCCCCACGCCGGCCGACGCACCCGCGCTCGACGACATCCGCGGGCCCGAGCTGGACTTCGCCGACCTGGCCGATCTCGACGGCACGATCGCTCTGCTGCAGAAGGTCGGCCTGCTCTGACCCTCGCCTCACGCGCCACGAAGCGCGGGAGGACGATCCGTCGTCCTCCCGCGCTTCTGGTCGTCGCCGCGACGGTGCCGGCGCTCATCGCCGCCATCCCGCTCGGGTATCTCGTGCTGCGGCTCGCCCAAGCCGACCCGGAGCGTCTTGCCGAGTCGCTGCTGCGCGATCGCACGTTCGAGCTCGCCGCCAACTCGCTCGGGCTCTCGCTGACGGTTGCGGCCGGCTGCCTGCTGATCGGCGTCCCCTCCGCCTGGGCTATCACCCGGCTCAAGCTGCCCGCGCCGGCGCTGTGGCGCGCCCTCGCCACCCTTCCCCTGGCGATCCCGTCCTACGTCGCGGCGTTCGCGTGGGTCGCGACCTGGCCCGGGGTCTCTGGATTCTGGCCGGCCGCCGTGATTCTCACGCTCGCCTGCGCGCCCTATGTGACCCTGCCCGTCGCGGCGGCCCTGACCATGGCCGACTCGCGGTACACGGATGCCGCCCGCACCCTCGGCGCCGGCCCGGCGCGCGTCTTGACACGCGTGACACTCCCCCGCATCGCCCCGGCCGCCGCCGCCGGCGCGCTCCTGGCCGCGCTCTACACCCTCGCCGACTTCGGGGCCGTTTCTCTGTTGCGCTTTGAGACGCTCACCTGGGGTGTGCATGCCGCATTCGAAGGAAGTCTCGACCGCATGCTCGCCGCCGCGCTGTCGGTGGTGCTCGTCGCGCTCGCCTTCGTCTTCGTCGCGGGCGAGCAATGGATGCGGCGCCGCGCCGCGCGCATCGTGTCAGCTCCGGGAGGCGTCCCCGCCGGCATCGCGCCGCACACACGCACCCGGATCGCCGCGCTGGCCGGACTCGTCGTCGTCGCTGCCGTCTCCATCGGCATTCCGCTCGGCGCCCTCGTAGTGCGGCTCACGCTCGGAGTCGACCGCGACTTCGAGTGGCCGCGACTCGCGGAGAGCACCGCGTCGACCCTCGGCCTCGGGCTCGCCGGTGCCGGCGTGGCGGTGCTGTTGGCGCTACCGATCGCGACTCTCGGCGCGCGCTATCGCACCTTCGTCGGCAACGCGCTCGAATCGGTCGCCTACCTCGGGCACGTCGTGCCCGGCGTCGTCGTCGGGCTGTCGCTCGTCTTCTTCACCCTCACGGTCGCCCCCGCTCTCTATCAGACGGTGTTCGCCCTCGTGTTCGCGTACGGGGTACTGTTCCTGCCGAAAGCGCTCGGGGCGTCACGCGCGGCGATTCGGCAGGTGCCGCCGGCGCTGGAAGACACCGCCCGCACCCTCGGGCTCGGGCGTCTCACCACCTGGTGGCGCGTCACCGCGCGCATCGCCGTCCCGGGGATCGCGGCCGGCGGGCTGCTCGCTGCCGTGACCGCGATGAAGGAGCTGCCGGCGACACTCATGCTGCGGCCGATCGGGGTCGAGACCCTGGCGACCGACCTGTGGCAGAAGACCGCGATCGCCTCGTACGGGGCCGCGACCCCCTACGCGATCGCGCTCGTGCTGGTCGCCAGCATCCCCGCCTTCCTTCTGGCCCGATCGGGAGACCGCACATGAGCCTCATCGTCGATTCGCTGACCGCCGAGGTCGGAGACGGACGCGACCGCAAACGCGTGTTGCACGAGGTCTCGCTGAGCGTCGAGTCGGGAACTCTCGGCGCCGTGCTCGGCCCGAGCGGCAGCGGCAAGAGCACCCTGCTGCGCTGCATCGCCGGGTTGCACCCGGTCGTGAGCGGCACGATCCGGGCGGGCGATCGCACCCTGCACGGTCTGCCTGCCGAGCGCCGGCGGGTCGGGCTCGTTCCGCAAGACGGGGCGTTGTTCCCGCACCTGACGGTCGGGCAGAACGTCGCGTTCGGGCTCGACCGCGGCGGTCGGCGGGGTCGGCGGGTCGAGGAGTTGCTCGAGTTGGTCGAGCTTCCGGGGATGGCGAGCCGGCTGCCCCACGAGCTGTCCGGCGGTCAAGCCCAGCGTGTCGCCCTCGCGCGCGCGCTCGCACCCTCGCCCGACATCGTGCTGCTCGACGAACCATTCTCGGCACTCGATGCGACGCTGCGCGGAGCGGTTCGCGAACAGGTGCGTCGCGCTCTCGTCGAAACCCGCACGACCGCCATCCTCGTCACCCACGACCAGACCGAGGCGCTCTCGATCGCCGATCGGCTCATCGTGCTCGATGACGGTCGGGTACGACAGGTCGGAGCGCCCGAGGAGGTCTATCGGCGTCCGGTCGATCTGTGGACCGGACGATTCGTAGGCGAAGCCAACGTGCTCGCCGGCGAGGGCCACGGCGCGCACGTGACGACGGCTCTCGGCGATCTGCGACTCGTCGACCCCGCTGTCGGATCGGTCACCGTTCTGATCCGTCCCGAACACCTCCGCATCGTCGACGCACCCGGCACAGCCGCGCGGGTGACCTCGATCGACTACTACGGGCATGACGCCCTCGTCGACCTCGACCTCATCGCCGATCCCGGCATCCGCCTCTCGGCGCGGCTCGCCACGCCGGTCGCCCTCAACGTGGGCGACGCGGTGAACCTCCGGGTGGTCGACCCGGTGCTCGCCTACCTCGCGCCCTGAAGTTGCCTCGCGGCGACGGCGCTCACGTATCGTTGTCGGATGCCTGGAGAGAACCTCACCCGCGTCGAAGCTCAGGAGCGCAAGTCGCTCGTCTCGGTCACCTCGTATGACGTCGAGCTCGACCTGACGACCGGGCCGGAGACCTTCCGATCGGCCACCACCGTCGTCTTCGACGCGACGCCGGGCGCCTCGACGTTCATCGACGCGCTCACCGCGAAGGTGCACGCGATCACGCTCAACGGCACCGAGCTGGATGCCGGGGTCGCCGACGGCGCACGCATCGCGCTCGACGGGCTGGCGGCATCCAACACCCTCGTCGTCGACGCCGACTTCGCGTACACCAACACCGGTGAGGGCCTGCACCGCTTCGTCGACCCGGTCGACGACGAGGTGTACCTCTACTCGCAGTTCGAGGTGCCCGACAGCCGCCGCGTGTTCGCCGTGTTCGAGCAGCCCGATCTGAAGGCGACCTTCACCTTCACCGTCACCGCCCCCGAGAACTGGGTCGTCGTGTCGAATTCGCCGACCCCGTCGCCCGAGGCCGTGGATGGCAAGAAGGTGTTCGCCTTCGAGGCCACGCCGCGCATCTCGTCGTACATCACCGCGATCGTCGCCGGCCCGTACGAGTCGGTGCACAGCGAGCTCACCAGCAGCAGTGGCCGCGTGATCCCGCTCGGGGTGTATGCCCGCAAGTCGCTCATGCAGTACCTCGACGCCGACTACATCTTCGACATCACCCGCAAGGGATTCGCCTACTTCGAGCAGAAGTTCGGCTACGCCTACCCGTTCGCGAAGTACGACCAGCTCTTCGTGCCCGAGTTCAACGCGGGCGCGATGGAGAACGCCGGCGCGGTGACGTTCACCGAGACCTACGTCTTCCGGTCGAAGGTCACCGACGCGATCAAGGAGCGCCGGGTCGTCACGATCCTGCACGAGCTCGCGCACATGTGGTTCGGCGACCTCGTGACCATGAAGTGGTGGAACGACCTGTGGCTGAACGAGTCGTTCGCCGAGTGGGCCTCCACGATCGCGACCGCCGAAGCCACCGAGTGGAAGGAAGCCTGGGCCACCTTCCAAGCGATGGAGAAGAGCTGGGCCTACAAGCAAGACCAGCTGCCCTCGACTCACCCCATCGTCGCGACCATCAACGATCTCGAAGACGTGCAGGTCAACTTCGACGGCATCACCTACGCCAAAGGTGGGTCGGTACTCAAGCAGCTCGCCGCCTGGGTCGGTGTCGACGCGTTCTTCGCGGGAGTCGGGGCGTACTTCAAGAAGCACGAGTACGGCAACACCGAACTCACCGACCTGCTGCGCGAACTCGAAATCACGTCGGGGCGCGAACTCACCTCGTGGTCGCAGCTGTGGCTCGAGACCGCGGGCGTCAACACGCTCAAACCCGTCGTCGAGACCGACGCCGACGGCGTCATCACGAAGTTCGAGATCTCGCAGACCGCGATCGCCGAGCAGCCGACGATCCGTCCGCATCGGCTCGCGATCGGGTTCTACGACGTTGCCGACGGCGAGCCGAACACCGGGGTGGCGGGTGACCTGTCGCCGAAGGTGGTGCGCACCCACCGCATCGAGCTCGACATCGACGCGGACGCCTCCACCCCGGTAGAGCAGCTCGTGGGCATGAAGCGACCGTCGCTCATCCTGCTCAACGACGACGACCTCGCCTACGCGAAGATCCGCATGGACGAGCAGTCGTGGGAGTTCGCGATCGACAAACTCGCCGACATCGAAGACCCGCTCGCCCGCGCCCTCGTCTGGGGTGCCGCGTGGGATGCCACCCGTGATGCCGAAGTCGCCTCGAGTGACTACGTCGACCTGGTGCTCGGCAACATCGCCACCGAGACCGAGTCGACCACGATCCGCCTGTCGCTCACCCAGCTCACCCAGGTCGCGCGGCTCTACGTTGCTCCCGAGAAGCGCGCCGCCACCATCGAACGCGTCGGGGATGCACTGTGGGAGCTCGCTGCTGCTGCGGAAGCGGGTTCGGACGCCCAGTTCCAGTTCGTGAAGTTCTTCGCCAACATCCCCTCGACTCCTGCCCACGCGGCGAAGCTCAGGGCGCTGCTCGACGGGTCGGTCAAGCTCGACCAGCTCGAGATCGACGCCGACCTGCAGTGGGAGCTGCTCGAAGGGCTCGTGCTGCTCGGCGAGGCCGGCGAAGCCGAGATCGCCGCACAGTTCGACAAGGACATGACCGCCAATGGTCAGCAGGCCGTGGCCCGCGCACGCGCGACCGGCGACAAGAAGGCAGCGCTGGATGCGGCGCTCACCGACGCGACGGTTCCGAACGTCGTGCTGCGCGCGTCCGGGATGGGTTACCACCACGTCAACGAACCGTCCGCACTCGAGCCGCTCGTGGCCCCGTACTTCGAGGCACTCGACCGCATCTGGAAGGAACGCTCCTACAAGATCGCCGAGTACGTCATTCTCGGCTTCTACCCGGCGCCGCTCGCGTCGCAGGAGCTGGTGGATGCCACCCACGCCTGGCTCGACGCGCACCCCGACATCCCGGCCCTGCGTCGCCTCGTGATCGAGAACCTCGCCGGCGTCGAGCGCGCCCTCCAGGCTCAGCAAAGAGATCGCTCCGCCTGACTCGGTGGTCGAGTAGCCGCGCAGCGGCGTGTCGAGACCCGCGAGTAACTCGGTGGTCGAGTAGCCGCGCAGCGGCGTGTCGAGACCGGGCGGGGAGGTCTCGACACGCGCCTGCGGCGCTACTCGACCACCGAACGTGCATACCCCAGGGGGTATATCTGATACCCTCTGGGGTATGGCAACACAGCGCATCCTCATCGTCGGTGGCGTCGCGGGCGGAATGTCCGCAGCGACCCGACTTCGTCGCCTCATCGAAGACGCCGAGATCGTCGTCTTCGAGCGCGGCGGGCACGTCTCGTTCGCGAACTGCGGCCTGCCCTACTACCTCGGCGGCGTCATTGATGACCGGGCCAGCCTGCTGCTGCAGACTCCCGAATCGCTGCGGTCGCGGTTCGAACTCGACGTACGCGTGCGTCACGAGGTCATCGCGATCGACCGCGCCGCTCGCACGGTCCGCGTGCGCGACCTCGAGCACGGCACCGAGTCCGACGAGCACTACGACGCCCTCATCCTCTCCCCCGGCGCGAACCCCGTGCGGCCCGAGATCCCCGGCGCCGAGCGGATGCTGACCCTGCGTGACATCGACGACGTCGACGCCGCGATGAGCGCACTCTCTGGCGCGCCTCGCACGGCACTCGTGCTCGGCGGCGGGTTCATCGGACTCGAGATGACCGAGAACCTGCTGCACCGCGGGATCGCCGTAACCCTCGTCGAGCGCAACCCGCAGGTGCTCACCCCCCTCGACCCCGAGATGGCCGAGCCCGTCGCCGCACGGCTCCGTGCGGCCGGTGTCGACCTCAGGCTCGGCGCCGAAGTGGTGGCACTCGGCGCCGACACCGCGATCTTCGCCGACGGCGATACCGTGGCCGCCGACATCGTCATCGCCGCGATCGGGGTGCGCCCCGAGACGACCCTCGCCGTGCGGGCCGGGCTCGCACTCGGGCCGCGTGGCGGCATCAGCGTCGACGACCAGTTGCGCACCAACGATCCCGCGATCTATGCGATCGGCGACGCCGTCGAGAAGGTCGACTCGCTGAGCGGCGAGCAGCGCCTCGTGCCGCTCGCCGGCCTCGCCAACCGGCATGGCCGGCTCGTCGCCGACGTCATCGCCGGTAAGCCCGTCGTCGTGCGGGATGCCCTCGGCACCGCCGTCGTCGGTGTGCTCGACCTCACCATCGCCGTGACCGGCTGGAACGAGAAGCAGCTCCGTGCCGCCGGTCGGGAGATCCGGGTCATCCACACCCACCCCGCCTCCCACACCGGCTACTACCCGGGCGCGCAGCCGATGGCCCTCAAACTGCTGGTGGATGCCCGCACCGACGAGATCCTCGGAGCACAAGGCGTCGGCGGCGACGGCGTCGACAAGCGAATCGACGTGATCGCGACGGCGATGGCGGGGCGGCTCACGGCATCCGATCTCGCCGACCTCGAACTCGCCTACGCACCGCAGTACTCGTCGGCGAAAGACCCCGTCAACATGCTCGGCTACGTCGCGCTGAACGCCCTCGAGGGCCTCACGCCCGCGATCCAGTGGCATGAACTGGCCGACGAACTCGAAGCCGGCGCGACGCTCATCGACGTACGCTCCCCCGGCGAGTACCGAGGCGGCGCGATCCCCGGGTCGCTCAACATCCCGCTCGACGACATCCGCGAGCGCATCGCCGAGATCCCCGCCGGACGCCTCATCGTGCACTGCAAGGTCGGCCAGCGCGGACACACCGCCGTGCGGCTGCTGTCCCAGCTCGGCCGCGAGGCGGTCAACCTCGACGGCGGCTACCTCACCTGGAGCGCGGGAACCGCCGCGGCAACCCGGCTCGTCGCGGCATGACGCGCGCGGCGACGGAGCGACCCGTCGTCGGAGAGTACGTCGACGGAATCGATGTGCCCGTCGTTGACGAGCGCGTCATGCGGGCCAGCGCCGGCATCCTCTTCGTTCTCGGATTCGCGGCCTACCTGACGGCGCTGCTCACCGGGTTTCTCGCTCCGCTGCGCGGGTTCGGGATGCTGTTCGCCGTCGACCTGTTCGTGCGGGTGTTCATCGGCTCACGCTTCGCCCCGAGTCTCGTGCTGGGGAAAATCGCCGTGCGGGGTCAGCGCCCCGAGTGGGTGGGGGCGTCGCAGAAAACCTTCGCCTGGTCGCTCGGTCTCGGGATGTCGCTGCTCGCGTGCTTCGCGATGGGCTGGCTCGGCTGGACCGTCGTCGCGCTCGTGCTCTGCGGGATGTGCCTGGCGCTGCTGTTCCTTGAGAGCGCGTTCGGGATCTGCGTCGGCTGCGCACTGCAGCGCCGGTTCGGTCGCACCCCTCCGCAGCTCTGCCCGGGCGGGACCTGCCGGACCGAAGCGAGTGCGACCCCGCCGTCATCCTGACCGGCGGGGTCGCAACTGCTCCTGGTTTCAGCCGACGATGTCGAGCCCGGTCGCCTGCGCTGCCTGCTCGACTCCGCCGCCGTTCTCGAGGGTGGTGAAACCCATCGCCGCCATGCGGTCGATCGCCGATCCGGCGCGGTTGCCCGATCGGCAGTACACGAGGTACTCCGCGTCGCGGTCGAGAGCGTCCACTTGCGCGTCGAAGTCAGCGGCCCGCACGTCGATGTTGATCGCGCCTTCCAGGTGGCCCGACGCGAACTCGGCGGGCGTCCGGACATCGACGATCACGGTGTCGGCGCTCACTGCGATCGACGACGGTGCCGAAGCCGGCGCACATCCTGCAACGGCGAGCGTGAGTGATGCGGCAACACCGAGTGCCGCCGTGAGCCGCGCGATGCGCGATCCACGCCCGACGCTCACGCGGCCACCCCGGTCTCGACCGGGAATCCGGCCTGGTACCAGCGCGAGATGCCACCTTCGACGTCGATCGCGTCGAAGCCTGCGCCGCGCAGGAACGCCGTTGCACGGGCGCTGCGTCCACCCGAGAGGCACATCACGTAGATCGTGCGGTCGCGCGGCAGTTCGGCCAGCCGACTAGGCAGGTCGCCCAGCGGCACGTTGGTCGCCCCGTCGAGGCGGGCTTCCGCGAATTCGTGGGGCTCGCGCACGTCGATGATCGTCGCGTCGGCACCGAGTGCAGCCAGGTCGGCTGCGGTGATGGTCATCATGCTGCTCCTTGTGAGGGGGATGCCGCGGCGCCGACGCTGCCGGCTCGCGGTTCGACGTCGAGAGCCCGGATGGCGTCGACGAGTTTCTGGAGACTCGGGGCGGGCAGCGCCCCGGCCTGGGAGAACACCGGCACCCCGGCTTTGAATGCCATCAGCGTGGGGATGGCTTGGATGCGCGCGGCGGCGGCGAGCTGCTGTTCGGCCTCGGTGTCGACCTTCGCGAACACGATGTCGGGGTGCGCCTCCGAGGCGCGCTCGAAGATCGGCGCGAAGGCGCGGCACGGGCCGCACCAGGCGGCCCAGAAGTCGATGAGAACGATGTCGTTGTCACGAACCGTCTGTTCGAAGGTGTCTGAGGTGAGGGCGATGGTTGCCATACCGACAGCGTATCAGATACCCCAGGGGGTATATTGGGAGACGGCCGGTACCATTGCCGTGCCCAACGGAAGCGGAGAATGCCATGGATCTCGACCCGATCGCCATGAAGCCGGTGCTCAACCGGTTGCGGCGCGCGCAAGGCCAGTTGAACGCTGTGATCCGCATGATCGAAGAGGGCAACGACTGCACGAGCGTCGTTACGCAACTCGCTGCCGCATCCAGCGCCCTCGACCGTGCCGGCTTCGCGATCATCGCCGACACGCTCGAGAAGTGCGCCAAGCAAGAAGAGCCCGAACTCGACCGCGCGCAGTTGGAGAAGCTTTTCCTCTCGCTCGCCTGACCCGCTGACGGTCGCGGACCAGATACCCCTGGGGGTATACTGGAGATCTCATCTCCCCGACGATCGGAATCACCATGTGTTCAGCAGTGACGTGCCGCACTTGCGGAAAGACGACCTGGGCGGGCTGCGGCCAGCACGTCGACCAAGTGATGCGCAGGGTTCCCGCCTCGCAGCGCTGCCCCGGTCACCCGAAGGCCGAGCGAGTCGGGTTCTTCGCCCGGTTCTTCGCGCGCTGACGCGTCAGTTCTGCTCCGCGTCAGTTCTGCTCGGGGTCGTAGCTGAAGACGTCGTCGAGACCGACCCCGAACACGCGGGCGATCTGGAACGCCATCTCGAGCGAGGGCGAGTAGCGCCCCTGCTCGATCGCGATGACCGTCTGTCGCGTCACGCCGATGCGCTCGGCAAGGTCGGCTTGCGTCATCTCACCCGCCGCGAACCGCAGAGCCCGGATGCAGTTGGTGACGCGGGTCGGCTTCACCATTGGCGCAGCCCCCGCCGATACGCGACGAGTTTTGCGATCGTCGAGAGGATCGCCTGCAGCACGAAGGCGAGATACAGCGCGTTGGCGATCCAGAAGTGCGGAGCCTCGAACCAGGCGAGCACGAGAGCACCGAGCGCTCCGGCCACCAGGAACGCGCTGCCGATGTATTCACCGAATCGGTTGATCTGCTTGTCGCGCTGATCCGACTTGCCGGCATCTTTGCCCGAGAATGCCCCGACCACGATGCCGCCGAGGATGCCGACGACGATCGCTCCGAGAATGGTGCCCAGCATCGGCCCGACGTAGTTCGCCTCCTCGAGGGGTCGCCCACCGGCCTGCGTGAGCACCAGCACGACGTAGACGATGTAGCCGATCGGGGCGATGAAACCGAACACCCAGGCGTTCTTCTCTTCGTACGACATGGATCTCCTTCAGGATCAGACGGCGACAGCCGCGACGCGACGCGTGACGACCGGACGGCCTCCGCGCATGAACAACCAGACGATGAGCACCAGTTCCCCGACAAACGTGAACGTCGCGACGCCGAGGACGGTACCAGGCACGAGCAAGGCAGCGATCGCGTCGGCCAGATAGCCGGCGCCCGCAACGGCCACGAGGATGCCGGTGACCCGCGCGAACCCGGGTCGCGACACGAGAAGGCCGCCGACGACCACCAGGTGCAGGCCGAAGATCGCGAGTCCGGCATCCCAGATGCTCTCGAACTCGGCGTGAGCACCTGCCGACAGCCGGCCCGCTGCGACGACGAGCACAGCGGCGTAGGCGATGCGCAAGGTCGCGGCCAACACGGCGAGGCTGCCGTGAGTCGGCGCGAGAACCCGCCAGAGAGCGACGCCGACGACGATGTCGAGAATCGCGACGCCCGTCATGGCGAGCCCGGCGGGCCCGTCGGCAAGAACGCCGAATGCGGCGAGCGGGCCGAGCACGGCCATGCCGATCAGCGAGAGTGCGGCGG
Organism: Pseudolysinimonas sp.; assembly: GCF_049651805.1. Classification (GTDB taxonomy): domain Bacteria; phylum Actinomycetota; class Actinomycetes; order Actinomycetales; family Microbacteriaceae; genus Pseudolysinimonas_A. The sequence goes on from NZ_JBASCU010000016.1 coordinate 42,753, forward strand.
CGATGCTCGCCTGCCGAGGTGTCCAGTCCATGCGTGTCTCCGTGTGTAAAGAATGTTTGACACGCTCACTGTAAAGACATCCGGACACCATGTCAAGTCTTCTTTACACGAGCTTGGGTGTCGGCTACCTGGTCCGCCATGTGCGAATCGCGCCGCGCGATTCGTGCAGGCACGATTCGCAGATCGCGGCCCAACTGGGGAAAGGGTGCGCGGGCGGCATCCAGGGCGCACCCGAGAGAATGGGGGCATGGCGGAGTTCTGGGCGGCAGTCGTCGCGTTCTACGAGGGGCCGTTCGGCGTGCCGGCGCGCATCCTCACGATCGTCGTCGTCGCCTCGCTCGTGCGGCTCGTGCTGCAGATCGCCATCCGCCGCACCGTGAACCGCGTGATCAGCGGCGTGAAGAAGAAACAGAACGTCGAAGACACTGCGGCGCTGCAGGCATCCCCGGTCGCCGCCATGCGCATCGTGCAGCGCACCCGCGCGTTCGGCGGGGTGCTCTCAAGCACGGTGACGACGATCGTCGTGCTCGTGTCACTCGTGCTCATCGTCTCGGCCATCGACCCGAACGCCACCGGAGCGTTCTCGCTCATTACGGCGGCCCTCGGCGCAGGCCTCGGCTTCGGCGCCCAGAACGTCGTGCGCGACGTGCTCAACGGGCTCTTCATCGTCGCCGAAGACCAGCTTGGGGTCGGGGATGTCGTCGACCTCGGGCAGGCGACCGGCGTCGTCGAGGCGGTCGGCATCCGCGTCACCACCGTGCGCGACGTGAACGGCACCCTGTGGTACGTGCGCAACGGCGAGATCCTGCGGGTCGGCAACATGTCGCAGGGCTGGGCGCGCGTCATCCTCGACCTCGCGCTCCCCTACGACGCCGACGTCGAGACGGTCAAGGAGCGGATGCTGCAGACCGGTATCGAGATGCGCGGCGACGGCAAGTGGAAGCGCCTCATGATGGAGCAACCCGAGATCTGGGGCATCGAGTCGATCTCGGCCGACGCGATCGTGCTTCGGCTCGTGGTGAAGACGCGCACCGGCGCGAAAGACGAGGTCGCGCGCGAGCTGCGGGCTCGGGTCAAGCGCACCCTCGACAGCCTCGGCATCCGGGTTCCGGCCGTCGCAGCTACGGCCACCGGCGCAGGAGCGGGGGGAGGCACCGAAGAAACCCCCGTCATCCCGGGTGTCATCAAGCAGCAGGCGGCGCCGCGACCGCCCACCACCGGAGGCAAGAAGTGAACAACCTGATGCTGCGCGACGGCCCCGGCGGCGAACCCGTCGGCGCCAACTTCTGGCGCGAGGTCGGCGGGCGCGCGACGTTCGAGAAACTCGTGCGCGCCTTCTACGAGGGCGTGCAGACCGACGAGGTGCTCTGGCCGATGTACCCGGAGGGCGACCTCGAGGGGGCGATCCAGCGCCTCACCGGGTTCCTCGAGCAGTACTGGGGCGGCCCCGGCACCTACAGCGAGCAGCGCGGGCATCCGCGGCTGCGCATCCGCCACAACCCGTTCAAGGTCAATCCCGACGCCCGCGACCGGTGGCTGAAGCACATGCGCGTTGCGGTCGATTCGCTCGACCTCTCGCCGCTGCACGAGAACATGCTCTGGGACTACCTCGAACGCGCCGCCCACGCGATGGTCAACACGTTCGACGAATAGTCGACGTTCATTCGTCAGGATGAACCCCGACGCTCGAAGGGCGGCTAGCCTCAGAAGTCAGGGAAAGGGGCCGCATGACTGCGCACGCCGACGTGATCGTTATCGGAGCCGGACTGGCGGGGCTCGTCGCCACGGCAGAACTCGTCGAGGCCGGCAAGCGGGTGATCGTGCTCGAACAGGAGCCCGAATCGTGCCTCGGGGGGCAGGCCTGGTGGTCGTTCGGCGGGCTCTTCCTCGTCGACTCGCCCGAGCAGCGCCGCTTGGGCATCAAGGACTCCCACGAGCTTGCCCGGCAGGACTGGTTCGCGAGCGCCGAGTTCGACCGCGACGACGAGGATGCCTGGGGGCGCCAGTGGGCGGAGGCCTACCTCGCGTTCGCCGCTGGCGAGAAGCGGCAGTGGCTCGCCTCGAAGGGCGTGAAGTTCTTCCCCGTCGTCGGCTGGGCGGAGCGCGGCGGGTACACCGCGACCGGCCACGGCAACTCGGTGCCCCGGTTCCACATCACCTGGGGCACCGGGCCCGGGCTCCTCGAACCGTTCATCAAGGCCGTGCGGCAGGGGGTCGAGAAGGGTCTCGTCGACCTGCGCTTCCGGCACCGGGTGGATGCCCTCACCGTCACCAAAGGCGCGGTCACCGGAGCGAGCGGCAGCATCCTCGCCCCGTCGGATGCGGCCCGCGGTGAGGCGTCGAGCCGCGACACCGTCGGCGAGTTCACCCTCGAAGCCTCCGCCGTGCTCGTCGCCTCCGGCGGTATCGGCGGCAACCACGAGTTGGTGCGCAAGTGGTGGCCCGAGTGGCTCGGCACCGCGCCCACGACGATGCTCAGCGGGGTGCCCGCCCACGTCGACGGGCGAATGCTCGGCATCTCGGAAGAGGCGGGCGCGACGCTCGTGAACCGCGACCGCATGTGGCACTACCTCGAAGGCATCCAAAACCACACGCCGGTGTGGGCCGACCACGGCATCCGCATCCTGCCCGGGCCGTCGAGCCTGTGGTTCGATGCCCTCGGTCGCCGCCTGCCCGTTCCACTGTTCCCCGGATTCGACACGCTCGGCACCCTCGAACACCTGCGCACGACCGGGCACGACCACTCCTGGTTCGTGCTCACGCAAAGCGTCATCGAGAAGGAGTTCGCCCTCTCCGGCAGCGAGCAGAACCCCGACCTCACCGGCAAGAGCGTGCGCGAACTGATCCGGCAGCGACTGGGCAAGGGCGCGACGGATGCCGTCGAGGCGTTCAAAGAGAAGGGTGCCGACTTCGTCGTCGCCGACAGCCTCGACGAACTGTTCGCCGGCATGAAGCAGCTGTCGCCTGACGTCGAGATCGACTTCCAGGAGATGAAGTACGAGATCGAGGCCCGCGACCGCGAGATCGACAACACCTTCACCAAGGATGCCCAGATCACCGCCCTGCGCGGCGCCCGCAACTACCGGGGCGACAAACTCATCCGCGTCGCCAAGCCGCACAAGTTCCTCGACCCGGCGCACCACCCGCTTATCGCGGTGAAGCTGCACGTGCTCACCCGCAAGAGCCTGGGCGGCATCCAGACCGACCTGTCATCGCGCGCCCTCGGTTCCGACGGGTCACCGATCCCCGGCCTTTACGCGGTGGGCGAGGTCGCCGGTTTCGGCGGCGGCGGCGTGCACGGCTACCGCTCCCTGGAGGGCACCTTCCTCGGAGGCTGCCTCTTCACGGGTCGCTCCGCGGGTCGGGCTATCGCCGACAGCCTCTGACCCACTCGGTGGTCGAGTAGGCGGCGCAGCCGCCGTGTCGAGACTACGCGGCTACTCGACCACCGAATCGGGCTAGCGCAGAAGGTTCCAGGCGCGGCGTTTGACGAGCACGTGGCCGCGCTGCGTGCTGAGCCGCGTCCACGGTCCGCTCTCGTAGACCCGGACGGGGTCGTCGCCGAGGAAGCCGAGGGCGAAGGCGGCGAAGGCGGCGCCGGAGGGGATGTGTTCCGCGCCGGCGATGGGGCGGCCCCAGACTTCACCGCGAACGCGACGCACGATCTGCTCACCGACGCCGTCCGGAACAGCTGCCGCGACATCCCGGATGCCGGCGCGCGCCGACCCCTCGAGGAGCGTCGGTAACACTTCGCCGATCTGCTGCCAGCCGCCGCGGGGAGGTGAGATGGCGGCCCAGGTGGCCGTGTTGACCTCCATCGGCAGGCCCACCGTCGTGGCGCCTTCGCCCTGAGCGCGCTCGATGCGTTGGATGAGGGAGCGCACCGGCACGACGACGTCGAAGCCGGTGGGCTGCGTGAGCGCGAACGTGCGGAGGCCGAGAACCGTCGCGCTCTCGTCGAGCAGACCCGCGGGAGCGAACACCGAACAGTAGGCAGCGAGAACCCCGGAGCCCGCGATGAGTCGCACGGAACCCTCCTCGACCCGCGCGGCGCGCGAGAGGTAGACCTGGAGATCATCGAGGGAGGGAGCATCGGCCAGAGTGAAGGAGCTCATGCGCCTTCTAAACTACAACCCGTGAGCGATCCCCTGGCAGGCTTTCTGGCCGCCCTCGATCTGACCGACACCGGAGCACGCACCAGGGAAGACATCTTCACCGGTCCGAGCCAATGGATGCCGGGCGGGCGGGTGTTCGGCGGGCAGGTGCTCGCGCAGGCTCTCGTCGCCGCCACTCGCACCGTTCCGGAGGATCGCCGGGTGCATTCGATGCACGGCTACTTCCTGCGCCCGGGCGATGTCGAGCAGCCGATCACGTTCTCGGTCGACCGCATCCACGACGGCCGGTCCTTCGCGACCCGCCGCACCCAGTGCTACCAGAACGGCGAGCCGATCCTGTCGATGATCGCGTCGTTCCAGGATGCCGACCCGGGGCTCGAGCACTCCGTCACGATGCCCGACGGGGTCCCCGACCCCGAGTCGCTGCCGAGCACGGCCGACGTGCTGGGCGGCTCCGATCACCCGGTCGCGAAGTTCTGGTCGACCGGGCGCGCGTTCGACATCCGGCACGTTCAGCATCCCGTGTACTTCCCCGGTGACGCCGAGCGCACGCCGCGGCAGGCGGTGTGGATGAAGGCGATCGGCCGCCTCCCCGACGACGTGAACCTGCACCGGGCGGCGCTGGCCTACGCGAGCGACTATTCGATTCTCGAGCCGATCATGCGCGCGCACGGCGTCGCCTGGGGCACGCCCGGGCTCAAGGCCGCGAGCCTCGACCACGCGATGTGGTGGCATCGCGACGGTCGGGTCGACGAGTGGCTGCTCTACGAGCAGGAGTCACCGGTCGCCCTCGGCGGTCGCGGCCTGTCGTTCGGCCGTATCTTCTCGCGCGACGGAGTGTTGCTCGCGACAGTCGCCCAGGAGGGCATGGTCCGCGTTCCGGTCGCTTAGCCGCGGGTTACCGACCGGTCGGCCTGCACCGTCTTGATCACGCTGTCGGCGGTCGCCCACCCGCCGATCGCGACGAGCGCGATCGATGCGATGGTCGCACCCGGGCTTCCAGCGGCGACGAATTCCGCCCAGCCGAGCCGGTCGAGGTAGGCCTCGTTGAGGGCGGCACCGGTCGCGACCAGCCAGACCATCGGGCCGATCGTCGCGATCGTGAGCACCGCGTTGACCGCGACGAGCGGCCAGGTCCACCGTCCGACGCGGTAGAGCACCACGGCGAAGGTACCGGTCAGCACGGCGAGGGCGATCAGGTAGGGCAGCCAGAACGACCACAGCGCGGGGTTGATCACGGGAATCGGCGATCCGTCGGCCTCCTCGAAGTTCGACGAGATCTGCTGCCAGACCAGCGCGACTGGCACCAACAGCGCGACGACGAGCGAAGCGATCAGCTCGCTGCGGCCACCGGTGGTTCCGGTCGCGACGGCGGGAAGGTCGTCGGGGTCGAACGGCGAGTTGTCCTTCAGCCCCGACTTCTTGGCGACCCCCATGCGCTCGACGAGCGCGAAGACGAGGGTCACCCAGAAGCCGAGGTGCACCCCCACGCTGATGACGATGCCGACGGTGCCGCCGATGAGTTCCCCGGGTGCGGCGCCGGTGAGCGCGTTGATCACGAACAGGGTGATGGCGACGATCGGGATGACGGTGACCGCCAGCAACTTCAGCAGCCGAACGTAGTCGACGTACAGGTCGGGGCCGATCAGCGCGAGCGGGCGCCCGGCATACCCGGCAGCGAGACGCATCGGCTCCCCGAGTTCGGTCAGCACGGCCTTCTCGGCGGCATCCGGGGTCGCCCCGGCGGCAACCCGGGCGTCGACGTCATCCGCGATGCTGGCGCGCAACTCGCGATCGATGTCGGTGCGCTTGCTCTCGGGCAGCGACTTGAGCACCGCCCAGACGTAGCGGTCGGTGAGGGTGTCGGCCGTCGGGCGGCCGACGGGGCGGCGGGTGGTGCTCATGGGGTCTCCTTCCGGGAGATTCGGTCGATCGAGGTCTGGAGGTTGTTCCAGTCGGCGAGGAGGACGCCGGCGAGCGAGTCGCCGGCGGGGCTCGTGCGGTAGAACTTGCGCGGCCGCGACTCGTCGGTGTTCCACTCGCTCACCAGTAGCCCCTGGGATTCGAGGCGGCGCAACAGCGGGTAGAGCGTGTTGCCTTCGACGGGGATGCCGGCCGCCGCGAGTTGCTCGAGTAGCGCATACCCGTACTGCGGGGTGCGCAGCATCAGCAGGCAGGCGAGCACCGCGGTGCCGCGGCGCAGCTCCTGGAGTTGCGCATTGTCATTCTCACTCACGATTCACACTTTACTGTGTGTCACACACTATCGTCAATCGCCAATATCGTTGGTTGAGTAGCATGCCGCGCAGCGGGATGCGTGTCGAAACCAGACAGGACGAACGTGGGTTTCGATACACCCGGTCTCGACACGCCCGCTTCGCGGGCTACTCGACCACCGAGGAGGGGAAGCGCCTAGGAACGCTTGGCGAACGCGACCGGGGTGTCGATGTGGGATGCCCACGCCTCCCGCTCGCGGTCGGTGATGCGCCGCGGGCGACCGGATGCGGCATCCACCAGCACGATCGTCGTCGCGGCCTTCGCGAACACGACGTGCGGGTCGGCCCCGTCGGGCGAGCACACCTCGTAGCAGACGTCGAGGCTCGCGCCGCCGAGGCGGCCGATCCAGAGCTGCACGTCGAGCGGCTCCCGCAGGTACGGGATCGGCGCGAGGTACTCGACCTCTTGCCGGGCGACGAGGGTGATGGTGTCGGCATCCCGGGTGTCGGCGATGGGTGCCTCGGCGTCGTTCACGCCCTCGACCCGCAGGTCGCCGGCGCCCCAGAACACCGAGATGCGCGACTCTTCGAGCAGCGTCAGCATGGCGGCGTTGTTGACGTGGCCGTAGGCGTCGAGATCGTTCCAGCGCAGCCGGATCGGAACGTGGATGCGCGACACGATCAATCCCGCGTGAGGCGGCGGTGGGTGGCGCGGTGCGGGGCGGCGGCTTCGGGGCCGAGCCGGGCGATCTTGTTCTCTTCGTATGACTCGAAGTTGCCCTCGAACCAGTACCAGTTGGCCGGGTCGTCATCGGTGCCCTCGTAGGAGAGGATGTGCGTCGCGATCCGGTCGAGGAACCACCGGTCGTGGGTGATGACCACCGCGCAACCGGGGAACTCGAGCAGCGCGTTCTCGAGGCTCGAGAGGGTCTCGATGTCGAGGTCGTTGGTGGGCTCGTCGAGCAGCAGCAGGTTGCCGCCCTCTTTGAGCGTCAGTGCGAGGTTGAGGCGGTTGCGTTCACCACCGGAGAGCACCCCGGCCTTCTTCTGCTGGTCGGGCCCCTTGAAGCCGAACTTCGAGACGTAGGCGCGCGACGGCACCTCGGTCTTGCCGATGACGATGATGTCGAGCCCGTCGGAGACGACCTCCCACAGCGTCTTGTTCGGGTCGATGTTGGAGCGGGTCTGGTCGACGTAGCTGATCTTGACGGTCTCGCCGATCTTCAGCTCTCCCCCGTCGATGGGTTCGAGCCCGACGATCGACTTGAACAGCGTCGTCTTGCCGACGCCGTTCGGGCCGATGACGCCGACGATGCCGTTCGGCGGCAGCGTGAACGACAGCCCGTCGATGAGCACGCGCTCGCCGAAACCCTTCTTCAGTTTCTTGGCTTCGATGACGATCTGACCGAGCCGCGGCCCCGGCGGGATCTGGATCTCGTCGAAGTCGAGTTTGCGCGTGCGGTCGGCCTCCGCCGCCATCTCCTCATAGCGGGCGAGACGGGCCTTCGACTTGGTCTGGCGACCCTTCGCGCTACTACGCACCCACTCCAGCTCGTCCTTGAGCCGCTTGGCGAGCTTCTGATCCTTCTTGCCCTGGATGTCGAGACGCTCGGCCTTCTTCTCCAGGTAGGTCGAGTAGTTGCCCTCGTAGCCGATGAGCCGGCCGCGGTCGACTTCGGCGATCCACTCGGCGACGTTGTCGAGAAAATACCGGTCGTGGGTGATGGCGATGACAGCGCCGGGATACGACTTGAGGTGCTGCTCCAGCCAGAGCACGCTCTCGGCATCCAGGTGGTTGGTGGGCTCGTCGAGCAGCAACAGGTCGGGCTTGCTCAACAGCAGCTTGGTGAGCGCGACGCGGCGCTTCTCACCACCCGACAGCGGACCGATCGCGGCGTCCCCCGGCGGGGTGCGCAGGGCATCCATCGCCTGCTCGAGCTGGGAGTCGAGGTCCCACGCGTCGGCTGCGTCGATCTCTTCCTGCAGATGCCCCATCTCGGCGAGCAACGTGTCGAAGTCGGCATCCGGCTCGGCCATCGCGAGCGAGATCTCGTTGAACCGCGCGAGCTTGGCCATGATCGGGCCGACGCCCTCTTGCACGTTCTCGAGTACCGTCTTGGACTCGTCGAGCACCGGCTCCTGCATGAGGATGCCGACGCTGAAGCCGGGCGTGAGCTGCGCCTCGCCATTGCTCGGGGTGTCGAGGCCCGCCATGATCTTCAGGATCGTCGACTTTCCGGCGCCGTTGGGGCCAACCATGCCGATCTTCGCGCCCGGCAAGAACGCCATCGTGACGTCGTCCAGGATGAGCTTCTCGCCGACCGCTTTGCGGGCGCGCACCATCGAGTAGATGTATTCGGCCATACCCTCCAGCTTAGGAGGGGCTGCGTGCGCAACCGGACGGGCGGTGGCGCTACCAGTCGATGGGGCGGGTGGAGCCGACGAGGCAGCGGCCTGTACTCAGCAGCACGCCGGTCGTGGAGGCGTAGCCGATGTTGCCGTACTGGCCGATGAGGCAAGTGCCGTTGATACGGATGGCGAACTGGATGTTGTCGGCGGCGAGGTCGATCGACGTTCGGTCGGGGGTGACTTCCATGTCTGACTTCGGGTAGCCGGCGTTGACGAGGTTGTCGATGAACGCACGACCGTCGAGCGCTCCCCCTGCGGCGATCAGCTCAGTGTTGACGAGGTCGAAGAACGCGAGGTTGTCGTCGGCGGAACCCTCGAGGTCGATTCCGGGCCCGGTCGGCGGTGCTGCCGTGGCACTGCCGCTGGGCGTCGGGGTCGGGGTCGGCGTGGGCGCTTCGACGCACCCGGTGAGTACGAGCGCTAGCACCGCGAACCCGATGACACCTGCGCGCACCGGCCTGCTCGGCATTCCCACTCCCCGTCCTGACCCGTCGGCTGCCGAGGGTCGTCACGATTGTACGGTGCAGCGGGAACGGTAGCCTCGACCTGAGAGACCGGGAGGGTCGAATGGCAGTCGACGTGCGTGGCTACAGCTACTTCATCGAGCGCCGCAACGACAAGCAGTGGGTGGCGACGGTCACCGAGTATCCCGAACTGAGTGGCGTCTCGAAGTTCCACAACCGGGCGCTCAACCGGCTCTACGCCGCCGTCGAGGCCGAAGTCATTCGGCGCTACCGGGCGGGCGAGCACATCCCGCCCGCACCGAAGAAGCAACCGAACCTGCTGAAGACGCTCGGCCTCAACTGACGCATCGTCGCCGACCGACTCAGAACGGCACCGGCAGCTCGCTCGGGTGCTTCGCCCGCTGCTCGGCGAGTTCATCGACCGAGAGTTCCGGCACCTCCGGCCCTTCGGGGATCTCTTCCGCCGCGGCCGCACTCTCGGGGGTGTCAGGCGTCGCGGTGGACGCCGGGGTGCGGGTGAAGACCGAGGTGCCGAACGTGAGGTCGTGGCCGAGGCTGTCGGCATCCACCTCCACGTTGATGCCCGACTTCTCGTCGGTCGCCCACTCGCGCACTCGCAGCCGACCGGTGACGATCACGCGCTGACCCTTGAGGATCGAGCCGATCGCGTTCGCCGCGAGCGACCGGAAGGCAGTGACGGTGTACCAGTTGGTGTCGGCATCGACCCAAGATTGCTGAGTCTTGTCGAACTTGCGCTGCGTCGACGCGAGGCGGAACGAGGTGATCTCCAACTTCTCGCTCGTGACGATGTGCTTGGGCGGGGTGGCGACGATTCCCGTGAGGGTGATGGTGTCTGACATCCGAGTTCTCCTTCTTCGATAGGTGGGCTCGGATGCCGGCGCCCGCTCGTGCCGTGGAAGGGGCGACCGGCATCCGATCGCTCCACCCTCGCGAACCCGCGCGGACGCGACGACGCCCGGCACGCGATCTGCGGAACGCGGCCGGGCGTCGGCGGTTGGGAAGGACAGTCCGGGCAGCTGCACACTTCTTCTGCGTAGCCTGCGCTGTTCCTGCTATGAAACGCAGACGGTTGTCCAGAGTGACAGCATGGATTAGTTTGGGGATAGTGCCAGTTTGCACTTCCCCCAAAGGAACACAATGCGAACCAGAGAAGCCCTTCAGAAGATCCTCGATGGAGCCACCGCTCACTCGCTCGAAACGGGCCAACTTGACTTCAAACGACCGACCGACTCCCGAAACGATACGGCCCTCGACATCGCTGACGCCGCCGTCTGCTTCGCCAATGCCCAGGGCGGGACTATCGTGCTTGGCGTCGCCGACAAGACCTCGGGGGCTCCAGCGTTCGTCGGGACTGAACTCGAGCCGTCGTGGTTGCGACAGCGCATCTACGAGGTAACAGTCCCCGCGCTCGATGCCGTTGTTCGCGAGATCCGGTTTGCGGGAGCCCGACTGCTCGAAGTGGTGGTCCAGGAAGGACTGGATGTCTACCAGTCTCGAGGAAGGGTCCCCACCCGACGCTTTGAGACGTCATGTCTCCAAATGACTACTTCCGATGTGAGCCGCCTCCACGAGGAGCGGCGTGGGTCCGACTGGAGCGCCGTGGACAGCGGTCGGCCCATCTCGGAGGTCGATCCTGGGGCGGAGCTGCTTCTACGCTCGCTGGTTCGAACCGGTCCCGGCGGGGTTCAACGAGACGTCAACGCGATCTCCACCAACGACCTACTGGCGTCGCTATCTCTCTCACTTGAGAACGGGAACCTCAACCGAGCTGGTGAAATCATGCTCTGTGCGCCGCGTGGCGGCGAGGAACTACTCGTGTATCAGTTCCGTGAGACGGCGGGTGGTGAAGTCCGGGCGGGACGACGCTGGACCACCCCCCTCCTCCAGGCGTTCGTCGAGGCGAGGGCCATGATCGAGGCACGCATTGACTCGACGCCCGTAAACCTTCCGTCCGGCCAGCAGATACAGATCCAGGACTATCCGCAGGTCGCCATCCGTGAGGCGCTCGCCAATGCGCTTATGCACGGCGATCATCGCGAACGGCGCCCGGTCTACATTGAGCACTCACCGGAGCTGCTAACCGTGCGATCCCCCGGGCCGCTCGTGTCAGGCATCTCGCCGTCGAACATCCTCACTCACCCACCCAAGGCACGATTCCCCGCCCTGGCTGAGGCCATGCGCGCCTGCGGGCTGGCAGAAAAGTGGGGTCAGGGGGTTGACCGGATGTATCGCGAGATGATTCGTAGCGGCCGGGCCGCACCGACGGTTGAGGTGATCGAGGGTAAAGAGCCAGAAACGTCCGTGCGGTTCATGGGTGGGCCCCCGAACGCGCGGATCGCCAAATTCATCTCAACCTTGCCTGAGGCAGAGCAGGAGGATACGGACGCGCTGTTGGTGGTGGCGACCCTTTCTAGCAGGCGAACGATTAGCGCTGAGCAGCTGTCATCGATCGTGCAGCGAGATGTTGATGCCGCGCAGGCAGTCCTTAGCCGGCTAGCTCAAGGAGTGGCGGAATTGATCGAGCCCACACCCCGTTCGCTCGGACGACGCCATCCTGATTACCGGCTCAGAGCAGCAGCGATCGCCGCACTCGGTCCTGCGCTCTCGTATCAGTCACGCCCAAAGGCGGATAGCGACCGCAAGGTATACGCACATGTCCGTGAGTACGGGTCTATCAACAACGCCGCAATCCAGAGGATGTTCGATGTCGACGTGTACGCCGCTCGCGACTTGCTCCGGGACCTTGTTGGCAGGGAAGTCTTGGTGAGAATCTCGGAGCAGGCGCGGGGGCCTGCAGTCAAGTACGGTGCAGGTCCCAAATTCCCATCAAGGAAGAGCGAGAGTCGTCTCGCCGTGGCTCCTACTGACGTGCCACTCCTGAGGCTTGACGAATTGGATTTCGGACCAATCGAGCGCGACGAACAGTGAGGTCCTGGGGCACTTCTCCCTTCAGAATCGCGCGGAGCGACGCCGCACGACTACCTGGCTTCGCCCGCGCCATCATCGACGTGTAGGGCCGGACGCCGCGGCATCGATCTCGGGGTGCTCTCGAGCCGAAGAGTGGGGCAGACCAGGTCAACGAGTCAGCGTGGTGTAGATGAGAAAGCCGATGAATCCGGCCATCATCGACCCGATGACTGTGACCGACCGGGTGACTATCTTGCCGACCTGGCGAACTTTCTCGACTTCGCCACCGTGCTCGTTCGTTGGCGGACCTTCTGATGTACGCATTCGGGAACCTCAAACTGGTTGCCCAGATCCGCATTCAGCGGACACATCGGATCATGTACGAGGCTGGCCACCTTTCTCTCCATCGACGCGCAGACACGACGACGCCCGGCACGCGTTCTGCGGAACGCGGCCGGGCGTCGGCGGTTGGGAAGGACGGCATCCTCACCGTCCGCTGGGATGTCTCAGACGGGTCAGTGCTCGCGGTACTCCGGCCAGTCGGAACCGGCAGGCAGCGTCGCGTGCAGGGCGCTCTTCGCGACCTCGAGCGTCGGATACTCGCGCTCTTCCGTGCCGTCGAGCATGCGCAACAGGAATCCGCTGTCGGTGCGGTGGATGGAGCCGAGGGCTCCGGCGGGGCCGAAAGCCACCCAGCGCTGACCCGTCATCGTGGTGTTCTCTGACATACCCCGACCGTAGCTCTGGGCATCACCTCTGGGAAGGGGTTGCCCAGCGAGCACTCAGGATGCCAGCACGTACTCCGCATACGACTTGCGGATCTTGTTGACCTTCGGCAGCGCGACGGCGAGGCAGTAGCCCTGGTTGGGGTTCTTCGCGAAGAAGTCCTGGTGGTACTCCTCGGCGTCGTACCACTCACCGAGCGGCTCGATGGTGGTGACGATCCCACCGTCGCCGACCCCGGCATCCCAGTACTCGGCGGCCCGGTCGCGCGCGGCCTCGAACTCGGCCTTCTGAGGCTCGTCGGCGTAGAACATCGCCGACCGGTACTGCGTGCCGATGTCGTTGCCCTGCCGGTTGAGCTGGCGCGGGTCGTGCAGGGTGAAGAACACGTCGAGAATGACGGATGCGGGAATCACGGTCTCATCGAAGACGACCTTGACCGCCTCGGCGTGACCGGTCGTGCCGGTGCAGACCGCCTCGTACGACGGGTGGGCGGTGGAACCGCCGGTGTAGCCCGAGACGACGTCGCTCACGCCCTTGAGGGTGCGGTAGACCGCGTCGAGACACCAGAAGCAACCGCCGGCGACTACGAAAGTACGCATGAGAGGGACCCTACTTTCTGCGGAGTGGAAGCCGCACCTGATGCAACCGACGGGATGCCGGGAAAGTTCCTAGGCTGAGCGGGTGTCTGCCACCATTCAGCCCTACTCCACCATCCAGCAATACTGGGCCGCCCCCGACCGCTACGAGCACATGACGTATGCGAGGTGCGGCAACAGCGGACTCAAGCTGCCCGAGATCTCGCTCGGCCTCTGGAACAACTTCGGCGACGACAAGCCACTCGCCACCCAGCGCGCGATCCTGCGCCGCGCCTTCGACCTCGGGGTCAACCACTTCGACATCGCCAACAACTACGGCCCGCCGGCCGGAAGTGCCGAGACCAACTTCGGCCGCATCTTCGCCGAGGACTTCCGGCCGCATCGCGACGAGCTGCTGATCTCGTCGAAGGCCGGCTACCACCAGTTCGATGGCCCGTACGGCGAGTGGGGGTCGCGCAAATACCTGCTCGGCTCTCTCGACGCGTCGCTGAAGCGCACCGGGCTCGACTACTTCGACATCTTCTACTCGCACCGCCCCGACCCCGACACCCCGGTCGAAGAGACAATGGGCGCCCTCGCCCACGCCGTGCGCAGCGGCAAGGCGCTGTACGCGGGGATCTCGAACTACTCCCCCGAGCAGACCCGGGCGGCGGCCGCAGCGCTCACGGCGGAGGGCGTGCCGCTGCTCATCCACCAGCCGCGCTACAACATGTTCGACCGGCACATCGAAAACGGGCTGCTTCCCGTGCTGGATGAGGTCGGTGCGGGCAGCATCGTGTTCTCGCCCCTCGCCCAAGGGATGCTGACCGACCGCTACCTGGACGGCATCCCGGCCGACTCGCGCGCCGCCGAAGGCCGCTGGATCAGCGCCTCGAGCATCTCGGAGAAGTACCTCGAGCACGCCCGGGCGCTCAACGAGATCGCGAAGGGCCGCGGGCAGACCCTCGCGCAGCTCGCGCTCACCTGGGTGCTGCGGCATCCGCAGGTGACGAGCGCGCTCATCGGGGCGTCGAGCGTCGCGCAGCTCGAGTCGAGCCTCGGCGCCCTCACAGCGACGCCCCTGACGGCCGACGAGCTCGCGGCGATCGAGCCGCACGCCGTCGACGGCCTCACGCGCTGACGTCATTGGGCTACCTCTACGCGCTGCTCGGGGCTCTGTTCTTCGGAGCCAACGGCAGCCTCACCAAGCTGCTCGTCGAGGGCGGGCTGACGGCGACACAGCTCACGCTGTTCCGCACGCTCGGCACCGCCGCTCTCGCCGGCCTCGTGCTGCTCGTCACCGACCGTTCGGCGTTCCGGCTCTCGCCGCGGCTCATGCTCGTGATGGCGATCCTCGGCCTCGCGGGTGTCGCGGTGCTGCAGGCGAGCTACGCCGCCGCCCTCGGGCTGCTGCCCGTCGGCATCACCCTGCTGCTGGAGTACACGGCCGTTCTCATGGTCGCCCTCGTCGCGTTCCTGGTGTTCAAAGAGCGGGTGAAGGCGCGGCTCTGGGTGGCGATCGGGCTCGTGCTGCTCGGGCTGGTCGCCGTCGCACGGCCGTGGGATGCGCAGCTCGATCCGCTCGGCGTCATGTTCGCCTTCATCGCCGCGATCTCGCTCACGATCTACTTCGTCGTCGGCGAACGCCAGGTCGCCCGCACCTCGCCGCTCGCCGTCGCCTTCTGGACGACGCTCTTCGCCGGCACGTTCTGGGCCTTGTTCAGCGGCTGGTGGGAGTTGGATGCCTCCACGTTCACCGCACCCCTCGACCTCGGCGGGCAGTGGGGATCGTGGGTGCTGCCCCTCGGCATCCCGTTGATCGTGACGGTCGTCGCCGGGTCGTTCCTGCCGTTCCTGTTGTCGTTCTCGGCGCTCAAACACCTCACGGCGACGGCAGCCGGAATCGTCGCCTCGTCGGAGGTGGTCTTCGCTTTCGCGGTCGCGTGGGCGTGGCTCGGCGAAAGCCTCGACCTCTTCGGCATGGCGGGCGCCGCGGTGGTGCTCGCCGGCATCCTGCTGGCGCAGACGGCCCGCCAGAAGAAGGTCATCGTGGATGCCGAGCTCGTGTTGCCCGCCGAGCCGGGTGTCGGTGGTCGGTCGTAGTTTCTCAGGTGTGAACCTTCCCGCACTCGCGCTCGACGTGGCGACGCCCGGCGTGCGCATCACGCCGCTGGCGAGCGGCAAGTGGCGGGTCACCAACCGCTCGGGTGGGCTCTTGGGGCTTCTCGAACCGGCGGAATCGGGTGAGTACCGCGCGATGCGGTTCAGCGTGCGCGACCGTGGGTACCGCACGCTGGGCGAGTTCCGCACCGCGACAGATGCCACCGACGCGCTGCGTTTCAGCTGACCTCACATCACCTGGGCGAAGAACTCTCGTGCCGCCCGGTGGCTCATCAGCCCGTAGTCGAGGGTGAGTCGCTGGTAGCGGAAGATCTCGCGATACTCCGGCGGCAACTCCATCGTGTCGAGCATCCCGGCGAGCTGCTCCAGCTGCCGTTCATCGTGTGCGATGCGGTCGGCGATGTCATTCAGGATTCCGCTGCGGGCCTCGGCCGGCAACAAGCCGAGCAGGTACAGCTTCGACAGGGCGACCGTCTCAAGGTTTCCGCCGGCGATCGGCGCGAGCATCCATTCGGTGAATGCCGCGCGACCTGCATCGGTGATCGAGTAGGTCTTCTTGCTGCGGCCGTTCTCGACACTCTCGGCGACGGTGACGAGACGTTTGTCGAGCAGCACCGTCAGGGCGCTGCGAATGCTGCCGAAACTCGCTGAGTAGAAGAGCGAGATGCCCTGCTCGAACTGTTTGTTGAGCGTGTACAGCGTCGCTGGGCCGATCAGCAGCAGTCCGAGGATGACATTGCCCATCCGCGTCTCCTTCACTATGTTACTAACAGTAATATACCGACAAGCAGTAAGGACATGGTGCCATGAGTGCGCGTCTCACCCGCCACCTCGACACCGTCACCCGCAAACGTGGCGACCGCGGTGCCCCGCAGGTTCTGATCGATGCGCCGGGGCTTGAGTTCAGCTACGGCGAGGTCGACCTGCCGTTTCACATTGCGAGCATCGGCAAGATGGCGACCACGGTGCTCGTGATGCAGCTCGTCGAAGCAGGGGCGTTCACGCTCGACACCCCGGCGGTCGACCTGCTTCCTCCCGGAACGCTCGCCGGGCTCATCAGCCCCGACCGCATCCACACGACGACCGTCGGTCACCTCCTCGCCCACGAGGGTGGAGTCGCCGACTACTTCGAAGGGCCAGTCACCTCGGGGCCGACGTTGCTGTCGCTCGTGCTCGCCGAGCCCGACCGCTTCTGGACTCCCGACGACCTGCTCGACTTCAGTCGCCGCTTCCAGGTGCCGGTGGAGCCCGGCTTCAGCTACAGCGACACCGGCTACGTGCTGCTCGGGCTGACACTCGAGCACGTGACGTCGCGAGCGTTCCACGACCTGCTGCACGAGCGCATCTTCACGCCGCTCGCGATGGATGACACGTACCTGCTGTACCGGTCGCAGCCGCGGGCGGGCGCGCGACCGATCGCTCCGTTCACGCTCGGCTCGGTGGAGGCTTCCACCTTCCGGAGCGTGAGCTGCGACTGGGCGGGCGGCGGAATCGTCTCGACGCTGCGCGACCTGAGCGCGTTCAGCCGCGGGCTTCACGGCGGCGGCCTGGTGAACGCCGAGAGCCTCGCGACGATGACAGCCGTGCGCCATCGGTTCCGTCGCGGCATCCACTACGGCACCGGGATGATGCAACTGCGGTTCGAACAGTTCTTTTTCCTGCTGCGGGGGCTCCCCCGCCTTGCCGGGCACATCGGCGTGCTCGGCACCCACCTGTTCTACGACTCCACGCACGACGCGCACATCGTGATGAACTTCGGCGGCACCACCGAGATGGTGCGCAGCTTCCGCACCCTGATCGAGATCGAAGCCGAGCTGCGGCGCCGAGAAAAGAAGAGCTGACCCTGCGTTTCGGCTGACATCCGAAGCGTCCCGGGTTATGGTCCCCCCATGCAGTGGTGGAATGACCTGGTCGAATGGTTCGCCTCCGATGATGGCTGGCGCATCCTCTCGGGTGCGATCATCCCGTTCGTCGCGATCGTGCTCGCCGGCATCATCGCCGCCGGCATCGGGCGTGCGGGGGTGCGGCGTCTCGTCGATCAACGCGACTTCGAGACCCGGGTCGCTGCGGTCGCATCGCTGGTGACTGCGGGGCAGAACGCGGCGCGCTGGCACAGCCAGGGTCCCGACGCACGCGAACACGCCCAGCAGGTCGCCACCGAAGCACATGTCGCGGTGCGGTTGCTGCCGGTGCCGGGCGCCGATCTCGCCGCCGACTGGGCGGACCACCAGCTCGAGGCGATGCGCGTCAATTCGGTGAACTTCAGCCTCGCCGCCGACGATACCCTCGCCGAATACCAGAACCGCCTCGTCGACTGGCTGCGGCATCCGCGTAAGGCGAAGCGCCTGTTCTCCTCAGATCTCGACCGCTGGGACTACGACAACATCCCGATCGACGAGCTGCAGAAGCCGAAGAACCCGACGCCCTGAGCGGCTTCAGTCGATCGAGACGATCTCGGCGCTCCACGGGCAGTACTGGTCGCTCGTCACGGTGCCGTCTTCGACGTACGAGGGCAGACCGTCGCACACCTCGATCGTCATGTCGGCGAACTCCAGCGTCGCGGGGTCGATGTGCCACGACCACGGCGCATTCGGGCCGGGGTCATCGCGCACGACGACACCGTTCGGGATGCTCGCGACCGCTTCTCCCGCGAGCAGCGCCTCGGCGTGCGCGACCAGCTCGCGCGTGGAGAGTTCGATCTTGTACTGCTCGTCGACGACCTGGAACGTAGCGACCGGGTTGCGCTCGGCGCCGCAGCCCAGGAGCACGACGGATGCCGTCAGCCCGACGATCGCGATGATGGACACCCTCGCCCCACGCCGATTCATGGCGCCTACGCTACTGGGCGGCCCGAATGCCGCGTCGACCAATCCAGATCGGATCACCAGCCCGAGGGGAAGGGACATCCCTAAAATGAACTGCCCCCCCGTAGCTCAGGGGATAGAGCAGACGGTTTCTACCCGTCGTGTCGGGAGTTCGAATCTCTCCGGGGGGACGCGTTGACGAACTCGTCGAACCACGTGACCCCACGACGAGCGGCGGTCACGATCGCGTGGCAATTGCGACACCCCACCTCGCACTTCGCGACCTCATCCTGGATGGTCGCGAGTGACCTTCCCGCGCGGTAGAGCGAGCAGATCGCGCCAATCTTCGTTCCCCGGACATGGTCGAACTCGAGCACTCTGATGTCGCAGGTGCCGCAATCGATGCAGCCGCCTAAAAGCACGCCTGCCAGGTAGCCTCGGATTTTGATCCGTCGAGCGAGGCTCGTGCGCCTGACATTCCGGGGGGGCACAAAGACCCGAGTGCCCCACCCCGACCATCTGGGAGGATCACCGGGTGGCAGCAGCGATCAGCGTGAGCGGGCTCACCAAACGCTTCGGCGATGTGCTCGCCGTCGACGACATCTCGTTCGAGGTCGAGACGGGCAGCGTCTTCGCCTTTCTCGGCACCAACGGCGCCGGCAAGTCGACCACGATCGGCTGCGTGACGACGGTCTCGCCATTCGATGCGGGCGAGATCTCCGTGGCCGGGCACGACGTGCGGCGGGATTCCGAGCCGGTGCGGGGGCAGATCGGGGTGGTGTTCCAAGACTCGATGCTGGATGCCCAGCTCACCGCCCGCGAGAACCTCACGACCCGGGCGCGCTTCTACACGGCAGACCGGGCTGCGATCGGCGAACGCGTCGCCGAGCTTTCGAAACTGATCGGACTCGACGACTTTCTCGATCGGCGCTACGGCAAGCTCTCCGGCGGCCAGCGGCGGCGCGTGGACATCGCGCG
Source organism: Pseudolysinimonas sp. (assembly GCF_049651805.1). Lineage (GTDB taxonomy): Bacteria > Actinomycetota > Actinomycetes > Actinomycetales > Microbacteriaceae > Pseudolysinimonas_A. The sequence goes on from NZ_JBASCU010000016.1 coordinate 62,089, forward strand.
AGCGCTGTTGCACTCCCCCGCGATCCTCTTCCTCGACGAACCCACGGCGGGTCTCGACCCGGCGAGTCGGGCGATCGTCTGGTCGACGATCCACGATCTGCGCGACCGGCACGGGTTGACCGTGTTCCTCACCACCCACTACATGGAAGAGACCGAAGAAGCCGACTTGGTGAGCATCATCGACCGCGGCCGCATCATCGCCCGAGGAACGCCCGGCGAGTTGCGCGCCGAACACAGCCACAGCATCCTCACCATCACGTCGCGCGACCCCGCTGCGCTCTCGGCGATCGCCGCGGCATCCGGGGTGGTCGCGACCGAGCGTGCGGGCACGTTCGAAATCCGCGTCGAGGATGCCGCCGTCGCACGACGCGTGCTCGTCGAGCATGGCGAGGATGTCGTCGACTTCGAGTTCCGGCACGGGCGCATGGATGACGTCTTCCTGGCCCTCACCGGCCGCGAGCACATCGAGGAGGGCGACTGATGGGCGTCGTGCTCGGCATCATGGGGCGCAACCTTCGCCTGTTCTTCCGTGACCGCCTCAACGTGTTCTTCTCACTGCTCGGGGCGCTCATCGTGTTCCTGCTGTACACGCTGTTCCTCGCCAACCTGCAGACGACGTCGATCGCGAACGCGTTCCCGCAAGCCGACGAGTCCGACGTGAAGGGCTTCGTCGACAGCTGGATGTTCGGCGGCATCGTGGCGATGACGTCGATCACGACCTCGCTCGGCGCCCTCGGGGTGTTCGTCGAGGATGCCGCGTCGGGGCGCTTCCGCGACTTCCTGGTCTCGCCGATCCGGCGCGGGCAGCTCGTGCTCGGCTACCTTCTGTCGACGTTCGCGGTGGCGCTCATCATGACCGTGCTCGTGCTCGCCGTCAGCCTGGTCTACCTCTTCGCCGTCGACGGTGTCGTGATCGCCGTTCCGCAGATCGCTGCGACCCTCGGCTGGATCGCGCTGGCGTGCCTCGCGTTCGCCGCCCTCTGGGCGTTCGTCGCCTCGTTCATCCGCACGACCAACGCCTTCTCCGCGCTTGCGACGATCGTCGGCACGGTCATCGGGTTCCTCGCCGGTGCGTTCATCGCCGTCGGGCTCTTTCCCGAGGCCGTGCGCAACGTCGTCAACGCCCTGCCGTTCGCCCAGACGGCGACGCTGATGCGCCGCGAACTGACGAGCGACACCCTGTCGGCTCTCGTCGGCGGGCAGCCGGAGGCGATCGACGCCCTCAGCGAGTACTACGGCATCACGGCATTCGTCGGCGACTGGCAGGTCACCGTTCCCGTCGTGGCCGGCATCCTCGTCGCGTGCGCCGTCGTCTTCACGACGCTCGCCGCGTGGCGCATCCGGGCGCGGCTCGCCTGACCCGGCCGCCGGTCGTCGTGCGCGCCCGCGATTAGACTCGCGGAATGCCCTCAAACCCGGATCGTCTCGTCTGGATCGACTGCGAGATGACCGGCCTCGACCTCAGCGTCGACGAGCTCGTCGAGGTCGCCGTCGTCATCACCGACTACGAGCTCGTTCCCGTCGATCCCGGATTCCGCGTCGTGATCAAAGCCGACCAGGCCGTGCTCGACCAGATGAACGACATCGTGCGCACCATGCATACGACGAGCGGCCTCCTTGAGGAGCTCCCGGGTGGAGTGAGTCTCGCCGACGCCGAGTACCAGGTGAACGAGTACATCCTGAAGTTCGTGCCCGAGCCGCAGACCGCACCGCTCGCCGGCAACACCATCGGCACCGATCGCGCATTCCTCGCGAAGTACATGCCGCGGGTCGACGCGCACCTGCACTACCGCAGCGTCGATGTCTCGAGCATCAAAGAGCTCGCGCGGCGCTGGTTTCCGCGCGTCTACTTCCAGTCGCCCGCGAAAGCCGGCGGGCATCGCGCGCTCGCCGACATCCTCGAATCGATCCGCGAACTCGACTACTACCGCCGCGCACTGTTCGTCGCACCGCCCGGGCCCACCTCCGAAGAGGCCCAAGCCGCCGCCGCCGAAACGGTGGAGGCGTGGCGTTCCTGGGTGTCGTAAGATCGATGGGTTGCTCATGCAACGCATGGCGGTCGTAGCTCAGTTGGTAGAGCGCTGGCTTGTGGTGCCGGATGTCGCGGGTTCAAGTCCCGTCGGTCGCCCCATCTTGAATTCCACACCTTCGGCGGACGCCGACCTCGAAACCGGGGTCGTCGTCGCGCCGGATGTTCCCTGGGTCACCATCGTCTGGAACGATCCGGTGAACCTGATGTCGTACGTGGCCTACGTGTTCCGTACCTACTTCGGCTTTCCGAAGGCGGAAGCCGAACGGCTCATGCTGCAAGTGCACGAGAACGGGCGCGCGGTCGTGGCGACCGGCCCGCGCGAGGAGATGGAACGCCACACCGAGGCGATGCACGAGTACGGGCTGTGGGCGACCGTGTCGAAGGCGAGCGACGGATGAGGGTCTCGCGCTCAGGCGACCGCATCGTGCTCGAGTTCGCCGAAGGTGAGTCGGGCGTGCTGCGCTCGCTCGTGGACCAGTACCTCGAGGTGGTCGGCGCCGACGTCGGTGCCGATCCCGCTCACACCCGACTCTTTCCGGCCGCGTACCGGGATGACGAGGCTGCCGCCGAGGAGTTCACCCGGTACACCCGCCCGGGTCTCGTCGACCGCAAGGCCGCGAACGCGGCCCAAGTGTCGCTCGCGCTCGATGAAGAGACGGTGAGCCTCGCCCCCGAGGATGCCGAACGGTGGCTGCCCCTCCTCACCGATCTGCGCCTGGTCATCGCCGACCGGCTCGGCATCCGCGCCGACGATGACGAGGTGCCCGACACCCCCGCTGGTGAGGTCTACGCCTGGCTCGGCCACCTTCAGGAGTCGATCGTCGTGCTGTTGGATGACATCGCGCTGGAAGAATCATGAGCCTCGACCTGACCGCCGAGGAATTCGAGAAGATCGTCATCGACGAGCTCGACGAACTGCCCGACGAGATGGTCGACGGTCTCGAGAACCTCGTGTTCGTCACCGAAGACCGCCCCGCCGACGGGTCGCTCGACCTGCTCGGCCTCTACGAAGGGGTCGCCCTCACCGAGCGCGGCCAGTACGGCTTCGGTGAGCTGCCCGACCGCATCGTGCTCTACCGCGAGCCCCTCCTCGCCGTCGCCGAGACGCTCGACGAGCTGCGCGACGAGATCCACATCACCCTCGTGCACGAGATCGCGCACTTCTACGGCATCGACGACGACGAACTGCACCGGCTCGGCTGGGCCTGACCCTGTCGGGTGCTTGCACTGAGCAGCGCCGAAGGCGCGTGTCGAAGTGTCAACCTATCGCCCCACCTCACGCGTCGATACGGTGAACCCACACCCTGAAGGAGTTCCCATGCGCAACCGCTATGTCGTGACCACCGGCCTCGCGACCCTTTCGCTGCTCGCGCTCGTGGCGTGCACGACGCCCGGCTCGGGCGACGGCGGTGACGGCGGGGGCACCGACCCGGATGTGCCCGAGGGCTCGACCGGCGGCATCGTGGAGTGCATCGACGGCACCTGGAATCTCGACGGTCAGCACAACGCCGACCAGATCCAAGCGCTCATGCTCGAGAACGGAACCCCGGTGACCTCCACCGAGACCTCCGGCACCGTGCGTCTCATCGTCGACGGGTCGACCATGACGTACGTCTCAGACATCAGCTACGTGATGACGGCGGCGCTCGACGGCGGGCTGGAGATGATCGTGAGCCAGCTGCAGGCCGGCGAGTCGTCGGGCTCCTGGTCGGCCGAGGGCGACGAGATCGTGTTCGCCGACTGGGTGAACGGCATCACCGTCACGACCTCGGTGACGATCGGTGGAGCGACGTCGTCGACGCCGATCGAGATTCCCGCCGACACGGGCGGCGGTGTGGCGATGGAGGTCGTCTGCGACGGCGACACCCTGTCGACCCATCCGCTCGAGAGCCCGTTCACGAACCTCTGGACGCGTGCGGACTGACGTCGGCTACTTCTCGGGTGCGCCGAGGTCGGCGCGGAAGACGAACTCGCCGGTGCGGCCGTCCATGATCGCGTCGGCCAGTGTGTCGGGCCGCTCGCGCGCGAAGAACGCCTGCTCTTGTGCGGTCCAGCGGTCCCAGTTCTGGTGGATGGTGGGGCCGTCCCGGGCGAGCGCCCGGCGCTTGCGCTCCTGCTGATCGAGGCGCACCCAGATGCCGAACGTCGCCAGCGCTCGGTTGGCGCGACTCATCGCGCCGGAGCCCTCGATGACGAGGTCACGGTCGGTGGAGATCGTGCGCCACCCCGCAGGCTGGTTGGTATTCCAGTCCCACCGGCGGTAGCCGGGCTCCGTGGGGTCGAGCACGCCGCGCACCATCGCGCTGCCGACCTCGAGTCCACCCCAGCCGGGATACATGTCATCGAGGGAGATCTGCAGCGCCTCGAGGCGCTCAGCCAGCTGGGTCGCGAGGGTCGTCTTGCCGGAACCCGAGTGCCCGTCGATGAGCACGACGAGCCGCGTCGCGCCCTGAGCGGCGGCCGAGGCGCGCACGCGCTCCGCGAGGTTGTCGCTCGCGCGAGACGACGCCCCTCCTCCCATGCGTCGAGATTATCGGTCGGTATCCGCGGGACTCGGGACCCGCGTCGGGTGTCGAGTCGACTCAGGACAAGAACCGACCGACCCGCTCGCTCACCGGGTCGGCGCGCAATTCGGCCAGGGTGCCGGTCTGAACCAGCCGCCCCGCGTCGAGGATTCCGACCCGATCGGCAATCACCCCGGCCTCGTCGTGATCGTGGGTCACCAGGATGGCGGTGACTCCGGCCGCCCGCAGGATGTCGTGCAGCTCGCCGGCGAGCCGTTCGCGCAATTCCCGGTCGAGCGACGAAAGCGGTTCGTCGAGCAACAGCACCCGCGGGGATGCCGCGAGCGACCGGGCGAGAGCGACCCGCTGCTGCTCACCCCCGGAGAGGTCGGTGACCCGGCGGCCTTCGAACCCGCGGAGTCCGACGAGCTCGAGCAACTCGCCAACCCGTTCCGCCACCGCCGGTCGAGTGGCGCCACCCGAGACCCGCAGCGCGTACCCGACATTCCCCGCGACATCGAGATGCGGAAACAGTTGCCCGTCTTGGAACATGAGCGCGAACCGCCGCTTGTGCGGCGGCATCCGCATCACCGACTCACCATCGAAGGCGATCTCGCCGGTGCACGGCTCGAGCCCGGCGATCGCGCGCAGCAGGCTCGACTTGCCGCTGCCCGACGGGCCCAACAGCGCGAAGACCTCGCCGCGGGGGATGCTGAGGCTGACGGCATCCACCGCTGTCACGTTACCGAAGCGCACCGTCACGTCGTCGAGACTCAACCCGTGCATCAGAACGCTCCCGCCGTGTCGACCCGCAACCGTTCGACGAGCGCGACGACCGCGACGCACACCAGCGCGAGAACCACGGATGCCGCTGCCGCCATCCCTGCATTGTCGCCGCCCGGCAGCCCGATCAGCCGGTAGATGACGACCGGGAGGGTCGCCGCGTCGGGCCGGGAGAGGAACGTCGTCGCCCCGAACTCGCCGAGGGCGACGGTGAACGCGAGCCCGGTCGCGGCGAGCGCCGCGCGTGCGGCGACCCCGAGGTCGATCGTGAAGATCACCCGCCACGGACCGGCGCCCAGGGTCGCGGCGGCGTCGCGCATCCGGTTGCCGATGCTGCGCAGCACGGGAAGGAGGGTGCGCACGACCAGAGGCACGGCGACGAGTGCCTGCGCGATGGGCACGAGCACGGGCGACGTGCGCAGGTCGAGCGGCGGGGCGTTGAGGGTGATGAGGAACCCGAAGCCGACGGTCACCGCCGACACCCCGAGCGGCAGCATGAGGGCACCGTCGAGCAGGTCGAGCCCGCGGCGCGCATGGGGCGACCGCGGGGTGCGCGACAGCAGGATGCACGCGACGAGGCCGATGAGCATCGCGACCGCCGTCGCCGCGGCGGCGAACCCGAGGGAGTTGCCGAGCGCCTGCCATGGGGCCACGGCGAGCGCGTTGCGGTCGCCTGTCGAGGCGAGCGCGAGGTAGTTGCCGACGCCCCACTCCCCCGCCACGCGGAGCGAACGTTCGACGAGAGCGGCGAGCGGCACCATGAGGGCAAGCCCGGTCAGCACCGAGCCGACGATCACCGGCGTGTCGGATCGCCTCGGGCGGCGTGTCGCGAAAGAACGGTGCTGAGCGGTCGTGCGCCCCCGCACTTTCGCGGTGAGCACGAGCAGTAGCAGCACGACCACGATCTGCGTGACACTCAGCACGGCGGCCGACCGCAGGTCGAGGAACCGCGTCGTCAGCAGCCAGATCTCGGTCTCGATGGTCGCGTAGCGCGCCCCGCCGAGCACGAGCACGGTGCCGAACGCCGTGGAGCAGAACAGAAACACGATGGATGCCGCCGCTGCGATGCTGGGAGCGAGTCGCCGCAGCGTGATGGTGAGGAACACCCGCACGGGGCCGGCACCGAGCACCCGCGCGGCCTCCTCCTGCCGGGGGTCGAGGCTCTCCCACGACACCGCAACGGTACGCGCGACGACGGCGACGTTGAAGAACACCAGCGCGGCGAGGATCGCCACCCACGTCCCGTCCAGCGGAGTATCCCGAAGCAGCGCCCGGAACGCGATGCCGACGACGACGGTCGGCAGCACGAACGGCACCAGCACCGCCGCGCGCAGCACCCCGCGCCCGCGGAACCGCAGCCGCGACAGCACGTAGGCGACCGGCATCCCGAGCACCAGCGTGATCGCGGTCGCCGCCGCCGCCATGCCCACTGTGAACCCGATGATGCGCACCGTGCGGGGTCGGGTCAGCACCTCGACGATCCCGGCGACATCGAGAAACCCCTCGGGAAAGAGCCCTCGTCCCACGATCGACGCCACCGGCCACGCGAAGAACACGCTCACGAACGCGAGCGGCAGCGCCACGGCGAGCACCCACGGAACCGCTCTTCCCGCGTTCATCCGCGACTTTTCGCGCTGACGGAGGTCCGCCGAGCGCGAAAAGTCGCGGATGGATGGAGTCATGGGGTCGCGATCGCCGCCCATTCGTCGATCCAGCGCTCACGGTTGGCGTCGATCTCGGCCGGGTCGATCTCGAACGGGTTCGTCGCAATTTCGGCGTATTCGGCCCACGTCTCGGGCAGCTCGGCCTGCGAGTTCACCGGGAAGACGTACATGTTCTCGGGGATGTCGTTCTGCACGACCGTCGAGAACAGGAAGTCGACGAGTTGCCGCGCCTCGGCCGGGTGTTCGGTGCCGGCGATGACTCCCGCGTACTCGGTCTGCCGGAAGCACGTGTCGAGTAGCACCCCGGTGGATCCCGGGGGCACCTCGACGGGCGGCGACGACGCGTACGACACGACCAGCGGTCGGTCACCTTCGCTCGACGGACCCGAGAAGTCGACGTAGTAGGCGTCGCTCCACGACGCGGCGACCTTCAGGTCGTTGTCGACGAGCGCCGACCAGTAGTCGGGCCAGCCGTCGCCGTAAGCGGCGATCGTCGCGAGCAGGAAGGCGAGTCCGGGCGACGACGAGTTCGCCGCCTCGACGACCAGCAATCCCTCGTAGGCCGGATCGATCAGGTCGTCGAGCGTCGCCGGCTCGGGGATGCCTGCTTCGGCGAACCACTCGTGGTCGACGTTGACGCAGACGTCGCCCGAGTCGATCGGGGTGAGGTACTCCCCGCCGGAGCCGTCGGGCAGCAGGTAGGCCGCCTCGGCCTCCGTCACATCGCCGGATACGTACTCCTCCAACACGCCGTTCGCCGCCGCCCGTGAGGCGAAAGTGTTGTCGATGCCGAACACGACATCGCCGAGTGGCGAGTCTTTCGTGAGCACGAGCTTGTTCACGAGCTCACCGGCGTCGCCGCCCGACTGCACGTCGACGGCGATTCCGGTCTCGTCGGTGAACTGCTCGAGGGTGCCCTCGCTCAGCGCGAACGAGTCGTGCGTGACGAGAACGAGGGTGGTGGGTTCGTCGCTCGGAGCGGTGCAGCCCGCGAGCAGAACGGCGGATGCGGCAATCGCCGCTAGAAAAAGGTTGCGTTGCACTGTGCGTGCCCTCTCAATCGGTGAAGGGGCACGGGCGGACGATGGTGTCCTGAGAAGGCCTCCCTGCGCCGGCATGATCCGGATCAGGTTCGACGGTCGAAGCTTGGATTGCTTCCTCTCAGCCCGGCATACCGGACTCCCGTGTTCACCTCGATGCTACCAATCCCTACACTGGCGCCGTGACTCAAGCTCCCGCATCCGTCGTGGTGAACCTCCCGCTGCGCCAGCGCCCGATCGACATCTTCTTCGCGGTCATGTTCACGATCTTCATCGTGACCTCGTCCATCGCCGACATGCTGCCGACCCTGGGCGTCGACTTCACGCAGCCGAACGGCACCTTCCTCGTCGACTCCAACTACTGGTACGCCCACGACGCCGACCCACTGTTCATGAACCCGCCGGTGTGGATGCGCATCGTCACCGGACTCTCGGCGTTCGCCTACCTGGCGTTCTACCTGGTGCTCGTGCCGTCGCTCATCAAGGGGTGGAACCGCATCCAGCTGCCCGCCGTCATCTACGCGACGATGATCGCCTCGATCACCGGCATCATCGTGTTCGGTGTCGAGTTCTTCGGCGAACCGGAGTTCCAGACGCAGAACCCCGCGAAGTTCCTCGCGTTCAACCTGCCGTACGTGTTGATCCCGTTGCTGCTGCTGATCCGGATGCGCAAGCCGCTGCCGTTCACCCGCAAGTTCTGAGGATGTCGTGGACCCCCGTCGATGGGTGGGTGGGTTTCCGAGAGTTGGGTACGGCGGGCCGGCCCCGGCTCAGCGGTGGGTCTGCTCCGCCCCCGCGAGGCGCTGGGCGACCCAGATCGGCACGACCGAGAAGGCGACGAGTACGACCGCGATGACGTTGACGATCGGCGCCTGATTCGGGCGGAACAGGTTCTCGAAGATCCAGATGGGCAGCGTGGTGACCCCGCTGCCGGCGGTGAAGGTCGTGACGATGATCTCATCGAACGACAGGGCGAAGGCGAGCAGGCCACCCGCGAGCAGGGCCGACCGAAGCTGCGGGAAGGTCACCAGCCGGAAGGTGGTCCAGGCGCCGGCTCCGAGATCGGATGACGCCTCCTCCAGCGAGGTGCCAGTGCGTCGCAAGCGGGCGATGACGTTGTTGAACACCGTGACGATGCAGAACGTCGCGTGCGCCACGATGATTGTGAAGATGCCGAGGCGCACGTCGAGGATGGTGCGGAAGAAGTTGTTGAGTGCGATGCCCGTCACGATTCCCGGGAGGGCGATCGGCAGGATGACGAGCAGACTCACCGCGTCGCGGCCGAAGAACTTGTAGCGCTGCAACGCGAGAGCAACCAGCGTGCCCAGCACCAGCGAGATCGCGGTCGCTGCAAGCGCCACCTGAACGCTCGTGCCGATCGCCTCGAGCGCGCCGGCGTTGCGGAACGCCCGGCCCCACCACTCCAGGGTGAACCCCGGCGGGGGCCAGGTGAGCGTCGTCGACGTCGAGAACGAGTTCACGAGCACGACGCCCAGGGGCAGGTAGATCACGGCGAGCACGAGGGCGGTGGCGATGCCGAGGACGGCGCGGGCGGTGCTGCTGAGTCGCATCGGTCGCCTACAAGTTCTCGAGCGCGCCGGATCGACGCGCCGCGGCGAGGTAGACGACCATGATCGAGACCGGGATGAGGGCGATCGCGGCGGCGAGCGGCAGGTTGTTGGCCGCACCGACGTTCGTGTAGACGAGGTTGCCGAGCATTTGACTGGTGCCGCCGACGATGTTGACGGTGATGTAGTCGCCGAGCGACAGCGAGAAGCTGAAGATGGATGCCGCGATGATCGCCGGCGTCAGCATCGGCAGCACGACGGAGACGATCGTGCGCCAAGTCTTTGCTCCGAGGTCGCTCGACGCCTCCAACAGCGAGTCGGGCACCCTTTCGAGTCCCGCGTAGATCGGCAGGATCACGTAGGGCAACCAGATGTACGCAAGCGTGATGACGACCGCGGGAAGTCCGTAGCCCGGCGTCTCGCCGCCGACCGGTTCGACCAGGCTCGCCCACACCCCGCCCTCGGAGAGCACCGAGCGCCAGGCGTACGCCTTGACGAGGTAGCTCGCCCAGAGCGGCATCAGGATCGCGATCACCAGGATGCCGCGCAATCGCGGACCGGCGACCTTCGCCATGAAGAACGCGATCGGCAAAGCAATGAGGATGTCGACAATCGTGACGAGGAGTGCCACGCCGATCGTGCGGAGGGTGACCGTCTGGTAGAGCGCCCCGGTGACCACGTCGATGACGTTGTCAAGGGTCCATTCAGTGCGCACCTGGCCGGTGAACGAGTCCACCGTCCAGAACGCGGTGACGAGCAGCGCGGCGAGCGCGACGATGTAGACCGCGCCCAACCAGAACAGCGGGGCCGCGAGCAGAAGCCCGAGCCTGGTCCGCGCGTGCTGGCTGAGGAACACCGAGATCCGGCGCGCCGGGGTGGCCCGCGGTTGCGGGATCCCGGCGCGCCCTGGAGTCGGCGCTGCCACGCTGCTCGTCATTGGGGGTGTCAGCCCTTGATCTCCGACCAGGCTTCGGTCCAGCCCGCGTAGTCGACGCACTCGACGTCGGTACGACCGTCGACGCACTCCGCGATCGGCGTGGTCCAGTACCAGATCTGCGACGCGTACTCCTCGTCGCCGGCGTGGTACGCCTCGCAGTCGTCACGGAAGTCGCAGGCCGCCTCGCTCGACGGTGCTTCGCCGAAGTACGCGGTGGCCTGAGCGTTGACCTCGGGGCTCGCGATCCAGTCGAGCCACGCGTACGCGCAGTTCGGGCTCTCGGCCTCGGAGGCGATCATCCAGGTGTCCGACCATCCGGTGGCACCCTCTTCGGGCAGGACGACCGCGGTCGTCGCGCCTTCGCCTTCGAGGACGTTCTGGATGACCTGCCAGGTGGTGCCCGCGACCGAGTCACCGGTCGTGAACGCCTGGATCTCCTTGAGGTAGTCCGACCAGTACTCGCCGACGTGCTCGCGCTGCGCCTTCAGCAGGTCGACGGCCGCCTGGAACTGCGTCTCATCGAGTGCATACGGGTTCTCGATCCCGAGCTCCGGCTGGTGCGCCATCAGGTACACGGCGGCGTCGGCGATGTAGATCGGCGAGTCGTACGCGGTGATCTTGCCCGAGTATTCGCTCGCGCGGTCGAACACCACATCCCACGAGGTGGGTGCCGGGCTCACTTCCTCCGTGTTGTAGAGCAGGAGGTTGGCGCCGTAGCCGTGCGGAACGCCGTACGACTGACCGTCGACCGAGTTCCAGGCCTGCTCCTTGAGGAAGTCGAAGACGCCCTCGTAGCTCGGGATCAGGTCGGTGTTGACCGCTGCGACGTCGCCCGCGGCGATGAGCCGCAACGTGGCGTCGCCGGACGCGGCGACGACGTCGTAGCCGCCGGCGCGTACCAGGTTGACCGCTTCGTCGGAGGTGCCGTAGGCCTGGGAGTCGACCAGGCAGCCGGTCTTTTCTTCGAAACCGGACACCCAGTCGACGGCCGGGTCGTTGCTGCCGTCTTCGACGTAACCCGGCCACGCGAGGATCGAGACGGACCCTTCGAACTCTCCGAGCTCGGTCGGAAGACCGCCGTCATCACCCCCCGGGCCCGAGGCGGTGCCGCAGCCGGTGAGGAGTGCGGTCGCCGAGGCGATCGCCAGGGCGGCCAGGAACGCCGACCTCCGTGGTGCTGTGATGCGCATTGCGTTCTCCTTCTTTCGATGGATGGACCTGAAGGTCGCGAAGGTCTAAGTGGGCGATCTGAGAGGAACGAGGTCGGAGGCGGCGAATCGGGCTACCACCGCATCGCCTCGTCGGTCGTGTGTGGATCGTCCGGCGGTGTTCTGCTCCAGCACACTGAAGCGACGCCCGTCAGCCAATTCGATGAGCAACCGTGTCGCCGTCCCGATGTAGATCACTTCGGCGATCGTGCCGGGCAGCGACACCGCACCTGCGGGTGTAGTCGTGCCGGGGGCAGCCAGGGTGATCTTCTCGGGCCGGATGGACGTGACTCCAGTGACGCCGAGCAACCGCTGTGCGTCCTCCGCGTCGAAGATGTTGGACGTGCCGACGAACGAGGCGACGAACGGGGAGGCCGGCGACTCGTAGATCTCCGCAGGAGTGCCGAGTTGCTCGATGCGGCCGGCGTTGAAGACGGCAATCCGATCGCTCAGGGTCAGCGCCTCTTCCTGGTCGTGGGTGACGAAGATGAAGGTGATGCCGAGCGAGCGCTGCAGCTCCTTGAGCTCGACTTGCATCTGTTCGCGCAGCTTGAGGTCGAGCGCGCCGAGGGGTTCGTCGAGCAACAGCACCTTCGGCTCGACGACCGTCGCCCGAGCCAAGGCGACGCGCTGCCGCTGCCCGCCGGAGAGTTGACTCGGCTTACGGTCGCCGAAGCCGCCGAGGGCGACCGACTCGAGTGCGGCCCGCGCGAGTTCGGCGCGGCGCGCGCGGGACACGCCTCGCACGCGCAGGCCGTAGGCCACGTTCTCGAGGACTGTCATGTGGGGAAACAGCGCGTAGTCCTGGAACACCGTGTTGACGTCGCGGTCGAACGGGGCACGGCGGGTGACGTCCTGCCCCCGCAACGCGATCGTGCCGCTCGTGGGCTGTTCGAAGCCGGCGATGAGCCGCAACACTGTTGTCTTGCCCGATCCCGAGGGCCCGAGCATCGAGAAGAACTCGCCCTCGGCGATGTCCAGATCCAGGTTGTCGACCGCGACGAGCGCACCGAACGACTTCGTCAGCCCGGTGAGTCGGATCGCTGGTGTGGACGTGATCACTCCTGTGTGCTCGGTGCGGATAAGCAAATCATATGGAAGCAGATGTCAAAAGAGAGTGGCACATGTTACGGTCGGGTCACAACACCCGAGCCGGGAAGCCCATGCCGCAATCGATCAGCGCCACCACCGCCGCGCGAGCCGCGGTCTTCGCGCCCATCGCGGGCGGGGGCCGGGCCGAGTTGGTGGCCCAGCGACTGCGCGACGCGATCGACCTCGGACTGCTGAACGGGGGCGAGAAGCTGCCCAGCGAGGCGGCGATGGCCCGGCAGTTCGGGGTCGCGACGGTGACCGCCCGAGAGGCCCTCGAGACACTTCGCGAGCACGGCCTGGTCGAGACTCGGCGGGGTCGGGACGGGGGCAGTTTCGTCATCGCGACGGGGTCGCGCGCGAGCCGCATCGCCCGACGGGTGGCCAGCCTCTCCCGTGTCGAACTTCGTGACATGGGGGTGCACTACACCGCGATCGCCGGTGCCGCGGCGGAGCTCGCCGCCGACCGCACGACCGACGACGACATCCGTCACCTTCGCGAGACGGTCGAGGCCGTGGACCCCGACGATGAGACGTCGGCGCGACGCGGCGAAGGCATGTTCCGGCTCGAGGTCGCGGCGCTCTCGCAGTCGGCGCGTCTCGTTCGCGAGGAGCTGCGGCTCCAGGCCGAGTTCGCGCCGCTGCTGTGGTGGTGTCTACGCGATCGCGACGAGCGCCTGAGCAGCCGTACGGCGCAGCTCGCCGTCGTCCGTGCGATCGAATCTCTCGACGGCGACGAGGCCCGCCGGCTCACCGTCGCTCACATCGGCGGCGCGATCGAGTGGCTGCTCGACGAGAAATCCCGTCTCGAGAAAAAGGAGTGATCATGCCGACGACGATGGATGCTGCGGTGCGCGGTTGTGTCGACGCGATCGACCGCACCTTCGGCGGGGTGTTCGAGATGATCGACTCCTGGCGCACGCTGATCGAGGCCTACGTCGACCAGCAAGACGGCCTCCCGACCGTCGAAGGTCTCGACCGCGTCGTCGAATCGATCACGGTGCCCGAACTCTCCGTCGACGGCGCTCTCGTGATCGGCGCCGGGTTCGTCGCCGCTCCCGGGTTCCTGCCGGAGGCGGAGTGGCACCTCGCCTGGTGGCTCGGCCACGCCAACACGTTCGGGGTGGGATCGGCCGACCCGTCGATCCGACGGCTCGTCGCCGAAGAGAACCCGGCGTCCGATAGCTTCCGCGACTACACGACGCTCGAGTGGTGGCGGGTTCCGACGACGACCGGAGCCCGCCACATCACCGGCCCCTACGTCGACTACCTCTGCACCGACGACTACACCCTCACCCTGACGGTGCCGGCGCACAACGGCGAGCGCCTGATCGGCATCGTCGGGGCCGACCTCTACGTGAACGATGTCGAGCGGGCTCTCCTCGCGCACCTGCGCGGCCTCGATGCCGCGACCATCGTCAACGCGTCGGGGCGGGTCGTCGCCTCGACCGACCCCCACCGGCCGACCGGGTCGCTGCTGCGCGACACCTCCGAGCGCATCCCGTGCTCCATTGCCGGGCTCGCGCTCGTCTTGACCTGAATCGGCTCAGCCGGCCCAGGCGGACGGGCCGACGCCGCCGTCTTTGAGCGACCTCAGATGCTGTTGACGCATGAGTTTACCGAGCGGGTAGATCGCCGAGAACACCACCATCGGAGCGCGCAGCGCGGGGTTGAAGATCTTGTGGTGGTCGTAGGTCTTCTCCCACCGGCGCACGTACCGCAGGTAGTCCTTCGGGTTCGCGTCGAGGCGACGGGCCGACATGCCCGAGACCATCTTCGAGCCGTAGACGATCTTGTGGCCGCGGTCGAAGAGGTGGATGCCGAGGTCGAGGTCTTCGTGCATCTCTTTGTCGGCGTCGTTGCAGACGTGGTCGCGGATGTCGTGCCACGCGCTCGCCCGCATCGCCATGTTGCTGCCGAAGACGAAGTGGTACTCCTTCGTCAGCTTCAGCAGCGCGCGTCGCATGTTGTCGTCGGCACGCGCACCGAACCGCCGTAGCGGCATGTCGTAATAGATCATCGGGCCGGTCGCGGCCCCCACGGTCGGGTCGCTGAAGATGCGCTTCACGACGGCGACCCACTCAGGTTCAAGGATCGAGTCCGCGTCGATGCGGCCGATCACCTCGCTCGTGGCGGCGTTGAAGCCCGCGTTGCGCGTGGGGGTGATGCCCTGCTCGGCGTTCTGGTCGACGATGACCAGCGGAGCGTCGGGGAACTCGGTCTTGAGGGCCTTCAGCATCTTGGCCGTCGAGTCGGTCGACTTGTTGTTGACGACGATGATCTCATCGGCGGGGACGGTCTGCTCGATGGCTGCGACCACGCACGCGCGGATCGTGCGTTCCTCGTTGTACGCGGGGATGACGATCGAAACGGTCGGTCCACCGGTCATGGCGCCACCCTATCCCGCCGCAGCGGCGCCGCCGATCGCCGACACCGGTCGGGCGAACAGAGCGACCTCGGTGCTGCCGCCCTTGGTCTCTTGGCGGCCGACTTCGACGAACCCGAGCCGGGCGTGGAATGCGAGCGAGCCGGGATTGGCGGGGCGCACATTCACCTCGCAGGTGATCTCGGACGCGCCGTCGGCGCGGGCGGCTTCTTCGACGGCGTCGTACAGCCTCGGGCCGATTCCCTGACCCTGCCGTCGCGGCGCGAGCACGATGCGGTCGACGTAGAGGAAGTCGCCGGAACGAGCGCTGAACCAGCCGTAGTTCTCGCTCGCGTAAGCGAGCCCCGGGCCGAGCGCGACGACGAACCCGGCCGGCTCCCCGTCGTCGACGACGAGAGCGAGTCGACTCATCGCGATCAGCTCGGCGAGCTCATCCGGTGGGGTGATCGGCACCGCCGGATGGGCTCCGTCGTTGATGGCGACGACGGCGGCGAGATCGGCGACGGTGAAGGGGCGGATGACGACGGGCACCGGCTCAGGGTAGCCGCGCGCCGAGCATCCGCGTCAGTCGTCGATGTTGGCGTTCTCGCGCAGCCACGGAAGCGGGTCGATGAACGTGCCGTCGGCGGTCTGGATGACGAAGTGCAGGTGGGCTCCGAAGCTCTGGCCGGTGTTGCCGACCCGTCCGATCACCTGACCGCGTTGCACCGTGTCCCCGGGCGACAGGGTCATCGATCCCGCCTGCATGTGGGCGTAGGCGCTGCGGTAGGTCACCCCGTCGACGTCGTGTTGGATGGTGACGTTCACGCCCCACGAACCATCGGCGACGCTCGAGCCCACGACGACCCCGTCGGCGATGGCTTCGATCGGAATGCCGGCGCCCCCCGGCACGATGTCGATTCCGCTGTGCATCGTCGAGCAGCCTTCGCATGAGCGATACCCGAAGAACGACGAGATGGTGGTCCCTTCAGGCAGCGGCCACTGCACCAACGTGTACTCGGTGATCTCGAACGCGTCACGCTCTGTCTCCGGCGTCGCGGCAATCGCCGTCGAGGATGAGGCCAGTTCGAAGGACTGCGCGGTGGCGTCGAGCTCTGCCTGGTGGATGGCGGCGACAGCGGCGGGAACGGCGAAGGTGCCGACCGCGGCGAGACACACGCCGGCGACGGACACCGCAAGGGCACGGCGGAAGATCGAATTCATCGGGAGTTTCAGAACTTTCGGGTCCAGGCCATCCCGGAACGGATGGCGGATGGCGCGACGGCCGTGGACCACCTTGACCCGTCACCCTGGACGAGTCCTGGTAAACCCCTGGCTATCACCGCAAAGCGTGAACCCTCGATGAATGGTGCGGTCAGCCCCTGGCGGAGTGCAGAAGAGAGTGCTGAGATGGAGTCAGCCCGGGTGAGACGGGCGGAGGTGCGCGATGGAGCTGCAGGTGGTGTCGGCGATCGACGGTGTCTTCCGCGTCGTGATCGACGGGATGGCCGCGGGGTACATCCTCGAGGCGGAAGGTGTCTTCGTGACGTTGCGCGGGCCCGTCTACAACACATCCACCGAGATCGGGCAGTCGCTCGACTTCGAGGCAGCGGTGCGGCTACTCGCGCGTGAGGAGCACGCCTCTAGAGTGGGCGGGTGACGAAGCGGATCGACCCGACGATCACCCGTGACGTCTCGGCGATCTCGTCGCTCGATCTCTCGAAACGCGATCTGACGATCGACCTCGCTCGGGTGTTCTCCCTGCTGCTCGTCGTGGTCGTCCACCTGCTCTTCGTCGGCGTGGGGCGCGATGCCGATGGCGGGTTGGTCGTCTCTCGCCCGCTCGAGGAACAACCATGGTTCGCCGCCGCCACTTGGGCCGGACAGATCATGCCGCTGTTCTTCGTGGTCGGCGGGTTCGCGAGCCTCATCGCGTGGCGCGGCACCGTGCGTCGCGGGGGCTCGGCCGCCGACTACGTGAAGACCCGCGTGCTGCGCCTGGCCCAGCCGACGCTTCCGCTCTTCGTCTTCTATGTCGTCGTCATCGGCGCGACAACTCTTCTCGCGTTCGCCCCCGAACTCGTCGCCCAGGTGGTCGAGGGCGCGGGATCGCCGCTCTGGTTCATCGCCGCGTATTGCCTGTGCCAGGCACTCATGCCCGCCATGGCGAGGCTGCACGAGCGCGCGCCCGCCCTCACGCCGGCGGTGCTGTTCGGCGGGGTGATCGTCGTGGATGCCGCCCGCTACAGCTCCGGCGTGACCCAGGTGGGCTACCTCAACATGGTGTTCGTCTGGTTGCTCGTGCAACAGATCGGGTTCTGGTACGCCGACGGCTGGTTCGCCCGCCGCACCCGCTGGCAGCTGATCGTGGTCGCGGCCACCTGCTACGCGGCCCTGGTGCCGCTCAGCACCGTCGGGCCGTACAACACCGACATGCTGGTCAACCTCAACCCGCCGACCCTCCCGCTGGTGCTGCTCGGGCTCGCCCAGGCCTGCCTGCTGTGCCTGTTCCGGCCCGCTCTGGCGAAGGTCATGTCGACGCGCGCCGCCCGTGCCATCGTGTTCGGGGTCGGTACCCGACTGATGACGATCTACCTGTGGCACCTGCCCGTCATCATCATCATCGCGGGTCTGGGATTGCTCATTCCGGGGGCCGACCCCGAGCCGGCGTCGCCCGCCTGGTGGTGGTCGCGCATCATCGTCTATCTGCTGGTGCTGGGCATCCTCTTCGCTCTGTCGCTCGGCGTCGGCAGGTGGGAAAAGCCGCGTGTGCTCGGGCCGACGCCATCGGTCGGGGTGGTCGCGCTTGCGGCGGCCCTCACCTTCGTGCCCACGTTCCTCGTGATCGAGTACTTCCTCGACTTGTGGCTCGCCGTCGCGGGAGCGGCGTCCCTCTGGGTCGCTATCCTGGTTCTCCGCCGCTGGCCGCGGCGCGCGGGAAGTGTCGGCTAGAAGCCGAAGTCGCCGCCGAAATCTCCCCCACCGAGGTCGCCACCGAAGTCGCCCCCGGCATCCGCCGAGGCGTCGCCGGCACCGGCATCCGAACCGGAATCGGCACCCGGGTCGGCTGAGGCACCGCCATCCCAGGGCAGGAACGCGCTGACCAGCGCGGACCCGATGACATATCCGGCGACCGTGCCGAGCAGGGTGCTGCCGACCATGGAGCCGAAGCTCGGGCCGCTGAGGCTGCGTTCGAGCGATCCGGGTTCCCGCATCTCTTTGCGGGTCGCCGCACGGGCCAGCGTCGCGGGCTCACTCGACAGCGGACGTTCGCCGGTGCCCGCTCCGCGGGAGAGTTCCTCGTACACCTGTGCACGCTGCGACTCGCTCAGCTTCGAGAACGCTTCGGCGTGCACCTGCTCGATCGTCTCCGGAGGAGCCGTCTGCAACAGATAGCGGTAACGCTCGACGGCGCGCTCATCCTCCGTCGGCGGGCGACGACGCGACGATGCGGGGGTCGTGTCCTGCTCGGTGCCGAACAGCCTGTCGAGGAATCCCATACGCGGAACGATACGTACGCCGTCTGTACGGCTGCTGAGGCGCGGCTGGGGATCAGCCTGCGTGCGATGCCGTCGTCGTCGGGGGCACCGTCACCGTGCCGGATTCCCCCGGGATGACGATCCAGGCGATCACGTAGATGATCAGCTGCGGGCCGGGGAGCAACAGCGAGACGACGGTGAGCACCCGGACGAGGGTGACGTCCCAGCCGAAACGACGGGCGAGGGCGGCACAGACGCCACCGATGACACGGCCGGTGCGGGGTCTTCTGAGTTCGCTCATGACCTCATCCTCGAGCGGGCGTGCGCGCTCGTCCAGGGGGCTAACCCCCAAGATGCCCCGAGCTAGGCTGATCGGCGATGAAGCCGATGACCGAGCTGCAGATCCGCGCCTCGATGGTGAACGCGGTGCCCGGAGAGGCCGAGCGGATGCCGTTGCCGGGTCTGCACGAGGTCGTCTGGGCCGACCGGGAATATCTCGGTTGGCGCGACCCGGGCGCTCCGCTGCGCGGCTACCTCGTCTACTGGCGCGGCGACGAGCCGATCGGCATCTCCCTCCGCGCCTCCGAGGTGCGCCTGCAGCCCGGTTCGGCGATCTGCTCCCTGTGCAACACCCCGCAGCCGGCCGGCCAAGTCACGATGTTCAGCGCCGCGCGCGCCGGCGAGGCCGGTCGGGCCGGAAACTCGGTCGGCACGTACATCTGCGCCGATCTCGCCTGCTCACTGCTCATCCGCATCGCGCCGCCCTCGTACGACTGGATGCCCGACGCGGCAGACGTCATCGCCGATCGGATCGACGGACTTCAGACGCGACTGCGTTCTTTCGGCGGGCGGGTGCTGGAGTCAGCGGCCTGACTCCCTCGCGATCGCGGGTAGCACCCGCCGCATGTACGGCGCCCAGGCGAGTCGCATGATGGCCACGACCGCGAGCCCCCAGCCGGCCTTTGCCGTGAAGGTGTACGTCCACTCGATGGTGCTGCCCTCGGGGTGCTCGTCGACCCGCCATTCGGAGCGGCCACTCGCGACGAGGCGCCCGAAGAAGCCGGTGAACGCCGATAGGTCGTAGGCGAACAGCGGCGGGGTGGCGACGCGCAGCGTCTCCGTCACCGTACCGCCGTCGGACAGCACGAGGATGCGGGTCTGGCCCACGGCATCCCAGGCTCCGGTCTGGTCACGCACCTCGACGACGCCGGGCAGCACACCCGCCCGCGGATAGAACCGGGCGGGGTCGTGCGCGAGAAGGCGCGGGAAGACGACGGAGGGCGCTGAGAAGACGACCGCCGTCGCGGACGCGGACGGCGTGCTAGTCCAGACGCTCGAGCAGGTGGAACGGGATCATCAGCGACACCGAGATCGCCGCGATACCGCCGGCGAAAGCGAGCACCTGCCACTCTTCGCCCCACACGAAGGCGTAACCGAACAGGGCGAGGCCACCGAGGAACAGCGCGAGCGAGACCAGGAACGCGAACACCTTCATGGGTTCAATCGTAGCGGCGCGGTCGCCCGCATCAGCCGACCAGATCGCGCACCACGCCGGGCACCGCGACGCACAGGTCGAGTACGGTGAACGGCCCGCCGCTCGATGCCCGCCGTGCGGCTTCCCCGTGGATCCACGCGGCAGCC